>JAPLNM010000056.1 GCA_026692845.1 Planctomycetota bacterium | reverse complement strand
CGCAGTGAAAAAGAACGCTGCGACCAAAAGGATGTCTTCGACTGGGATGCGATTGTTAAAAAAAGCCCGATGGAACCCCACACTATAGATCGCTGGAAATACCGAGTAGATGGACCCCATGATCAAAAGAGCCGTGCCAGGCCGAGAGACTCGGCGGCGAATCTGCTCGCTATCCGCAATATCCTCATCCGCGATATCCTGTCCGAATTCCCCAACCGGCGGTTCATACGGATTGTCCATCGGATGGCTCATGCGGATGGAAGCTAGTATTTCAGCAAGGCTTCGACACGATGTGGGGCCAAGCGTTGGCGACCTTCGAGGAACTCCAGCTCGATGCAAAACAGAGCACCCACGACGTTGGCTTGGAAGTTTTCCAGAAGTTTCGTGCAAGCTTCGACCGTTCCGCCAGTCGCAAGCAGATCGTCGACGATCCAGACCCTTGAGCCTGGTCGGATCGCGTCGGTATGCATATGCAGCGTGTCGCTCCCGTATTCAAGATCGTAGGAGTACGAATGGGTTTCGTAGGGCAGTTTGCCCGGTTTGCGGACAGGCACAAATGCGGCGCCGAGTGCAATGGCTAAAGGGGCCGCGAAGATAAACCCGCGAGCTTCGGCAGCGACGAGCGCATCGATCCTCTCTCCGCGAATCAAGTCAGCCATGCGTTCGATCGTTTCTTCGAATGCGACGGGGTTGCCCAGCAGCGGCGTGATATCCCGAAACAGAATGCCAGGCTTGGGAAAATCGGGGATCGCTCGGATCAGTTCGCTCAAGTCGAGTTGGGGATTTTTCGTCATGGATGAATTCGAAGAAATAACGAGTAGACGAGTGGTAAACAGAGGACGATCAAGAGGATAAACCAATCGATCGAAGATTGCAAATTCAGGAGGCTCTACGCTCGATCGAAGGTAAAGGGAATCACTTCACGGAGCCCAGATGCTTTGCAGGCGAGCATGACTAGGCGATCGAACCCCAGAGCACAGCCGCAGCAATTGGGGATCCCAAGCCGCATCGCTTCGATCAATGGGTTTTCCAGAGGCAGAGGGAATTTGCCGTCGGCGATGCGCTGTTGATTTGCCAGTGCGGCTCGGCGCGCTAGTTCGTCTGGATCGCACAGTTCATGGTATCCGTTGGCTAGCTCAACACCGAGGTAGAAGGCTTCAAAGCGTTCGGCGGTCCGGGGATCTTGCTTGTCGAGTTTCGCAAGTGCTGCTTGGGTTGCGGGGAAATGGGTGACGATCACCGGTCGCTTCATTCCGAGGGATGGTTGCACGACCATCGAGAAGATTAGGTTGACCCAATCGTCCCAATCGTCGCTCCAATCGGCTCGATCGATCAGCTTGTGTTCCAGAGACCATTCTCCGAGAGTATGCAGATCGCAATCGAAGAGTTTCATCGACGTGGCTTGCTCGAATGCTTCTGCAAAGCGGAAGTGTTCGGCAGGGGGGGTACCGAGCAAACTTTGCAGAAGGGCATCGAGCAGTTCAAGTCCGGAGTCGAGATCGGCTTGGACGTCGTACCATTCGGCCATCGTGAATTCGGGGTTGTGGAATTGTCCGAACTCGCCAGACCGAAAGACGCTTGCGAGTTGGTAGCAGCTACCTAATCCGCCAGCGAGCAATCGTTTCATCGATTGCTCGGGAGAGGTTTGCAAGTACCAAAAGGGATCGGTATTCGCATCTACCGAATTTGCACCTACCGCATTTGCACCTACCGAGTGGGCATCGACGCGGATGGGATCCAAGTGCCGATCGATCACGCAGAAGCGCGATAGGATCGGCGTGTGGACTTCTACAAAGCCGCGCTTGTCGAAGAAATCGCGGAGGGCTTTTGCCAAAGCGGCACGGCGCACCAAGTTTTCGATCGGTGCAGAGGACAGGCACTCGGGGGTCATCGCCTGTAGTAAGTTGAATTGTTAGGTTGGTAGCCATCGGGCCAAGCGACTGGAGGCTGCGAGGTACCGGCTGGGGATTGCCCCGCGGGTTGTGAAGGATAAGCGTTTTGAGGATAGCCAGAGCTGTATGGACTTGGGTAAGCCGGATTGGCGGCGTAGCGGCTTGTCATTTGCGCTGGATTCGACGCGATCCGGTTTGGATCGTAGAGGTTTGGATCAGGCCGATACGGGGAATTCGGTTGGGCTTGAGGAGGATAGGGAGAAGAGTAAGCATTCCAGGATGGGTTGGACCAAGCCGCAGCCGCGTAGGCTTGAGGGTAGCTGTAGGACAGCAAGGGTTGCCCCGATGGGTCATAGCCGTTGTTGGCTGGGTGCAAGGTTTGTGCGGGGTTATAGACGGGGCTGTAAAAGTTAGCCGTTGGTCTAGGGCGGTTGTTCGGAAATAGCTCCGTGAGGATTTCGGGACGCAGGCCGATGAGTCCTAGGATTAGAAACCCCAATTCGACCCAGTAGAATCTCCGCTTTTTTCGTCGGCGTTTGGGGATTTGCGTCATAGCGTTCTCAGAGCCAGAGTCGTGTAGGTCCATAGTCCTCTAGAGTTACACGAACCAGACGGTTCGTGTAAAGAGCACTACGACTCGCATTGCCCGGCGTCCGATCCGTCGGATCAGTCCGATCAGTCCGATCAGTCCGATCAGTTTCGCAGGGATCGGCTTGCTTTAAGGGCCCTTTATGTGATACAGGGGCTTTGTGTTGGCTTCGATTGGCCTCGGCAAGGCAACCCCATCCCATGGTAAAACTGAGTATTCGCAACCTGTTCGATGTTCACTCGCGTCGGATCGAGGCGTTGGATTTCCAACAAGACCTCTTTATCCATCACACGCTGGGGCTCGGTGACATGATCCACTTCAACGGATTGGTCCGCTATTTGCTCTGCGACCTGTCGGCTAATCGAAAAATCCGGGTCTTTTGCAAGACGCGAAATGTTCCTATGGCTCAGTGGATGTATCGCGACGAGCCGCGTGTGGTGCTCGAGGCGATCGATCCTGACAAGCGCGAGGGCCAAGCCGTGCAGCGAATTCTACGGCGCAACAGGACCAAGAATTTCCTTTGTTTGGGACATCGCGCGATGCGTCCACTGCTCAAGAAATACCCGCATACTTTTTTCGATCAACTTTTCTACCTGCAGGCAGAAGTTCCTTATTCGATTCGCTACAGCCATTGCTATTGGGCTCGGGATTACCAACAGGAAGAGCGTGTCTATAAGAAGTTGATCACCGAAAGAAATTTGAGCCAGGGCGGATATGCCTTTGTGCACGATGACCCCGAGCGAGGCTATCGGGTCGATACCGATCGCATTGAGCTTCCCATCGTCGGCAATGACATCACCGAGAGCATCTTCCATTTGGGATTGGTTTTGGAGCGAGCCGCCCAGGTCCACTGCATGGAAAGTTCGATTCGGTGCATGATCGAGTCGCTCCAGATGCAGAAGGTGGAGCTTTACTATCATAATTTCCGTTATCCGGATCGTCCCTTGGGGACAGCCACCGAATTGGATTGGGAACAGATCGAGTATTCGAGCGATCATTCGCGAAGAAGCTGAAGGCGAAACGACCATGACCAAGCGCGTTATTTCTTATTCGCTCTACGGCACGAATCCGTTGTACATCGAGGGTGCGCTTCGAAATGTCCGACTGGTTCCGAGCGTTTATCCGGGTTGGACGCCTCGGGTGTATGTCTCGCAGGAGATCGATGGGGCTTGGATCCAAAGGCTTGAGGATTTGGGTGCCGAGGTGATCTTGAAGCATCGCGTCGATTTGGTCGATGGGATGTTTTGGAGGTTTTTGCCAGCCGGGGATGCAAGACTCGATGCGGTGATTGTGCGCGATACCGATTCTCGGCCTAGCCGCAGAGAGGCCGCGGCCGTCGAGCAGTGGCTCGAGAGTGGAAAGGGGCTTCATTTGATGCGGGATCATCCAGAGCATCAAGTGCTCATCATGGGGGGGATGTGGGGTTGCCGCGGTGGAGCGATTCGCGACATCGAAGCGTTGATTCACGGATGGGGGCTTTGGTCGCGCAAGGGTCACGACCAGGTATTTCTTCGGGAGGTGGTCTACCCGAGGTTTGCCGGGGATTTGCTCGTCCACAGCGAATTGTTTTCCTACGGGGATGAATTTTGTTTGCCGTTTCCCTTGATCCGCGAGCCTGGGGAGTTTGTCGGATCGGTGGTGGATCCGGACCGCGATTCTCTTCTGCCCGAGCAAATCTTTGAAAATCGACGCATTTTCGAGGGCTTAGAGCACCTGCACATGCCGCGAGCATCGCGGCGGCCTTGGATCAAAGGGCTGTTGCTAACCAAACAATGGCTTCGAAGCCATCTTCCCAATCGCGTTGGAGCCTGAGAAACTATGCATCATGCGAAGTGCCACTGACAACCCGTTGATTTTTCGTTTTCTCAATTCCCCCATGGACCGACTCGTCAGGGCCCTTTTGTTGGCTTGTTGCGCGTTGGTTTGGATTTTGGAGCATCGATTGACAGCCCAAGACGATTTGGCCGACAGGAAACTCGACGAGGAATCGGTCTATTTCCGGGTCAGCTTTGACGAAGCGCCGATGCACCGGGTGTCGATCGAGGCGAGTTACCCGACGAAGGGAGCCAAAGAGTTGCGGTTGATGATGCCGGTTTGGACACCTGGCAGCTACATGGTCCGCGAGTATGCTCGTCAGGTCGAGAGCCTTCAGGCCTTTGACAAGCGCAGTCCGTTAAAGAGTGTCAAGTCAGATAAAAACCATTGGGTGGTGACTTGCGAAAACGCCGAAAGGGTCACCTTGCGTTATGCGCTCTATGGGCGTGAGATGGGGGTTCGGACCAACTGGATCGAAGATCAGTTTGCGTTTCTGACAGGTGCAGCGACTTTTTTGATCCCGGAGGACGCGATGGATCGCCGGTGTGTCCTGGAGTGCGTTCCGAGGGCCGGATGGGGTCAGATAGCGACCTCGCTGAGTGCTTTGCCGACGAGTCCATGGGTTCGGTCGGCAAAGAACTTTGACGAGTTGGTCGACAGTCCGGTGGTCCTAGGAAGTATCGACATACAAGCCCAGGAAATCTCGGGCGTGTCACATTACTTGGCGACGGTTCCGAGCGATGGTTGGGATACGAAGAAAGCGATGGCCGATGCGGCCAAGATCATCAAGGTCGAGCAAGAGTTTTGGGGCGAGGTGCCTTATCCGCACTATTGGTTTTTGAATTTGCTAACGGAATCTTCAGGGGGGCTTGAGCATGACAACTCGACGGTACTGATGTCGAGTCGTTGGGCGCAAAAGCAGCGTTCCAAGTATGTCGATTGGCTTGGGCTCGTATCGCATGAGTTTTTTCACACGTGGAATGTTCGCAGGCTCAGACCCAAGGGGCTCATGAAGTACGACTACAACCAAGAGCAGTACATTCAGGAGTTATGGATCGCCGAGGGCTTGACCAGTTACTACGACGACTTGTTTGTGGTTCGAGCGGGATTGTCGACTTCCAAGGAGTATCTTGAGCGGGTGAGCAAGAGCATACAGACGGTGCAGAATTCGCCGGGTCGTCAGGTCCAAAACTTGGTCGACAGCAGTTTTGATTCATGGATCAAGTTCTATCGGCCGGACGAGAACGCCGCCAACAGCCGCATCAGTTACTATGTCAAAGGGGCGTTGCTTGGGATGTTGCTCGACGTGCAGATACGGCTTCGATCTGAAGACAAGCACACGCTCGACGATTGCATGCGATTGCTTTGGCAGCGGCATCGGGCCACGGGGTATAGCAACGAGGATTTTTCCAACATTGTCCGTGAGTTAGGGGGCAAGGCGTTGGGCGATTGGCTCGACGAGCAGTTGAGTTCGACACAGGAGCTTGATTACCAACCGTTCTTGGACGCCTACGGTTTGATGTGGAAGGCCAGCGAGTCGCCCAAGGACGGTTCGAAGGAGCCGGGCCCATCGTCGGGTGTTTCGAAGGCAGCGACCGCAGCGCAAATCGGATTGGAGCTGAGCAATGTCGCCGGCAAGACTCAGGTCGACAAGGTTTTGCGTGGTTTTGCCGGGAGTCGAGCTGGGCTACAGGTTGGCGATGAGATCATTGCCCTGGGCGGTTATCGCGTCACGTCCGAGCAGTGGGCCGATCGCGTTGGGATGTTGGAGGTTGGTCAGCAGACGACACTCTTGGTCGCCAGACGTGGAAAAATGCTCGAACTTGGTTTGGAATTGGTTGCTGATCGGCAGATTGAGGCGATTGCGAGTTGGAATTTGGTTCGGGTGGAAAAACCGACCCCTGAGCAGGAAAAACGCTGGGAATCTTGGTTAGGGCTCTCGATCCAAGCGGTTTTGGGGACCGAGGCATCGGGAGCAAAGTGAGTGAATTTTCAGCCTCGGGAGATCGTTTCGGTTGAAAATCTGTCGATTGGGAACACTGGGCTGGTAAAATTTTCCGATTACGGGTATTTAGATATTGAGACCCTGGGGTTTTTAGGTCAACAGGCCATTTGGGAACCAGGGAACAAGGATTCGTTGATTCTGAGGGATGCTGTATGTCAGTGAATGAAGAGGTTTTTTCCAAAGTTCAGTCCGCCTTGGTCGATGCTTTGGGAGTCGACGAAGGCGATGTGACTCCTGGTGCGACGATGGTCGGAGATTTGGGAGCCGAGTCGATCGACTTTTTGGATATTGTTTTCAAGTTGGAAAAGGCTTTCGGAATCAAGATTCAGACTGAGGACTTGTTCCCCAAGGACATCTTGACTCAAAGCAGCTTTGTCCAAGACGGCAAGGTCAATTCCAACGGACTAGCCGAGCTCAAGAAGCGGATGCCTTGGGCGGACCTGACGAAGTTCGAATCGAATCCAAGGATACAGGATTTCGGTGATCTTTTGACCGTCAGCGACTTGTGCCGCTACGTCCAAACCAAACTGGCATAGGACTACTGCTGTGCGTTGGTTCTGGATCGATCGATTTCATGAGTTTGTGCGAGACACCCGGGCTCGCACGATCAAGAATGTGACCTTTGGCGAAGAGCCACTGGACAATTACTTGCAGAGTTGTCCCCACTATCCTCATTCGTTGATGATTGAGGGGATGGCCCAGACTGGAGGATTGCTCGTCTCGGAGCCGGAAGGTTTTACGCGCAAGACGGTATTGGCCAAGGTATCCAAGGCGGTTTTTCATCGCGTTGTGGTTCCTGGAGATTGCATCGAGTTTTTGGCAGTCGTCCAGAACAAGACACCAACGGGTGCGGCGATCGAAGGGACGATCACCTGCGAGGGCCAACCGGTTGCACAGATGGAGCTATGGTTTGCGTTTCTCGACCATAGTTTTGGTGCCGAGGCGCTTTTTCCGCCTGAGGATCTGATGAGAACTCTTCGAATCCTGCGTCTATTCGACGTTGCAGTCGACACTGCGGGCAATAGAATAAACCCTCCACAGCATATGCTCGATGCGGAGCTTGCATCCGCCGAGGCATTGCGACAAGCATCGCGAAGTCATCCTCTGGTTCTGCCATCGGCATCGGGCTAGAGTTTGAGCGAAGCATTGACCGGAAGAGCTCTGTTTTAAAGAAGGCTTAGGATTCATGCGCCGACGTGTTGTCGTCACTGGTTTGGGAGTCATCAATCCACTTGGGCACGACGTGTCGACCATGTGGAAATCGCTATTGGAGAGCCAAAGTGGCGTCGGGCCGATTACGGTCTTTGATGCTTCGGGCTACCCGACGACCATTGCCGCCGAAGTCAAGCATTGGGATGTTTCGAAGGTCGGTGAGGACCCTGCGGTATGGAATTACCGTGGCAGGCATACACGTTTTGCCGTCGGCGCGGCCAAGCAAGCGGTAGTGCAATCAGGAATATTTGACAGCTCGATCGATCCGACTCGAATCGGGGTGTACTTAGGGGCTGGAGAGGGAAACCAGAACTTCAGCAATTTCACCCGCATGGTCGATGCGGCCGTTGCGGGTCCGGAGTTCAGCATGTCGAAATTCATCCGAAAGGGGATCGAGCTGATGGATCCTCGCGAGGAGATGGAGCAGGAGCCCAACATGCCCGCAGCGCACGTTGCGGCATTGTTCGACGCCCAAGGTCCCAACAGCAATTGCTTGACGGCCTGTGCGGCTTCGAGCCAAGCCGTAGGCGAGGCGACCGAGTTGATCCGAGCCGGGGATGCCGATGCGATGATTGCAGGTGGATGTCACTCGATGATCCATCCATTTGGACTTACAGGTTTTAGCCTTTTGACAACGCTCTCTCAGCGCAACGACGAGCCGGCGCGAGCATCTAGACCGTTTGACAAGGGCCGCGATGGTTTTGTGTTGGGAGAAGGCGCAGCGATTGTGATCCTCGAAGAGTACGAGCACGCGCGCCGTCGTGGGGCGGCAATCTATGGCGAGATCCTCGGCTATGGCAGCACCGCAGATGCTTATCGAATTACCGATATTCACCCCGAGGGACGCGGTGCGATCGGCTGCATGAAGCAAGCGATTGCCGATGCGCGGCTGAACATCGATCAGATCGGGTATGTCAACGCGCATGGAACGAGCACTCAGGTCAACGATCGGACCGAGACCTTGGCATGCAAAGGGGTTTTTGGGGAGCGCGCAAGGCTCACGCCCGTCTCGAGCACCAAGAGCATGATGGGTCACTTGATCGCTGCGGCCGGCGCCACCGAGATGATTGTTTGCATGTTGGCGATTCGCGACGGGGTCTTACCCCCGACGATCAATCAAGAGACCCCCGATCCGGCTTGCGATTTAGACTACATCCCGAATGTCGCAAGGCCGTCGAAGATCCAAGTCGCGTTGAACAACAGTTTTGGGTTCGGTGGGCAAAACGTTACGTTGGCCATCGGAGCCTTACGCAACGAATCCTGAAAAGTACCTGATCTATGAGCATTTCAGATTCGTTGCTGCTGGCCTACTTGGACGAAGCATTGTCGGACGAAAAGATGTCGCAACTCGAGCAAGCGATTCGAGCCGATGGGGATTTGCGTGTTCGGATAGAAACGTTGGTCAACCAGCGGGACTCAGGCATGCATAGCCTTGGGGATATTTGGAGGCGTCATCGGCTGAGTTGTCCGACGCGCGAGCAGTTAGGCAGTTACTTGCTCGAGGCGATGCTTCAGGACGCAAGCGACTACTTACGGTTTCACATCGAGATCATCGGATGTCGTTACTGCCAAGCCAATTTGGCCGATTTACGATTGGCACAAGACCAAGCCAAGCAGTCCGAAGCGACGATCGCGCAGCGGCGCAAGCGTATTTATCACAGCAGCGTTGGTCGGATGCGTTCATTTCCAGGGGACAACTAATGCGCATCGGGCAGATCATTACCGTCATCGCGGACCGCAAGTTTGGGTTTATTCGCACCGAGCACTTCCGGGACGATGTTTTTTTTCATTTTTCCACGTTAGAGAATCTCAATCCGAAGTGGTTGAGGATCGGGCAGGACGTGGAGTTTGAGATCGACGAGTTGCTCAGGCTCAACAAGCAGAAGCTCGAGGCGACGATTGTCCGCGAGCCGAGCAGACCGCTGGCGTTCAAGCTAGATGAGGAGATGATTGAGGGATTAAGGCCATCGCATCATCCCAAGGCACGTCGGCGCAAGCCGGGTTGGAAGGAGCGCAAGCCCAGCGATACTGGCGATGCGACATTGCCGAGCGATGCGACGTTACCGAGCGATACGACGTTACCGAGCGATACGACGTTACCGAGCGATACGACGTTACCGCGAGTTGCTGGCAATCCCACAGGACCTATCGATCCGCCCGTTTGAAAGATTGGCTCTCATGCGTGAGCGATTGTCTTCAATCGCTCTTTGGTCGTCGAAGACGACAGGTCTTCCATGGTAGAGCGATTGTCCCCAATCGCTCTTTGGTCGTCGAAGACGACAGGTCTTTAGGCTTTTGTTTTAGAATGCCGGAGGCTGTTTCCTCGGCGGTGAACGATTGAGACAATCGTTCTACCATAGATAGAAAGCGCCGATTCGCTTGATAAACCTTGAGTGGTCAGGGCCGGGATCGAACCGGCGACACATGGATTTTCAATCCATTGCTCTACCTACTGAGCTACCTAACCGTCTTGTCGGGTAAGAAAATGTAAAACCCCTGGTGCGGTTTGTCAATTCACCCCTAGGCTTTCTGATCTCCTTTTGGGGCTAAACCGTGGAGATTTCCTTCCCATCTGGTACAATTACGCCAGTCGGACACACTCGGCTTGCATCGGCTTTTCCTTTTCGTTTCCCGTTCGGTAACGCTATGAATCCGCAATCCTTACGCTTACGGTTTTGCTTTCGGACACTATGGGCCTTTGCCGGAAACTTGATCGCTGGGGTAACTACGGCCAAGTTCGCCAGTTTTTTGTTGCTTTTGCTGTGTCTCATGGCGATCCCGTGTGTCGTCCGAGCGCAGTACACACCGGACCATCCGGTGGTCAAAGATATGGTCGATCGCGGGGTGCTTTTTCTTTCGAAAAATCCTGCCCAAGGGGGTGGTGATTCGAGCTTTGGGATTCAGGTCCTGACGGCTTATACGATTTACAAGGTTGAAGGGGATCCGGATCTACCTGTGGTATCGGCTGGGATTCAACTTGCGAAAAACTACGTCGAGAAAACGTCGGTAGCCAGAGGGGGGTTCGACCATAAATCGATTTACAACATGTCTGTCTGTTGCATGTTGTTGGCCAGCGTCAGTGTGGACACCTTCGGGCCGCAATTGATCCAAGCTCGGGATTTTTTCGTCCGAGTCCAGCAACCTGGCGGTGGTTTCGGCTATATCGATGGATCTCACAAAGCCGATAGTGCGGACATCTCGCAAACGCAGTATGTGCTCTTGGCGCTTTGGACGATGGCGCAAACTGGGATCGAAGTGCCCGAGGACCGCGTGATGAAAACGTTGGCCTATCTATACGCAGCTCAGATCAAGGACACCCAAGGCAACTACACAGGCGGATGGCCTTACCAATTCGAATCTGGCAACGTGGGTCAATTCCAATCCACCTCCTCGTTGACTGCGTGTGGACTTTCCAGCGTGCTCATTGCGGGGGACATTCTTGGCGTATTTCGCAACCGGTTAGCCGAAGCCGAGGAAGAGGATGGGTTGATCCCTCCTGCGTTCAAACGGGTTTTGGTTGAAGCGGAAAAGAAGCGCAAAGGTGCCAACGTGGATCGGGCTCGGCTCGATAACTGCGTGAACATGGGCCTAGGCTTTAATCGCAAAAACCCTTACACCCGGGCAACTTGGCATTATTACTACCTGTACTCGGTAGAGCGATTTGAGTCCTTTTTGGAAATCGCCAGTGGCAAGCAGAACAAGAGTCCGCCTTGGTACAACTCCGAGGTCGAGCGGCTGCGAGCCGTGCAGGGAGCCAACGGTTCGTGGGGAGGGCAGGGGGCCAAGGACATCGACACGGTCCTTGAGCCGCAAACGGCCACATCCCTTGCGATCTTGTTCCTGATCCGCAGCACGCAAAAAGCCATTGGAGAGCTCAAGGAGGCCATCGCCATCGGTGGCATCGAACTTCCTAGCGATCTGGCCGGCGCCACGATGATCAACGGCAAGGCGGTATCGAAGAACGAAGCGACGAGCATCGACGACGCGTTGAAGATGCTCGAGGACGACAAGAAATCCCAGGGTGAGGACAAGCTTGTCGCGGAAAAAATCATCTTTTCGAAGGACCCATCCCGCCGCAAGGACGAGCTGAATCGTTTTTCGCGACTCTTGCGGAGCAAGGATTGGCAGGCCCGGCGCGTTGCATCGAAGGTCCTTGGTCGCAGCGATGACTTGGACATGGTCCCGGAGTTGATCTTCGCGCTGAGCGACCGCGACACGGTCGTCAATCGCAATGCGGAAACCTCGTTGCGTTTGATCTCTCGCAAGCTCGACAAGTACCACTTACCCAAAGAGGGTGGTATTACCGAACAGGACCGGATCAAAGCCCAGCGTGAATGGAAAACTTGGTATCTTGAACTTCGTCCCGATTATATCTTCGTGGAATAAAAAATAGCCATGAGCACAACCACAGCCAATCAATCCAATGCGACATCTGCCGGTCGGATGCTGCATGTCGATGAGTCCTCGATGCGTACTAACAAGGTTGAGCAAGTCTCGAGCTTGCTCATCAGCGTAGCATTAATGCTGGCCTTGGCCGTCGGGATGCTATTTCTGTTGTTCTTGCTCTCGATGAACTGGACGCGGCAGCAAAAAATGGGGATAGAGGCCGAAAAGCTTGCCGGACGGGGCGAGAACGCGGCGGGTTTTGATCGGGATTTCGATCCTCCATCTGCTGACGAAGTCGAGCAACTGACCGAGCCTGCCTTGGAACAAACCATCCAAATGGTCAACGATGCGATCGCAGCGATCTCATCGATGGATACGATCATGGCCTCGGATGCCATTACCGGGGACCGAAGTGGGCAAGGTGACAGTCGGCCACCGGGACCTGAGGGCGAGGGGGTTGACGGGGTGCAACGGGGCGAGCGTTGGGAACTAAAGTTTTCTGCGCGCGACCGCAAGGCCTATGCAAGCCAACTCGATACCTTTGGAATCGAACTCGCTGCGATCGGTGGTGGGATTGCTACGATCGATTACGCCACGACGTTGGCCAAGTCCCCGAAAGGGCGATCGGGAAACCGTGATCAGGAAAAGCGATTGTTCTTTAGCTATGTGACCAACAATGCGCTCATGCAGTACGATAAAGCCCTGTTGCAATCTGCCGGGGTGAACATCAAGGACCGCTCGGTATTGAAGTTCGTCCCCAAGGATCTCGAAGACATTTTGGCGATAGCTGAGAAGTCTTTCTACCTTGAGAAACGCAGCAAGGACTTTCGTGTATCGGACATTGCTAAGACGATCTTCGAGTGCAAGGGGACCAAGAGCGGCAAGTTTGAATGGGTGGTCATCGACCAGCGGTACCGAAATAAGAATCCATCGGTCAAGTAGTCGTAGCAATCCACGACGTTGCAGCAGCCGGATCTCTGCGGGAGATCCACTACGTTGCAGCAGCCGGATCTCTGCGGGAGATCCACTACGTTGCAGCAGCCGGATCTCTGCGGGAGATCCACTACGTTGTAGCAGCCGGATCTCTGCGGGAGATCCACTACGTTGTAGCAGCCGGATCTCTGCGGGAGATCCACTACGTTGCAGCAGCCGGATCTCTGCGGGAGATCCACTACGGTGCAGCAGCCGGATCTCTGCGGGAGATCCACTACGGTGCAGCAGCCGGATCTCTGCGGGAGATCCACTACGTTGCAGCAGCCGGATCTCTGCGGGAGATCCACTACGGTGCAGCAGCCGGATCTCTGCGGGAGAT
>JAPLNM010000055.1 GCA_026692845.1 Planctomycetota bacterium | reverse complement strand
TTGGACTCCCGCGTAGATGGCTTGGAGCGAGTAGAAATCCTTCTGGGTCACCGGATCGAATTTGTGATCGTGGCAACGGGCGCATCCGATGGTCAAGCCTAGGAAAGCTGTCCCGGTGGTATTGATCAAATCGGCCAGTTCGTCTTGACGCTGCATCAAGGTTAGGTTGACATCGGGGCTTTTGACCAGGTCGTAAGAACCCGCGACGAGGAAACCCGTTGCGACATCCGAACCGAGGGCATCGCCGGCGATTTGTTCTTTCACGAATTGGTTGTAGGGTTTGTCCTGATTGAACGCAGCGATGACGTAGTCGCGGTAGGGCCAAGCGTTGTAGCGAACACGGTTGGTTTCGAATCCGTTGGATTCTGCAAAGCGGATGACATCAAACCAATGACGAGCCTGCCGTTCGCCATAGCGAGGGTCAGCAAGGACACGGTCGACGAGTTGTTCGTAGGCATCGATACTCGAGTCGATGGCGAACCTCTCAACTTCCTCTGGGGTAGGAGGAACACCTAGGGCTACGAGGAATAATCGACGGATGAGTGTGCGTTGGTCTGCGAGTTCGGAAAATTTGAGTTGCTTTTCGGCAAGGCGATGCTCGAGCCAAGCGTCGATCATCCCGAGACTTTTTGAATCGGGCCTGGGGATAGTCCGGGGCGGATTTGGGATTTTGATGGGTTGAAAACTCCATGGGAGCGGTTTTTCCAGAAGCGACGAGTCATCGGGTCCCGTTGCCCCGGCGTCGATCCAGGCTTTGAGAATGCCGATTTGCTCGGCTGACAATCGTTCGCCCTCGGGAGGCATTTGGTAGTCGGGGTCCAGCCCTGCGACGACTTGGATCAAGCGGCTTTGGTCGCTGTGCCCTTTTTCGAGAATCGGTCCACTGCTGCTTCCTTTAAGGATTGCCGATCGGAGATCTAGACGCAGGTCAGCAGTCTGTTTGCTAGCACCATGGCAGTTTGAACAGTGTTGGTCGAGGATTGGGAGGACATCGGTGAGGAAATCTGGGGACTTGACTTTGGAAGGGGGAAGTTCTGCAGGGGGTTGAGCGGCGATCGAATTGGCCATGAGGACCAAGACCGCACCCATCAAGACCGCGCCCGTTAGAAACGCGTTCCAAAGAAGAGGTAATTCCAAGCGATTTCGGAAGTAGATGGTGGATTTTTTTTTGCGCATAGGATGGGCTAGGGTTAGGGCTCTACCAGTATACTCTTCCCGGGGGCAGATAGTGCCGCTTGGGGCCTGGATGAGAATTTTCAATTCTTGTGAGGACTAGGAGTAAGACGCTCATGTCGAGGAACATAGGAATTCGGCCGTGGGTTGACTTTGCGTTTCGAAAAATTTTTGGGAAGCCAGGCAATGACATTTGCTTGATTAGCCTCCTGAATTCGGTTCTGTGTTTGCCGAAGGCAATCCAAAGCGTCGAGTTTCAAAATCCTTTTTCTTTGAAAGACTATCAGGAAGACAAGCTTGTATGTGTCGATGTTAAAGCGAGGGATGTTTCCGGGAGAGTTTTTGTCGTTGAGATCCAGCTTGTCTTGCATGCTAGTTTTGCAAAACGAGCGGTGTTTTATGCATGTTCGGCTTATACGGATCAGCTTAGTAGGGGGCAAGGCTACGGCGAACTGAAGGCGACTTTTTGCATATGTTTATTGATGAGGAATCTCTGGGGTGATGCGCAGTTGCACCACCAATACCGGTTGGCGGAGCGGACCACGGGTGGTTTGATCGAAGACTCGATCGAGATTCACACGATCGAGTTGTCGAAGTACGATGGAGCGTCGGAGAGTATCCAATTTGCGACCGAGTTGCAAAAGTGGTGCTATTGGATCAAAAATGCCCACAGACACACCGAGGAAGATTTGAGACGCCTATTGCCTAGTCTAGAGTTTTTGCAGGCTACCAGCGAGCTGAGTGAAATTCAAGCGATTACCGAGGAGAAAGAGATGTACGATTCACGTGAAAAAGCGATTTTAGACTACGAGTCCAATCTTATGGATGCTCGTCAGGAGGGTCGTCAGGAGGGTCGTCAGGAGGGTCGTCAGGAGGGTCGTCAGGAGGGTCGTCAGGAGGGCGAATTGATCGGTATGGAAATCGGACGGATCCAGTTGCTACAGGAGCTTCTCGATTTGCCGTTGCTGGATCGCGAGGAATTCACGTCCATGCCATTGGCGGAACTTGTCAAATTAAGAAAGCGTTTGCAAGTGAAACTTCGCGACAGAAACGCCTAGTCTTTACCTTCGATGTTTTGGGCATCCCGATGGAGTTTGTATTCGACCGCATCGACCAAAGCGGCCCAGGAGGCTTCGATGATATTCTCGCTGACACCGATGGTATGCCAAGAGTGATTCTCATCGGAGCTTTCGATGTTAACGCGGATCCTTGCGGCTGTTCCAGCCTCTCCATTGACGACTCTGACTTTGTAGTCAACAAGCTGCATTGATTCGATGTTTGGGAAGAAGCGGATTAGGGCTTTGCGCAAGGCCGCGTCCATGGCATTGACGGGCCCGTGGCCCTCGGCGGCTTCGACACAGACACTCTGTCCGACCTTCAATTTGAGGATAGCTTCGGCATACTGCTGGTTCCTTGATGTGTCCAAGTCGCCTGCGAGGATCTGGTATTTGATCGTTTCAAAGTGGGGCGAATAAGTCCCCGAGCATTGCTTGACTAGCAAGTCGAAGGATGCTTCGGCAGCTTCGTATTGGTATCCTTGATTCTCTTTTTTCACGACGCTCTCAAGGATCCGATCCAAAAGCATTCGGTCCTGGTCGGCTCCATGTTTTTGAGTCAGGGCTGCGATATTGGATCGCCCGGATAGTTCGCTCACCAGAATACGTCGTTCGTTGCCGACAAGTTCTGGGTTCATGTGCTCGTAGGTATGGGCGAACTTGTTGACCGCGTGAACATGCATCCCCCCTTTGTGAGCAAATGCGCTTCGGCCGACAAAGGGCTGGCTATTGCGAGGGACTAGGTTGGCCGTTTCGTAGACGTAGCGAGACAGTTCGGTCAGATGCTCTAGCGAACCGTCTCGGAGCATTCGATAGCCTTGTTTCTTGAATTGAAGATTCGCGATCACGCAGACTAAATCGGCGTTCCCGCAGCGTTCTCCGATCCCATTGAAGGTGCCTTGGACTTGATCGCAACCCGCATCGATCGCAGCCAAGGAGTTGGCGGTGGCAAGATCGCCATCGTTATGGCAATGGATTGCGAGCTTGGCGCCTAATGGATCGAGTCGGGTTTTCGAGTCCTGGACTACCTGTGCAACTTGTTCTGGCAGCGATCCGCCGTTGGTGTCGCAAAAGACGATCCATTTGGCACCGGATCGGGCCGCGGTTTCAACGGCCGAAAGGGCGTATTGAGGGTTGGCGCGATAGCCATCGAAATAGTGTTCGGCGTCATAGACGATCTGAGCATAACGCGACAGGTACTCTACGGTTTCACCGATCATATCGAGGTTTTCCTGGAGGCTCACCCCGAGGACTTCGGTGGCGTGGAAATCCCACGATTTTCCGACGATGGTGAGCACCGGGGTTTGGGCCGCGAGCAGTGCGGCGATCCCCGGATCGTCGGCGGCTTTCATTCCGCGTCTTCGGGTCATTCCAAAAGCGCTAAGCACGCTTGAGCCGAGATTCAACTGCCGGGCCTTTTGGAAGAACATGGCGTCTTTTTCGTTCGACAGAGGATACCCGCCTTCGATCATATCGACACCGATCTCGGCGAGCCTTTGGGCGATGTTGAGTTTGTCTTGCAAAGACAAGCTGACTCCCTCGCCTTGGGTTCCGTCTCGGAGCGTCGTGTCGTAGATGAGGATCGATCGTTCTTGCATGATCTTTGGTGGTTGTAAAAACAAAAAAACCCCTGAAGCGGCAGGCTTCAGGGGTTAGGTTGCAAACTTAGGTTGCGACTTGGTTTCGGAAATGAAACGCTCCCCAAGGCCTACCGGCGCTCGAGGATAATAATCTCTGGTCGTTTTGGAACGAAGTGGCTTTGCATGATGATTTATTCTTTTCTCCCACCGTCGGGTTGTCAACTCGAACCATCTAAAATCTCTCGCAGTAGCCCTGGGATATTTGCTTTTCTGATCGAATCGCGAAGCTTCGGATGGACAAAGACCCGCACGCGCTTGACCATCGCGTCGAATTGTCTCGTCGCCAGGGATTGGACCACCGGCGAGACCTCGATCAATTCGAGATATTGCCCTGACTTCTGACGGATTCGAAGGTCGAACTGGACCTCGCACTCGACCGGGGGTGCGTCGATCAGAACGTCATGGATACCAACTTTGGATTGGATGTGGATGGAAAGCGAGTGGGCAAGCCTGCCAGATAGCTCGACGAGCGAAGGATAGGGTTTGCTGGCGATCGAGCGATGGAGTTGCGGTTCGCAGAAGCGATCGAATTGGGCGATGCGTTTGTAGAGCATCCTTTTCGGGCCGAAGATTCCCGAGGCGCATGACTCGCTTGGAGTGCCTAGCGAATGTGTCAAAACCGAAGATTTAAACGACGAATCATCCATGTCTAGCCAGGAGTCAACCAGCTCGGCGCGGTTCCTGAGTTCAAACACGCAGCGTTGTAGCATGGCCGTGGCGCTTCGGACGGCATGATGCCAATAGACTTCGCTGAACATGACGTATCGAGCAAAGACCATCATTTCGGCGGCGGTACGTCCTTTTTCTGATAGTGCAATCCGATTTCGCTCCGCATCGATGCACATCGAGGAGACGAGTCGATGTCGGTCAAAATTGCGACCGTACGGAACACCCGCATGCAAGGAATCCCTTTCAAGGTAATCGAGTTTGTCGATGTCGATCGGCCCACTCAATATCGATCGCAGGATCGAATGGAGCGGATCAAGAGAACTGCCTTGCTGCGGATCGAGAAACTCGGCGATCGATTCTGGGTCCAAGTCCCAGTCGGACTTGAGCAATCCGGCCAGTTCCGACTGCACTAGGAGCCTCTGGGCCAGGAGCTCATGGCGCGGTGAGCCCAAGAGTCCAAGGTCTTCGATCAGATGGCAAAAGGGCCAATGTCCAAGATCGTGCAGCAGCGCCGAGACGACCATCAGGGAAGCGTCCTGATCGCCGAAGAGGGTTGGCTGTTTCGGATCGTTGGCAAGCTGTTTGAGTACATCGATGGCGTTGCGGTACACCCCCAGAGAGTGTTCAAAGCGTGAGTGGATTGCTCCAGGGTACACCAGGGAAACCAGCCCCAATTGCGTCACACCTGCGAGTCGGCGAAAAGGAGCCGTATCGATCAGTCTGCGGACCCTGGGTGTGATCGGAACATCGATTTCCGGGCTGATGCGAATCACCGACGACGTAGGTTGCAATTCCGGAATCATAGGCGGTCAGGGGTGCTCGAGCCGAGTTTCGTAGGAGGCCTCTGGAGAATCCGAAACGGGGCAGATAGGGGGAAATTCTGAAGATTCCATGGTAAAGCAGCCTATTGGCAGACTCAGGGTGCTCTTGAAGCGCAGAGTTCCCTCGACGACCCGCTAGAATAGACTGTGTCAGAGATATTTTAGCAGGAATACGCAACAGCGGACGGTGGGCGCGACCCACCGAAGCTACATGTCAGAGTCGATTTGGCCTAAAGGCCAAGCAACCACGGAACTTCTTGTCGAGGTTCGCGACGGTAAACCTCAAGCGGTCGAAGAGCTTTTGGATCGTCATCGAGATCCATTGCGGCGCATGATTGCCATGCGACTCGATCAACGCCTTGCTCAGCGGGTCGACGTAAGCGACATCATCCAGGATGTGCTTATCGAAGCCAACCGCAGGCTCGTCGATTACGTCAATACTCCGACCATGCCATTCCATCTTTGGATCCGTCAAATTGCCAAGGACCGGATCATCGACGCCCACAGGCGGCATCGACTCTCGGCCAAAAGGAGCATCGATCGGGAACAAGGCCCCATCGGATTTGCTTCGAACGAAAATTCCACGATCGAATTGGCAAACCAATTCAAAGATCATGAATTGACCCCTGCGGCGGCGGCCACTCAGAAAGAACTCGCCCACCACATGGAGTTGGCCATAGGGCAACTCAAGGAAGGGGACCGTGAGATCATCCTCATGCGGCACTACGAACAACTCAATAATCAGGAGATCGCCCAATCGTTAGGACTTTCCGAACCCGCAGCGAGTATGCGGTATCTCCGCGCAATCAAACGACTCAGGGAAGTGATCGAAAGCCTTCCGAATCTCTATAAGGAAATTCGTGAATGAACGCCGAGCAGATGGAACTTGACAATTTCCAAGTCGATGAGAATTTGGCTTTGTTGGTCGCCCAGTTGACCGATCGATTGCAAAAAGGCCAACCGGTCGACTTGAACCAAATCTGCACCGAGCATCCACTTTGCCGAGAGCATCCAGGGCTGGCCGACGAACTGAAGGCTATCTGGGGTACCATCATCGTAACCGATGCGATCGGCAGTCACGAAGTTCGCTTGATGGATACCTCCGAACCCCCAACCGGAGATTCCAATGTCTGGCGCTTGGCTCTCCCGTGCGTCTTTGGCGACTACCGATTGGTCGAAGAAGTCGGACGCGGTGGTATGGGGGTTGTCTATCGCGCCGAGCAGATAAGCCTAGGGCGTCAGGTAGCCGTCAAGATGATTCTTAAAGACCAGTTGGCATCGGATATCGAACGTCAACGTTTTTTTGCTGAGGCACGCGCGACGGCTAAGCTGCAGCACCCTGGTATCGTGCCGGTGTACGACGTCGGCGAAATCGATGGACGCCCCTACTTTGCGATGCAATTCGTCCAGGGGCGAACCCTCCAGGAGCTGATCAATACCTCAGCCATCGACGAACGCCAATCGGTCCGGATCGTCGAGATGATTGCCCAAGCCGTCGACTTTGCCCATCAAAACGGCATTCTGCATCGAGACATCAAGCCGTCGAACATCTTGGTCGATTCCGACGGACTGGCTCGATTGACCGACTTTGGACTAGCCAAACACACCGATGCAGGCGAGTCGCTCACGCGCACCGGAGTGGTCTTAGGGACCCCCAGTTACATGAGTCCCGAACAAGCCAGCGGGCGAATGGGACAGATCAGCCCAGCCTCGGATGTCTACAGTTTGGGTTCCGTTCTCTACCATGCGCTCACCGGACGACCTCCGTTTGTCGCTAAGACGACCATGGATATGCTCTTGCAGGTCATGGAGCAGGATCCGCCGAGTCCTCGATTGCTCAACCCCAAGCTCGACCGGGACTTGGAGATGATTCTCGTTCGTTGTCTTCAGAAGCCACCGGATTTGCGCTATCCGAGCGCATCGTCGCTGGCGTCGGATCTTGGCGCCTACCTCAATGACGAGCCGATCTCTGCAAGGTCCGGCCAGTTTGCGCAGGTGGTAGCAAGGTGGTTTCGCGAGACCCATCACGCTCCGATCTTGGAAAACTGGGGATTGCTATGGATGTGGCACTCCCTGGTCTTGGTTATCGCAAGTGTGCTGACCGAACTACTCCAATGGAACCACGCCGGCAGACTGTCTTATGCCCTGCTCTGGACCGTTGGACTCGGGAGCTGGGCAGCGGTCTTCTGGGCCCTTAGACGACGGATGGGACCGGTAACGTTTGTCGAACGCCAAATCGCCCACGTCTGGGGGGCGGCGATGATCGGCATCGGAGCGCTGTTTCCCGTCGAGTGGGGGCTGAAACTTGAGCCCCTGACGCTCACGCCATTGTTGGCCGTGATCACGGGAATGATGTTTTTTATCAAAGCCGGGATACTCAGCGGTGCGTTCTATCTGCAAGCTGCCAGTTTATTCGTATCGGCTGGAGCAATGCTTGTTTGGCCGGGAATCGCTCATTTGATCTTTGCCGTCGTCGCGGGCCTTTGCTTCTTTGTCCCTGGGCTCAAGTACTATCGCTTGCGTCGATCGTTAGAAACCATGACGGTTCGTCCGTTTTCCGATCCTATGTTGACGGAGAAAAAACGAAGAGAGCCCTGATCTCTCGACCAAGGCCCTCTGGGTTCAATGCGTTTCTATCCAATCGACTTACTTGTGGGTAAAGTCGAGGTACCACAATCCGTCATCCCATTCCAAGGAGACGCGTCTCCATCCAAGTGGGACTTGGGGGTAGGGATAGAAAGGACCGATGTATGGCCAAGCCGAAGCGCTGTACTGCTTGGGGTAGGTCACTGCGGCAGAGTTTGGATAAGCTGCATAGCTCGGCCAAGCGTAGTTGGGCATGTAGGGTTGGTCGTAGCGTGCAACGCCACCACCATAGCTCGGACCACCCTGCATCGGCATCGGAGCCTGGGGTGCTACGACGTTGCCGGTGTAAGGTCCACCGACTCCGCCACCGACAACAGGACCGCCGTTGACCGAGCTTGGGGCAAAGGGGCGAGGAGCCCCACCGCTGATCCCAGGGCCAGTAGGTGCTGCCATCGCCGAAACGCCAGGGCCCGAAAGCCCACCAGGGACACCAACACCGGGAATCCCGGGGATCTGACCGCTGGCCGGTTGAACTCGATTGACGGACACCTCGTCGACCACGCGTTGCACGCCTGAGACGTACTGAGCGGTCTTGAGGACCATCGCTTTTTGTTCCGGGGTCGAGACATAGCCTCGAACCCAGACTTCTCCGTCGACGGTCGAAACATCCAGATCAAAACCCTTGAGCTGTCCTGAGGTCTTTGCTGAACCTAGCTTGCTAAGGATTTCTGTGGTGATCGCTGAATCGACAGACGAATCTGCAACGGGCATCGGTTTGGACGCTACTGTAGCGCCGTCGGCGACATCCGTCAGCATCGCTTGAACTTGGTTTGCCGAAGCAGGAACTACGCCGGTGGCATCTTCGGACTTTGCGTCCTGGATACTAGCAGCGACGTTGACTTTGCAATCCACGGACTTGACCCCTTCGGTCTGGCGGGCGGCCACCATAACACGATCAAGTTGCTGTTGGCTTGCTGCTGCACCTGAAACGGTAACATTACCGTTCTCGACAGTTAGATCGACGTCAAATCCTTTGAGGTCAATCTGGGCCTTTTTAACGGTAGCGATAATGGCATCGGCGATCTCGCGATCCCCACCAAACGCCGTCCAGGGAACACCGGCGGTCAGCGAAGCGACCGCTATGCTCAAAAAGAATCGTCGCATGGATATCCTCCTACGATATGTTATGCGGGAACAACGGCGCTTTGGAGCCATTCACTCAGAACCTCGGCACCTGCAAGCCGGTTGTCTAGAAGATTGCAGGGGGACTGATCGCTTTCAACTTCCGATTCAGGCGGGATTCCATTCCCTCTCCCTAGCGGCACTTATCCGTTGAACGCGGCCCCCCACACTCGACCAGACTAGCTGGATTGCGAATACAAACTATGTTTCGGCAATCCCGGTCCGGAATCGAAACGTTTCTACCAATTTTGACGCGCTTCGGAAGGATTCCTACAAGTCCGATCGTTCCGACCTCCATCCAACTTTGCGCTATGCACAAAAGCCCCCCAATCGGTAAACTTGAACATTCTTGCCCCAGCTTTTCCCCCAAAGAATCCTTGGAATCCAGTATTGCGCTATGGCCATCGTCACCGAAATCCAATTCTCCTGCCGCTGCGTCAAACTCCCGAAGCGAACGATCGAACAAGCCGTTGCACAAATTGCTAGCGATTATGGCTGGCAGGATGGGGAGATTTCGATCGCAATCGTCGATGATGCCCAGATCCACCAAATCAATTTGCAGTATCTGAATCATGATTATCCAACCGATGTGATCAGTTTTGACACCACCGAATCGGAGACCTTTCTTGAAGGCGAAGTGATCGCAAGCGCCGATACGGCCCATCGGATCGCCACCCAAAACGGATGGCTAGCCTCGCACGAACTTTTGCTCTATATCATCCACGGCATGCTGCACGTGATCGGCTTGGAGGATGCTACCGAAGCGCAGGCCAAGAAGATGCGGGCCCACGAGAAGCACTATTTAGAGGCGATCCTCGGCGATGCGACGGTCTGCAAGGAGGCTCGCTGAGAGTCTTGCTAGGTGATTTCAACGAGTTTGCCTTGCCGAAGTTCTCGGCAAGTAGACATCGAGCCAGCCAATTCGAGCGAATGGGTCACGACAATCAAGATCGCGTTTTGCTCCTTGGGGACCTCCAGGAGCAGTTGACCGATCATTCGTGCATTGTTGGCATCGAGATTTCCCGTCGGCTCATCGGCCAAGAGCAAAGTCGGTTTCAGAAGCAGCGCTCTGGCCACGGCGACACGTTCGCGTTCGCCTCCGGAAAGTTGGCTTGGCAAATGCCCTAATCGATGCGAGAGTCCAACGCGATCGAGCAAGTCGCGTGCGCGTTTTTGATGCTCCGCAGTGGCCTTGCCAAATGCCAACGAGGGCAAGAGCGTATTTTCCAGCACGTTCCATTGCGGGAGTAAGTGATGATCCTGAAAGATAAAACCTATGTGCTGGTTGCGAAATTTCGCCTGTTGGTTTTCGCCCAACAAGTAAGGATTGCTCCCTTGTAGTTCGACCGTCCCTGAGCTCGGGGCATCCAGAACTCCTAGAATCTGCAGGAGAGTCGATTTGCCCGACCCGCTCGGACCGATCACGGCCAAGTTTTCGCCACGGCTGATCTCCAAGCAAAGGCCGTCTAGCACAGCGATTTGCTCCTGGCCGTTGCCGTAGGTCTTGCTCAAGTCTTTGACACACAGGTCGCTCATGGAAGTTGGCCGTTGGCTCGAGATTAGTTGCCGATGCAGCAGTGCCTGAGGATCTCGTCGGGATTTGCCAGGTATCCGACGTAGAACTCTCCGAACTGCCCATACGTGGCGCTGGCTTTATCAAACCGCATCGTGTAGACGATGTCTTTTAGGAACTGAGGATTTCGCGCCCAAAGAGTCACTCCCCATTCCCAGTCGTCCAAACCGACCGAGGCGGTCACAAGTTGGGTAACACGCCCGGCAAATGCCATTCCGCTCTGAGCGTGCTCGGCCATCATCTCGGTTCTTGCACTGAAGGGCTCAAGGAACCAATTGGCACCGACATCCCGAGATTTATTCATCGGGTAAAAGCACATCGAAGGCCACGTCGGGAATTCGGGTGCAAGGCGTTGGGCATGCATCACCGGGATCCGTCGTTCGTAGGATGCTACCTTGGCTTGAAAGGTCGGCGCGTTGGGATCTTCGCCACCTCGGATGAGTTTTTCAGCGTATTGCTCTTTGTTCGGGAGGTACTCGCTGATTTCGGACATCGATACAAAAGAGTAAGTCGGTACGAGGGCTCGACCGAGTCTGGTCGATAGCAAGCGTTGGTGGATCCGATCGATGCGCAGCGGATCGGGATCCATGGCGATCAAGCCGATGTCGGCCTTGTGACCGCTGATGAGAAACGACTGCATGCGTTCGGGTCGGTCAGTGAGGTCGTTGAGGCAATCGGAGAACTGCTGTTTGGCGGCTTGTATCTCCGAGGGCAGAACGTTTGCCAGTTCGCGTCGATCCCAACGGTAAAAGTAATGACCGCAGTGCCAGCCTTGGACCGGCACCCTAGAAGGTTCGGGAAGATTGGCCGGTGCATGGGGATGCCCTGCATGAGCTTGTGTTGCGGGAGCTTGTGTTGCGGGAGGTTGAGTCATGGTTCGCTGGTAGGCCGGTGGGTTAGAACAGACGGTTATAGCCATTGAGGGCCGCAACGCGGTAGGCTTCGGCCATCGTCGGGTAGTTGAATGTTGTATCGATGAAGTATTCGAGGGTGTTGTTCGGAGCCGGTTGCTTCATGATGGCTTGTCCGATGTGGATGATTTCTGAGGCGTTCGGTCCGAAGCAATGCACGCCGAGTATTTCGAGGGTTTCACGATGGAAAAGAATCTTGAGCATCCCGATCGCACGGCCGGTGATTTGCGCCCGCGCGAGGCTTTTGAACTGGGAATGGCCGACCTCGTAGGGGACTTTGTCGGCCGTGAGTTCCCGTTCGGTTTTGCCGATCGAGCTGATTTCAGGGCTGGTGTAGATGCCGTTTGGGATATCGGTCAAATGGAGATCTTCTTGGGCCCCGAGGATATGTCGCGTCGCGGCCCGGCCTTGCATGTACGCAGCGCTTGCAAGCGATGGGAATCCGATGACATCACCGACGGCATAGATGTGTGAGCAAGAGGTTTGGAAGCTTTGGTTGACTTTGAGCAAGCCCCTGGAGTCGGGGGTGATACCGACGCGATCGAGTAGTAGCATGTCGGTGTTGCCAGACCTTCCATTGGCCCAAAGGAGAATGTCCGTTTTGACTTGCTTGCCACTTTCCAAATATAAAACGACACCGTCTTCTTGGGGCTCGATTTTAGAAAAGCTCTCGTTGTGTCTGATGATGACACCGGAGTCTCGCATTTGGTAGCTCAAGGCATCGATGATTTCATCGTCGAGGAACTCGAGCAACTTTGCACGTGTGTTGATCAGGTTGACTTTGATCCCCAGATTACGGAACATCGAAGCGTATTCGCATCCGATCACCCCTGCACCGTAGATGGTGATCGATTGCGGTTTGATTTTTAAATCGAGGATCGTATCGCTATCGAAAATGCGTGGGTGGCTGAAGTCGACGCCCGCGGGTCGGAAGGGACGCGATCCGGTCGCGATGATGATGTTGTCTCCACGGATGTGGGTTTCCGGATCGATTTCCAGCGTGTGCTCGTCGATGAATTTGGCACAACCATGGAAGACAGGAACGTTGTTGCGTTCATAGAACCGCTGCCGCATCTCGACCTGCTTGTTGATGATCGAGCGGGAGCTAGCCCGCAATTGGGCGACCGTCGGATTGATATGGATACCCATATCCCGGACGATGGTATTGTTCATCGCTTCCATCATCGAGTAGATGGAAAACCTTAAGGCTTTACTCGGGATGGTACCCCAATGGGTGCATCCTCCGCCGATCTCTTTGTAAGCTTCGATGACGGCGGTTTTCTTATCGGCCTTGGCCGCTTGCATCGCGGCACCCTCGCCGCCTGGCCCTGTACCTATGACGACGATCTCGAAATGATTGGGTTGCATCGGAACTGTCCTTCAATAGTTAATTATGGGGTATTCGAGCGGGATTTTCTGGGAAAGGCTTACCAAGGTCTAGAGGTGATCAGGCCTTCTTCCGGACTGCTGGCCATCGCATAAAGCCGTTTTGGGATGCGGCCGGCAAGGTAGGCTTCGCGTCCTGCGATGGCTGCATGCCGCACGGCGCTGGCCATCATCACCGGATCGCGAGCATGAGCAATAGCCGTATTGAGCAGCACGCCATCGGCGCCGAGTTCGAACACCTCTGCGACATCGCTGGCCGTTCCTACGCCCGCATCGATGATCACCGGATAATTTGGGTCGTCGCTTTTCAAGTACTCGAGGATGATCTTTAAGTTGTTCTCATTGAGGATGCCTTGGCCACTGCCGATAGGACTGGCCGCAGGCATCACGCTTGCCGCACCGGCAGACTTCAGTCGAACGGCCATGATCGGACAATCGCTGGTATAGCACAGGACCTTAAAGCCATCCTCGACGAGTCGCTGGCAAGCTTCCAATGTCGCCAGCGGGTCGGGCAAGAGGGTTTTGGTGTCTCCGAGGACCTCGAGCTTGACCCAATCGGCTCCTGGGTTTCCCAATTCTCGCAAAATCTCGCGGCCCATCCTCGCGACCCTCACTGCATCCTTGGCATTGAAACACCCGGCGGTATTCGGAAGCAGGGTGAAGCGGTCTAAGTCGATGAAGTCCAACAGGTTTTTGCCATCGCGATCGTAGAGCTTCTCTCGCCGAATCGCGACGGTCACGCAACTCGTACCACTCGCATCGAGCGACGCTCGCATCTGATCGAGCGTCTCGTACTTGCCGGTCCCGACGATCACTCGACTCGATAAGAGCTTTCCGGCCACATCCAAGCGATGGAGCGTGCCGGGGCTTTGAGGGGGCTCGGTATTCATCAGCCACCACCTACCAAAGTAACGACCTCGATGCGATCGCCAGGTTGAACTCGATAGGTCTCGTACTGTGCCTTTGGTAAGATCTGCTCGTTGACCTCGACGGCACAAAAACGACTTTCAATCCGAGCCGAATCGAGCAACCCCCGGACAGTCGTCTCGGGCTGGGCTTGATGCAAGGCACCGTTGAATTCAAATTCGATCATGAGCGAAGCGACTCATCGAGTGTGAGATCTGGAGTAAGTACTCGCTCTAGTTTAGCTGAATCGTTCGAAATCCAATAGGGTCACCTACGGCCCGACTAGCGAATCGTCTTGCCGGGTATCCAGGGACTCAGCCCCGGTTCCCTGACCGGTAAACGCCCTTCGAGGGGTAATTCAAGGGCTGCGGATCGAACGGGCCAATCGAGATTTTCGGTCGATCTTTTCGGTACTCCCTGGTGGATCGCTTTCCACGGCTCGGGTAGATCCAAGCATTCGGCCAGATGAGGTTTCTGACAGGCCTCTCTCAAATGTTCGATCAGGATCCGACGGACTTCGAGGATCGCCCGAGGCGTGGTATGGACCGATCCGTGATTGGCCTGAACGACAATCTGCGTCTGGGCGTCTTCCATCTGAGCGCTTGCAAACGAAACGATCCCATCGGTCTCCATCGTATCTTTCGAAAACCAACTCGAGTTTTCGATCATGCCAATAATGTTGTGGTACTGGACCCAGGGCGCTCGGCGCGATCGCAAGAGGACCGGGAAAATCGGTGAGTCAGGATTCAATGAATCGATGCTTGTCTTAGTGATCAACAGCTTCGTATCCCGAAAGATATCCGGATTCTGACGGATCAGCGAGTTGGTCATCTCTATGACACCCGAAGGAAGCTGGATGGTGTTTCTTCCAAGCCATTGCGTATAGTCGTTGGCATAATCGCTACCGCGATGCGGAGTTGCAATCGTCACGACGCGTTGGATGGAGGGATTAGGATGGAAAAATAGCACGCTGGCCAGCCGCTTTTTTTCTTCCTCGCTGGCCCGGAGCTGATCAAAGGATCCGTCGCTGAGGATCCGCCAAAACTCCTCCCCGCTCTCGATCGTCTGCATCCGCGAAACCAACCCACCCATGCTGTGACCGACCAAGACCATCTGGTCGAGTACCGACGACTGGGCGTTTGGATCGAGGTTGCGGCGGAGGTCGGCCAAATCGGCTCGCATCTGTGATGCACTGATCCAAAAGGGTTGGCCCGTCGGATACTGATAAAACCAAAACTGGTAGTTCTTGCGCAACTCGCGAAACGATCGCAAGTCGTTGAACATCGGCATCCATGTCATCGGGCTCGACCACAGGCCATGGACCATCACAACCGGTATCCGATTCGGATCAAACGGCTCGAGCATGTACACGCCACGAAGCTTCTGCGATTGGTCCGGAAACAACAAGCCGGTCGTGCTGTTGGTCTGCTCCTTGAAATTCGGATTCTCCAAAAAATGCGCAAGCGGTGTGCTCAAGTCGGATTGGATCGGTACCGATCGCTCACTCAACCCCAACTCAGCGGCCGAAAGCGGGTCGTGCAACTCCAAAACACACGGATGGCGAGACGTCGAGGGATCCTCCGAACCGCTGTTCGCAGGACCGTGTTTCGTCGGTGTCGTTACCCGCAAAATTGCAGTCACGGGGAACGAAAGTCCTTCGGGGTAATACTGCTCGGCAGCCGTTTCGTTCGCCGGCCGGTTGCGGACGGCCAACATCGGAACCCCAATTCCATACGTCACATTCCCCGCATCAATCGTCTTGACCTGAAAATCGCTGCAGAACTTCAATTCTCCAAAATCGTCATCGGACCAAGCGCCGCAATTCGCGACCCGCACATCGTGCGACGTACTGTCGGTGCTGATGCGATAGCTCAAGCCCGGTCGAAGATTTCCTTCGCTACTGACGATGCGCAAGACGGCTTCAAGCGAGGTGTTGTACAAATCACAAGCTCCCCGGAACTGGGGATCATACGGGTTCCGCGATCCATCCAACTCGGGGCTAAATAGGTACAAATAGGCGTTGCTGACGGCCACCGAATACATGTCAAGCGCCTTGCCCGGATTGCCGCTTCGCTGATAACGAATCCCGAGAATATAAGCCAGCTCGGAAATCGCATAGGTCTTTTCGGCCCCCTTCTCATCGGTGGCAACGCGCTGGAGGTTTTCCAAAGCGAGCTCCGGATTGTGGTGGAACACATCCAATACGTCGTAATGCCTCAAAAGCGATACGGTTCGACCCGTCGGCTGTGGTCCTGAACGATTCATCAAACTCAACGCATCGCTTAGCGGATTGACCGGCGTGCGACGCGGCTGGAGATATCGCTGCGAGGTGCATCCGACAAGCAACAATGCAAGCAGCAATAGCGCGCTTTTCCATTGCGATCGTTGCGTCAAGGATGCCATGCTTCAAAGGTGTGCGCTGTTTGCCTCTAGGAAATTAGCAGCCCTTTAGCGGACTGCTCGCCAACTGTTTCCATAGCAAAAAAACACACAGCAACGCAACCTTAGTCCCCGAAAAAATGGGTTTCGATTGCTAGCAATTGCCCGTGCGCTGGCCGGTCCGGACGGCTTACTTGCGTTTGACTTTCGACTTGGTCAAAAAGGCCGAAATGAAAAACAACACCAGCAATAAAGGGACACAACAAGTGCAGATTGTCCCGAAGACTTGCGACAGGAAACTCGGCTTTTGGGCCGTGAGGTTCGGTGCGGCGTTTGCACTCGGAAAGCCGCTCACCGATCCGCTCGGGCCGTTGTTGGGACTACTGACCCCTCCGGTTGGAGTCGTAGCTGTCGGTGCTTGCCGGGGGCCGATCCCGGTGACTTTTTCGTTATTCGGTTTGGCCAGGGCCTTGAGAACCTCGGAAACATCAAGATCTCCCAAGCCGTCGAGCAGAGCGAAATCCTCGCCGTTGCCCCCCTGGTCTGTCCCACTCCCCTCGGCGAGGATTTCTTGAATGGCATTGGACAAGGAAGCTTGGTCGTCGGCCCGTCGGTAGCTATGGACGCGAGTGGCCAGCGAGTGATCCCCTCGCATGTCGACCCCGATCGCATCGATGATGATGCCCCGAGAGAGAATATCGGGCAGGTACTGATCCAGGAGCACTTGGTCGGAAGCTTCGCCATCGGTCACAACGATCAGTCGGTAGGTTCCGTAGATTTTTTTCGATCGCAGGGCCAGCAGTTCATCCGAAGCAATTCGAAGGGCATCGCCAAGGGGCGTTCCACCGTTGGCTCGCAAGTTTCCGATGCGTTCGATGGCTTGCTCTGGATTGACCGGCCCGATGGGGATGAACCAATTTCCATTTTGACGGGCTCCATTCAGAAGCAACACGCCCACGTTGGTTCCTGGAGCGATCTGCTGGATCACCTGCGTGAGCGAGCTTTTTGCTGCATCGATCCTGCTGCGACGGTCGCGCCGCATGATCTCGCGCATCGAACCGGAATCATCCAAAACGATCACCACGTAGTCGTTGACTCCGGCGTGAATCGGTTTGGCGGTGCCAACGCCTAGGAGGAAAACAATCCCAATGCAAAGCGTTGAGAGGGTCCGCAGGGAGCGTGCGATAGTTGTCATAGGACGAGTGGCCACTAGAAGTTGAAGTCGGTCGGCGTCAAGGCTTCGGGATTAACTTTCACGATTCGAAATTCGACTCGCATGTTCTCTTTGGCCTCGTCGATGTTCCGGGGCTTGGGGATCACCGGTTCCATGATGCCTGCACCGACCGGGACAATCTGCGATAGATCGACGGTAATCCCGGACTCCTTGGCAAACTTTTCGAGCGATTTTTTGACCGCTTCGGCTCGAGCTTGGGACAGGGTCAAGGCGGCCTGCATGGTAACGGTTGGATCTGGATTGCCGCCTCCGAACGCACCGTTTTTGATCATCTCGACGACTTCTTTGGTCCGGCTTAAATCCAAGGGTTTTCCGTTCATGAAGTACCTGTAGTTGCCTTGGGTTCCATTTTGCTGGATGATCCCTTTGGCGGTTCCGGCTTTGATCAAGTCCATGAGTGTCTTCGACGGGTCGGCGTGTCCTCGTATGACGACTGCAGCATTCCCGAACTGACTGGCTTGCTTCAAGGCGCGGAGGAATTCTGCTCCGTAGCGGTCGCTGGAAAAGGATTGTTCGTTGGGTTCAAAGTTGATCGAGAAGCTCACGATCGTGTTGGCATCGAGGTTTTCGCCCAGGAACATTTCGGACGATTCGGCGCTGGGGTTAAAGCGTTCGACATTGGTCGGTTCGACGTATTCGATACCGCCGAGTTGCGAGAGTTTTTTGTAGTCGAAGTCGTTGGGTTCAAACCCTGCTCGGGCTTTGGCATACTTCCACTGAGTTGCCAAATTGATGGATCGAGTCATGACTTCCTCGAATCCGCTGGCATTGGTCTTTTGCTTGAAGAATGCGATCTGTCCAGGCAAGCCCACAAAACCACAGTCCAGTAGCAGGCCATGCACGTCGCCTTCAAGCGTCGGCAAAACCTCTTTGCCAAAGATCCTTTGGGACATCGTCAGGATTTTTTCGTATTCTTTGGTCATTTTGCCGCTCTCGCTAAACGCTTTGCGCATCGCGACGATTTGTTCGGTGGCCTTGAGATTTCCTGCCACGAACTTTTCGACCCAGTCCTTGTTGGCCTCGTACCAGTCGCTTCGAACGGCATAAACGTCGGCGATCGAGCGGCTCATTTGGACGGTGCTGTTGACCACGTGCGCACCTTCTACGGTTCCTTCGGCACCCGTACCGAAGGCATCGATTCCACTGGTCAGGCCGATCATGTCCGGAGTAACGACGCAGCAAGCATCTAGGCTCGGGTCGTTTTTGAATGCCGTCGACGGACCATCTGGCCCGGTGATGTCTTTGGTCCAGACGATTTCGACATCTTCGCGAGACAGTCCGGCTGCGGCCAACGAATCGTAAAGCAGGCCCACGTGCGGTCCGCCCTGCTGACAGGCGATCTTTTTGCCCTTGAGGTCATTGAGGTTCTTGATCGCTTTTTTCGCGACAATGTGATCTCCTGCACTCCAGGAGAGTTGCATGATGATCACCGGTTTGGTCCTAGGGTCTGCTCCGAGGACTTCACCCGCGAGCCCGATCATGTGCATGGTGCCTCGGAGCATGGGAGATTTGCCTGACAAGTAGTTTCGCACTTGGCCAACAAAATCATCGCCTGGGACCAGTTGCATATCCAAGCCCATTTGCTCATAGATCGAGCCTTGGCCTGTTTTCAGATCCCCGTTGGCCATGAACGTGGCGATGTCACCTCCCCAGAAAATGTAAGGGACCTCGACGGTCTTGTTGCTACCCTTTGGACCGCTGTTTACGGCTCCGACTTGCACCGGTCCGACCAATTGCGAAAAGAGCTCCTGAGCCAAAGCGGACTGTCCGAATCCAATCGCCGCGGCGAGGCAAAGAACGAAAGCCAGTGGATGGAAGCGTAAGGCGTGCGGCATAGGATGCTCCGAGTACAAGGAATTGCAAAAACTGATGTTGGCTACTTGAGTCCCTTTTTGCTTATCGAATCCCCATGGATTCTAATAGGCGGATTTCCTCTTCCATCTGGGCGCGCTGCAAATCGGAAATCTCTGGATCGGGCAAAAGCGATCGACGCGTGCAGTTGATGAGGGCTTGCAATGTCTGGTAACGACGCGTTTGCTTGATCGCTGGCTGCAAAAAGTCTCGGACAATGATCTTTAGCTCCTCGGCGTTCTTCGGCGGAACGGCCTTGAACTGACTCCGCAAGGCGGCGAAGGCAGCCGACGAATAGTCCTCTTCTAGCCCCTCTTTGTCGAGCCACTGGACCAATTCGTCGGTAGCTAACTTCGTCGGCCCGAGCATCCAACGGATGAACTCGATGCGATCCTCGCCAATCGGATCCAAGATAGGGATGATCAAATCTCCAACACGACCCGGTCGGCGGATGTCGGGTGAGAGCAAGTGGATGCGGGCGGTCATCAGCAGCCAGATGACTTTTCCGCGAAGTTTTGGATCGCTCATCATTGCCTGGATTTTTCCGGTCAAGCGCCGCTCAGTCTCGTGCGCGCCTTCTCCGACGCTTCCGAACTGCGTGTCGGCCTCATCGACAAAGATGACGACTTTTTCAAGAGCTTCGAGCACGCGGCGGAGCCGTTCGAAGATCACATCGGTTTGGCCGAACCACTGGCTGCGAATATTCTTAAGGACCAAAACCGGCATATCGAGCTCTGCGGCGACGGCTTCGAAAATAAACGTTTTGCCTCCGCCGATCGGACCTGCAATGGCCGCCCCTGGCAAGGCTCGATCGTCGGGGAGCTTCATCCGAGGAATCAAGTAATCCCTGAGAAAGTCTTTGAGCTTTGAAAACCCGATCACGTCTTTGAGCGTTTGGATCGGTTTCTTGAACTCGACGACATCGTCTCCTAACTGCGACTGGATGAACTGCTCGACCTGCAAGGTCGTATCGTGCCGCTGAATCGGTTGCTTGGAATAATCCGAAGCCAAAAGCAATTGGCGCATCGCATGCAACGAAAGCCCCGCAGTCGCCTCGGCTACCGTGTCTAGCGAATCGATCACATGCCGATTGCCACTGCTCGATGCATGCCACTGAGCATAGTGTCTTCGCGATGCAAGGTCGGGCGAAGGGATCTCGACGGACAGAACTTGAGGAAGCCTCGATACGCGCTGGTGAACCAAACTCCGAGATTCGGCCAAGAGCAACACATTGTCCTTGCCATTAAAAAATGCAGGATCCCCAAACCAATCCGTGACGATCGTGATGCGTCGCAGTTGTGCGTCGTTCATTTTCGATACGTCCCCGTCACCCGAAGGGAGCAATATGTCCGTCCCCTCGATGATGATCAGCAAATTCTCTTTCAGGCAGGACCTCGAACAGATCGTCAATTGCCTTAAGAATTCCAAAGCCTGCGTCGAATTTCCTATCGCATCGCGAAGGTACTGATCGAACTCCTTGCGACGCAATTCGAACTTGCTGCCGTCCTGGAGAACCTCTCTGGTGGCGACCGAGTCGATTCCAACGCCGTTTTTCCAAGCCGACCAAGCGTCGCGAAGTTTGGAGCGATCTTCCTCAGCGATCCGAATCGGCCCGTTGAGCTCGTAGACTACCTGTATCAGACCCGGAACCTTGGTCTTGTTGAGCAAAAACGGGATCAGCGGCACATACTCGCGACCGTCGTAGTACAGATCGTAAATGCTCCCGGAAACAATGGTCGATCGTGACTGGCCAGAATTGATCGTCCGCGCTAATTGTGAAAAGAAAGGATACGACGCGGCCGGTACATCTTGAGTCGGCAATTGATTGGATACTTTATCGCTCATGGATCCGTGGGAAAACAATTGGGGTGAAGTGGCAATTGCAGCTAGTCAGCTCACTCCGAGGATTCTATCACGATGATGCGTTGGTTGGGGAGCAGATCGCTGAGAGTTTCGATTTTACCTCCAGGCCAATGCACGGTAAGTCTCTTGATCCTTGGGGTGCTGCCCAGCCCCAAATGCAAACTGCTCGCATGCGACGAGGCATACGATCCCCCCGCAAAGCGATGCTTAAGTAGCTTTCGCGACGAAGGGCTTGGCTCAAGCCCACTTGCGCCCGTAGGAGATTCCTCCTGGAGTTCGAGCTCAAGCCATGCTCCAATCGCATCGCGGTTGCAACGGAGTCCTACCAAGTCGACCACTAGGTAGTTTCCCTTAGGTGTGTCGTTTCTCAATAACTCCATCGGCTGTTCAATCATGCTGACGGCAAAGTCTATGTCCCCATCGTTGTCGTAATCGGCAATCGCCATGCCCCGGCCTGCATGGACCTGACGGAAGAATTCCCCCGTCGATTCACCGCAGGAGACCAACCGCTTGCGGTCTTTGTTCTCGAGCAAATAAGGCTTTTGAAGATTGCTGCTCTTGATCGGCTTGCGACTGGTGTGTCCAGCAATCACCAAGAGGTCTTCGTCCCCATCGAGGTCCAAGTCCCCGAAGGCAGTGCCCCATCCGACGACCGCTTGGCCCAAGGCCATGAGCCCTGAGGACCGTGTGCCGAGCGTGAAGTACTGCTTGCCTTGATTCAGGTAAAGTTCGCAGTACTCGTTTTGATAGTTGGTCACCAGTAGGTCCGGTTTGAGATTGCCGTCGAAATCGCCTAGCGCTAATCCCATGCTCCCGTCGACGATCGATCGAGAGCCGAGCGCAGTGCCGGAGGTGGCTCCGACCTCTTTGAACTGCTCATGGGTTTGCCTGTCTTCAGGGTTTTGCCCGTCTGGCTTTCCGCCAACGAGTGGTTCTCCAAGTTGATTATCGAAAAGGACATTGGGGTCCTCATCGTTCGAGACATACAGATCGGTATCCCCATCGTGGTCGAAATCGCAAGCGATCACGCCGATTCCTCGATAGGAAAACGCTTTGAAATATTCCGAACGGTCTTCGAACCGACCGTCTCCTTGGTTGATCCACAGTTCATCGGACTCGCCGACATAGTCGGCCGGTGCGCAGCGGTCGAGTTCGCCTGAGCCGTTGCTGCATCGTTTGTCTGCCTCGGGACTCCAAATGCCGTAGTGGGCGATGTACAAATCGAGGTCGCCATCGTTTTCGGCATCGAACCATGCTGCCGAGGAGCTCCAACCACGGTGGGAGAAACCCGACAGCCTTGTGGCATCTTCGAACGTCCCGTCCCCGAGATTTCGGAGCAATTGCTGGCCCCCATATCCGGTGACGAACAGATCCGCAAAACCATCCGCGTCGTAATCCCCGACGGCAACACCAAAGGAGTAACAGACTCCAGCTTCGACTCCGGCCTGCTCGGCTGCCGGTGCAAATTGCTTCTGGGTCGTTTGACGGAACAATCCGTTGGCGACCATCATCGGCTTGCGTTCCGAAGTGAGCTGTCCGCCTCCTGGCAAGAATAGATCCCATCGACCATCGCGATCAAAGTCGATCCAGCCGACCCCTCCGCCATTGGATTCGATCATGGCAACGAGCCACAGAGCCTCGCCATTTTGGTAGCGAAAATCGATCCCTGCTTGCTTGGCGACGCTTGAAAAACGGATGCGATGCTCTTGGGTTGGCCCCATCGATGCGGGTCCCTTCGAAGCGGGGCTAGTCGAAGCGGAGTTAGTCGAAGCGGGGCTAGTCGAAGAAGGGGTATCGGGCTTGGGCCTCGAGCAGTTGGTGAGTGCCAATAGGGCCAATAGAACTGGTGTCGCTGCTAGCCAGACCCAAGAGCCTCGATGCGAATGCATAGTCCGAGCGTCCTAAGGTTGGGGGGAGTCTGTCTGTGCTTGGTCGGACATTTCCCTCGAGTTCAATACCGCTTGCTCGATCTGTCGGATCATTCGGCGATGGTTTTGGGCGACTTGCAAATCCCCTTCTTTCTCGTAGTAGCTCACGAGTAGCTCTTGGGTTTTGATGTCGAAGGGATTGGTGCGAGAAGCGATTTGGATGTAGCCGACACCGCCGGCTGGGTCGAGGTAACTCATCATCAGCTCACCCATATCGCGTCGGAGTTCTTGATTGGCCGAGTCGGTGGCCATACGCTCGATCATCTGGTCGACCTGAGGGCGTTTGTTTTGGCTCTCGGCGGCCTGGGCGAAAAACTTCTCGCTTTCGGAGGTTTCCCCTAGCTTGGCCAAACTTCGGGCCTTGAGTTGCAGATAAGGCAAAGCGTTGGGCCAACGCTTCAGAAGGATCGACGCTTGCTCGCTGGCCTGCTGGGCCTGATCTGCTTCGAGATTCGTCTCGCAAACCAAAGCCAACTCGGGGCTTGGTAGCTTGGAAACATCATCGAGTTTTTTCAATTGCAAGGCGGCTTCGTCGGTCAATCCTAAGTTCAAGAGCGCACGTGCATAGCCGGTGATCACCTCGGGGGTTGGTTGATTTTTCATGAGCCATTCGAACTGCCCTCGGGCGTCTTCGAAGTTCGCTTTTTCAAGATAGACTTCAGCGAGCTCTTGTCGGGCGCGAGGGTCTTGGGGGTCGAGTTCGATCGCTTTTTGGAACGACTGCAATGCGGAGTCCAAGTCATAGGTGACGGTGCTGTAGACTCCTTGCCAAAAAGCCGCTTTGGGATCTTGCTCGTAGAGCTCATTCCAGAGGCGTAAGGCTTGGCTGGCGCTTGGGTGGTCCCCTTGGTTGAGGAATCCTTGGACCAAGGAGGCCAGGACTTCGCCACCGTCGGACTTATAGACAACCAGCAGCGGTCCGAGATTGTCCTTGACTTTGCCAGGCCTGCCTGCAGCCGATTCCAAAAGCCACAGCGGGCTCGACGCCTTGATATCCGATGGTCCTTTGGCGGCCATCTCGTCGACCAGTCGGCTGACCCGGGGACGATCCCCTAGCTTCCGATAGGCTTCGGCTTTGAGCCAGCTCCACTTGGCCGGGTATAGCATCAGCGGTGCCCAAGCGTCGAGTCGCTCGATTCCCTGGACAGAGGCATTCTTTCGGTAAATCAAGTCCCGCGAAGAACGCTCGACCCAAAGGTACAAAACGGTCCAAATGGCAACAATTAGAGGGATCAGCAGCAAGGCGAGAAGGCCCGTGCGGATCGCTCCGGACCGCTGGGTTTGGCTGCTCATGGTGCTTGGATCCTGAACCAAATGGCTGGAAAAGAGTTTGGGAACCTTGGATTATGCCAGCAAAACGACTAGGTTTGCCGGGGCAAACCGATAAAGCAACGTCCAAAACCGAAAATATAGCCCAAAGTTGGCTTGAAAGGAAACCGATCCAAAGATAAGCTTTTCGCCCTATGGTTTTCGCCAGATCGGCAATTTTTTCAACGTTGTGAACCCAAATGACCTTAGATAAAAGCTTGAAAGTTCGAGCCGGCGGTATCAAAAGCCGCAACGTGATGACCCGAGCCGAGCGCGTCAAGCGTCTCCAAGACCTCGACAAGTGGACCGAGAGCTCGGTCGTCATGGGTATGGCCAAAGTCCGTGTTCCAAAGGTCTCTTTGAAGAAAAAGAAGAAGGTCAAGAAGGAAGACGAAGCCGACGACAAGAAGAAAAAGAAGAAGTAGTCTCCTGCTACATTTTGATTTCAAGATTTTCAACGAAGCCGGCAAACGATGGTTTGTCGGCTCGTTTCGTTTTTGTTTCCAAGTGACGCTTTGAACCTAACCGATCTCCATTCCCGCCGCTGATCCATGCAACGATTGACCTGTTTCCTCAGCGGCCGTGTGCAGGGAGTCGGCATGCGCTATACGGTTCACGATCTGGCTCGGCAATACCCTGTCGGTGGGCTGGTCGAAAATCTCGACGATGGACGCGTGCGGATCGTGGTCGAAGGCCCCTTGGAAGTGCTCGATGCGATGTTGGAGCGACTCATGGAGATCGCCCCTGGGCATATCCAAAAACTCGATCGATTCCAAAGCGAAGCTACCGGCGAATTTCAGCAATTCGTCATCAGACGCTAAAAGACGCGACCCTAAAGGGCAACGCTTCCGTCTTGGATCGCTCGATCCATTCTGCTACGATCAACCTCGCATCGATTTCGATATTTGGTCGAGATTTGATCGAACTTCTCCTAGTCTAAGGGTGCACGCAGATGAAATTCCCCCTAGCTCTAATCCCACGAGCTCTAACTCGGATCGCATTGGCTTTTTTCAGCTTCTCGACCCCGGGTTTGGCAACGAGCTCTGCGTTGCTAGCCCAAGGCGTCTTGCCCGTGCCCAATAGCACTCTGCCGACTACCCCTCTGCCCGCACCAAGTCCCCCACTGCCGCCGGCTTACCCCACTCCGGCTTATCCTATGGGGGCTTACTATCCGGCGTCCGAGCCACCCGTTTCGATGCTCATCAGTGGTTTGCTCTCGGAGTACCAAGCCTCCCAAGAGGAGGAGCGCAAGAAGCAGATCGTCGAGAAGATCACCCAACTGGTC
>JAPLNM010000054.1 GCA_026692845.1 Planctomycetota bacterium | reverse complement strand
TCGGCTAGCTCGACTCCGAAGGAGCCTCGCCGTCGGGAAAAGGTTTGTCCAACAAGCGCTGGACATGTCCTTTCAACTCCTCCATCGAAAACGGCTTGTGCAAGTACTCGTCGACCCCGAGCATCCGGGCGTAAGCCTGATGACGCTCACCCTCGTTGCCCGTGACCATGATCACCCGAATCCGGTCCCGATTGGTCTTGCGCAAATGCTCCAGTACCAAAAATCCACTCTGACGCGGCATCATCATGTCCAAGACCATCAAGTCCGGCTCGTAACTCTCAAGCTTAGTGATCCCGGACTGGCCGTCAGGCATATGCACGACCTCGTAGCCTAACGATTCCATCGCGAATTTAACCGGTGTTGCTATCTCGAAGTCGTCGTCGACGATGAGTATTCGCGGGATGCGATTCTGCTGCTTCCAAGCGGGCTCGATGGACATCGTGGCTATTGCTTCCTGGGTTTCGATTGAGGACTATTCTTTGGTGATCGTCACGAGGATGTTCTTGAACATCGGGGTGCGGGACTTCGGGTCCACGACGCGAGGTACCAGCACATTGGACTCCGGATAATACATCATCGCACTGCCGGCACGTATGTCTTCATAACCGCGCGCGAGAATCTGATGCATCGAACCGGTCGAACTCGATACGGTCACTTTCTGGTCATGCTCCAAGCCCATCCTGGCCAAGTCGTCTGGATGCAACAAGATCACATCCCGACGCTCTTGGTGCCGGTACAAATCGTAGTCCTCATAGACCACCGTGTTGAACTGGCCCTCGCTGCGTACGGTCATGAGCCTTAACTGGTTTTGCGCCAAGGGCGTGATCTCTGGCAGTTCATGGACCACAAGCTGGGCCCTGCCATCGGGTGTGTTGAACTTCGCTTTGTGGAACGTCCGTCCGCCTACCTGAAACTCCTGCTTGGTCGTCGCAATCGTATCGAGCGCTTCGTATCCAGGTACCACTTTGGAGATCCAATGCCGTATGGTATTGGTCTGCTCCATCTGCTCCCAATCGATGGCTTCGGATTTCCCTAAGGTCAACTTGGCTATCTGCGCGATGATGTGCACCTCGCTGCGCGGACCCGGCAGACGTTTCGGCCCCCCATCGCTCAGCCGCACATAGTTGAACATCGACTCCTGGGTCGTCGGCTCGGGCTCCTCGTCCCTGGCTAAAACAGGCAAGACGATGGTCTCTTTGGCCAATCCATTGGCATGCCCGGTATTGAGCGTCGTACTGAGCATCACAAGCATGTCCAAATTCCGAAGCGCCTCGTCGGCATACTGCGAGTCGGGGTTGGATCCATACAAATTGCCTCCCAAACAAAGCCCGAACTTGAGCTCTCCACGATGCGCCGCTTCGATGCAATCCAACGTGTCGCGTCCCGGACTCGTGGGCAACTTGACCCCAAATTGGTTCTTCAAGTTCTCGAACAACTCGTCCTTGAGCTTCGGGGTCACTCCGACCGATCCGATCCCCTGGACATTCGAGTGGCCACGGATGGGCATGACCCCTGCCCCCTCGCGTCCGATCATCCCTCGAAGCAATGCCAAGTTGACGATCGACTGGACGTTCTGCACTCCGTGGGTGTGGTGGGTGATCCCCATCGTCCAAGAAAAAATGGATCCTTGGCTCTGACAGTACACGTCGGCCAACTCCCGGATCGTCGATTCTTCGACGCCACTTTTCGCGACGATCTCACTCCATGGCCTTATGGCAAGCTCTGCTAGGTATTCGGCCGAGCCGTGGGTGTGTTGCTCGAGATACGCAAGCTCATGATGCCCCATCTCCACGGTCGCCTTGGCAATCCCGGTCAGAAGCGCCAGGTCCCCTCCGATATGGGGCTGGACGTAGTGGGTGGCGATCTTGGTCCCAAAAAACATACTGATCGGATCGCTGGGAACTTTGAATTTGATCAGTCCAAGTTCCCGGATGGGATTGATCACAACGATTTTGCCACCCCGTCGTCGCAGGTGCATCAGGCTGGTCATCAATCGCGGATGGTTGCTCGGGGGATTGCCTCCGATGATGAAGACCGTATCGCATTTGTCCAGGTCCTCGAGCACCACCGTGGCAGTACTGGTCCCGAGCGTCGTTTGCAGTCCTACCCCGCTGGCTTGGTGGCAGTAGTAACTGCAATTGTTGACGTTGTTGGTCCCGTAGACTCTGGCAAAAAGCTGGAGCAAAAATCCAGCTTCGTTGCTCGACCTGCCGCTGAAATACCAAAACGTTTGCTCGGGATTGAGCGATTGGAGCTTAGCGCTGATCCTAGCGAAGGCTTCGGTCCAAGTGATCGTGCGATAATTCGCTTTACCCTGTTCGTAGAGGATCGGCTGGATCAGTCGCCCGCTGGTCTCGAGTTGTCTAGGGGTCCAGCGACTCATCTGCGGGACGGCGAACTTGGTCCAGAAATCGGCGGTGATCGCCGGCTGCATGTCGGCGGCCATGGCCTGCAGGGACTTTTTGCAGACCTCGGGGAACGAACCGTGTTCGTTGACCATGCCGCCGTGCTGGCCACCCATCCCCAAGGCGCAGGTCTTGCAAGCGTTTCGCGACCGAAGGGCCTTGTACATTTTCCAGATGCCGCCGGATTCAAACCCTTTGCGGAACGTGTATCGAACGGCTTGCCAGCCTCCGCCAGCGTTGAGTCGTCTCATGGTTGCTTGTCTGAACTTGCTTCGAGTGATTTTCGGCTAAAGTGAATTTTACCATCGGCTAGACGCTCGACGTGCGTCGAGTGAATCGCCGGATGATTCGCCCTTTAGTATACGTTGCCGAAGCGTATTGTTGGTGGGTTCCATTTTGAACTATCCAAGTGCCGCAGTAAAGGAAGTGCCATGGCAAAGATGGATGGGAAAGCTGACCCATCCTAGGCGAAAGCCTATTGGATCCAAGGCTGGATTTTTTTGACGGCTTGTTCGGAAGCACTTTCCATGACGCTCTGAACCGTCACGGGGATTCCCTTTTGGTCTGAGGATTGCTGGGCCGCTTGGATGAATGCCATGATTTCAATCGACTCTTGGCTCGATACGGGGGGCTCTGCACCGGCAAAGAACTTTGCGATCTGCAAGACCAAGGGCTCGTAGCCTTCGTACTTGGCATCGTTTTCTAAAAAGTCGTTTCCAAAGACGGTCAGACCATAGCCTTGGGTGCCTGTGCGGATGCCTCGAAATACACCGATTCTTCCATCTTTCCATTTGCCGACGACCACATCGGCACCCTCGGTCTTGGTCCGTGTGACTTGCTCGCATCCGGTCCCCATGGCGGTGTACAAGGCTTCGACGCCATGGATGCCGTACCAAGTCAGATCGGTGTGATGGGCTTCGAGCGAGCACGGGCTCCAGGCCTGGGCGCCGAGGATCTTGCGATCGGTGTTTTCACGGTACCGGTAGATCGTGGGAGTAAATCGCAGGGACGAGGAGGTAAACCAAGGTGTTTTGTAGTGCTCGGCAAGCTTGGCGATCGCGATCGCATCGGTCAGATCGGCCGCCAAGGGTTTATCGATAAAGACGCGTTTGCCGGACTGGAATACCGGATAGGCTTGCTCGAGGTGTTTGCGACCGTCGAGGCTATTGAGGATGACCGCATCGACTTTGGAGAGCAAGGCTTCGATCGAATCGACGATCTGGACTCCTTGGGACTGGAACTCTTTGGTGTAGTTTGGGACTCGATCGATGCTCGATGGCAGGTCGGGGCTGCCGCCTGGGAAGGCAGCGACGATTTTCAATCGAGCCATCGGACTTGAGGCCGGGGCTTCGCGCATGATCTTGGAAAAGGCACCTGCGTGGGAGGTGTCCAAGCCGATGACACCGACGCGGATGGTGCTGTTGGCTTGCGCGTTGTCCGATTGCGCCATGGTCAATCTCGGGGAGGCGAAAAGGGCGAGCACCAAGACCAGCCGGAAAAGGAAACGCATGGCAAGCTCCGTAGGAATCGGATTAGGGGAAGGGGAAGGGGAAGGATCGAAACAAGCGGGGCGGGAATGGGTGATTATTCCTGGCTTTGGAAATTGCCGCTTCGGAAGGCCGAGGCCATGGCTTTGGGGACTTCGGCTTCGGCCAGCACCAAGTTGGCACGGTTGCGAGCGACCTCGGCTTTCATGACCTGTTCCTGAGCGATCGCCTCGGAGCGTCGCTGTTCGGCTTGTGCCCGGGCCATGCGAACGTCGGCTTCGGCTTGGTCGGCTCGGAGTCGCGCTCCGATGTTCTGACCGACTTCGATATGGGCGATGTCGATCGAGACGATGGTAAAGGCGGTTTGGTTGTCCAGGCCGCGTTTGAGAACGGTCCGAGCAATTAGGTTCGGGTTTTCTAGGACGGCCAAGTGGGTTTCGCTCGATCCGATCGAGCTGATGATGCTCTCGCCGACCCGAGCGATGACGGTTTCTTCTGTGGCCCCGCCGATGAGTTGTTCGAGGTTGGTCCGGACCGTCACACGGGCTTTGACTTTGAGCTCGATGCCGTTTTTGGCGATGGCAGAGAGGAATCCCGTGGGGCTGTACCTGGGGTCTGGGCAGTCGATCACGCGTGGGTGTACCGAGGTGCGCACCGCATCGAGCACGTCGCGTCCGGCCAGATCGATCGCCGCGGCGCGATCGAAATCCAGGTCGATACCAGCCCGGTGGGCGGCGATGATCGCATTGAGAACGTTCATGACGTTTCCTTCGGCCAAATAGTGGGCTTCGAGCCTTTGGGTACTGATCCCGACCCCTCGATCGATGTCCAATCCGGCTTGGGCAGCCATGACTTTTGCGTTGACGATGACCGACGAGCGGACTTGTCGAAAGTACATCCCGATCAAGCTCGGCAGCGAGACATCGGCCCCGCTCATCATGGCTTGGACCCAGAGGCTTCCAAAATTCCACAGGAGTCCTAGGCAGACCAAGGCCGCCAGGGCGCCGAAGATCAGCAGCACGATGAGCAAAGCGGATTGGGCCGTGAGTTGCAGGCCCCCCTGTTGCGCCAAAACTTGTTGAGCCAAAACCTGTTGAGCCAAAATCAAGAGCGAGTCGATGCGCATGGTTTGTTTACTACTACTTCTATGACTTCTTGTTTATTACGAATTCTCGGGCCCACCGCTTTTCAGGCGGATCGCTTTCAGGCGGATCGCTTTCGGGCGGATCGCTTTTCAGGATCCTTAAGGCATGTTGCGTGCCGAATCTGTCATCTTGCGCCAAACAGAGTCAATTGTAACGAATAATCTCGCAAAAATCCTAGGATCCTTGAGTTTTCGTGGCAGCTGGGACCATGGGGGGCTGTCCAACGGCGGGGGGGCTGTCCAACGGCCCGACGAGCGGATCTTCGCGTCGATTTCGGTTGCTGAATTGGTGGACAGATTTTGGTGGACCGATTTTGGGGACGAAACAGTTGGGAAATCTTTAGCACAGCCGCATAAGCGGGCGAACCGAGGCTAGTTTTTGAGCGTAAGAACGGAGTCAGAAGGGTTCCTTCTGAGCTGGGATCCGCACTTTTCTCATGATTCGAATTGCCATGCTTTCGTCTGAATTTCCAGGAATATTGGGTGTCACCGACTTTTGGATGGCAAGGTGGCTGACTCCCATCTGGTTTTTGGGGATCGGTGTGGTCTTTGGCTTGATTGCCTTGTCGGCATTCCTTTTGGTTTGCTACGTTCTTTCGAAGATTCGGGCCCTCGACACGCTTCGCAGCACGGGGATATCCCACGTAGTTGCTGGGATAGCGACGTTGATTTCGACGTTTCTTGCAAGCCGTGTGTTCGCACCGTTTTTTGGATCGGGGCTGAGCACCTCGGAGTTTGCGATCGACGAATATGTGCTTTTTTCGATCGCCACGGGCTTGCTGTTTGCTATTTTCTGGTGGGCTTTGGTCTACTGCTCGAACCACCGATTCATGCTTGAATTGAAGTCATTGGTTTCCGACGGTGTTGGCTTTTACATGCTTTGCGTGCTTGGGTTCGTGGCGATCATCGGACTTGCTTCGACGTTTTTGGTCGAATCCCCGAAAGATGCATTCTCGAGTTTGTCGTACTACTCGAACCAACTCTTGTCGTTGAATCCCGGCACGAAGGATCAGAGTTTCACGATCCCTGGGATCCAGGAAGGGAGCGAGGCGACATTCACATCGATTCCGTTGCGATACGAGTCCAAGACGCTCCAGGGGATCACGCTTAAGTCGGACAAGAACCTGCTCATCGGCGACGGCCCGACGATCGCTGATTTCCGTGGACCAGGCTTTCAGGTTGAAAACGGCGTCAACTTTGGATGGAATCGCTCGATGGGAGCTGAAAAGTGTCCATTGCCGTTGGCCCAAGGGGCTGAGGTATGGGTACAAAACCAGGAAATTGGAGATGCGACACTAACCGTTGCGTTACTAAGCTCCCCGGCCGTACCCCAAGCCTCCACGTTCCTGCTTGCAGGAATGTTCGTGGTCCTCTTTGGGTTGTTGTTTTTCTTGATGCAAGCCATCGCACCGAAGGCTTCTGCCATCGCGATGGCGACTGCCAAGAGCGAGCTATCGCAGCCCTTGCCCCTGTTCTTGATGGCCTTGGTCGGGATCGCCATTTTGCTGTTCGTTTTCTTGCCGTTTATCACCTTTGGGGAGGATATCAAGTTCCTCAAAGAGAACGGGATCACGTTGATTTTGATCGCCTGTTCCTTCCAAGCCGTCTGGTCGGCCAGCACGTCGGTCAACGAAGAGATCGAAGGCCGCACGGCTTTGACGCTTTTGAGCAAACCGGTCCATCGCCGTTCGTTCATCATCGGCAAGATGCTTGGGATCTTCTGGATTGTGATGTTCATGTTCTTGGTCCTCGGCTCGATCGAATTGCTGGCCGTGGCTTACAAGCCGATTTACGACGCCCGCGAATCGTCGCTCGAGCAACCCGATTGGCGGCAATGCCATTTTGAGATGATGCAAACGATCCCAGGGCTTGCGATGGCGTTCTTCCAAGCCGTCGTCTTGGGCGCGATCTCCGTGGCCTTAGGTACACGCTTGTCCTTCGTGGCGAACTTTGCCATCTGTTTTTCGATCTACATGCTCGGGCACTTGACCCCGACGATTGTGGCCAGTGCCGAAGGGGGCCTGCCATTGGTGGAGTTCTTCTCGCAGTTGATTTCCGCTGCCGTTCCGAACCTGAGTCTCTTCTCGATGGAAGCGGCGATTGACTCTGACATCGGAGTTCCTTGGTCGATCCTAGCGAGCGTTTTGATCTATACGGTCATGTATTTCCTGATGGCCACCCTTTTGGGCCTGCTGCTGTTCGAAGATCGCGATTTGGCCTAATGAAACAACTGGTGGTTTGCTATCCGGCCGAGCAACGGCATTTAGAAGCCATCGGGCGGGCCGCTCCGGATTATCGAATCGATGTGGCCGATCAGCAGAGTATCCCCGAGAAGATCCATCAAGCGGATTTGTTCGTCGGGCATGCCAAGGTTCCGGTCGATTGGGATCGTGTCGCGGCTGCAGGTCGATTGAAGTTCATCCAATCCTCGGCTGCGGGTCTGGATCATTGCCTTGCGCGATCCATTATTGAATCTTCAGTGGTCGTTTGCAGTGCCTCAGGGCTATTTGCAGACCAGGTCGCCGAGCAGACGCTCGCCCTGCTGCTAGGACTCCTAAGGGGCCTGCCGATCTTCTATCGGCAGCAGCAGAAGTGCGAGTTCGTCCGAAGACCGACTGCCGACTTGCACCGCAAACGCATCGGAATCGTGGGGCTAGGAGGCAACGGTCGCCGACTTGCACAAGTCCTTGCGCCGTTTCGCGTGACGATCCGAGCGACCGACTATTTTCCTGAGCACAAGCCCGCAGAGGTCGAGGAGTTGTTGCCCCACACGCAGTTGCAAAGCTTGGCTGCATGGTCGGAGATCTTGATCTTGACCCTCCCGCTGAACGCATCGACGCGAGGCATCATCGATCGGCAGGTATTCGAAGCGATGCCCAAGGGTTCTTGGTTGATCAACGTAGCGCGCGGTCAGTGTGTCGATGAACCCGACCTGATCGCAGCGCTCGATCAAGGGCAGCTTGCTGGGGCTGGGTTGGATGTCACGGCCGTCGAACCTTTGCCGGCCGATAGTCCATTGTACGGCCATCCCAATGTTTTGATCACACCGCATGTCGGAGCGCAATCGGGTCCTCGGTACGACGATTCGACCCGATTGATTTGCGAGAATCTCGAGCGTTATTTGGCTGGCAAGCCGCTATACAACATTGTCGACAAGCGGTTGGGTTTCCCACATCCGAGCGTTTTGTATCAGCCCGGTTAGCGCAACGGGAATGATCGAAGTCAACGACTTGTCCTTGTTTGGGAAAATCGTGCTTGGAAGCACGCTGTTGCTCTTCGTCGGCGGCTTGGCAATCGTAGGCCGATTGGCCGCAAGGCGCGTGGAGTCCGAAGCGGAGTATTTGGTGGCCGATCGCCAAGTCCCGTTGTGGCTGTGCGTCTTGGCGTTGCTTGCGACCTGGTTTGGATCTTCGTCGGTCATCGAGTCTTCGACGAAGATGTATCGCGGGGGATTGGGCGAGGTGTTGCTCGATCCGATCGCGTGTGGGGCGACGTTGATTTTGACAGGGATTTTTTTCGCGGAACGGTTTTGGAAAACACAAGCAGCGACCGTCGCGGATTTGTTTCGGCAGCGGTTTGGGAGCACTGCTGAGCAACTGAGTTGTGCGATCCAGGTCCCTTCGTTTTTTCTTTGGATCGGCTCGCAGTTTTTGGCCATGGGGCAGCTTTTGGAGTCCGCATTAGGGATCCCTTTGGACTTGTCGATATTGCTTTCTGCAGCGGTCGCTTGGGCGATTATCGTAGCGGGTGGGATGTGGGCAGTAACATGGGCCAACTCGATCATGATCCTCGTGTCGATAGCAAGCGTTTTGGTTTTGTTTGGAGTGACCACGTTTCGGATTGGCGATGGCGATCCGTTCGCAGGTTGGAGTCGTGTGATCGACGCGGCACCCAAGGGGCATCTGAGACTCGATGTCCCATCGGTCGAGAAAGGGCTTGCGATTTTAAGCGTGTTGTTGATCGGATTGCTCGGGAATGTGCCCGGCCAGGATCTCCAGCAGCGCGTCGCTTCGGCCAACAGCGCCAAGACAGCGCGATGGATGTGCGTGGTAGCTGGAGTTTTGTATCTGCTTTTTGGATTGATCCCGCTGTATCTAGGTCTAGCGGCTCGATGGAGGTTTGGCGATGGGCTGAGCGAATCGGAATTGCCGCTCAACGCGATCGCCACGGAGTATCTGAGCGAGCCGCTACAGATTCTATTGATCGTCGGCATGTTCAGTTTGTCTTTAGCAGTCGCCGCCGGTTCGACGCTCAGTCAAGCGTCGATCGTATCGCGGCATTGGCTCAAGCCGCTGCGTGGGCTTGGACGTGACTTGGCCAGTGGCGAATCGTTATGGGGGGCCCGAGCCAGCGTCGGGTTGGTCGTCGCAGGCTCGCTTGCGGTTGCTTTTTCGGGCGAATCGATCATGGAGCTATTGGAATTGTCGTTGGTCCTGGTGCTCGTCTCGTTGTTTGTACCGATGGTGATCGCTCTTTTTTTCCCAAGCCCGCAACCTTGTCCTAGCGTTGGCAACAGCGCGATGATCGCAGGTTTTATCGCTTGGTTGCTTGGATTTGTCTTTGAATCTCGCAGTGGGATCCCTGCGAGTTTGATCGGATTGACTGCAAGTGTCCTAGCCGCTTGGGTGGCAATGCAGTCGGCCCGTCGGCGGTGACTTGAATTCGATAGGTTTGCCGGATAGACTGGATTTTTCAATGGGTCCGACACACCGATGGATTCCTTGCTCTGCAACGCATACCAACGAGCCTCAGTCTTATGCCGGTGGACCCTTCCAAGACCGTCTATTATCGCCGTGCGAGGTTCACGACCCGGTTGCCCAAGACGTATCGCTATGCGCTCTCTCATTTTTGGTTGGAGGAGCTCGAGCCGGAGCTGTTCCGCATTGGCATCACGCACTTTGCCACCCGGATGCTCGGTGATTTCGTCGAGTGTGAGTTTCAAAAAAGTGCAAGCGATAACATCGACATCGGCTTGCCCTTGGGTTGGATCGAGGGGTTCAAAGCCGTATCGGATATCTACAGTGTGATCGAGGGAGAGTTTGTCGAATCGAATGTGGAGCTAGCTGGCAATCCGCAGTTCATGGACCGCGATCCGTACGATCGCGGTTGGTTGTACATCGCGCGTGGCAAGCCCGACTCCAGAGTGGTCGATTGTCAGGGGTATGTCGAAGCCCTCGATTTGGCGATCGATCGGATCTTATCTCAGGAACAGGAGCAGCAAAAGAAATGTTAACGGTCAAGTACATCATGATCGGTGGCTTTCTCGGTTCGGGCAAGACGACGAGTATGCTCCGAGCGGCCGAGTATTTTTCAAAGCAAGGGCTACGCGTGGGGTTGATCTCCAACGATCAAAGTCAGGGACTAGTCGATACGAACTTATTGAGTTCCAGTGGATTTGCCACCGAGGAAATATCTGGGGGCTGTTTTTGTTGCCGTTTTCCGTCGTTGTTGCAAGCTACAGAGAAGCTTGATCGCGACGCGCGGCCTGACGTTTATCTGGCAGAGCCGGTCGGCTCGTGCACCGATTTGGTCGCCACGGTTGTTTATCCGCTTGAGCAGATGGTCGGCCATCGCTACAGCATTGCACCCTTGAGCGTGTTGGTCGATCCGATCCGAGCCCAGCGGTTTTTGGGGATTTTGACGGGCAAGACATTCTCTCCGAAGGTCAATTACATCTACGGCAAGCAGCTTGAGGAAGCCGAGTTGATCGTCATCAACAAGAAGGAATTGCTCGATGCGGAGAGTTTAGATCGCTTGACCAAAACACTCGAGGATCGCTATCCCAAGAGCCGCGTGTTGAGTCTCAGCGCGCGGACCGGCGAGGGCCTCGAGGAATGGTTTACGATTTTGTCGACATCGCAACAGCAGAATCGAGCGACGATGGAGGTCGACTACGATCTATACGCGCAGGGCGAAGCGTTGCTAGGTTGGGTGAATTTTTCGTGGAAAGTCAGCGGACCGGAATTCGACGGCAATGATTTCTTGAAAGGGATGCTCCAGGAGATCCACGAGCACTTTGTCGATCGGATCCCGATTGCGCATTTGAAAGGAACACTTCTGCCCGACCAGGGAAATGATATCGCCGTAGCGAATTTGGTCCGCGAAGACGGAACTGTCGAGCAGTCTCACGAATTGCTCGAAACGCTCGAACGCGGGGAATTGACGCTGAATTTGCGTGCCGAAGCCGACCCAGAAATGCTTCGCGAGGCCGTCGAGGTATCCTTGCAAAAGGCGTGCCAGCAGTTTAGATTGGAGCCTCAGGAAATCCACTCTGCGGCTTTCCGTCCTCTCCCACCGACTCCGACCTACCGTCTTTCGAGATAATCGCTGCTTGTCCGCAGCGAAGCACACACCGCTAAAATATTAGGAATGCATGAGCGACCACCGTCCGATTCTGTATTGCCGATGCGCGTATGCGAAGGTGCTTCCTGAGGAGGTCAAGGACCGGGTGCTTGAGCGTCTGATCGATTCGAATTTGCCTTTTGAATCCGTCAGCGACTTGTGCGAAATGTCGGCCAGGAAAGATCCAGGGCTTGTGGCTTTGTCGCAGCAAGACGGCTTGCGAATCGTCGCTTGTTACCCAAGGGCCGTCAAATGGCTCTTTTCGGCCGCCGGCGCTGCGATTCAGACCGAATCAAGCCAGAGCGAATCAAGCCAGAGCGAATCAAGCCAGAGCGAATCAAGCCAGAGCGATGCGAAGCAGCCTGGGTACATTGAGGTACTCAACATGCGGACCGACACGGCCGATATGGTCTGTGCCAAGCTTGGGATTGGGACAATCGAAACGGCCGAGGGCGCCGAGAGTTAAGCCACAGGAGTTTCGCCATGATAGCTACGAATCGCGAGCGGCCGCGGGTATTGCTTTATGAGGGTGCCGGAGCAGAGCCCATCGATGCAGCTTTACGAAGGAGCATCGTTCCGAAGTTGCTCGACCGAGGCTATACCGTCACGCGGATTACCCAAAACGCCAATTTGGGGAATCTTGGGCATACCGAGTTGATCATCTTGGGGCACTTTACGCGTCCTGCGGACTTCCAATCCGACCAAGGGGACTTGAAGATCCACACCAGGGACGTGCGGGACGACAGTTTGGAAACTCTGACCGAATACATTGACGCAGTGGCCGCCGGGGTATCCGAAGCAAGGCCGCACTGGAAGCCATGGTTTCCGGTGATCGATTACGATCGGTGCACCAACTGCATGCAATGCTTGAGCTTCTGTCTGTTCGATGTATACGGTGTCAACCAAGCCAATCAGATCACCGTGCAGAATCAGACCAACTGCAAGACCGATTGTCCGGCTTGTTCTCGGGTGTGTCCTGAGGTTGCGATTTTGTTCCCGAAGTACAAAGCCGGCCCAATCAACGGGGACGAAGTCAACCAGGACGACGTGCGGCGCGAGGCGATGAAGGTCGACATCAGCGCCTTGCTCGGTGGAGACATCTACTCGATGCTCAAGGATCGCAGTGAGAAAGCCAAGTCTCGCTTTTCTAAGGAACGCGACGACGATCGGGCATTGAAAGAGCGACAGCGCTGCCTTGATAAACTCAAAAGCAACCTCGACGGTTTGGAAATTCCGGCCGAGGTACTCTCGAGTTTGCCCAGCTTCGATCAGATCCAATCCAAAGCCCAGGCGGCCAAGCAACGGGCCGAGCAGGCACTGGCTGACGCATCCCTCAAACCGACAACACCCTAGTTGTTCAGCAGGCAAATTTAGCCATGGTCGCAAAACTCGCAACACGCATGCTCACTACCGTCGACACACGGTTGCTTTGGAAGTTCGCGTACAACTTTGGCTACAAAGGGA
>JAPLNM010000053.1 GCA_026692845.1 Planctomycetota bacterium | reverse complement strand
TTTGTGGGTCGAGTGGGTGGCGAAGATCATCGACTCTTCGGGTTGGGGGCGATTCGGGCCGATCGCGTGCATGTCTTTGTAGAAGTGATGGAATGCGGCATGGGGCAACCAGGCTTCGTCGAAATGGAGCGTGCCGATGCGGCCGTCGAGCATCGTGCGGAGTTGCTCTACGTTGTAGAGGATCCCGTCGTAGGTGCTTTGTGTGATGGTCAGAATTCGGGGTTTGCGATCCGGATGCTTGGCCTGCGCTTCTTTGGCAAACGGATTGGCGTCGATCTTGCGTTGGATGCTTTCGAGCGAAAACTCGTCCTTGGAGATCGGACCGATGATCCCCAGGTTGTTGCGCGTTGGGGTCAAGAAGACCGGCACGGCGCCGGTCATGATGATCGAGTGGAGAATTGACTTGTGGCAATTGCGATCGACCACGACGATGTCCCCGTTGGCCACCGTCGAGTGCCAAACGATCTTATTGGACGTCGAGGTGCCGTTGGTCACGAAAAAGCAGTGATCGCCGCCGAAGATGCGAGCCGCATTGCGTTCCGAGGCAGCCACCGGACCGGTGTGGTCGAGGAGTTGGCCGAGTTCTTCGACCGAGTTGCACACGTCGGCTCTGAGCATGTTCTCGCCGAAGAATTGGTGGAACATTTGCCCGACGGGGCTTTTGAGGAATGCCACGCCGCCGGAGTGCCCCGGACAGTGCCAGGAGTACGAACCGTCTTGGGCATAGTGGATCATGGCGCGGAAAAATGGGGGGGCGAGCCCTTCGACGTAAGCCTTCGCCTCACGCAGGATGTGCCGAGCGACAAACTCGGGGGTATCCTCGAACATATGAATAAAGCCGTGGAGCTCGCGGAGAATATCGTTGGGGATGTGACGCGAGGTGCGGGTCTCGCCGTAGAGGAAAATGGGGATATCTGCGTTTTTGAAGCGGATCTCCGAGATGAATTTGCGCAGGTTTGCCAAGGCCGCTTGCATCAAGGCTTCGGAGGCAAATTCATCGTCATCGATTGAGAGGATGAAGGCCGAGGCCCGGCTTTGCTGCTGGGCGAATTGCGAAAGGTCCCCGTAATTGGTCACCCCGGCGACCTCGACCCCTTCGCGCTCAATCGCTTCGGCCAAGGCCCGAATTCCCAGTCCAGAAGCGTTTCCGGAGCGAAAATCTTCGTCGATGATGATTACAGGGAATTTAAATTTCATAAAGGCTTCCATGGGTCACAGGGGGCGGGAATGGCCAGCCAAGCTGCCCGGCACAGGCTTGGGTCAAGTTATTCCTAGTCGTTGTCGTTATTTCTAATAGAAGGGTATCGTTGGAGGAGAAAATCGAAAAGCTCCATTTCGCCTAGCCCCGGACTGAAAAATCGGGACAATTCCGACCGATAGCTCTTTGGTCGAACTCTCCTAGCCCCTTTGTATTAAGCTTTTTGAAGAATTCATTATGGAAACCTCTCTCGTACTGCTCAAGCCAGACTGTGTTCAACGCCGGTTGATCGGCGAAATCATCGGGAGATTCGAACGAAAAGGTCTCAATGTCGTCGGAATGCGGATGCTCAAGGTCACCCCAGCACTGTCGCGTGAGCACTATGCCGAACACGTTTCGAAACCATTTTATCCTAATCTTGAGGAATTTATCACCTCGGCCCCGATCGTCGCCTTGGCGGTCGAAGGACTCGAGGCGATCCGAGTGATCCGCGAGATGCTCGGTGCGACAAGCGGCCTGAAGGCTGCTCCAGGGACCATCCGAGGCGACTATAGCTCGTCACGCCAGATGAATCTCGTGCACGCTTCGGACTCTCCGGAGTCGGCTGCTCGCGAACTTGCATTGTACTTTCCCGGCGAGCAGATCTGCCGCTACAGCCCAACGCTCACCGGCAGCTTCCGCGCCGCGGACGAAGGCTGATCCGTTTCCACCTAAAAGCGCCCCTTAGATTCCTATGCGACGACAAGACATTCGAAATATCGTTATTATTGCGCACGTCGACCACGGCAAAACCACCATGGTCGACTGCTTGCTCAAACAAAGCGGGCAGTACCGCGATTCGCAACTCCAAGGCGAGCGGATCCTCGACAGCAACGATCTGGAACGCGAACGCGGTATTACGATCCTCTCGAAGAATATCGCCCTGGACTACAAGGGGATCAAAATCAATTTGATCGATACCCCAGGGCACGCGGATTTCGGCGGAGAAGTCGAACGGGTCGTCCGTATGGCCGACGGTGCGCTGGTCCTGATCGATGCGGCCGAGGGGACCATGCCTCAGACGAGGTTCGTCCTTTCCAAAGCCCTCGAAAGCGGCGTCAAGCCGATCGTCGTGGTCAACAAAATCGACCGCCCCGATGCTCGCTGCGATGAAGTCGTCGAAGAAGCCCTCATGCTCCTTGTGGACCTCGGCGGCGAACACTTCATGGACCACTTCGACGTGATCTATGCCTCGGGACGATCCGGCTATGCCACCTTGGACTGGAAAGTCCCCGGCGATAGCATGACCCCACTTCTGGACATGATGCTCGAAAAAATCCCTGGCCCAGACGTCGAGCCAGAAGCCCCCTTGCAACTGCTGGTAACCAACCTCGATTGGTCCGATTACGTCGGTCGCATCGCGATCGGTCGAATCCAATCGGGAACCATGCGCAAAGGCCAACAAATCGACATCGCCAAGGAGGAATCCGTCGTCGGCTCCCAAGTGGCTAACCTCCAACTCTTCGACAAGCTCAGCCGAGTCGATACCGAAACGGCCACCGCTGGTGACGTCGTCGCAGTGACCGGCATCGAAAACATCGAAATCGGCGATACGATCTGCAACCGTGGGCAAGTCAACCCGCTGCCACGTCTGCGGGTCGACGAACCAACCCTCGAAATGGTCTTTGGAATCAACTCCTCTCCCTTGGCCGGTCGCGACGGAAAGTACGTCACGACCCGCCAACTTCGATCACGTCTCGATAAAGAACTCGAACGAAATGTCGCCCTGAGGGTCACCCCGATCGAAGGCTCCGATACGTTCGCCGTCCGAGGTCGTGGGGTTCTTCACCTGTCGGTCCTGATCGAGACGATGCGCCGTGAAGGCTACGAGATGAGCGTCTCGAAGCCCCGTGTGGTCCTCAAACGCATCGATGGCGAACTCCAAGAACCCTTCGAGGTCCTCAACGTAGAAGTCCCTACCGATCGGGTCGGACCCGTGATGGAAATGGTCGGAAACCGACGCGGCGTCCTGGAAACAATGACCCCTCGTGGCGAGTACACCCTGCTGCAGTTCTCGATCCCGGCTCGCGGTTTGATCGGTGTTCGGACCCGGATGCTCAATGCAACCCAAGGCACCGCGATCATCCACCACCGCTTTGCAGGTTACCAACCCATCGGACCGGACCTGCCGAGGCGCGCCAACGGCGTGCTGGTCTCCATGGTCCCAGGAAAAGCGATCCCCTATTCGCTCTTTGCGCTCCAAGACCGTGCCGAACTGTTCGTCGCTCCGGGTGATGATATCTACGAAGGCATGATCGTCGGCGAAAATGCACGCGATAACGATTTGGTTGTCAACCCGACCAAAGAAAAGAAACTGACCAACATCCGCTCGGCCGGAAACGACGAAAACATCATCCTCAAGCCACCTCGACAACTGTTTCTCGAAGCAGCACTCGAGTACGTCGAAGACGATGAGTTGGTCGAAGTCACCCCGAACGTCATTCGACTTCGCAAGATGTTCCTTCGCGAAAACGAGCGTCGTCGCAACCCGAAGTCGTCGACCGAAATGGTCCAAAACTGATTTTCCTCTAGGACCACAACTGCAGGATCCACCCTGCAGTTGTCTCAAACCTGCAGGTTCTCAGAGGCAAGTTGCGAGACAGCATAAGCCGGCGCAGAGCGTGAATGCTCCTGTCCAAGCGTGTCTTCGAGCCAGACTCGCTCCTGAAGTCCAAAGCGATTGGCTAACGCCCCGTCGGCTAGGGTTTTTCGGAGCAAGAATCCACCGTGGCCCGAACTGATGATGTGACTGACTTGCCGGTCCTGGACTCTGCCAAGGACCTTCTCAAGCGATTTGCGCAATAGCTTGATCTGCTGGCCCATCACACATTGGCTAATCGCGTCGATGTCCGAATCGGCAAGTGTCGAGCCATCTTCGCCAACGACCCGAGCCAAGCGGAATCGCGCATGCTGACGCGTCGCGGGTTGCGAGTCTGCCGTGTCCTTGTCCTCTGGGCTCTCTTCGAGATGTCCTAGCCACAGATAAGCGTCCCGAGTCGTGGCGAATTGTTCGTTCATCAATGGACAGCGTTTGCCGTGCAGCGGGACGCTACGCACCAGTCCACATAGATTCGAACGCTCGATCCCCGTGTAGATCAGCTCGCGTCGCTTGAGCCGATCCGAATCGGTCTTTGACGCTGTCTGTATGCCTCTTGTCGATACCCTGATCACATCGATCGTCGTCGAGCCGATGTCGACGAGCACCCCATGGGAGTCTTGGTCTTTGGAGCTAGGTTTCGGCAAGAGCCGTCGGGACCAATTGGCAAGCGCATGCCAGTTCGAGGCCGCAGCGCTCCATGGGTCGCGAGCCGCCTGGCTGGGACTTCGCCATTTGCCATCGACGCAGTACACGTAGACCAATGGGGCAGGGAACACCCGGGTGACTTGTTCGAGGATGCAAGCAACGCCGTGGGCACGGGTTGAAAAGCAGTCGGCAAGTTCGCCGGTCATCGTCACGGCGATCCCGTGGAATTCCGGGGAGTCGTCGATCGCTTGGGCCAAACTCGCGGCCAGGGATTCGGATTGCTTCCACATCGCAAACGGGAGGCTCTTGGACCACTTGGCCTTGGCATCGCTGTGGGCGAGTTTAAGGTTTGCCCCTCCGATATCGAGTCCGATCCAAGGGGATAGCGATTTGGATTTCGATGGCTTTTTCGAGGTCATAGGATCAACATGCAATCGCCATAACTAAAAAAGCGATATCGCTCTTCGACCGCCTTGCGGTAGGCTTCGAGCATCAATTCACGGCCCGCAAGGGAGCTGACCAAGACCAACAGGGTGCTGCGTGGCAGATGGAAGTTCGTCAGCAACCGATCGACTGCTTGGAATCGGAAGCCTGGGCGGATGAACAGATCGGTTTGACCAGCCCATTCGACCAACGAGCCGCCTCCTTGAAGGGCAGACGATTCGAGCGTTCGGACCGAGGTCGTACCGACGGCTAGGATTCGCCCCCCTTCGGATTTGGCGGCTTGTAAGCGTCGGACCACGTTGGCTGCGATCTGCGCATACTCGCTGTGCATCTTGTGGTCGTCTAGGCGTTTGGCAGAGACTGGGCGGAAGGTCCCGAGGCCCACGTGCAGGGTAACTGAAACGAGTGCCACTCCCGCTTGTCGGATCTTCTGAAGTAGATCTTCGGTCAAATGCAGACCGGCCGTGGGAGCCGCGACCGAACCGGGGTTCCGTGCATAGACGGTCTGATACCGCTGGCGGTCTTGTTCGGTCATCTGCCCGTCGCGGATATAGGGGGGCAGGGGGATCCGACCGCTTTGTTCGAGCAGTTCGAGCCAAGGGACCACAGGGTCGGCAACAAACAGCACGTTGCCTTCGGCCGTGTGGGAGACGACCACGAGGCTTTGAGTCTCGCGTCCCTCGATATCGCGTAGCACGACTTGTTCGCCGGCCTGGAGATATCCGCGGGTTTTCGAGAGGAGTTCGGCAACGCCGTTTTCTTCGCGCAGGAACAGGCCTTCCCATCGCCCGGAGGTATTGGCGCGATAGCCGACAAGGCGTGCAGGGATGACGCGCGAGTCGTTGACAACGATTGCATCCCCGGCCCGCATGTACTCTGGCAGATCCCGCACCGATGCGTGCTGGATGCTGCCTGATGTGCGATCGATAACCATCATCCGCGAATCGAGTCGATGCGTCGGAGGGTCTTGGGCAATGAGTTCGCGAGGCAGTTGGAAATCGTAGAGATCAAGTTCGTTTGGCTGGTCGCTCAAGGTAGCTCCCGGACCCGGATGTTGCGAAACTCGACCGGTGCACCTTCGGATTCCAAGCACAGGTAGCCTTCGGCTGGATTGGCGTCCTTGCCGCCGGAAACTTCGTGGCCGTTGACCCACAAGCGGACTTCGCCATTGATCGCGCGGACGTAGTAGAAGTTCCATTCGGGGGATGGCTTGGAGAAGTTTCCTTTGGGGTAGCTTCGAGATCCGTCTGGCGAAAGGGGAGGAAACGGGGTGAGCTTCGAGCGGCCCACAGGAAAGATATCGCCGTGGGTGGTAAACCAGGTAGCTTTTTTGCCCGAGCTTTTTTCGTACTGCTCGGTGTATCCGGTGTCGAGGACTTGGACCTCGATACCCGCATCGGGGAGTCGGTTCGGCGGGAGGCCTTCGAGTGCGTTGTCAGGAGTCCAGAGGAAGAAGCCCGAGTTGCCTGCATAGGACAGGTGTCGCCACCAGCCGACGAATTCGAGGTTTTGGTATTTCTTTTTCGAGCGCAGGACACCGACGGGTTTGCCGGTGCAGTGGACTAGGGGACCGTCCCAGGTCCAAGTTTCTTCGTCGCAATTAGCGCGTTGGAAATCGTCTTTGCCCAGTTCGACCCAACCGTCGCCGGTGGTATCGATTTGGATCGGAGTGAATTTGGCACCTTGATCAGGGACCATCGGCTCGCGCTTGGCTTCTTGAGCTTGGGCGGTCCCAAGGCCTATTGCGAGGATCGCGCTGCATAGGGCAATGCATGTGGCAAGTAGATAACGTCGGTACATCGGTGCACTTTGGGTGGGAGAGTCGTTGGGAGGATGATCGATAAAAGTCCGTCAGTTATTGTACCGAGCTAAGGCCACGATTGCGATGCGTGGCAAGGCATGAACCGCCAAGACTCTTGAGCATTTCTCAGGCTGCTGATGCTCCGGGCGGTGATGTAGGATCAACCCAAACGCACGGTCCGGAGTCTCCCTCTAGCCGTAGCATGGGCCTCTGAGCCCGTGCGTGGTTGGCTACGTCATTGCCGTTCATTTACTAAGCTAAACCTAACCAACGTTTACGCTACTTACGCTGAGCCAAAACACACTTGCGGGTGAACAGAAACTGCTTTACTGGCAAATTGCCTCTTATTATTTTTAAGCAAAAGTCTAGCCCGAAAATCTTGTCTCATTCAAAGATCGCCTGAAAAGAATGTCTCAACCCTCCAAGTTTATTACGTATGGTGTCGGTGGCCTGAGTCTGTTCGCTGGAGTTCTCTTCATCGCTCTTGCTCCATTGATGTATGCCTTGCAGGTTCCGCTGAAAACCTGCCTGATGTCTGCCATTTGCTCTGTCTTTCCTTTGGTTATTGCCGCAGCGCTGCTGTGGCCCTCAAAGCGATCCATCGCCATACGAGCTCTTGGGATCATGCTCCTGGCGAGCGGCTCCGTAATGCTAGTCTCACAATTGATGTCACGTTTTGGAATCGGTTTCGAAGGGGATCCTAAGTTTTCTTCGCGAGGGATTGGTTTTTCGATCCTGCTGGCCTCGGCAGGCTTCTGGATGGCAATGAAAGGTCGCTGGATAGGAACGTCTTAGGGGCCACCACGGAACACACGGAACACACGGAAAAAGAAGGGCTGTTGTTCCGTGTATTCGGTGTGTTCGGTGGTTTTATGGTTTTATGGTTTTATGGTTTTGTTCTTAGCGAGTCGCTCGGGGTAGTTTTAGGTGTTTTGGCTTCTTGTCCCAAGATAAATCGGCTAGCTGGTTTTGAAGGTAGCAATCGTCTCGGAATCATCGCAGAGCTACCTTTGTGCCATGACGCTGCGGCCTCCGCCTTTGGCGACCACGATGTGATCGAGCACTCGGATACCAACAAGCTCGCCGACTTTGCTCAGTCGGTCCGTCACGGCGATGTCCTCGCGGCTGGGAGTCGGGTCCCCAGAGGGATGGTTGTGCACCAGCAGGACCGCCGAGGCGCTGTCGCGGATCGCTGCACGGAAAACTTCGCGGGGATGGACCAAGCTCGCATCGAGGGTCCCGACGGTGATCCGATGGCTTGCGATCGGGCCGTGCTGGGTATCGAGCGAGACGATATGGAATTCTTCTTGCACACCATCGGCAGCCAATCGCGAAAATCGTCGAGAGCAGTAAGCGATCGCGTCATCGCTGCCACGGATGCGTTCAGGGAGTACCGGTTCGATATCGCGCATCGAAGCGATTCGACGGCCCAGTTCGATTCCTGCCATGATTTGGCAGTAGCTGTCGCTCCGCATCGCCTTGGTGATCGGTTTGAGTTCTTGGAGGCTCGCATCGATCAACCTAGCCAATCCGCGTTCTTGGAAGCGTGACGAGACGGCCAGACCGGCTTGGACGGCCGACTCGCCCGGGACGCCGACGCGGATAAGGATTGCCAGCAGTTGTGCGTCGGTCAGTTTTTCAGCGCCGAGTTCAAGCAGTTGCTCGCGGGGACGGTCGGCAAGGGGAACGGATTTGACCTGCTGGCGGTAGACTTGCTTTTCGATCCAGCTATCGACCTCACGAGGATCGTGAACGAGCCACTTGTAGTAGGTTTGTTTGTTTTCCTTGCACGCCTCCAAGTGCCCGTCTTTGGCCAACTGCTTGAGGATCTTCGTGACGTAGGCGGGGGCTAGATCGCGGCATTGGGTTTTGGCCCAATCTTGGCTGAAAACCTTTTCTTCTCGGATCGAACGGACAGCCTCTCTGAGTTTCTCCAGTCGCACGGCGCTCATAGCCCCAGACTCCCTTCTTTCGACGTACCCAATGACGATTTCTGCGACCATTTCCGCGACCATTTCTGCCGTGGTGTATGTTCCAACATAGCAATTCGGTGCATTTCTCGCCCGAATTTGGTCGGAAATCGTTGGCCTTGCCGTGCCCAAAGCGTTTCCCTGCAATCCCCTGATGGATACACTGATGCACTCTTGGAAAATTCCAAACTAAAACTATAACTTATACAGATCCAATTTACTCTGGAGTTCAAGCAACGTGACGACTCAATATTTAGCGGCCAAGTCGGGCGAAATCACCCCGGAGATGGAATTCGTTGCCAAGCGAGAGGGGCTCAGTTCCGAGCTGATCCGCGACGAGGTGGCAGCTGGCCGGATGGTGATCCCTGCGAACCGAGTGCACTTGACCGGAGCCTTGGAGCCGATGGCCATTGGGATTGCGGCCACGTGCAAGATCAACGCGAACATTGGCAATTCGGCCGTCACGAGCAACGTCCAGGAGGAGCTCGACAAGTTGCATGTCGCGGTCCATTACGGGGCCGACACGGTGATGGATTTGTCGACGGGTAAGGACATCGACAACATCCGCAAGCAGATCATTGCAGCGTCGCCGGTGCCGATTGGAACGGTGCCGATTTATCAGATGCTCGAGGAGCTAGGGGGCAACATCGAGGACATGCGTCCGCAGCATTTCTTGGACATGGTCGAGCATCAGGCCAAGCAGGGGGTCGACTACATGACGATCCACTGCGGATTGCTATTGGAGCATCTTCATTTGACGACCCAGCGAGTCACGGGGATTGTCTCGCGAGGTGGATCGTTGATTGCCAAATGGATGATGGTCCATCGCAAACAGAATCCTCTGTACGAATCGTTTGACGATTTGTGCGACATCATGCGTCAGTACGACGTGACATGGAGTCTTGGGGATGGCTTGCGTCCCGGATCGATTGCTGACGCATCGGATGCGGCTCAGTTTGCCGAGCTCGATGTTCTTGGCAAGCTTTGCACTCGGAGTTGGGCCAGGGGGACCCAGGTGATGGTCGAGGGTCCTGGACACATTCCGATGGATCAGATCGACATGAACATCAAGAAGCAGATTGAGGTTTGCCACGGTGCGCCGTTCTATGTGCTGGGCCCTTTGGTGACCGACATTGCGCCTGGATACGATCACATCACCAGTGCGATCGGCGCGGCGTTGGCCGGTTGGAGTGGAGCGGCGATGCTTTGCTATGTGACCCCCAAGGAGCATCTTGGGCTTCCCAATCGCGAGGACGTCAAGCAAGGGGTGATCGCTTATAAGATTGCAGCGCACTCGGCCGACGTGGCACGCAAGCGACCTGGTTCCCAGGAGCGCGACGACGCGTTGTCGCGAGCCCGATTCTCCTTTGATTGGAAAGAGCAGTTCCGACTCTCACTCGATCCGCAGACGGCGCAAGCCTACCACGATGAGACGCTTCCGCAGGATACCTTCAAGAGCGCGCACTTTTGCAGCATGTGCGGACCGAAGTACTGTTCGATGCGTATTACCGAGGACATCCGCAAGATGGCCAGCGAGGATTCCTTGCCCAAGGTGGACAGTGCGCCAAACTTGGTGGAACTCAAGAGTTAGATTTTTCTTGCACGTTTGTTCATGATTGATGGAAGTATCCGATGTCAAACCCGTTGAGTTCGATCGACCGTAGCTTGGCCAAGTCACCTTCGAAGACCGTCAAGCGAGGGCATACCGACAAGTCGATCGGACAGTATTTGATCGGACGTTTGCGGGATTACGGGATTGCGGACTGTTTTGGCATCCCTGGCGATTATGTCTTGCGATTTTATAGTTTGCTCGAGGAGAGCGAGATCAATGTCGTGGGATGTACCCGCGAGGATTGTGCGGGATTCGCTGCGGATGCTTATGCTCGCATCCATGGCATGGGTGCGTTGTGCGTGACGTATTGCGTCGGTGGTTTATCGGTGTGCAACAGCATCGCGGGAGCCTTTGCCGAAAAATCGCCGGTGGTGATGCTAACCGGTTCGCCGGGTCTTAAGGAGCGGATCAACAATCCGCTGCTGCACCACAAGGTCCGCGACTTCAGTACGCAGCTTGAGGTTTTCGAGAAGCTTTGCATCGCGGCCACCGAGCTGAACGATCCATCGACGGCCTTCAGCGAGATCGATCGAGTGCTCGATGCGTGCTATCGTTACAAGCGACCTGTGTACATCGATTTGCCCCGCGACATGGTCGACGAGATCCCGACGGTGGCCAAATCCTATCGTTCTCCCGTCAACCCTTTCGATACCCAAGCCTTGGACGAAGCAGTCCGTGAGGCGATTGAGCGTTTGAGCGCTGCCAAGAAGCCGTTGATCATCGCCGGAGTGGAAATCCATCGTTTCGGCCTGCAGGACCAAGTCATCCGGCTCGCAGAGCAAGCAGGGATACCGATTGCGACGACGATTTTGGGCAAGAGTGTCGTCGATGAAACCCATCCTTTGTTTGTCGGGCTGTACGAAGGAGCGATGGGACGCGAAGAAGTCACTCAGTATGTCGAGGATAGCGATTGTGTGCTGATGCTCGGAGCGTTCATGACCGACATCAATTTGGGGATCTACACGGCCAAACTCGAAGTGCGAAACGTCATTTACGCCACCAGCGAACATCTTCAAATCTCGTACCATCAGTACCCGAATGTTCCGTTGGGCGATTTTATCGCAAAGCTCATCGAGGCAAATCCGAGCCCAGAGCGAAGGCACATTCCGGACCAATTGCACTTGAAGAAACCGCATGCCTTTGTCGTCCAGCCAGGACAAGGCTTGAGTGTCACGCGGATCGTCGAGCGGATCAATACCCAGCTCGATGCCGACACGATCGTCATCGCCGACATCGGCGATGCGTTGTTCGCATCCTCGGAGCTGGTCATCCACGAGCGAACCGATTATCTCTCGCCGGCTTATTACACCTCGATGGGCTTTTCGGTCCCTGCGGCTCTTGGAGCATGCGTCGCCAAGCCCAACGATCGCGTTCTGGTCATCGTCGGCGATGGTGCCTTTCAGATGACCGGCCAGGAAATGTCGACGCTGATCCGTTGCAAGTTCTCTCCGATCATCATCGTCTTGGATAACCATGGCTATGGTACCGAACGGTTTCTCCAAGAGGGGACTTGGAAGTACAACGAAATCGCCGTCTGGAATTACTCGAAATTGCCCGAGGTCTACGGTGGAGGCAAAGGGTACTTGGTCACCGACGAAGCGGAATTCGATGCGGCGATCGATGCGGCTTGGAACGACCGCAGTTGCTTGCACCTGATCCATGCAAAGCTGATCGAAAACGATGCGAGCAGCACGCTCAAGCGGCTCGCAGAGCGATTGGGACAGAGGGTTTAGTACTCCGCGATGATTCCGGAATTAAGGCGTCGATTGGCTCTGGAGTCCCTCGAGCAATTCGGTTTTTTTCGTAGCATTCAGTGGCTCGATCAGGTCGACTCGACCAATCGCCATCTGGATCGGCAGATCCAAGCAGGGCAAGTCCAGTTGCCATGCATCGCGATTGCCGACGAGCAATCTGCGGGAGTTGGCCGCGGGGCAAACCGGTGGTTTTCCCCCCATGGATGTTTGATGTTTTCGATGGCACTTGAGCACGCCATGCTCGATCCGGCCAAAAACACCCAACGTTTTGCGATGCTCCCGTTGCAAGTCGGCTTGGCCGTCGCCCAAAGCCTTGAGCCGCTGGTCCGAACGCAGCCGAAGGTCAAGTGGCCCAACGACGTGTTTGTCGAAGATCGAAAGATCGGTGGGATCTTGATCGAGTCGCACAGAGTCGGCTCGATGGGTTATGCCATCATCGGCATCGGCATCAACTGCAAGGTGGAAATAGACCAAGGCCCTGAGGAGTTGCGCCGCCATGCGGTCAGTCTGCATGAGGTGCTAGCGAATCGAAGCCAGGAGGCAGCAAGCTGTGAATCGGTGCTGCTGGGGTTCCTAAAAAGCTGGCTCGATCTGCAAGAGTTGTGTGCGTCGCAGCCCGATTGGATTGAGCGAAATTGGCCAGCTTGGGATTGGCTCGCCGATCGTCAGGTCCAGGTCCAGCAACCCTTGAGGACCTGGGTAGGCCGGGCCGATGGAATCGGTTCGGATGGTTCCTTGCGATTGATAGACAGCCAAGCGATTCGACATACAATCCTCTCGGGCACGGTAAGGGTCCTGGAGTGATAGGGGTGTCGGAGTTCGATCGATCGTTTTCATTAGATGGCCATTCGGGAAATAGAGTGGCTAAAACAATTTGTGCTCGTGCTCGTGCTCGTGCTCGGATGCTCAGAATTCCTCGGAACTGCTCCACTGAGCACGAGCACGGTTTCACTGAGCAAGGTGCAACCAGCCCCAAAACAAATCGACGTAGCCACTAAAATTCCTGAAAAACCCATTAGATAAGTATTCAACATGAGCAATCCAAAGCGTTCGGAAGTTGCAGCCACAGACACATGGGACCTCTCGAGTCTCTTTGCCAACGATGAAGCTTGGGCAGCAGCCTTGCCGCAGTACGAGGCCAGTATCGAGGTTTTTCAGGGGTTTGCAGGGACGCTGGGTCGATCCCCTGAGCAGCTTGGAGCCTGTTTGGATCACGACTTAAAAACCGACCTGATTGCAGAGCGGATCGGCACGTATGCATTTCTCAAGACTGCTGAGGATCAGGGGAACAGCAAGTACCAGGGGTTTGCGGCACGCTATCAGAATTTGGCTTCGAGGGTCGGCCAAGCGGCCAGTTTCATCCGTCCGGAGATTCTTGCGATCCCTGACGAGACGATGTCCAAGTGGCTTGAGCATCCGGCGCTGGCTCCTTATCGGTTGGTCATTCAACGGATCCATCGGTACCGAGCGCATACGTTGGATCAGAGCCAAGAGCGGCTTTTGGCGATGCAAAGCGAGATGGCGCAGACGGCCAGCAAAACTTTCCGTCAGCTCAACGATGCGGATTTGAAGTTCGGTTCTCTTTCGGACGAGGAGGGGAACGTCGTCGAACTGACCAATGCATCGTTTTCAGGGTTACTTCAATCTCCGGATCGCGAGGTCCGCTCCAAGGCCTTTCATCAGTACTATTCTCAGTTCACAGCACACGAAAATACGCTAGCAGCGACTCTTTCTGGCAGCGTGCATACCGACGTGTACTACGCTAGGGCCCGGAACTATCCAAGTGCGTTGGAATCCTCCCTCTTTGCCGACAACGTTCCGGTAGCTGTCTATGACAATCTCATCGCTGCGGTGCGAAATCATCTTCCGGCTGTGCATGCTTATTTCGACCTGCGACGGCGCAAGATGAAGCTTGAGACGATACATCATTACGACACGTATGTTCCGATCCTTGCCGAGTCCAAGACCCATCGCACGTGGGATCAAGCCGTGCAGGTCGTCATGGAGTCTTTGGAGCCTCTTGGGCGCGAGTACTGCCGAGTCCTCGAGGGGGGATTGAGTGGCCGATGGTGCGATCGGTATCCGAACGTCGGCAAGCAGAGCGGTGCGTTCAGTTGCGGATCGTTTGACGCGGATCCCTATATTTTGATGAATTACAAGACCGATGTGCTCAACGATGTGTTTACATTGACGCATGAAGCGGGTCATTCGATGCACAGTTATTACTCGGCTTCAAGCCAGCCGTTTCAGTATTACAACTACACGATCTTCGTCGCCGAAGTCGCATCGACGTTCAATGAACAGCTTTTGGCTCGGACACTCATCGAGCGAGCGTCGAGTCCTCAGGAGAAAGCATCGATCATCAATCATGAGATCGACAGCATCCGCGCGACGATTGTGCGTCAGACGATGTTTGCCGAGTTCGAGAAGAAGATCCATGCGATGGCTGAGGCAGGCGAGCCGTTGACCGTCGAGACAATGAAGTCGACGTATGGGGCGTTGTTGCGAGACTATTTCGGACCGGGCTTTGAAATCGACGAAGCCTTGCATTTGGAATGCTTCCGGATTCCGCATTTCTACCGAGCGTTCTATGTCTACAAGTACGCCACTGGGTTGTCGGCGGCGATCGCTTTATCGCAGAGGGTTCTTGACGGTGGGGCAAGCGAGCTTGAGGAGTACTTGGGATTCCTCCGATCTGGATGCTCGAAGGATCCGTTGGATCTGCTGCGTGATGCAGGGGTCGACATGACCCGTCCAGAACCGGTCGAGACGGCCTTGAAGCGTTTTAGCTCGCTGGTCGAGCAGCTAGACGGCTTGATTTAGCTAGACGGATTGATTGAACCGGGCGGCTCACGGATCGACTGCCATGCGTTGTTTTGCCAGCGAAACCAGTGCATGGATCCGTCGGGTTGAATGCACAGTTGCAGGGCATGATCGCGTGCTGTGTGGAGCACGCTTTGTCCGTCGCGCGAGTAGGTTTCAAAGACCCGAGGGTCTAGCGAGCGATGCGAACCGCTGATGACGATCGTCGCGGGCTTGCACCAAGCGATCAGTCCATCTTGCTTGGACGTCAGAGACCCGTGGTGGGGAGCCATCAGGACATCGCAGAGCATGGGGGGTTGGTTCGTCAGAGTCAGCGTTCCGGGGTTTTCAAGGTCACCTGGCAGCAGGACGCGTCGCTGGGCGAATTCGACGACCGCGCATAGGCTTTTGGCATTGTCGCTCACGTTGGGTTTGGTTCGGTTTCTCGATGCGTTGCTAGCAAGCAGGAATCGGTTCCTGGTGTTGCTTGTGGAATGGTTCAGCGGATAGACAGCCGATAAGCGATACCTGTCGGCGTCTTTGACGTGCGAACCGGCCGCCCAAGGTTCGATTCGAATCCCGAGTCGGTCTGCTTTGGCCAGAAGCGATTGGACGCTTCGGTTCGGATGGTCCAGGACATTACGGGTCGTGAGCAAACGATCGACGTAGAAGCGTTCGATCAGGCCATCCATAGCATTGTAGTGGTCCGAATCGGCATGGGACAAAAGCATGCCATCGATGCGTTGGACCCCTAGGGCCCAGAGGGCTTGGGCGATGGGTTGGTAGCTCCGTTGCTGATCGCCCAGTCTTCCGGCGTCGTAGAGCCAGTTTTTCCCGTCGGGGGTTTGGACTAGGACGCAGGTTCCGTGTCCGACATCTAGAAAAGTGATTTTCATGGGGGACCGGTTTGCCACCGAGTCGAAGCGATGCAAGGAGTCTTGGGTCGCGAGCCAGAGGTATCCCAGGGCGAACCAGGATCCGAGTCCCCAGAGCAGGGCACGACGGGCCGCGGCGCGTTGGGTACCCAGCCATACGGCGATTCCGAAGGCGATGATATAAAAGCCCGCCAGCCACCAATTCGGTGGGGCTGCGGCCCAAAAGTGCCCGAAAGGGATATTGTCGGCAACGGCCACCGCGATGGCCAGCAACCAAAGGGACAAACCGCAGCAAACGCCCAGGCACCAAGCCAGGGGTGGGCACCAAAAAAACAGGACCAGCCCCAAACCGGCTAGTAGGGCCACGAGCATTGGCACCCAAAGGATCAGGTTCAGCACGATCGAGATCGGGCTGATGATATGGAACGAGCACCAAACCAGTGGAGCGGAGATGAAGCTGACCCAAAAACTGCTGCGGATCGATTCCCAGCCTAGCGAACCGATTCGGCGCAGTGTTTTGTTTAGCGGAGATTGCTTCGACTCGACCAATCGCGCGATGGGTGCCTTGCGATTGCGAAAAAGGGGGAATGTCAGGATCAGCACCGCCACGGTCAGGAACGACAATTGGGTACCGACCTCAAAGGCGATGGAGGTTCTCTGCAAGAGGATCAGCAAACCAGCGAATGCGAGGATGTTCAGGCTATTGACGGACCAGCCGAGGTACTTTGCAAGGCACGCGGCGCTGAGCATGATCGTCGCGCGAGCCACCGGTGGGTTGGCCCCGCAGAGCATCGCATACAGAGCGCAGATGCAAACGGTCCCGAGGAGCAAAGGGCCTTTGGGGATACGAAGCATCCAGCCGCTGATCAAAAGCGTAAGAGCCACCATTTCGATATGCATCCCCGAGATCGAAAGCATATGGATCGTTCCGGTTGCGAGCATCTGCTCTTGGAATTGCCAAGCGGCCTGCTCGCGTTGTCCTAGCACCAATGCGGCAGTCATGGGAGCTTGCTCGAAGATCACGTACTTGTCGATTGCACGGATGGCTTGGTCTGTCCATAGAGCCAACCACCGGTCGAGTCTCCAGGGCGAGCCGCCCGTGACGCGATGGATCAGGGCAGGGGAGTCGGCTTTGAGTTGAGCGGCAATCCCTAGTTCGGCATAGCGACTTCGCAGATCGAATTGGCCCGGATTGCTCGGTTCGGGGGGGCGACGCCAGTACCCATAAATCTGGACCGTATCGCCGGGTAAGAGTCCAGATGCTTTGCCATCGATGACCAGCGAAGCGCTCAGCGAGAGCTCGGCCCAAGACTTCAACCGTTGTATCTTGGTGACTTGCAGGTGCGTGAGCGTCTGCCAATCGTCGATCGATTCCTCCTCGGATGCCTGTTGGCTTGCGATCGATGCGCGGCGGTACCTGAGGGTCTGCTCGATGGTTCCTTGGAGGACGACCGGTTTCCAGGTCGCAGCCGATTCCGATTGCAAAGCCCCTTTTGGTCCATGGACTTGCCGACCGGCAGCTTGATTCCATTGCTGGAGTTCGCGGCGAATTTTGCGCACAGATCGGTCATGGAGAGCACCGTAGGCCAGTGCGATCAAACTCATCGAGAGCAAGCAGAGCGCAAGGGCGTTGTTGGGTGCTTTGGGGGCATAGAGGCGTGCCCACGCAAAGAGAGTCCATCCCAGGACTACGGCGGCCGACCAGGTTGACCACCCGAGCCAATGGGACATATGGATCGAGACGAGCACGATCAGCAGCAGTACGAGCATTGGGTAGTAGGCCAATCCGGCCAAGAGTCGCACGCGTACATTGCCAAAGAAGCCTGCGAGGGCGTTTTGGGAATCGAGCTGATTTGAAGTGCCTCGATGCGCCATACGTCCGTTGCCTGGATTCGAGGGGGAGGGAGCCAGCGCGATTCGCTGGGGTGGAGCCTCAGGGGGACTTGAACGTCGGGTGAGCGACCGACTCGGTGTCGTGAGGAGAATAAACGCTTCGGCCACCATCGACACTCAAGCACGTTCCGGTGATGAACGATTGAGTCGATAGAAAAAATGCGGCTTGGGCGACATCCTCGGGTCGTCCATGGCGTTTGATCAAGCTCGATTGGCGGATGTGTTCGGCTCGTGCGGCGGAGATTGTCGGGTCGAGCATCACTGGCCCCGGCAGAATCCCGTTGACGTGGATGTTCGGATTGCGGCTTGCCAGTTCGACGGCCATGGATCGGACGAGCGTTTCGATGGCCCCTTTGGAGACAAAGTAGGCAGAGAAATCGCGGTAGGGGCGCAAGACGGCCCAATCGCCGATGAGGACCAGTCGTCCGCCGGTGGGTTGGTGGAGCATCGCCAATCCTGCGGCTTTGGCCACGTTGTAGGCACCGAGGGTATTGATTTCGAACTGGGAGCGAAGGTCCTCTTCGCAGGTCTCTTCGAGGGGCTTCCAGTCCCATACCGCAGCGCAATGGACTAGAGCATCGAGCTGGCCGAACGTTGCGCGAATCGCATCGGTGGCTTGTTCCATCGCCGCGTAGGAGCGGATATCGCCGGTCGTGGCCATGCAAGAGACACCCAATTTGGAGAGTTCCTCGGTGGCTGATTGGAGTTCTTGAAGGCTTGACCTCGCGTGCAGTGCGATGCGGTAACCGTTGCGGGCAAAGTGTTCGGCCACGACGCGTCCGACCCGTTTCGCACCGCTACCGGTAACCCAAACGACAGGCGCTGGGGTCGAGCTAGCCGCTGCAGGTTGGGGGTGAACGCTCGGATTTTGGGTGTTTTGGCCTGGGTTTGGCATAGGTTTGAAACAGGACAGGTTGGAACAAGGGATCTTGGAAGTTGCGGGAACCAGCGGAAGCGACGGCCAGACGTTGAATTAACCCAAGTATATCGGCGGGAGGGGAAAACGCCTGAAATTGGTCGTTTTTGAGCGGCTTTTTATTTTTTCAGGTAGGTCCATCGCGTTCCGAAGACTTGGAAGATTTCTTGCAAACTCGTCCCTTTTCGATAGGGTACAATGAAGACCTGACGTTCTCGATCCTATTCGGTCTTTCTTTGACTTCCAACCTTCAAAAACTCATGGCTAGTGGAAGATCCAGCACGCGTTCGGATAGCTCGATGGTTGCGAGCGATTTCCCGATCCTCTTGACGCTCGACGACCTTGATCCCAAGGCGCCGAAAGTATCGAAGTTGACGACGAGTAGAAACGGCGGCTCGTCGAGTATCCGCCTTGCGGTGCTTTTGGCGATTCTGATTCCACTTGCGGTTTTTGGATACCTTCACAATCGCTACACCAGTTCGATCCAACGGATCGAAAAATCTCTTGCGATGTGGGATGACCCAAAGGCGTTACGAGAGATCAAAGCTTTCGAAAAAGACTCGGGTCTATCGGCTGAATCGGCTTTTTACCGCGCCAGGGCCTACAGGCACCAAGGGGACGATGTTGCTTTCAGCCAGTTCTCCGGCATTGCCAAGCAGCTCGGGTACTCCGAAGAAAAGCTCACCACGGAGAAGCTCCTACGAGAGATCCAAGGGGGCTTGGTCCCAAACATGGACACGGCGATTGCCACGGCCATGTCCACAGCTGAGCCGGAGCTCGGAGAGATCGGACCTGCGGTCGTCTACGGTCGGCTCGGCAAGCTCGAGTTCGACAAGGCCGATGCATTCTTGAAGTTTTGGTCGGAGACCGATCCGAAGACCCCGTGGATCGATTTCTTTCGAGGGATGCTTGCGATCTCTGGCCGAGATGCCGATAGGGCCACGGAGCTGCTCGAAGGCTGTGCAAGATCCTATCCAGAGTTTGTCCCCGTTTACAGACAGCTCGCCAGTGCCTATTTGTTATCGCGCGATTCCGAGCGAGCCGTTTTGGCATTGCAGCGCTTTATCAAGAGCAACCCCCAAGATCTCGATGCGATCGGCCTGTTGGGTACGGCTTTGTTCAATTTGGATCGTCTCGACGAAGTCGTCAAGCTCTTCGAACCATGGGTCGAATCGGGCAAGGCGACGATCGACATGCGGATGACGTTGTCTCGGATCTACAGTGCAAAGAACGAGCCAAAGAAGGTCGTCGATATCCTCAGTTCCGTCGCATCGCTTTGGCCTGAGGATGTCCGGATTGCGAATCTTCTGAGCCAAGCCCATCAGTCGTTGGGCAACGCCGCTGAGTCGGATCGATTCGCCAAAGTCGCCGAAGCCGGACAAGCCGACGTGCAGTCGATCGATGGAAGGCTAGCCCGGCTCATGTCCGGGACCGACCGTCAAGCCCAGCAGCATTACGAGCTTGGCCACATCTTGCTCCATAAGCAATCTCGAGAAGAGGGTCTCTACTGGCTCAACCTGGCTCTGGGGATCGATGAGACCTTCTTGCCCGCGCACGAAGACTTGGTTCAGTACTTCACGCGGATAAGCAAGCCCGAGTATGCGGCTAGGCATCAGCGTTACATCAATCTGCGTCGCGGAGTGCAGTGATCCATGGCCGGTCGAGCCCATCGGACGACGTTGCGAGGGCTGGCTCTGTGCTTGGCCTTGATCAGCACCGCCGCGTGCAAACCCAAAGAGGCTCCGCCGGATTTTTTGGGCAAGGCGGCTTCGAAGCCTAGCGGTGAAAAAAAGGAGCCCGGTCCCCTCGATCGAGTGATGCCTACAGGAACCTCGGTGATCGATCTGAAGTGGCTCAGCGGCGCGATCCCCGAAGCGATCGTTAGAACAGGTCGCGAGCAGGGCAATCTATTTTTGCCCGAGACGACCGGGGGTGGAATTGCGGCGTTGGACTTTGACCGCGATGGATGGACCGATATCGCCTGTGTCGGAGGCGGTTATGCCGATGTCGCCAATCGCATGATGCTCGGCTATGGCGGTTCCCTGCATCGGGGTCGCGGGGAGAATCGCTTTGAACACGTTTCGGCTCTAGCGAACTTCGATTTGTCGGGTCGGTACAGCGCTGGCATCGCCGTTGCGGACTACGATGCTGACGGGTTTTTGGATTTATGGATTACTGGTTACTCGATCGGTCAATTGCTGCGCAATCAGGGAGACGGGACGTTTGAGACCATCGATGTGCAATCGATCGGGCTAGAGGATCCCCATTGGGGAGCCTCGGCGGCATTCTTCGATGCCAATGCCGATGGATTGCTGGATTTGTATGTAGCGAACTATGCCGACTGGAGTTTCGACAACAATCCCGTCTGTGGAGCAGACGCGCGATCTGGAAAATCCGACAAGAGTTCCGACTACTGTGGACCACGGGAGTTCAAGGGACTTGCCGATGTGCTCTATGAGAATCTCGGCGATGGAAGTTATCGCAATGTCAGCAAAACCGCGGGGATCGAGGATCAGTTGCGTGGACTCGGAGTCATCGCCGCGGATTTGGATTCCGATGGCGATGTGGATCTCTACATTTCCAACGACGTCGATCCGAACCTGCTGTACCGCAACGAGGGTGATTTTAAGTTCACCGAAGTGGCTCGTCAAAGTGGCGTTGCGACCAATGACTTAGGAACCCCCGAAGGAAGCATGGGGATCGCTTACGGGGATTACAACCTCGATGGATTCGGCGATCTTTGGGTGACCAACTATCAGAATGAAATCAACGCGCTTTACCGCAGCAATGGCCAAATGCAGTTCCAATACGCTTCGGTTCATGCGAGGATCGCGCAAACCGATGAAGCCACGGTCGGATGGGGGACTGCATTTGCGGATTTGGATTGCGATGGCGATGAGGATTTGGTCGTCGTCAACGGACATATCGAACTTATGCCTCTTGGCTCGACGTCCGATCAGCGCCCGCAGATCCTCGAGAATTTATCAGGAAAAACCTTTCAGCTCGTCCCCCGAAAAAATACTTATCTTCAGACCGCGCAAGGCTCGCGAGGCTTGGCCATGGCCGACTTCAACCGCGACGGCAAGCTCGATTTTGTCGTCAGTCGAATGCATGCCGAGGCTGCCGTTGTGCTCAATACAACGGTTGGCGGAAACGCACTGAGGGTGCGTTTGATCGGTACTCGCAGCAATCGCGATGCGATCGGATCGAGGGTCGAATTGCTCATCGGCAAAAATCGATGGATGCGTCAACTCGTCGGAGGCGGGTCTTATGCATCTGCCAACGATTCGCTGATTCACTTTGGAGTTCCGCAAGGGGTACTCGAAGCGGCGAAAACAGAGTCGCCCGAGGATCCAAAAATCCAAGTGGAGGTTTTCTGGCCTAGCGGCACGAGCGAGCGATGGATTTTGGCGAATTTTGATCAAGAGTGGCTTCTGATAGAAGGTCAGTCTCCAGAGTGAATCAAGAGCACGAAACGATAAGGGCCGAGTCCGATACTTCGACGGCCTTGTGGCTGGCTCAGTTGCGATGGATCGCGATTGCCGGCCAGTTGATCGTCATCAGTTTTGTCTCTTTGGTCTTGGGGATTCCCTTGGCGATCCCTCAGTTGCTCAGCTTGGTGTTGCTGACGATCGCCAGCAACATTGCTCTATGGGTGATCGCTAGACGGATCATCGCCAAAAGGTCATTGCAGCAGTTCGGCTACGATGGGCTTGTACCTAGCAGGCTTCTGGGAGGGGTGTTGTTGTTCGACGTTGCGATTTTGACGGGTCTGTTGTATTTTTCGGGAGGTGCTGCGAACCCATTTATTCTTTTCTATGTTGCGAATATTGCGGTCGCCGGAGTGGTGCTATCTCGCTTCTGGGCCGTATTGATTTCAGCCGCATCGGTGCTTGGATGTTTTTGGCTGCTTCATTCGGCTAGTCCCGTCGGTGTGTTTGAGGGCTCACCGTACGAGCATCGCGCCGCATGGGGGGTGACGAAGTGGGCATTTTGGATTTCATTTGCAACCTGTAGCTGGGTCCTGACGTACTTTGTATCGCAGTTGGCCATGGAAGTGCGGCTAAGGGATCGTCGATTGGCGATCGCTGAAAAAGACAAGGAGCGAGCCCAGAGGCTCGAAGCCTTAGCGACACTTGCAGCCGGGGCGGGCCACGAGTTGGCTTCGCCGCTCTCTACGATTGCGGTGATTGCAGGAGAGTTGTCGCGCAGGCTCGACAAGCCGGAGATTCCTGACAAGGTCAAGCGCGACTTTGGATTGATTCGCGAAGAGCTATCTCGGTGCAAGGACATATTGCATCGAATGAAAAGTGGTGCCGGTGAGGCGGCCGCCGAGCGGCTTCATCCGGTGGCGTTAAGGGAGATCATCGACGAGACGCTCTCGGCGATGCGCGAGCCGCATCGGGTCGATTTGTCGATGGAGAAGGCCGTTGGGGATTTCAAGGGCATGCTCCCTAAACAGGCTCTCTCGCAAGCGCTTCGCAACTTACTTCAGAACGGCTTGGATGCCTCGGAGCCTACCTCGCATGTGTCTTTGTCCTCGACGATTCTCATGGACAAGCAGGATCAGCGGGTCTGGCAGTTGCAAATCCTGGATGCAGGAAGCGGCTTGAGCGATGAAGTGCTTCGTCGTATCGGGGAGCCGTTTTTCACGACCAAGGAAGTTGGCAAAGGAATGGGAATGGGTGTTTTCCTAACCCGCAACGTGATCCAGGGACTCGGCGGCTCGATCCGTTTCGAGAGAGCCGTTCCGAGCGGAACGCTTTGCACGGTCAGAGTGCCGATCGAAACCAATTAGATCGATCGAGCGTTGATCACTTGCCCTGGGTTTACTTGATCGCACACGGACAGTGTCGCAGATAAGCTTGTGCTAGCCGGCTCTGGCGACGCTTGCTTTAGCAATCTCTTCGAGGGCTCGGAGGGCTTGGGTTTGTCGCTCGCTCAGATCGAATCCGCTGACGGCCTTGCGGAGATCTTCGCAAGCCGACTGTGCAAAGCCCTTGGCGCAACCAAGCGTGTATCCGGAAGCATCGCTTTGCTTGAGCAGGGACTGAAGTTGCAGCTTGGCGGCTTGGGGATCGGAGTTGTAGAGACTGAACCAAGCTTGGCGCTCGTTCGAGCTAAAGGTTTCCAGCAGGTAGATCCAGGGCAGGGTAGGTTTGTCGTGGGCAAAATCGGTACCGAGGGTTTTTCCCGAGGGGGTTTGATCGCCCCAGACGTCCAACCAGTCGTCAAAAATTTGGAAGGCTAGGCCTAGTTTGTTGCCAAAGGATTGGAGAACATCGCATCGCCAAGCAGGGGCGGAGGTCGACCAAGCACCCATCGCACAGCTTGCGCCGCAAAGAGCTCCGGTCTTGCACGAGAGCACATCGAAGTATTCTTCTTGGGAGAGTTCCCAGTTGCCGATGGTTTGGTTTTGTCGGATTTCCCCTTCGCAAACGCGTTTGGCAGCATCGGCGATCCATCGACCAGGAAGGGTCGACTGGCCTGCGTTGGCAAGACCATAGGCATGGGTAAAGAGCCAATCGCCGATGAGGATGCTCGTTGGGACATCCCAACGAACGTGAACCGTTGGTTGATGGCGTCGCAGTCCGCTGGAATCCAAAACATCGTCATGCACGAGCGTCGCGGTGTGGACCATTTCGACGACCATTGCAAGGCGCGTCGTTTCGTCGGTGCTAGGTCCGAACAATTCGGCCGTCAGGAAGGTCAGTGCGGGTCGGAGCCGTTTGCCAGAAAGTCGAGAAACGTATTTGAGGACTCGGTCGATTTGGGGGTTGTTGCTGACGAGTTGCGATGCGAGTTGCTCTTCGAAGTCTCTCAGATGCGGACCGATACATCGGGAAGCTTTGGAGAACGCTTCGCGATATTTCTGTTCATTCGCTTCGGGTTGGGAGGGGTTTGCAGGAACTTGGCTTTCGAAGCTACGCGAGGTGTTTTGGAAGGCGTTGAGCGTCGAGGTTTCTGAGGAATCCATGGCTTGATTATTCGGCTTTCCGGAAATCGCCGCGACTCCCTCCGGTTTTTTCCTCGAGGAAGATCGGGCCTATGACCATCGTGCGATCCAGAGACTTGGCCATGTCGTAGATGGACAGGGTTGCCACGCTGGCCCCTGTGAGTGCTTCCATCTCGACACCGGTTTTCCCCGTACTGCGGACGGTCACGCGCCATTCCAGAACTCGTGGTGAGATCCACTGGTGCTCGACGTTGACCGAATCGATCGGCAGCGGATGGCAAAGTGGGATCAAGCTCGAGGTGGCCTTGACGGCCTGGATGGCGGCAACTCGGGCCACACCCAACGCATCTCCTTTAGAGATCGCGTTGGCTTGGATTGCACGGGCAGCCTCTTGGGACATGGTAATCCTCCCGAGAGCGATCGCCTTTCTTGCCGTCACGGCTTTGTCACCGACGTCGACCATCGAGGCGTTGCCAAAAGAGTCGACGTGAGTCAGTTCGGACGGCTTGGAGGAATCGGGTTCCATCGAGAGTCTCACCAGCCAATAGGATGCCCGAGAACACTGAGAAAAATTAACAGCTAGTAGAGGTATTAGCTTTTGTATTCAGCGCCGAAGAATTCTTTGCTTTCGCTGACGCCTGGTTTGATCGTCCGCTTACCTTCTTTCCAGTCGGCGGGGCAAACTTCGCCGTTCTTTTCGAAGAATTGCAGGGCTTTGACCATTCGAAGGGCTTCGTCGACCGAGCGACCCAGGGGCAGGTCGTTGACGACTTGATGGCGAACGACCCCATCTTTGTCGATCAGGAACAGGCCTCGCAGGGCCACTGACTCGCCGATGAGCACATCGTAATTTCTGGAGATTTGTTTATCCAAATCGGCTACCAAGGAGTACTGGATCGGTCCGATGCCCCCTTGGTCGCGGGGGATGTTTCTCCAGGCCAAGTGGGAGAAGTGGCTGTCGACCGACACGCCGATGATTTCGACCCCTAGGTCGTTGAATTCTTTGGCTCGCTCGGAGAAGGCGATGATTTCGGTTGGGCAAACGAAGGTAAAGTCTAGAGGATAGAAGAACAGAAGGACGTATTTGCCTTTGAATTGGCTCAGGCTTAGTTTGGCGAACGAACCATCCTTGAGGACGGCATCGGCGGTAAAATCGGGTGCGTGTTGGGTGACCAGAACGGCCATGGCGGAGTGCTCCTATTGGAAACGGGGGTTAAACGGGTGGAAGTGTTTTTTGACGCTCATCATCGTCGGCATTGTCTGAGAATCGTCAAGTCTTCGGGAAGAAAAGGCAAGACGCTCGGGTGGGAACCCGAGCGTCTTACTTCGACTGTTCAACGAAAGGCTTGAGACTACTCTTTCAGAGCCGCAGCGTTTTGAGCTTCGGAGGCCTCGCCTGGGGAGTTCAGCAGAGCAGATTGTCCGGACGAGGGGACTTGATCCCCAGGGCTGCTTTGCGTTTGCGATTCGGCTACTGCGGCGGCTTGGGTGACCCACCCGGTCAGCCGCAGGGCGTTTTGGATTTCGTTGTTGGAGAAGTACAGTTCGATTCCGGTGTATTCGGAGATCATCAGGGGCTTGCTGGCGAGTTCTTCCCAGGACAGGCCGTTTGCGATATGCCAAGCAGCCGCTTGGGCTGTGTTTTGAGGGACTTTGCCTTGGGCAAGCGCCTTGCACAGTTCAGCGACTTGTGGATTTGCGTTGACTTCTGAGAGTCGCACGATTCGGTATTTCATGCGGGGAGTCGGGTCGGCTTTTCCGTGTTCGAGGCATAGAGTCGGGACGGTGACTTTTCGGGGACGATCGGGTTCGACGCGCATCATGCCGCCCATTCCACCGCCCATACCTCCCATGCCGCCCATACCACCCATTCCGCCGCCACCCATTCCGCCCATACCACCACCGCCGCCCATCCCACCGCCGAATCCGCCACCCATGCCTTGGCCGCCGCCCATGCCACCGCCGCCCATGCCACCCATTCCGCCGCCGCCCATACCACCCATTCCGCCGCCGCCCATACCGCCCATGCCGCCGCCCATACCGCCCATGCCCATACCTTGAGCTACCACGGGGACAGCGCCGAAGGTTTCTGGGAGGACAACATCGATGGATTCATCGGATTTGTTGCGGAAGATGATATTGGCTTGTTTGGAATCTTTGCCGATGTATTCGACGCTGATGAGACCTTGGTCCATCGCATCGAACATCGCGACGCGTTTGGCGTCACCGAGTTTGGCCGGTTGGGATTTCTTGGAGCGAGCCAGGACGTTGGCTTTTGCAGTTGGGATACCCTTTTCGGTATCGGCTGCAAAAGACGCCGCAGAAAGCAACCCTGAAATGGGTGCCAAAGCAAAAGAAAGCACCAAGTGGCGGAGCAAGTTTTTCATCGCGGTGGCCTCCATCGAAGATCGAAGAGAATAGTTTCGGAGTGACTTGGGAAAAAATCCGGGGACATCGCCTCGGATTCTATTTTCGGAATGCAAGTGCTGTGCCATTCAGAAAAATAGCCTTGATAGCCTTATCAAACTAACCGGATCGATCGGAAAAATCCACTGATTTCTAGCGGAAAAAGAACGAATTGTTCCTTGGAGTTCCAGATATTTTTTTAAGGATCTGGAGGACAAAGTGTTCGTCCAAAGCTTTGCAAGAATGTAGCGGTTTGCTACCCTCAGAGTTCAAGAAACGCGCTTTAGCCGCGAAATCTCCGTCTCAGTGTCTCTAGAACGATAGGATTTGGGTCCATGTCTTACTATGTCGGCGAAGCCTTGGTGGGCGAAGGCAATGAAATTGCACACATCGATTTGTTGATTGGGAGCAAGGATGGGCCAGTTGGCATCGCCTTTGCCAATGCGTTGTCAACCCAGAGCAGCGGTCACTCGAACTTGCTCGCGGTTTTGGAGCCGAATGTAGCGGTTAAACCGTCGACGGTGATGATTACGAAGGTGACGATCAAGGGGATGAAGCAGGCCGTACAGATGTTTGGCCCTGCCCAATTCGCGGTGGCCAAGGCCGTGGCAGACAGCGTCGGCAGCGGCGTGATTCCTGCCGATCAAGCGGAGAATTTGGTTATTGTCTGCGGCGTGTTCATTCACCCAGCCGCTAGCGATGATCGCAAGATCTACGACTACAACTACAAGGCGACTGTCGATGCGATCGCCAATGCGATGAAGGGGCTTCCGACTGTCGCTCAGATGGTCGCCAAGAAAGATACCGCTTCGCACCCATTCAAGGGTTTCTAGGTTAGGTCTAGCATCGGTCGTGCATTTCGGTGTCGATCGATCTTGAACGTTTCAGTGCCGAACCAGGGACTCGCCATGAGTCCCTGGTTTTTTCATAGCCGCCTTTTTACCATTCAGCGATGTCCTTTCTCAACGACCTAAAAGTCCTCTATCACATGCTCTTGCGTCCTGTGCGTGGAAAAGACCATGCGCAGCGGATGGAGAATTTCTATGCGGGGCAAGCCGAGCACTACGACGATTTTCGCAAGCGATTGCTCCAGGGCCGCCAGGAGGTCTACGAACGCTTGGGACAAGGCAACCAAGGCACATGGGTTGATTTCGGAGGTGGGACCGGAGCGAATCTCGAGTTCATCGGACCGGCGATTCGCAAGTTCGAGAACATCTACGTTGTGGATCTTGCCGAGTCCCTTTTAGGGGTGGTCGATAAGCGAGTGCGCAACAACGGCTGGGGGAATGTCCGAGCCGTGGCGGCCGATGCGACCCGATGGACCCCGCCGGCAGGGCAAGTCGATGTGGTGACGTTTTCTTACTCGTTGACGATGATTCCCGATTGGTTCGGTGCGATCGAAAATGCGCTGCGGATTTTGCGTCCGGGCGGGAGCATCGGGGTGATCGATTTTTATGTCGCTCGCAAGTACCCAGCGCAGGGTCTAGCCAAGCACGGATGGTTCAATCGCACCTTTTGGCCGGTATGGTTCGCAGGGGACAATGTGTTTCCAAGCGCCGACCATTTGCCCTTCCTCGAACAGCACTTCCAACGCATCTGGCTCGCGGAAAAACGGTCCAAGGTACCTTATATGCCCTTGGTCCGAACCCCGTACTACCAATTCATTGGAACCAAACCGTCGAGCGATTGATGGCTCGCACCGAGTGACTTTCATGGCCTTTGAATTCACCTGTCCATTCTGTTTGAGCCGTACAAAAGTCCCCGAGGAGTTTCTTGGAAAGAGTGGGCCGTGCGCCGAGTGTGGCAAGCCGGTGCTCATGCCGACTCGCGATGCGGAGCGAAGGTTGGTTCAAGCGGTTCAGACGGGTAAGCCTGCGCCTAGGGAACCTGAGATCATAGCCGCAGGCCGTCGGGATCCGGGCGATCGAGCCTTGCTCAGAGCCATCCTGGGCATCTCGGGGGTCTTGCTTTTGACGATGTTCCTCGCCGGTTTGTTTCTAGGGCTCCCGGCGCTGCGACGGCAGATGAAGATCGCCAATTGCAACAACGACTTGACACGGATGAAAGCGATTGCCACGGCCTTGAACGCCTACTGCGATCGCTACGGGACGTATCCTCCTGCGAGTCTTGTCGATCCGACGGGCAAGCCGTTGCTTTCGTGGCGGGTGTTGATTTTGCCTTTTTTGGGATACAAGGATCTCTACGGTGAATTTGCTTTGGATCAATCCTGGAACAGTCCGCTGAACTTCTCGTTGATGCACAAGATGCCCGATGTGTTTTGCAGTTCCAATTCTCCGGATGCCTATGGGAATAAGCAACCGAATTTTGTGCTGTTGACAGGTAGCGGAACGGTATTTCCCCCGAGGGGTCCACTGGGTCGAACGCAGGTCACCGATTCGCCGACGCTGCTTTTGGTCGAGACCAGCAATGGACTTGTCGCATGGACCGAGCCGGGCGACATCGACGTGAGTGTTTCGGGGGCGAAGTTTGGGAATTTGCCGATGCAGTCGATCGGTGGCTTGCACTCGGAGGTCGCTTTAGGAGTCGACATCCGAGGCAATGGAATGATCCTTCCCAAGAGCACATCGATCGCCCAGCTCGATGCCTTGGTGACTCCCAATGCAGGCGAAGCGATAGCTAGCAAGGACTGGACGGTACATCCTTAGGTTCAGATTGGAAAAAGAAAAATTCCAATCCCAGGCAAAGCAAGTCGACTGATGTTGACTTGGGGGATTTCGATCGCAGATACTCTTTGCCCTCATCGCGCAGCGCTCGGTCAAGGTCGAAACGCTGCAAAGGTCCTGGAGTTGGAAATACCAAAAACTCCGCCCGTTTGTAAACACCGGATTTCCCATGAACACAACTTTTGACAATCAGACCAAGGAGCGAGTCCGTCTGGCGGTCAACATTGTCGAGATCATTGCGGGGTATTCGGAGGTACGACGCCAGGGTCGAAATTTTGTGGCCCGTTGTCCGTTCCACGACGACCGAAAACCGAGCATGCAGATCAACCCTGAGCGCCAGAGTTGGAAGTGTTGGGTGTGCGATGTTGGTGGGGATGTCTTTAGTTTTGTGATGCAGCGAGAGGGGTTGAATTTCCCTGAGGCCTTGCAGTACTTGGCCGACAAGGCTGGGATCGTGATCGATACGGCCGCATCGCAGCGTCAGGGGGCTTCGGCCGGAGATAAACGTGAGTTGTACCGGGCTTTGGAGTGGGCAGTCGGTGAGTTTCGAGCGTGTTTGAATCACAGTCCCGGAGCGCAGCTTGCTCGCGAGTATGTTCAGGGCCGGGGGCTTGAGGCATCGTATGTGGAGCGATTTGGCCTTGGTTATGCTCCGGAGTCTTGGAGTTGGCTTGCCGATCGCGCCGTGGCAGCGAAGGTTTCTTTGGATGCGTTGGAAAAAGTCGGTTTGCTTGCTAGGGGAACGAATGACTCGCGGTACGATCGGTTTCGCGATCGGTTGATATTCCCGATTTACGACCCGCAATCGCGGCCCATTGCGCTCGGGGGGCGAGTGCTTCCTGGGGCACCGAGCGATTCGGCCAAGTACATCAACTGCAGCGAGACGAGGCTTTATCAGAAGAACCAAACGCTTTACGGGTTGAACTTTGCCAAGGACTCGATTGCCAAGGGGCGTGTGGCTTTGGTTGTCGAGGGCTATACCGATGTGATGATGGCCCATCAGCACGGAATCGACAACGCGGTGGCTTGTTGCGGAACGGCTTTGACCGAAAACCACATTCGGCTGCTCAAACGTTATTGCGATTCGGTCGTTTTGATGCTCGATGGGGACCAAGCTGGACAGAAGCGGACTGGGGAAATCCTTGAGCTGTTTCTTTCCGAGGCGATGGATTTGCGGATACTCTCGTTGCCCGAGCAGCTCGATCCTTGCGACTATTTGTTGCGCTACGGTGGGGAGTCGATGCGGGAATTGATTCCCCAGGCCGTCGATGCCTTGGAGTTCAAAATTCGGACGGCTTGTCAAGGTTTTGATCCGTTGCTCGATACCCATCGTGCAACCACGGCGCTCGATAGCGTCTTGAGCTCGCTTGCCAAGATCCCCGAGTCGAGTCAGTCCGATTCGCGGACCGCGTTGCGTATCGAGCAGATCATGGCCAGGCTCAGTCGCCAGTTCGGCGTCTCTAAGCCCCAGCTAGGTCTCAGGCTTGATGATTTACGCAAGCAAGCCAAGCGTTGGGTGGGCCGTTCTGAGGCGGTCGAGTCGGCTGCGGTTCAGGAACAACAGACTCAATCGATCGAGCATAGCTTTTCGGCACTTTCACCGAGCGAACTCGAGCTTATCGAAATCTTGGTCCTGCATACCGAATTGGTTCCTATGGCCATCGAGCGTATAGCGCCTGAGCATATGACATCGCCGACATCGCTTGCCATTTTCCAACTGTATTTGGAATTGGAACTCGATGGCCATGCGTTGGATTTTCAAAGTGTGCTGACGGCTACCGAGGATCCTTCCCTGAAAAACATCCTTGTGACGATCCAAGAGCAAGCGATCGTCAAGGCATCGAAGTCGACCATGGATGCCCATGCGCGACTCGAGTCGCTCTGTGAGCGATGGGCGATCCAAGACGGATCCGACCCTGTGCGATCCCAACGCGATGCATTGGAAGATCGCTCGCTCGATGACCAAACACAAATCGATCTGCTCGAGTCGCTCATACGCCAAGCGCAACTCAAGCACAAGATCGAGCAACCGTAGACCCAGCGACTGGACATGGAAGTCCGGTCGTCGCCATGTTTTTTCGAAAATCCAAAGGAGTGGAGCAGATGGAAAGCCAAACGAAGGACCTTAGTCAACTCGTCGAGTTGGGACGCAATCAAGGTTATTTGACGTATGAGCAAGTCAGCAACTACCTTCCTGACGAAGCCAGCACGGCCGAGAAACTCGACGAGTTGTTTGTGGCTCTCGATCGAATCGGGATCGAAATCGTCGAGTCTTCGGAACTCCCGAATACTCAGGCCGCAGGATCCTCGATCCCTACTCGAAATGCGGTGGTTTCCAAGCCCCTGAAGTTAAGCGTCTACCGAGGAGAGGATTCGCACTCGGAGTTGCCGCAGCTTGAGGCAAGCCCCGCGTCGCGCAGTTCGATGACCAGCGATCCGGTCCGATTGTATCTGTCGCAGATGTGCCAAATTCCGCTTCTGAATCGCGAGCAAGAGATCGCCTTGGCAAAGAAGATTGAAATCACCAGGCGCAAATTCCGGCGAGCGGTTTTGGGCAACGACTATGCGCTCAGGCATACCGTCGAGATCCTGCGCAAGGTGGCTGCGGGTATTTTGCCTTTTGACCGGACCATCAAAGTTTCGCTTACCGAACAGTTGACCAAGGAGCAGATCAGCGGAAGGTTGCCTACGAATTTGGGGACCTTGGATCATCTGATCGAGCAGAATCGTCGCGATTTTCAGATCGTTGTGCGCAAAAGCTCCTCGGAGGGTGTTAAAGCAAGCTGCAAGCTTCAATACCAACGCCGTCGGAATAAATCGCTGGTGTTGGTCGAAGAGCTTTCGCTGCGGTCCAGGCGCGTGATCCCCTTGATGCGGCAGCTCGAACAATTCTCGCAACGCATGGATTATCTTTCCGAGCGGATCGCCGATCTAAGAGACCAAGGGACCCAACCCCTTGAGCTCGAGCGTTGCCTCGGGGAACTCAGGCAACTGATCATGACGACCCAAGAGAGTCCCAGGTCCTTGCGTCGGCGCGTCGAAGAGTTCCGCAAAAGCTATAAAGAGTATGAGGCCGTCAAGCGTCAACTTTCCAGTGGTAATCTCCGTTTGGTCGTGTCGATAGCCAAGAAGTATCGCAATCGCGGCATGAGTTTCCTGGATCTGATCCAAGAGGGAAACACCGGTCTGATGCGAGCTGTCGATAAGTACGAGTATCGCCGTGGCTTTAAATTCTCCACGTATGCGACTTGGTGGATCCGCCAGGCCATCACCCGTTCGATCGCCGACCAAGCGCGCACGATTCGAATCCCGGTTCACATGATCGATATGCTTAGCAAGCTTCGGCAGGCTCAAAAGGTCCTGACCCATGAGTTTCAGCGAGAGCCCACGGCTCTGGAGCTTTCGGAGTTTTTGGACCTGCAAATCGAGGATGTGCAGCGAGTCATGGACATCGGACGCGGACCGGTCAGCCTTGACCGGCCCGTCGGGGAGGGAGAGGACAACGTTTTGGGAGAGTTTCTCAAGGATCCCTCGAGCGACAATCCGGCCCGGAACGCCAACAATGGAATTCTCAGGGACCGAATCGACTCTTTGCTCAAAACCCTCACCTACCGCGAGCGGGAGATCATCCGACTTCGTTACGGGCTGACCGACGGGTTTTCCTATACCCTTGAGGAGGTCGGGAGGATGTTCAAGGTAACACGCGAGCGCGTCCGACAGATCGAGTCCAAGGCGGTGGCCAAACTCCAAAATCCGGTCCGGGCCGGGATGCTCGAGGGTTTTCTCAAGAATGTGGCTTGATCGCCAAGTGCTCAGGACCCTCGCAAACCGTTAATTCATTGGGGAATCTCTAACGCGGACCTATCCGGTCGGAATGCTCTGGCTTATGCTTATCGGATACGATCCAGCCGGCGAGCATCGTCGGCGGCAATTTGGACGATTCCGTGATTCCCCAATGCAAGAAACATGAAAGACGCGCCGTTTAAGGTCGAGTTTGCACCCCGAGTCCACCGGCTTCCACCGTACCTCTTTGGTCGAATCAACAACCTGCTGTACCAGAAACGAAGGTCCGGGCAGGATGTGATCGATTTAGGGATGGGCAATCCGAGTGATCCGCCCGATCCTTTGGTCACCGAGAAGCTAGCCGAGGCCGCCACGGATGTTCGAAATCATGGCTACTCGAAGGCCAATGGGATTTTGAATCTTCGTCGGGAGTTGACCAGCAAGTACTTGCGCAAGTACGGGGTGCGATTGGACCCGGAATCCGAGGCGATCGTATGCCTGGGATCCAAAGAGGGTTTCTCGCACATGCTTTTGAGTCTTATTGGGGCAGGCGACACAGCGATCATACCTGCTCCCTTCTTTCCTGTGCACATGTACGGTGTGATCCTTGCTTCGGGCAACGTGGTGGCTTTGGACGTCTCGGATACCGATCGGTACCTAAAGAATATCGCTTATACCTGCGAGCATTTTTACCCCAAGCCCAAATTGCTGATCATCAATTATCCGCACAATCCCTCGACGGTCACCGTCGAACCTGAGTTTTACGTCGAGGTCGTCAAGTTAGCCAAGCGTTATGGATTGATGGTCATCAGCGACTTCGCTTATGCGGATGTTGCCTACGATGGTTACGTCCCTCCATCGTTCCTTTCGGCTCCTGGGGCCAAGGATGTTGGGGTCGAGTTTACGACCATGAGCAAGGGCTACAACATGGCCGGATGGCGAGTTGGCTTTTGCGCAGGCAACTCCGAGATGATTCGTGGCTTGGCAACGATCAAAGGTTATTACGATTACGGGATGTTCCAGGCGATCCAAATCGCCGCGATTGTGGCTCTTCGGGACACCGAAGCGACCGTTGAGAAGCAGTCGCGGATTTATCAAGGACGACGCGACGTACTGCTTGAGGGGTTGCGGCGCCTGGGCTGGGAGGCACCAACTCCTCGCGCGGGTATGTTCGTTTGGGCGAAGATTCCTGAGCCTTGGGCTTCGCAGATGAACTCGATCGATTTTGCGATGATGCTATTGGAGAAGGGGAATGTGGCGGTCAGTCCTGGGGGTGGGTTTGGCCCATCTGGAGAGGGCTATCTTCGGATGTCTTTGGTGGAAAACGAGGCTCGGTTGCGGCAGGCTGTAAGGCACATTGGAGCTTGTTTGGATCGAACCGCTCCGGCCCAGTTGCAATCGGTATAGGTCCTTTGGGTTCTGTTAGTTTTCGGTAAGAAGCAAAGAAGTAGAACGATGTTACCCAAGGTTCAGATTTCTCTTGACTTGACCAATCTAGAAGAAGCGTTAGCCACGGCCGAGCAAGCGATGGCCGTTGGGGTCGATTGGCTTGAAGCTGGAACGCCATTGATATTAGCCGAGGGGCTTCGTGCAATCCGTGGTCTAAGGGAGCGTTTTCCAGGAGTTCCGATCGTTGCGGATCTGAAAACCATGGATGGAGGTTATTTGGAGGCCCAGATGATGGCTCAAGCTGGGGCGACGCATGTGGTGGTCATGGCCCGGGCTCATGAGGAGACGATTAAGTGTGTCGCCAAGGCTGGCAAAGACTACGGAATCGGAGTCATGGGGGATAATCTTGGCTGCGAATCGATGGTCGAAGGTGCCAAGCGATTGGAAGACCTCGGCTGCGATTATGTCATCCATCATATTGGGTACGACGAGCGTCGAGGGATCGCCGCATCGGGGCGGCGGGCTCCCAACCCGATGGATCAACTTCAAGAGGTTGTTCGCGCCGTTTCGGTCCCTGTGCAAGCCGTTGGAGGATTGACTCTCGAACAGGCGATTAGCACTCCAAGGTTCGGAGCCCCATTGGTCGTCATCGGTGCTCCGTTGGTGATCGATAGCGATCGATTCTCGCAGGCCTCGAACGATCCGATGGGTGTGCTGCGAAAAATCTGTCAAGAAGTTCATGGGTATGGCGATGTTCCGCTCCGGCGAGAACGTGTTTAGACAAATTGCCTTGGTTGATTTTCCGATCCGAAGAGTGAGTTTCCATGTTCGATAGTGATAGTGACTACCAGGTAAATTGGAAGGCTGTGTTGATCAGCCTAGTTTTGATGCTGATCGTTGGATTCACCTTCTTTTTTGTACATCGACAACAACTCGTCCGACTCGAGGGACACCTTCTAGGGCAAATTGAATCGGCAAAGCGATCCGGCGATCAGGAAGAAACCATCAAGAGCTTGAACCGTTTCATTGTCTTCCGGCCTGAGTCTCCCAGACAAAAGGTGGAGTTGACCGAACTGATGGCCGATCCCGATGCGCCGAAACTCAGTTCTGAAATGTTGATCCCCATGCTCTACCAATCCATTGCTTCTTGCGAGCAGAATCCGGAACTCGCGGAAAAGCTTCCAAGCCTTCGCGGTAAACTTTTTGATAACTTGTCTCAAGCGATGCGAGCCGGTGAAGCCGTCGAGCAAATCGCAAAACTGGCAACCGACAAAATCGATCTGGACTTAGACAAGAAACTTGCGTTGATCTGTTACCGCAACGTCGCGGTCGCAAGGGAGGACCCATCGATTGGTAGAATCCTACCCGGTACAGCCACTTGGGTCGTTCAGCGATGCAAGCTCGATCCGGTCGACCATCTGCAAGAGGCTCTAAGAAATCTTAATGGAGATGTCGAATTGACCGCGCTGCTTGGAAACGCATGCATCCTGGATCCGACGAGACTGGGCAATTCGAATCTTGCGAAATATGATTCTCAAGAGTTAAGTTCGTTCATGAAATTTAAGCTGATCGAAATGATTGGGAAGAATCAAGAGTCCCCTGATGCATGGTTGGTCAATTACCAGATACTCTCGAAGATCGATCCGGAGAAAGCTGCCGAGGATATAGAAAAAGCACTAGGGAAATTCCCTGATGACACCTCGATCTTACAACAAGCTGCTGTTCATAAAATGTCCAAGTTGATCGTCGCCAAACGCGGTGGCAACACGGACTCATTCGGTGCCCAGGTCGATCAAGCAGAGGAAATCCTGGAGAAGATCAAAAAAGGCGTCGGCATGCGTTCGACTTTCACCTATGCCTCCCTTTCGGAATTGGCATTGGTCAAGGATCAAAAAGATAGAGCGATTGAATTGCTCGAAGATGGAATACGCGTTTGCGAACCACCGTTGATTGATCTTCGCCTTCGAATCGCACAGATCTACAACCGAAGCAATGAGCCTGAAAAAGCGCTTGAAGCGCTCAAGCAAGCCGACGATACGCTCCGACAAGACGGTCCGCGATTGAACCCTGCGCAACAGGTAGAGTTCTTCAGGGCTGTCAAACAGCAGTGGCTTGAATATTACGATTCTCAGGGCAATTTCGTCGCTGTCAATGAACAGATTGAAAGTCTTTTGGTCACCACTGCGTCGAGCGATATGAACACGGAATTTAGGATTCAAGCCTTTGCTGCCGAATCCTTTCGCAGAATTGGGTATTGGGACAAAGCCTCGATCGCCTACCTCAGAGCCTTAGCGCTTGCACCCAAGAATGACGGGTTGCGTCGTGGAGCAGCCGAGTCGTTGGTCAAGTCGAATCGAACTGCTGAGGCGATCAAACAATTTGATTTGATCGAAGATAAACAACCAGGCGATTGGATGCAGTTGGCCCTGCTTCAAATGCTGATGCAGAACTCTGGAGCAACGCTTGAAGAATTCCAGATTAAGTCCATCCAAACTGCCTTGAACCGTGCTCGAGAATCGGCCATCGCCAACAAACTCGATAGTGCTTTTACCAATCTTTTGGATGTCCTTCAGGCCGATTTTGATGTGCGAAAATCCTCACCCTCGAAACGCAAGGACCAGATTGCCCAGTGGGTACCAAAGCTCATCGCTTTGAGTCAGGAAAATCCCCACCAAGAGTTGTTTTTGACGAATTTGATCAGTTTACTCGGCCAATGGGGTGAACTGGAAAGCGTAAAGATCGTTCGGCAAATCCTCTTTGGGGAAAACCCCGATGGGTTGGACTATCACCTAGAGCACGCAACTCAACTTGTCAACTCTGGACAACTCAGCCAAGGGACCGACTATCTTATCGAGCGACTTGCGGATTTCCCAGCGAATGTTCGACTCAATCAATTTATCGTTGGACTCTTGCCTCTGGACGAGTCTTTTTCAAGCCGCGTTGAGAAATTGTGCGATGCTTGCGGTAGTAATTTTTCCGTGATGAGCGATCTGTGTGAATACTTGCTGCGACTCCCGCAATATGCTTTGGAAATTTCGCAACAGGAAAAATCTAAGTCGCTTCCGGAGTTGGATCGCTGGAACGTCGTAATGCAATCAGCCGAACTGCGACTGCGAAAACTCGAAGGTGAGAAAGGAACCGCTTGGCGATACACCAAGGCTCGGCGTTTGCTTACCAAATCCTTGTTCGATGAACGCCCCGATTCCTCAACGGTTATTGAACTGATTACGCAAATCGAAGAAATGCGCCCCGAATGGGCTTATTTATACGTTCTCCGCGGTGCACTCAGCGAGCAGATGAAGGAGCCCACCAAAGCGATCAAGGCCTACCAAACCGCAGTTGGGCTTTCGGTCGATGATATCCGAGTCTTCGAACGATTGATCGAACTTCTCTATCAAGAAGGACGATTCGATGATGCCGAAACATTCATCACCCGCTTGGGACAGGTATCGAACCAATCCAACCGGATCGCCTCGGTAGCACTTAGGCTCTCGGAGCGAAATCAAACCAATATGCTCGATATTGCTAGGTTAGGGACTGAAGCCCGACCGCTGGATCCTCAGGCTTGGACTTGGTATGCGAAGGTTATCGAACGGACCTCTCGGACGATGGATCCCCAGGAGCGTGGTGCGAGCATCGAGCAAGCCGAGCAGTACCTGATCCGAGCAAGGCAATTGGCACCCGATCAATGCGACTCGGTTCGTGCGCTGTTTCAACACTACGCCGTGACACGGCAAACCGAGAAACTCGAATCACTCGCTCAGACGGTAGAAACCGACCAGAACCTCCTTCCAGAACATGACCGCTGGAATACGCTAGGGAACATGTTCCTATACCTGAACAATCTCGATCGCGCTGAGGATTGCTACGACAAAGCGATCAGTACCGGCGGCGAGGTCGGTAGAAATGGGTTGCTCAAATCCGAGGCGATGATCCGAAGTGGGCGACAGTCCCAAGCGGTCGAATTCCTAATGAATCTGGCAAAAAACAAACCGGAAATACGCGAAGTTCGCCATAGCCTTGCAATGCTCTTGGCCAATCGAGGCACTCCGGAAGACTGGGTGCAGATCGAAGAAGTGATGACGGTTCCCCCGTTCGGAAATTCCCTCGAAGACCGCTTGATGTACGCGAAACTACTCATGTCCAAAAGATCTTATGCAGATCTGGAAAAAGCTCGCATGAAACTTCAAGACGTCGCGTCGGGCCGAAGTCAATCATCCAGCGAAGTCCTCTTTACACTCGGTGTGATCAACCGCTACCTTCTCGACCTGTCGAATCGCGACGATATCAAAAACACCGATACGCGTTCCTATCAAACAGCCGCTGATTCGGCGCTTTTGCAAGCTGCATTGAGCACTCCTCCAAATGAAAACTATATCAGCAGTTATATAAGCTTTCTCATCGAGCGCAATCGGCTCAACGATGTCGAATCTCAACTTGGAAAGCTCTTGTCTGTCTCTCCCAACTCTCGAAGTACAACGTTGATTAGAGCGCTGTGGCATCAAGCCAAAGATCAAAAAGATCTGGCCCGCCAAGTCGTATTGGATTGGTTCTCTCAAACCGCCAAGATCGACTACTCGGCGAGCCTTGATTTGAGCACTCTGTCAGACGAATCTCTGGCCTTTGCCAACGTCCTTTTTGAAGTGATTGAAGATCAAGAAAATTCGGATCGAACCTTTGAAGCCATCTTGGACCACAATCCCCAGATTGCCAAGACACACCTCAATTCCTTATTGCGACACGACATCTCGCGACTCCGCAATGCCGCCTTGCGAAGGATCACCGGGAAAATCGATGAGCTAAATCTGACTCCCTTCGACACAAGTATCATTTTAAGCGTTGTGACGAGTCTGCAGTTCGATCAGGAGAAAGTCCAAGTTCTGGTTGGATTGCTCAAAGCCAAGCTCGACGAATCTCAGGACATCGACATGATCGCACTGGTCTCAATGGGTGATTTCTTTCTATCTAAAAGAGCCACCCCTGAAGCTCTGGCTGTTTTTAAGAGGATTGCGGAGAAAGAGCCTAAAAATGCAACTGCTTTGAACAATATCGCCAATATCCTTATTGAAATCTCGCCCGACAATGCCCAAGAAGCCCTTGGTTATATCGAACGTGCCGTCGCAATCCTGCCGAACAATTCGGTGTTGTTAGATACCCAAGGTACCGTGCTGATCCTGCTCAAACGCTACGAGGAAGCCGCCCAGGCTCTGAGCGTAGCGACCAAAGCCGGCGGGGATCCCCGCTCGGCTCTGCACTGGTACATCGCCCTGGTGAATGCCGGTAAAACCCAGGAAGCAGAGAGAGTCAAACCGATGATCGATCGAAAAGGTCTTCGTGACGTTTATCTGCTCCCAGAAGACAAAGCAGCACTTGAGAAGCTCTAGGCTCCGAATTTGCCCAAACGGCCCGCATTGGCTAGAGCCAAGGTCATCAAGTACTGGGCTTCAAAGTGCCCCAGGCCGCCGGTAATGCAGGTCGTTTCGTTCAATGTGCTGTGAGGATCCGGACGGCAGCAATCCGATACTAGCAACGTCGGGACCGGATGCCACGAATGGCTCTTTAGGTAACTTGGCGTGCTGTGATCCCCGGTGACAATCAACACATCAGGAGCTAGCTTGTGAATCTGGCCGAGCACCGAATCGAGTTCTTCGATTCGAGCGACCTTTTGCGCAAAATCGCCGTCTTCTCCGGTGCTGTCGGTGTACTTGAAATGCATAAAAAAGAAATCGTATCGGTCCCAGTTTGCTCCCAGTTCTTCGACTTGTTCCTGTAAACTCTGTGCGTTGCCTACAATGTCCATCCCGACGAGTCTGGCCAATCCTTTATACATCGGGTACACAGCGATAGCCGCTGCACGCAAGCCATAGACCTCTTGGTAGGACGGAAGTTGCGGCTTGGCCGCAAACCCTCGCATCGTGTGAAAATTCGCCTTCGGATGCCCCGCCAAAATCGACTTCGCCTGCCGCAGGAATTCCTTGGCTACCTCGGCCGTTTTCTGGCTCTGGGAATTCTGCGCGACGGGTTCTAGTGCTTCGACCCCGGTGATTTGCGGGTCGGTGTCGGCAACATTGCCACCGAGTCCCTCCCCTCGAAAAACTACGACGAAACGATGTTCCTTGACCGGCTCGACAAAGATTTCTACGCCCGGGATTCGGATCTGTCGAAGGGAAATCGCAAGCGGCGCGCTTTCCTGGCTGCTGATCCGGCCTGCACGGCGGTCGGTGATTCGGTTTTGGTCGTCAATCGTGCAGAAATTGCAACGAATCGCTACGTCACCAGGTTGCAACTCAAAGCCGATTCCCGTGGCCTCCAAGGCACCGCGACCGATGATGTACTTCAGAGGGTCGTAGCCAAAAAGGGCCAAATGTCCCGGTCCACTCCCAGGTGCAATCCCAGGCTTGACCGGTATGCTCGCCCCCTGGACTCCCAAGGTAGCCAGCGCGTCCAAATGAGGAGTCTTGGCCGTCTCGAGTTCCGTCAATCCGCCCGGGTGCATCGGCAATCCACCCAGCCCATCGGCCACCAGCATCACAATCTTACTGCCGTTATTCAACTGCAATTCGCGCGTCAACGTGTGAATATCCATCGCCTTTTGTGAAACTCCAAATACTGCGGGAAATCGAAATCGTGTAAACCCAAGATAACGACAGATTGTTTAGCAAATCTCTGGGTATTCACAAGGTGGAGCAAGGCTCTAGGCTGTTCGATTCCACGGCGAGCAGTTAACCTAATAGGGGTCGGTCGGGGGGTTTTCCCCTCGTTTCCCAACCTTCGAGTGTGTCCTCGAAGCATCCGTTCTCAAATCGCTTATTCTCTAATGACATCTCCGACTTTCTTGATCCAAACTGCTTGGACGACCCTCAGGACGATCCTGACGGTCCTTTCGCTGTGCCTACCGATGACGTTCCGAGAGGCCCGAGCCAGCGAGCCCTATTTTCAAGATTCAACTAAAGCCCAGGCCTCGGAGGCTAACACCTTGGGGATCGCCAAAACCCAGCCCGACTCTGGACCCTTTGTGAAGCTTGCCGACGATGCATTCATGGTTTCCTACACCCATCGCGTCGAAGGAACCGAAGTGACTTTTGAAATGATCCCTATCCCCGGAGGCAAAACCACCATCGGATCGCCCGATAGCCAACCCGGACACAGCCAAGACGAAGGCCCTGAGTTTACGATCCAAGTCGAACCGTTCTGGATGGCGAAGACCGAACTGACTTGGGCCGAATACAAAACATTCCTCAAAACCTACGACATCTTCAAACGGCTCTCTCGCCAAGGTGTACGCAAAGCCTCAGGCCTCGACCAAGCCGATGCGATCACCATCCCTACGCCTCTGTACGAACCGAGTTTTACTTACGAGTTCGGTGACGATCCTCGACAGCCAGCCGTGACGATGACCCAGTACTCGGCCAAACTCTATACCCAATGGCTCAGCGGCATGACCGGCTCGCAGTACCGTCTCCCTACCGAAGCCGAGTGGGAGTATGCGGCGCGCGCCGGGACCAACACCGCTTATTCGTTCGGCGATGACCCCTCGGAACTCGATCAGTATGCGGCCTTCGCTGACAATAGTCCTGAAGGAGCGCCCAAGGTCGGGAGCAAAAAACCAAATCCTTTTGGGCTTTACGATATGCACGGGAGCGTCTGGGAGTGGACCCTGGACCACTATGCGACCGATAGCTATTTGGATCGCCAAGGCAAAACGCTTACCGCCGAGCAAGCGCTCGTCATGCCAAAAGAAAAAAGCTCTCGGTGCGTACGAGGTGGAGGATGGCAGGACCCTCCTGAGCGACTCCGATCCGCCGCACGGCTCGGTTCAGACGACAAAGTTTGGAAAGATGCCGATCCGAACGTTCCGAAAAGCCCCTGGTGGTTTACCGATGACCCGGCCCGCATGGTTGGAATGCGATTGGTCCGATCGGCTAAGCCCTTGGCCCAAGAAAATCTCAAGCAGATCTGGGGTGTCGATCATAGCGAAATCAACGAGGATGTCCTGTTTCGACTCGAAGAAGGTCGCGGAGCCATTGGGATATCCGTCCCGGAACTTCTTCAAGAATTCAAACGCAAGAAGTAAAAACGTCAAATAGTCTTCACGCAATAGAAGCCACCGCCATGAATGCACAAGCTCAATCCGCTTCGAGTCTCCAGTGGGATTGGAACCTACCACGCCTGTTCATCCGCCGATGTCGGGAAAAAGGAGCCCAGTTAAAAATCGCCGACTCCTCAGGGGTCAAACTCTCCGGGAACGACCTGCTCCTGCGAACTTTAGCCCTCAAACGCATCATCGATCGCGAGGTCTTACAAGCCCGCTTCAAAGGGCTCGAGGAAAAACATGTCGGTGTATTGCTCCCACCGACTGTTCCGGCCGTCGTGGTCAACATGGCCCTGACCCTGTCTCGCCGAGTTGCAGTCAACCTAAACTACACGGTCTCTGAGTCCACCATCAACCGGTGCATCGAGCAGGCCCAGATCAAGCACGTTTTGACCAGTCGCAAAGTCATAGAAAAATTGGGCATGAATCTCGATGCCCAACTCGTCTACCTCGAAGACCTCAAAGACAAAGCCACCCTGGCAGATAAAATCGTCGCCTTTACTCAATCGAAATTCATTCCCGAAGCGATCCTGGCTCGCCAATTCCAACTCCATAAGAACAAACCAGAGGATCGTCTGACGATCATCTTCACGTCGGGCTCAACGGGCGTGCCTAAAGGCGTACCGTTGACCTACAACAACATCGCCTCGAACGTCCAAGGCTTCGATGCGACCATCCATGTACGCCCAGAAGACTGCTTCTTGGGAATCCTTCCGTTTTTCCATTCCTTTGGGTACACAGGCACCCTATGGGCCGTCGGTAGCCTGCCATGCTCGGGGGCTTTCCACTACAACCCCCTGGAACCCAAGCAGATCGCCAAGCTGATCGAGAACTACAAGTGCACCATCGTCCTAGGCACTCCCACCTTCTTGCGAGGATTCCTCAAACGCATCGAACCCGAACAGTTTAAAACCGTCGAGGTTGTCGTCGTCGGCGCTGAGAAAATGCCGATCCCTCTGGCTCAAGCCTTCGAAGAACGTTTCGGCGTGCGACCCATCGAAGGATACGGAACGACCGAGCTGAGCCCAGTCGTTGCTGTCAACGTGCCAGCAAAGCGAGCAAGAACCGAGCAAGTCAACAGCGCCCTGCGCGAAGGATCTGTCGGTAAGCCCATACCGGGCGTTCAGGCCCGAACCGTCTCGCTCGATGACCACTCGATCGTTCTCGGACCGAACCAATCGGGAATGATCGAAATTTCCGGACCCAATGTCATGTCCGGTTATCTCGACCAACCCGAACTGACCGCCAAAGTCATGAACAACGGTTGGTACATCACTGGGGATGTCGGAATGATCGATCAAGATGGCTTTATCTACATCACGGGTCGCGAGAGCCGATTCTCGAAAATCGGTGGCGAAATGGTTCCCCACATCCAAGTCGAGGAGGAACTCAACAAAATCGTCGGCGGAGACGAAGACATCCTGACCTTGGCCGTCAGCAGCGTCCCGGATGAAAAGAAAGGGGAGAAGCTCATCGTTCTGTACACCCAACTGCCCGAAGAGCCCTCCGCACTGGTCAAGAAACTGATCGAAGCCGGACTTCCCTCGATCTACGTCCCAGGTATCGATAGCTTCATCCAAGTCGATGCGATCCCGATCCTCGGCACCGGGAAACTCGATCTGCGTGGTTTGCAAAAGCTAGCCCTGGAAAAAACACAGACGGCCCACTAAATCAGGCCCATGAATTAAGTCCCCTTGGAAAAGGATTCATCGCAACGATGCAACAAGCTCCCGACGAATCTGAAGATTCCCTCGACTCCAAGTCGCTCCTTGCCGACCGCTCGTTTTGGGGGATCGCTATCACCCAATTCCTCGGGGCCTTCAACGACAACCTCTACAAACAACTCATGCTCCTGATGGCCATCGGCGGGATCGGAGCGATGAACAAAGACGATCGCCAAGGCTGGGCGGCGTTGGCCTTCTCTTTGCCTTTTGTACTGCTCAGCGGTCTGGCCGGTTATCTATCGGACCGCAACAGCAAAAGCAAAATCATCGTCCTGTGCAAGATTGCCGAGATCGCCATTACCCTTCTGGCGGTTCTGGCTTTCTGGATGTACGGAAACCTTGGAGACTACGGCACCTGGAGCGTCCTGATCCTCATGGGTGTCCATAGCACCTTCTTCGGGCCAGCCAAGTATGGGATTCTCCCGGAGTTGTTTACCCACAAACATCTCCCGAGAGCCAATGGCCTGATCCTCATGTCCACCTTCCTTGCCATCATCCTTGGGGTGGTCCTGGCCGGAGCGATCAAGGACCTGTTGGTCGTGAAAAACGAAGCGGGACAAGAAGACTTCAGTCGTTTGTGGATCGGCTCGTTGGCCTGCGCCATGGTGGCTTTGATCGGTACGCTGACATCGCTGCTGATCCGCAAGACTCCGGCAGTGCAGCCCCAAGCCCGTTTTGAGGTATCCGATGCGATCGTGCCGACGCCAGTTCGAAGGCTACTGGCCCAAGACCGACCGTTGCTTATGGCCCTGATTGTCTCGAGTGTCTTCTGGCTCGTCGGTGGTTTGGTGATGCCCGTGGTCAATCGCTTGGGTAAAGAACAATTGCAACTCCAATCGGATACCAAAACAAGTATTCTCACTGGCGGGCTTGCCATAGGAATCATTCTCGGAGCCGTCGGCGCAAACATTGTCTTGAAAAACGTCCGTAAGGACAAGCAAGTCACCCTCGGGGTGCTGATCATGATGCTCTCGATGGGGGGCCTGAGTCTCTGGAAACCCAACGGAGGGCTTCTCCTAGGCTACACAGGTGCCCTGTTGGGCTTGATTGTCACGGGCATCGGTGCGGCGATCTTTGTGATCCCCTTGCAAGTCTTCCTCCAAGAGCGACCGCCTGCGGAACTCAAGGGGCGATTGATCGGCACGATGAACTTCGCAAACTTTGTAGGTATTCTCCTGGCCGGTCCGATCTACCAGATCCTTGTAGCCATCGCCGCTTCGATGGGCTGGCCTGTTTCGTCAGTCTTTGCGATGATGCTCACGATGCTCCTGCCTATCCTTATTTTCTATCGCCTGCCGAAACCGTAGATTGCTCTTGGCGCCTATGCACAACTATCGCGACAGCGAAGCGTATTTCGAACGCTGGTCCTGGTTCCTTAAACTCGAATCCGACGCCGAACGCGAACGACTCGCCTCGCGACGCACAACCCGCAAAGCGCGAGGAATGTCCGACCGTTCGATGGAGGCCCATGGCGATACGCTCATGCATATGGTCATCGCCGACGACCGCACAGGACTCGGTGGACGAACCATCGTCAACTTTGTCAAACGCGAACGAAAACAAATTCTTCCTTGGAACCGCTTCCGTGTCGGTGCTCCAGTCGTCGCCTCCGATGAACAGACGTTGATGGATGTCGGAAACGGGCTTGTCTGCGGTCGTACCTCATCGAGCATCGAAGTGGTTTTCGATGATTGGCCCGAAGGCCACTTCTTTCGGCTCGAGCTTTCGGCCGACGAGGTCACTCGCAAACGACAGCAAACCGCCATGCTCCATGCGCTCGATGGCCGAGGGCGCATCGCGCAGTTCCGCGATATTCTGATCGAAGATAAACCGCCCGTTTTCTTTCCGATCAAAGACGTCCAGGCGATCCAAGCCGACCTCTCGGAATCCCCTTTGAATCCGTCTCAGCACGATGCAATCCTGCACGCGTTGAGCGCAAATGATTTGGCCATCATCCATGGCCCTCCAGGGACAGGCAAAACCACCACCGTGGCCCATTTGATCCGACAAGCCGTCCTCAGAGGCCAGAGAGTTTTGGCTTGCGCCCCGAGCAATACAGGCGTCGATAACCTTTTAGAAAAACTCGTGGGCCTGGGGCTCAACGCCATCCGCATCGGACACCCGGCTCGGGTCCTGGAATCCCTCCAAGAACATACACTCGATTCCCTGGTCGATGCCGACCCGGCAATGAAAGTTGTCCGTGAAATGCGGCGAGAAGCAGAACTGCTCTCAAGCAAAGCGGGCCGATGGACACGCGCCAAGCCCATGGCCGGCGCACGCGATGACCTTAAGCAAGAATCGCGACGGCTACGCGCCGATGCCAAACTCTTCGAAGAGCAAATCATCAATACCAAACTCGATCGCGCGAGTGTCATCTGCGCGACGACCAACTACGATCCAGAGATCCTGGGCAATCGGACATTCCAACTCGGAGTCATCGACGAAGCCTGCCAAAGTACCGAACCGGGCTACTGGCCGGTGATCCTGCGCGTCGATCGATTGGTCCTGGCCGGAGACCATTGCCAACTACCCCCTACGGTGCTGAGCAACCAAGCGCAGCTCGAAGGGCTCTCGACAAGCATGATGGAAAGACTCGTTGATCGATGGGACAAACTCGCGACCCGACAGTTGACCGTCCAGTACCGAATGCACCATAAGATCATGGCGTTTCCATCCGAGCACTTCTACCACGACTCGCTCGTCGCAGACCCCAGTGTCGCAAACCACTCCCTGGCCGATCTGCCCAATTTCCATTCCGAAACCATCGACTCCGAACCGATCCTCTTTGTCGATACCTCGGGCGCCGATTGGACCGAAGAACTCGACCCCAACGGGGAGAGCAAACTCAACCCCCGCGAAGCGACCTGGATCCTCAAACAAGTCGATGCGCTGATCGAGGCCGGATTGCCACCCGAACAGATCGCCGTAATCGCTCCGTATTCGGCCCAAGTCCGTTTCATCCGAGATCGATGCACCAACAACGACGTCGAAATCGATACCGTCGACGGTTTCCAAGGCCGTGAAAAAGAAGTCGTCCTGATAAGCTTGGTCCGCTCCAACACCCAAGGCGAAGTCGGTTTCCTGGCCGATACGCGACGCATGAACGTCGCGATGACCAGAGCCAAAAGAAAACTCATGGTCATCGGGGACGGGTCGACCCTAGGCAGAAACACCTTTTTCAAAAAATGGATCGAACACACCGAATCCCAAGGTTTTTATAAATCCATTTGGGAATTTAGTCCCTGGCAATAAGTTCCGTGACCAGACGTGTCATGGCCCCTTGCGATAACCTACTGGTTCGAACCTATTTTGTTCGCGAGTGTTCTAAAGCCATCGTGCCCCAGAGTTATTACGTCAGGACACCCCGATGCCCAAGAAGAAATCCAAGGCCAATCAAAGCCCGAGTCTTCCGTTTCAAAATGTCAGCGAACTGTCGTTTTTAGGCTGGAGCCAACCGATCCTCCATTCGGCGATCGATTATCTGCTCGAACGCTACAGGGATTCGAATGTTTGGGATATGGACCGTGTGCTCGTGGTGCTGCCAGGCTCGATGGCTAGCCGAAGACTCCAAGTCCTCATGGCCCAACGCGCAGCCCAAGAGCGGCTGATCCTCAGACCACCGAGGTTCCTGACCCTCGGGAAACTCCCCGAAGAACTCTACCAGGCCAAGCTCCCCTTTGCCTCCGAGTTGACCCAAGTCATGGCTTGGGTCCAAGTCCTTCGGTCCACTGCGTCTGCCCAACTCCAACCTCTGCTTTTTGAGGTCCCTGCCCAGGAACAACTCGGCGTATGGATGGACCTGGCCAAACTCCTCGGTTCGCTCCACCGCGAATTGGCTTCGGATCTGCTGGACTTCAAAGACGTCGCAGAGAAACTCGCAGGCACCGTCGAGGAACCGCGTTGGCAAATCCTGGCCTTGCTCCAACGAAAGTACCTCGACGTGCTGCACGAAGCTGGCCTGTGGGATATCCAATCCGCACGCCGATTCGCGTTGGAACACGGCGAAGTGGCCGAGGTCGAGCACGAAGTGGTCTTGCTCGGGACCGTGGACCTGAACCGAGCCCAACGCCAGTTCCTAGCCGCCATCGGACCGAAAGTCCAAGTCCTCATCGGAGCTCCCGAGTCGTTTGCAGAAGGCTTTGATCGAGACGGCACGCTCCGCTCCTCGTTCTGGCAGAATCTGCAAATCCCAATCGACCAAGATCAAATCCACGTCCGTACCTCGGCCGTCCAAGCAGCCCACGAACTGGCTGTGCAGTTGGCAAAACTAGGCAACTCCCGTTCGGTCCGCGATATCACCATCGGAGTGCCCGACCCGAGCCTCGTCCCTGCACTCCAAGAAACGCTTGCCCAGTACAAAGTAGCCTTGCGCTACGGACCAGGCAGCCCCATCTACGGCACTCCACCGATGAAAGTCCTTTATGCGATCGAGGAATACCTGCGCGATCCAAACGTCCAGAACTTCTCCAATCTAATACGTATCCCCTGGATCGAATCGTGGCTCCGGGTACATGCAAGCCCCGCCCAATCCATGCAGGACGCCCAATCCATGCAGGACGCCCAATCCACGCAGGGCGCACAAGCCGTAGCCGGCCAGCTACCTGCGGCTTTCCTACCCGTGATCGACGAGTACCTTCAAAAGACCCTATTGCGCAGCGTATCGGTACCCCAATGGCCTGAAGCGGCCGGTCGCGAAATCTTTGTCGCGGTCGTCGATGCTATGGATCGATGGCTTGAGCCCCTGCGCAGCGGAAAACGACCCTTGGACGCCTGGGCTCAACCCTTACGACAACTCTTCCTGGATTTATCGCAACTCGAATGGGTCGACCGAAACGAACCGGTCGGGCATCTGATCCTGCGGGCTTGTCGTGAGATCAACGCCGTGCTGGATCGTCTAGCGAATATTCCACCCAAGCTGAATCTTCAAATCGAGCTTTCCGAAGCGCTCGCCTGGTTGCAACAACAGCTTCAAGGTGTCCAGATTCCACCCCTTGCCGACGACGCTGCGATCGAAATGCTAGGCTGGCTCGACGTTGCGCTCGATGACGCTCCGGTCCTCATGATGACCGGTTTGCACGATGGTGTGGTTCCCGAGAGCGTCAACTCCGATGCGTTCCTTCCGAATCGACTCCGAAGCGAACTCGGACTCCTGGACAACGCACGACGTTTTGCCCGAGACGCCTACGTCATGATGGCATGCTTGCATACCCGTGAGCAAGTCGAGTTCATCATGAACCGGTTCAGCTCCAACTCCGATCCTCTGACCCCAAGCCGTCTGATGATGGCCGTGCCAACCGATCAACTGCCGGATCGGGTTGCCAAACTCATCTCCGAACAAGAAGAATCGGTAGATCTAGCCTCGGGTTGGCAGGCGCGATCCATGCAGTCGGACATTCAGATCCCCAAGCCTGACCCGACCAAGCGCCTCGGCGCGATGGCCGTGACGGACTTCAAGAAGTACAGCGAATGCCCCTACCGCTTCTACTTAAAGAAACTCTGCAGAGCCAGCCCCGTCGAGCATCTGCGGCTGGAACTCGACGGCGGAGGTTTTGGGGACATGGTCCACAGCGTCCTCGAAGGCCTCCAGGATTCGCCCGTGGCCGAGTCGATAGACCCCGAACAGATCGACGCCTGGTTATCCAGCGCGCTGGATGCTTGGGTGAAAAATCGATTTGGTTCCGTCCTCCCACCGGCGCTGGTCGTACAGGTCGAACAAGCCAAATTGCGGCTTGCGGAATTCTCCAAACACCAAGCCGACTGGGCATCCAAAGGCTGGCGGATCAAGCACATCGAACACCATGTCGATCGCTCCAAGGGCATCGTCTGGAACCTCCCTCACGGAAAGATGATTCTCCATGGTCGTATCGACAGAATCGATGTGAACGAAAAGACAGGGCAAGTCGCCGTTTGGGATTACAAGACCGGGGATACCACCGAGGAACCCCGAAAAAATCACCTTCGCAAAATCCCGCACCAAGAAGACCAGTGGACCGATTGGCAACTCCCTCTGTACGGTTTGCTCATCGAGACGCTCGGGTACCGCGATCCGAGCCAAGTCCAATTCGGGTACATCCTCTTGCCGAAAAATGTCGCAGAAACGAAATTCCTCTCGGCGAATTTCTCCGCCCAGGAGCACCGCTCGGCAATCGAGTCGGCCAAAGCGATCGCCGATAGGGTGCTTCAAGGTGAGTTCTGGCCTCCGAGCGATGCGATCCCGATGGAGTGGGATGATTATCGATTCATCACCCAGCGGACCGTCGTCAGGCCGTGGGACCCCGATCTGGAGAAGGATGCCCAGAGCACCCCGGTTAACGAAGCGACGGATTGCGAGTCAACGGACACAGCCCATGCGCAAGCAACGCAAGCCCCCTGGACCACGACAATACCAACGAAGCGTCTCGCAGGACCAATCCTCCCAAGGATGATCCAAGTGGAGCCTGTGCATGCCGAAGGCAAGCCGCTTGAGGAGTGGTTCCAACCGAGCATGATCCTCGCATCGGCAGGTACCGGAAAAACCTACCAACTCGCTTCTCGAGCCCTGCGGTTGCTCTTTACCGACCAACCCCTCGATTCGATCCTTGCGACCACCTTCACCCGCAAAGCTGCCGGCGAAATCCTGCATCGGATCCTCGAGTGGCTATCCGAGGCCAGCCGCACACCCGAAGGGCTCCATCGCGTGCAGTCGATCATCGCACCGATGAAGATTGGCCAAGCCCATGCTCGCTATCAGCTATCGCGCTTGTGCTCCCACCTGCACCGATTCCGCGTCAGCACCCTCGATAGCTTTTACTCCCAACTGGCTAAATCCTTCGCGCTGGAACTCAAACTCCCGCCGGGCTGGACTCTGGTGGATACCGCGCAAGAAGATATCTTGATCCGCGATGCAGTCACGCAACTCTTCGATAGCATCGATCATCAGCAACTTCGAACCCTGGTGTTCCAACTATCCAAAGGCATGGCCGTCCGTGGCGTTCGTGTCGAAGTCGAAAACCTCATCACCGATGCCTACGAGTTGTTCCGTCAAGCCCCCGAGGAAGCTTGGGCTAAAATCCAAGTCCCCAAAGGCCCCGATCAAGAGCAGGTCCATCAAGCGACCAAAGCCCTCGAAGCCCTAGAACTCAAGAATTCCCGGCAGCAGGAGGCCAAAAACAAAGCGCTCGCGTTTTTTTGCTCCCAGCAGTGGGACGAATTCCTAGGCTTGACCATCGTTTCGGCCTGCCTCGACTCGCAGCCAGTCTACTACAAAGCCGATATCGATCCGCAATTGGTCGCACTTTTGCGAACCCTGCTTGCCAAGGCTAAGACCGAGTTTCTGACGATTCGGAAAATCCAAAATGAAGCCTCCCACAATTTGCTCAAGCAGTACCATCGCACGCTCGAGAAACTCAAACAGAACCGACGGGTCGTGACCTTCTCGGATATCGCCGAACGACTCGCCCAATGGATGCGATCGCTGCTCGAGGAACACCAAAAAACCGGTGATCAAGGTCCTTTGCCTCAAATGCAGAGCATCAGCCATCGGATGGATAGCTCGATCGATCACCTGCTCTTGGATGAATTCCAAGACACGTCCCCCAACCAATGGCTGATCCTCAAGCCGTTTGCAGAGGCGATCGTTTCCCAAAAGGCCAAGGGCTCGAAACGAACCTCATTCTTCGTCGTCGGCGATACCAAACAAGCCATCTATGCTTGGCGAGGCGGCGTTTCGGAAATCCTTGAATCGGTAGGGGAACAGGTCCAGAACATCAAGCAGCAAAAGCTCTCTGAGAGTTTTCGTAGCTCCCCGGTCATTATGGAGTTTGTCAACGACGTTTTCCACGGGCTAGCCAAACACCCTAATTACCTCGCAGATGACGCTACCAAACGGACCGATGACATGCGACACCCGGTCGTCTCGGCTTGGGTCGATCGCTATTTCATCGACCATTCCACAGCGAAAACCAACTTGCTCGGCCTCGTAGAGTTGTCAAACGCCCAAGACCGCACCCCTGAAACGCAAGCTCCGCCTTTAGAAGAAATACCTACAAAAGAGGCTCCCTCAAACGAACCATCCAGCCAAAACCCAACGGCCACAGAGTCCCGTGCGAAGCGAACGGTTCAGACCGATATCGATTTGGACATCGCCGATGCGATCGCTCAATTGCATCGACGCAGTGACCAAATCACCATCGGAGTCCTCACACGTACCAATGCCGATGTGGCCAAGATGATTTCACTTCTCCGGGATCGTGGGGTGGAGGCCAGTCAAGAAGGAGGGAACCCTTTGACCGATACTGCGCCGGTGCTGGTGATCCAAAGTGCGCTGAAGCTTGCCGAACACCCTGGGGATTCGCTGGCTTACTTCCATGCGATCCACTCGCCCTTGAAATCGTTCTGGAGCCAAGAGACTTTAAGCGATGCGTCTAGCATCTCGACGGATCTTCGCGATCGACTCGATACTCTGGGCTTCGGTCGAACCATCAGCGCGCTGGTCAACCATCTTGCCCCCTTCTGCACGGTGCGCGATCAGGAGCGGTTATTGCAATTGATCGACGAAGCGTATCGATTCGATGCAGCCAAGCAGTCGTTGGTTCATGAGTTTGTCGATCGACTCGCTAGCACGCGCGTAGCTACTCAATCCGAAAGCGTCGTGCGTGTCATGACCATCCATCAATCCAAGGGACTCGAATTCGACGCGGTGTTTATTCCCGCGATTGACCAAACGATTATTCGCCAACCGCCGCGACTCGTCGCAATGCGTGACCGTCGTACCGGTCCTCCGATTTCCATCCTTCGAAATGTCAATCGAAGTTTGTATCCGTATTTACCCATCGAGTGGCAAGTTGCCTGTCAGGAAGCCAGTTACCAGCAACTCGGCGAAGCCCTATGCTTGTTCTATGTCGCCCTGACGCGTGCGCGCCATGCGCTTTATTTGTACGCGAGCCCAAACAAAAATGCCGTCAAGCAATGGGGCTCTGCACTCCATTCGATCTTCGCCAACGAACAAAACGGCAATGAGCCCGGGGTGATGCTTTATCGCAATGGCAAGCCCGATTGGGTCGAACAGCAAGCGGCTTTGATCCCACAAACTGCATCAACTTTAGAAGCCCAAGAGGTCCCAAAAGCGACCGTTGATTCAGATACCAAGCACACGGCTTGTGCCCCCCTGCAACTTCAACTCAGGCTCGAAGATACCTTGCTGCGAAATCCGCAATGGATCGCTCCGAGTCAGCAGATCAAGCCCTCGACGCTCGAATCGCTTGTCGGTTATTGGAAACCCGATGACAACGCAGCGACGGTCATCGGGAAGTTGATCCACCGTTGGTTCGAAGAAGTCCGAACGTGGATCGAAGATTTTCATCCGGACAAAAATCAGTTGCTCAGCATCGCGGCGAGTGCACTGACCAAAGACGAGATGATGCAACTGCAACTCGATCAGCAAGTCAAGCGATTTCTTCAATACTGCGAATCCCCCGCGATCCGAAAAGTCTTTAGCAATAAACGTTACCATGCTTGGCATCAGCCGGCTCCCTTGAAACTCGATGTTACGAATGAACGCAGGTTTCTCCTCTCGATCGATGACCAGTTGATTCGAGGCATCATCGATCGATGCGTCTTGGGTTGGGATCAAGATCGAGTCGTTCGGGCCGAGATCATCGATTACAAGACCGATGCAAAACCAGGGGATATCGATCTGGCTACCTGGGTTGCTCAGCGCACCGAACACCATGCTTTGCAACTCCAAACCTATCGTAAGGTCTTGTGCAAGCAGTTTTCGTTACATCCCGAGATGGTGCAAGTCACGCTCGTGCTCCTGAACGAAGCACAGATCGTTGATGTTTGATATTTGGAAGTGCCTAGCGTCTTAGTGCAACTGGGAATACAGCAGCAGATTGATGCCGATGCGGAAAGCATCCTCGCGCACATATCCTCGGCATTGGAGTGAATGCTTACTTTCCATCGCACAGCTCAGATCGTTCGGCGAGAACAAGACGATGATCCGATCGTTCCATTCCAAGGCTTCGATCTCTGCGGGCCCGTCCCGCTTGGCTTTGGCCAAGTCCACATCGCCTCGACCTGGATCGATCAGACTCACGTTGCGAAGGTCGTACCCTCCTGGTCCATCTTTGAGAAACAGGGGATGGTCGGCTGGCAAGAGTTGCCATTTCGCTTCAGGAAACAACTTGCCAAACTCCTCACGCATCGATTTGGTGAATTCTTCAGATCCGCAAATCGAATCCCCGAGGACCATCCCGCCATTGACGAAATGGTTGCGTAGTCCTTGTTGTTCGGCCTCCGAAAAAGCAAACTTGTTCCGGCCGTGGATATAGACAAGCGGATACTTTTCGAGTTCGGGACTTGTGGCCGAGAGCTTGGGTGTCTTCGGATCGACCATCGCTTTGGTCTCCCTGCGAAAGACCTCGATGAGGTTGCCTAAGGCTTTCGGGGTTTCATCACCACCGCCGCTGTGCATGATCTTCGGTAGCGTCAAGGTTCCTCGTTCGAGGACTTGGCGATTCAAATCGCTTTGAACGATTTGGACTGCCTCGAGTTTGTCTTTGAGCTCGCGGCCTGTGGCATAGGCGACTACGTTCAGTCCGACTTTGACCGCATTATCTAGTTCCGCCGAAACGACCTTTGAGAACTGAGGTTTAGCCCCATAAGGTTTCGAGAGTTCCCATCGGCATGTCAAGCTCATGGGGCTGTAGATGACGCTGGTCTTGCAACAAGCGTCGATTCCGTAGAGCCAAAAGCCTTCGGGCAATGCACCCGGATCGAGTCTCGCTTCGGCGCTCCAAACCGGGTGGTTTGGTGGAAGCTTTTGGAAGGGTTTGTCAAAGATCATCTCCATTTCGCGACGGAACGAAATGTCGAAGGCCGCTCCATTGCAGCCGTCCTGGGAGCAAGCCTCAGCGAAAATAAACCCCCCTTGGTCCACATAGTCTTTGAGCATCCTGCGTTGCTGGGCCGAAAGGACGAATTCATCGCTGCCGCTGATAAAAAGAACCGGGGTTTCAAGCAGGTCTGCAAGACTGGCTCGTTGCAGACGGATCGTTTGCCATGAAAGATCCCGTTTCCATGCCAATTCAATGTGGCCCGTCAAGTGTTGAATGCTCCGCCTGTGGCGATTCCAATCCCGATTGCCCGCGTCGGGCGAATGCTGCAACTGACCGATCACCACTTGACGTTTTCCCTTGCTCAGGAAAAGCAGAGCCATCGCGCGGGCAGCCGGAGGGTTCAGCGCCCCAGAGCCTTGGGTGACTCCCATGAGCCGAGAGTTTTTGGGTCCGACAATTGCGTCGCAACCTTCGCGGTACCAATCGTGCTCGCCGATAAAACGCTGTCCAGTCAGCCTACCGACCCGCTCGAGCCCATACATGTAGTACAGATACCAGTCGCCATAGCCCGGGTTTTGGGTCACAGAGAAGTTCTTTGCGAGCCAATCGAGAGACTTCTCCAGATCGAAGTCCTGCCGATCGCCCGGGGTGCAACACTGGATCTGGTTTCCTTGCGCTTTTGCGTCCTGTGTGGAGGCAGTATCTTCAAGAATCAGCATCGATGCAATTCCTGCACAGGTCATGCTACCGCGTGGTTTAGGTTCTCCTCGGTATCCCCAGGTCCCCGAGTTGTTCATCTTGTCTAACCAGTACTTGCGCCCTTTCTGAATCACCTGGGTAGGGATCTCGATCCCGATCCGACTGGCTTCCCACAAGGCCAAAACAGCGAACTGGGAATTCGATTCGTCCGAAGCGCCGCGGTCTTGGCGATAAGCCCACCCGCCATCGTCTTGTTGGGCTTGGACCAACCACTGGACATCGCGTTCGATCAGCGCGCGGTCCCGACCCGGTTCGGCCGCACACATCGCCATGGCTTGCAAGCTCGCTTCGTAAACCTGCATGGGCCTCTCGCCTCGGATGTAATCCAAAGCGCGGGCGACCTCTGGATCGTTGGGCTTGCGACCTGCGCTGAGCAAGGCCAGGACAACCAGGCTCGTCAGACCCGTGTTCTGGTCTTGATGGCCCTGCCAAGCACCTACAGGTCCATCTTTGGCCTGGCGATTTTGCGTGCGACGAAAGTATTGAAGTAGCTCGTCGATCGCTTGCTGCACATCCGCAGGGGTAACAGAGTCTTGTCCTAAACAGCAAGCCGGACTTATGCAAACCGTTACCAAAGAGACAAGGCAGGTACAGACCCAGGCCAGCAAACGTTTAGGGCTCAAGTCGAGCGACCTAGTTTTGCTACGATCCGGCGAATTATTCAAAAGCGATGAGATCCTGGGCAAAAGCAGTTGGTTGGTGTTCATGGGCGAAGCATTTAGCAGAGGGGTGGCTCTTCAAGTAAACTTCTATATCGACCGACCCTTCATGATAGCTTAGATTCGATCACCGTTGAGGTTGGCGACGAGGGCATTGACCACCGATTACTTTAACCACGGAACACACAGAACACACGGAAAAAGAAGGCTTTCATTCCGTGTCTTCGGTGTGTTCTGTGGTTTGATTCTTAGCAATTCTGCGGGGGAAAGATACTTTTTTATTCCCCTAGTCGGACGCGAACCGCCTCTTCGCTAGGCAGGGTGCTTGGTATCGCAGGATGGCTCGGCAGAGGGGCCACGGGAATCCCAAGGAGGTTCGCAGCCGGTGCAGTTACACTAGGTATCCCTTGCACGCTGGCTTGAGATGCGGCTTCCGGAACACCGTTCCATGCGCTGGAGATTCCGTTGGCCAGTACTCCAGCTTGCTGGTAGATACCGCTGGCTTGCTGACTGACCTGCCGCCCACGATCGACCAGTTGGTCGATATTGGCCGCCCCGCCGATGCTCGTTAGCAGATCGCGAGCGGGTTTGAGATTCGGATCGATTTTGAGTGCTTCGGATAGATGCTGCTGGGTGGCTGGAATATTTTTGCGTTGGAAGTGCAGATAAGCCATTTGATACTGGGCCATCGCGGGGGATTCGCACTGAGTCAGCTCGGACATCGAACCGGTTGCATCACCCGCATCGAGCATTGCGCCAGCCAACGCTTGACGGTAAGACTTGTTGCTAGGCTGCAACTCGACCGCTTTGCTTAGGTGCTGTTTGGCCGACGCTAGATCCCCAGTCCTTGCATGGAGCTTGCCCAGCTCCATGCAAGCATCCGCGTTGGCGGGTGCTGCCGCGATGGTTTTCTGATAGAACTCGATCGACTTAGCCGCATCCTGTTGGCGGTCATAGAGCCGGGCCATGCTCAGCAGGGCGACGGCATTTTTCGGCTCGGTTTCCAAGGCTCGTGAGTAGCTATCGAGGGCCTTGGTGTAGTTGCCTTGAGATTCGAAATAGTTCCCTTGAGCGACTAGGATCTCCGGGGCAATGCTCAGCGGATTTGCGGTGGATTTGCTTTCGCTCTCGGACGTTTCCATCGACGATGTCGAGGCGGGCGTAAAGGGTGCGGCGATCGCAGTTTTGGTTTTACTGTAAGCCGATGAAACCGCAGATCCCACCGAGGAAAGCTGGTTCTTGACCGTCTTACCTGTGCCTGCGAGCGAGGAACCCATCGATGCTCCGGTGTCGGACTTGCCAAATTTAGGCATTGCCAATCCGCCGAATCGGTTCGACGACTGCGAGGCACATCCGGAAACACTTAGTCCCAAAAGCATGGCCGCACAGAGCCTTGCTCGAAGGGTCTTGCCGCCGTTGGCTCGTGCTGCGGGGCTCGGGGCTTGTTTGCCTGCATAATGTTGCTCTTGCATTATCCATTCCTTGGGTAGAATCGCTACAATCCTGTTTTCTTCAAACTCGGCAGCCGCGTCGCGATAGCTTGAAGGAAAGCCGGAAAAGTTTACCTAAATTTCCCTAAGTTTCCTGGATGGCAAAATCTGATGTCTAGCGATGGCAAGAATCCTCCGAAACTTCCAGTTACCGGTCCTAAGACTCGATCGAAAACTGGACCTGATTCGGGGCGCGACTCCGGGCGCGACTCCGGATCGCAATTGCCGGCTCCATCGACGCTCGAAAGAACCTTCGGCGGGGCCTCCTTGGGCCAGCTATACCACTATTGCAATCGGCTCTCGACGGGTCTTCGGGCCGGAGTCGATCCGTTGCGTCTCCTGGAGACAGAGTCCAAGGTTGGATCGGCCAAGTACAAGGATGCGGCCAAGGGTACCTCCGAGAAGATTCGCCAAGGTTACAGTTTCTCCGAAGCGATGCAGCTTCAAGGGGCTTTCTTCCCGCCGCTATTGATCAAGATGATCGGCGCTGGCGAAGAGTCCGGGCAGGTCGATCGGGTTCTTGCCTACATGTCGGACTATTACTTAGATTTGAAGCGAACGCGGCAAGACTTCATCTCTCAGATCACCGCGCCGGTGATCCAGTTGTTGCTTGCCATCGCCATCATCTGTGGCATGATTTTTATCAATGGTTTTTTTCAGGCTGGCGGGCCGGGTGAAAAACCTTTCGACATCACAGGAGTGGGCTTGCGCGGTGGAAAAGGGGTGCTGATATTTCTTAGCATCCTGATGCTTATTGCGGTGGTTCTTGGGACATTTTGCGTTGGGGTTTGGAAGAACTGGTTCAACTGCCATCAAACCCTTGTCCCCTTGGTCCGCAACGTTCCGGTGATTGGACCGGTTTTTACGACCACAGCGATGTCACGCTTGTCGATGACCTTGTCGATGATGCTCGGTGCGGGAGTCGAAGCCAAACGGAGCGTGCGCGATGCGGTCTTGAGCACTGGCAACTACTACTACATCGCTGGCTTGTCTGACATCGAATCAGGCATCGCACAGGGCAAGGCGTTGTCAGAGAGTTTCGCGACCCCCAATCGATTGCCCGAGGATTTCATTCAGACGCTCGAAGTCGGTGAGCTCAGCGGTGCCGATAGCGAATCGCTCGAACGACTCGCGGTTCAGTATCGGGAAAAAGCGCAAGTATCGCTCAAGCAGTTGGCCGTTGCGGCTGGATTTCTCATTTGGTTCATGATCGCAGCGATGATCATCACGGTGATTTTCATGGTGTTTCTGCAATACCTCTCGATCATTACCGGCAACCTTCCAAAGTAATCCGCCGCGTCCTTATGCCCTACAACTTATGCTTACAACCGATCACCCGCGGCTCGCTTTGGAATTAGCTCAGGCTGGTCCACGGCCTATAGCGGCGTATTTGCATGTTCCGTTTTGTTATCGACGATGCGGTTATTGCAATTTCTCACTTCTTGCCAATCGAGAGGATCTCCATGAAAGATTCGTCGATGCGATTCTCACGGAACTGTCCTGGTTGGAAACCCCGCAACCCGTCGAAACCCTTTTCCTAGGTGGCGGTACGCCCTCGATACTCGGCCAAGGAGCGATGGAACGACTCCTTAGAGGGATTCGGACTTGGTTGCCGATTCGTGGCGATGGAGAGTGGTCGATCGAAGCCAATCCGCGAGACATCACTGCATCGAACTTGGTCCTTTGGCGTGGACTAGGGATCGATCGTATCAGCATCGGCGGTCAATCGTTTCAGGATCGCAAGCTCGAGTCGCTCGAGCGCGATCACAGCGCGCAGGAATTGTTGCGAGCCATCGAGTTAGCCGCAGCGCACATGCCGCGAGTCTCTCTTGATTTGATTTTCGCTGCGCCTGGTGAGACCCTCGATCAATGGGAAAAAGACCTGCGTCAGACCATCGACTGTGGCATCGGTCATGTGTCGACCTATGGGCTGACGTTTGAGAAAGGGGCTCGGTTCTATGGTGAATTGCAGCGTCAGAAAATTTCTAAGGTCGATGAGCAACTTGAACTCGATATGTACAACCTTGCGATCGATCACCTGGGAGCTGCAGGGATCGAGCAATATGAGATTTCAAATTTCGCCGTAAACGGTCAGGAATGCCGGCATAATCAGGCGTATTGGAATTCCGACCGGTGGTGGGGCTTTGGCCCTAGCGCAGCGGGCTACGTAGGGACCACTCGGTACGTGAATCACCGAGCGACGCTTCAGTACCTTCGCCGAGTCGAATCGGGACACTCGCCGATCCAAGAGCGTGATGAATTGAGTGAAGATCAACAAGGGCGCGAGCGATTCGTTTTCGGCATGAGGCAGCGCCGAGGGGTGGCTTGGGAGGAGTTCAAGGCGAGCATGCCTAAGCGGACCTGCGATGCGATTGAGGCGACTTTGGAAAAGCATCTAGAGCAAGGCTGGCTCGAGCGCGCCGGAGCCTATGTGCGGTTGACTCGCTCGGGCTTGGTCCTGAGCGACGGCCTGTGGGGGGATTATCTGGCGGAATAATCAGACGGATCAGACGGATCAGACGGATCGGACGGATCGGACGGATCGGAAGAAGAGGAAGAAGAGCAAATCATGAGTGGGATTTATCAAGTTTGGTGCGATGTCGGAGGGACATTCACCGACTGCTTCGTCACCGAGCCAGGGGGGCAACGCCTGCGGCTGAAGGTTTTGTCGCACGGTCGTATGCCGGGCTCTATCGATCGGTGGTGTGGTGAGAATGCTTGGGTGGATGCTCGCTGTATTGGTCAGCCAGAGGGTTTTTGGGTCTCCAGTGCGGTGATCTTTTCAAATGCGGAGCAGCGACCGATCGCCCAAGCGATCTGTCGGAATTTTGATGGATCGACCGGACGATTCGTCGTATCGGATTGGCAAACACTTGGCAGCAACGACCTTGGTGGCTCGCGCAAGCAACTAACCGATACGTTGGTGGGTTATGAATTGGTTTCTGGACTCGAAGCTCCAGTGCTCGCTACACGCTTGATGCTTCGAGTCCCATTGAGCGAACCTTTGCCGAGGCTGGACATTCGCTTAGGCACAACGCGAGCTACCAATGCCTTGCTGACACGAACAGGCGAGCCGACTGCATTGCTCACCACTGAAGGCTTCGAGGATCTGCTTGAAATCGGTTATCAGGAGCGGCCGGAGCTTTTTGCGATTTGCGTTTCGAAACGGAGCAATCTCTACGCTATTTCGGTTGGAATTCCCGAGCGACTCGATGCTCAGGGCCGAGTGCTTGTACCGCTGGATCTTGTGCAAGCGCGCAGGCAGCTTGAGCGTCTTCTCGATGCGGGCATTCGGTCCCTTGCGATATGTTTTCTGCATGCATATCGCAATTCGAGCCATGAGCAGCAAGTGGCCGAGTTGGCCATGGAGCTTGGTTTTCAGTGGGTGTTTTGTTCAAGTCGCGTCGCGCCGGTGATCCGAGCGGTTTCACGCGGCGAAACGACCCTCGTCGATGCTTATTTGACCCCGGTGGTTCGTCGGTATCTAAGCTCAGTGCGAGACCAGTTCTGCGATGGCACGGCGAGTCGGTTTCGGGTCATGACCAGCAGCGGTGGGTTGGTCGATTCCCAAGGGGCATCGGGTAAAGAGTTAGTTCTATCCGGTCCGGCAGGCGGCGCGGTGGCCTTGCAGGCCATTTCCAAGCAATACGATGCATCGAAGTTGATCGGATTGGACATGGGTGGGACGTCAACGGACGTGTGTCGGATCGATGGGCGTTTGCAACTTGAGCACGAGACGATCAAAGCGGGAGTTCGGATGTGCGTTCCGACTCTTGCCATCCACACGGTCGCTTCTGGGGGTGGTAGTGTTTGTAGTTTTGATGGTGTGCAACTGAGGGTGGGTCCTAAGAGTGCCGGGTCCGATCCAGGACCTGCATGTTATGGACGAGGCGGACCGCTGACGATTACGGATTTGAATCTGCTCGAAGGCAGGATCGACCCGCAAGCTTTTCCGATCCCCCTGCACCAGGAGTCCTCCAAGGAGCGATTGCTTGAATTGCTCGAGCGGGTTCGGTGCAATCCATTGTTTGAATCGATGGATGCGGCGCGGTTGACTGAGGGTTTGCGAAGGATTGCAAACGAGCAGATGGCAGCGGCCGTTCGAGCCATCAGCATCGAGCAAGGCGCCGACCCGCGCGATCATGTCTTGGTCGGCTTTGGTGGTGCGGCAGGTCAGCACATCTGCGAAATTGCACAGCTTCTAGACATGGATCGGATCATCGATCCTCCCGAGGCTGGATTGCTCAGCGCCTTGGGCATGGGGCTTGCTCAGGTCAAACGTTCAGCGAACTATCCGATCTACCGGCTTTTGGGCCAGATCGAGCTTGGCGAGTATGACTCAGTCCGCAAGGAACTTGTAGAGCGCCTCAACGGCGAATTAGCACTCGAAGGGCTCGATCCGGAGCATCAGGTTTATCGCGGCGAGGTGGAGTTGCGATACGTCGGTAGCGAGGGCTCCTTGCGGATTCTTTGGGACGATCAACCCGAGGGCTGGCCCGTTCGATTTGAAAGTGCTTACCGCGACAAGTTCGGGGTTGTGCGGCCGGATCATCCGCTGGAGCTTACATGTTTGTGGCTTCAAGGAGGTTCGCCGGAGTTGCCCATTGGCCAGGGGGCCAATCAGGTTTCCGATTCGAGCGATGCTTCTAAGTTGCTGCCGATCCGAAGCGGTCGCTCGATTTCGATGGTCATTGGCCAGCGCCCTGTGCAGGCAACTCGGTGGGATCGAGGAGAGATCCAAGTAGGGGCATCGATTGATGGTCCAGCATTGATCCAGTCCCACGGATCGACGACGATCATCGAGCCGGGTTGGCAAGCGATCAAGCAATCCGATGGATCGTTACGGATCGAAAGGTTGAAGATCGATCGAGAGAAAATCGCGATCGAGCGAATGCCGTCAAGGTTGCTTGAGGGCAAGTTCGATCCGGTCCTTCGCGAGGTCCTTGCACAGCGCATCGCGGCGATCGCCGAGCAGATGGGCATTGTGCTCGAGCAGACGGCAATGAGCGTCAATGTCAAACAGCGGCGTGATTTTAGTTGCGCGGTATTCGATGCGCGCGGAGAGTTGATCGCCAATGCGCCCCATGTCCCGGTCCATTTGGGAGCCATGGGCAAAACCGTCCAGGCCATGATCGAGCGATTTCCAAGGATGCAGCATGGGGATAGTTTCGTCACGAATGATCCTTATCAAGGTGGATCGCATTTACCGGACGTGACGTTGGTCACGCCCGTGTTTACCAAAAACGGTTTGGATCGGCCAGCATTTTTTGTCGCGTCGCGGGCCCATCATGCAGAGATTGGGGGGATCGCGCCAGGGTCGATGGCACCGACATCGACTTGTTTGGGTCACGAGGGGGTGATCATTCCACCGATGCATTGGACAGAGCAGGGGATCGATCGATTGCAGTCGATGCTCGAGTCGATCCTGGAGGTTGCCAGGGCCAAGACAGCTTGCTGGATCGATGGTTTGGCCAAATCGGAGTATCGCTTTGAGGATGCGATGGACGACGGCACAAGGATTGCAGTTCGCATCACCAAGCAACAGAGTACTGAGCAACAGAGTACTGAGCAACATTCAGAGAGTCGGGCAATGCCAAGCGGATCGCGATTGGTGGTGGATTTCGAGGGCACAGGGCTGGAGAGCACCGGAAATCTCAACGCGAATCCGGGGATAGTCACCGCAGCGGTCATGTACACGATCCGCTGTGCGATCGGCGATACGATGCCTTTGAATTCCGGGGTGATGCGAGCCGTCGAGCTTAAGATACCGCGAGGGATCCTGGATCCTAGGGGAACTGGTCCGATGGAGTCCTGGCCGGCGGTTGCAGGTGGCAATGTCGAGACGAGCCAGCGCATTGTGGATGTACTTTGGGGGGCACTGGGTTTGGCGGCAGCGAGCCAAGGGACGATGAACAACTTTCTGTTTGGCAATGCGCACTTCGGTTATTACGAGACGATTGGCGGGGGGACAGGAGCTAGCCAGTTTGGTCCAGGAGCACATGCTGTGCATTGCCACATGACCAATACGAGGCTCACGGATGTTGAGGCTCTCGAGAGTCGCTATCCGGTGCGGGTGATACGCTTTGGGGTGCGTCGTTCTAGTGGTGGCAAGGGGCTTTACGAAGGTGGCTCTGGGATGGTGCGCGAGGTGATGGCGCTAGAGCCGCTGGAGGTGTCGTTGGTAACGAGCCGCAGGCTAGGCACTGGCCCTTTTGGACTCCAGGGGGGGGAGTCTGGATTGCCTGGAGAGAATTGGTGGATAGGGACAGGGGATCAGAAGCGACGATTGAAGGGTTCGTGTCAACTTCGCCTAGAAGCAGGCGAGCGGATAAGAATCTTGACACCCGGCGGGGGGGGCTTTGGATCGGCTTGACCCTCGGCAGAAACCCCTTGGCCACGTGGCGATTGAGGAAATGTACTAGCCCATTCTGGTGATCGATGACCAGCGCCGCATCGGTTGCACCGACATCGACTTGTTTGGGTCACGAGGGGGTGATCATTCCACCGATGCATTGGACAGAGCAGGGGATCGATCGATCAGAGCGAGTCGAAAGTTTGCTTTCGAGTGCTCGATATCCTTCACGCTTGCAGTCGATGCTCGAGTCGATCCTGGAGGTTGCCAGGGCCAAGACAGCTTGCTGGATCGATGGTTTGGCCAAATCGGAGTATCGCTTTGAGGATGCGATGGACGACGGCACAAGGATTGCAGTTCGCATCACCAAGCAAGCCCAACCCGGTGCCAGGCACCTTTGCGATCATCCCCAATCAAAATGCTGGCAAATCTCGCCCCCGCATCCGGTGCCAGGCGCCCCCGCATCCGGTGCCAGGCACCTTTGCGATCCCCAATCGGAATGCTGGCAAATCTCTTCCCCGCATCCGGTGCCAGGCACCAGTTGACGCCAGGCACCAGTTGACGCCTTTCCAGTTGACGCCTTTCCAGGATCTGTCTCGGAAGGATCGACTCCTGTTTCGCCGCGAGCCCCACCGTCATTCTTACAAGGTTGTAGGCGAGTAGTTTCATCCAGAATTCAGTGTTGACCATCGGTGGCGATTTGCACCGCATGAAATCCATGTTTAAGTGCGTCTTGATGTTGCGAATGTCCAGTTCGACATTCCAGCGATAACCATAGAGCTCTGCAATCTCCTTAGCTGAGACACCTTCCTGGCCAGATCGTTCCAACATGTTCGTGACGACAACAAACGGGCTCTGCTTGCGCCCTGGCTCGGAAATAACATACCTCATCTCTCGGAGTTCAAGTTGTTCTGGGAGGCTCCTATGCATCTGCTTGGTCATCCTACAGTGCCATTCGTGCTGCCATTCGTGCCAGGCACCTTTGCGATCCCTGAATCGGAATGCTGGCAAATCTCGTCCCCGCATCCGGTGCCAGGCACCAGTTGACGCCAGGCACCAGTTGACGGCCGCGCCACGCATCCGGCACGCATCCGGTGCCAGGCGCATCCGGTGCCAGGCACCTTTGCGATCCCCAATCGGAATGCTGGCAAATCTCTTCCCCGCGTCCGGTGCCAGGCACCAGTTGACGCTTCCCCGCATCCGGTGCCAGGCACCAGTTGACGCCAGGCACCAGTTGACGCGTCGAAAATTTTTCGAAGTTTTTCAGGTCCGTGACCAGACGTGTCACTCGATTGGCTCAAACTGATCCCGTTGCAGACCACCCAAAGTTCCCAGCTTCGCAGCCCAAAGGCCTAGCCTCAGCCTGCAACACCTCCACACACACAAAATCGAATGATCTTTTTTGTCCTCGCATCGGCCAGCGCCCGCGCGCTGTGCTCGATCGCTTACCTAACAAGGAGGTGCACCATGCCCCGTCCCCTTCGTGATGAAGTCCTTCCACCCGATGAGAGTTGTT
>JAPLNM010000052.1 GCA_026692845.1 Planctomycetota bacterium | reverse complement strand
TCTGGTTCGCTAGGATCTCTGCGGGAGATCCACTACGGGAATCGCTAGCGCGAGGACGGAACGGATTTCTCGCTGGGGTTGGCGTGGTCTGGTTCGCTAGGATCTCTACGGGAGATCCACTACGGGAATCGCTAGCGCGAGGACGGATCGGATTTCTCGTTGGGGTCGGCGTGGTTTGGTTCGCTAGGATCTCTGCGGGAGATCCACTACGGGAATCGCTAGAGCGAGGACGGATCGGATTTCTCGTTGGGGTCGGCGTGGTCTGGTTCGCTAGGATCTCTACGGGAGATCCACTACCAAGCAGCCAAACAGCCGGATCTCTACGGGAGATCCACTACCAAGCAGCCAAACAGCCGGATCTCTGCGGGAGATCCACTACGGGAGATCGCTGAAACGAAGGACGGAACGAATCCGTAAGGGTTTAGCTATTTATCACTCGCGGGTTTCTTGTTCAAAAACGGGACCGGTCTGAGTTCGACTTGTTTGACCGATTGTAAATAGTCGAGCGTCTCCTTGGACTTCTCTCCTCCCACCTGAGCGTGGAAATGCAAACTGAATCCATGCGGACCCTTGGCATCGATCAGCGACGGTTGCAATGCAAGGAAACTCCGAATCGCTTCGGTCTGGCCTTGCATGGCCGAACAAAACAAATCGATCCTAGCTCCACGACTGAGCAAAAACTCCACAATATCGTGACGGCCCATGTGGGAAGCTCCCCCAAGGGCTGTCTCCCAGTCTCCCGCCCCCCAATCGATCGACGATTGGATCAAACCCGGTTCGCGCTCCAAGAGCTTCTTGGTCATCTCCAAATCCGAATGCGCGTAGATGATAAAGTCCTGAGCCAAGAGTCGATTGACCTGCGGCTTTTTCCACGACGGCTTAAACGCCGGCGGTTCATAGTCCCTCTGAAATGGGCTCTCGATTGGGCCACCCTCAGGATTAGCGACGACCGTCGGACTCGCCGGGTCTTGGGCCATGAGCCGATGCCCCTGCGAATCGAACAACAGTCCAGTCCCGACGGCGGTGCCAGCGGCCAAGCTTGCTGCCGAGGTAAAAAACGATCGCCTTGGAATCGACATGTCGGGATTGCCTGAAAAATTTTCCATGATGCTCGAATAAATTCAAAAATACCAAAGAGGGAATAGTTGTTATTGGCCGATCGCGTACAAAACATCGCCACGACGGATCAGTAGCATATCGCCCGCTCTAACCGCCGCATAGAGAACCGCTCCACCGCCAGCCGCTGGCGTTTCGGAGGCTGCGTCGTCCCAAGTCGTACACGTGGCCAGTTCGCTGGCATTGGATAAATCGATGATCGATGTGGTACCCTTTTGACCGAACAAATAGAGATTTTCGGCGGTCGCTAGCGGAGTGGCCCAGACACTTCCTGCCGATACCCGCTCGGCCGAAAGCTGCTTACCGGTCGCAAGCTCCAATTGATACAGCACACCCGTTCGATTGACGATCCAAACCTTGTCGGCTGCGACGATCGGACTGCCGAAACTACTGGTCGCCTTTTCGGCTCGCCAAACATAATCGACCGTGAACTTGCCATCGGCTGTCGGCTTGACTTCGATCAGACCGTTCGAAGCTGCCGCTTTGCCCGCAGACTGCTCACCCCGACCATCCGAAGCACCTAGAAGAAACCGTCCATCGGAAACCGGAACCGGAGTGCATGTGGTGTTGTTCGATACGTCGGTAAACTCCCAAAGCTTTTCGCCATTGGACACATCGTAGCCGACAATCTTGCCACTGGCGCTGCATACCAGATGCGTTTTACCCGCTACGCTCAAGCGTCTCGGACTGCTCCAACCTGACGAACCAACCCCCTGGGATTTCCAAACCATCTGTCCTGTTGTCTTACTCAAGGCAAGCACATAAGGATCCTGCTCTCGCTCGACCCAAACGTAAACATTCGAGTCGTCGTGTTCGAGCGAGGCGGCTAGTCCATGACGGGCTTTGATCGGTCCATACAAATCGACCAAGTTCTTTTCCCAAAGTAGCTTGCCGTCGAACGCATAGGATGCAACAAGGCCTCCTTCAAAACTGACCACGAGGCTTTGGCCATCGACCACAGGGCTAGGCGCGGCGCGGCTGACATAGCTGTTGTTTTCCTCGGGAGTAGGATTTTTCAAATCCCTCTGCCAACGCTTGGTTCCATCTACCAATGCATAGGCCGCAACGTGACAGATTTCCTTATTTTTGCCACTCGTGGAGGTCACGAAGACTTGGTCGCCAGCTACCACAGGTGTCGACTGTCCGTACCCCTCGACGGAGATCTTCCAAGCCACGTTTTGGCCCTGTGCGTTCCATGTTTTGGGCAAGCTCGAAACGATCAACCGGCCTCCGTTTTGAAAACCATTCCAAGTCTCCTCGGCAACGACGAACTCCGCAAAACTCAATCCTGCGAAGAATCCCGAGCATGGGAGAAGGGCTTTGAAAAACCAAGAGATTCGTTTTTTGGATGAAATCATCATTTCCGTCGATTCCTAATTGGTCGTCAAAGAGTTCGAGTCTATCGCCTGTTGAAATCTGGCACGAGCTCCTGGGTTGATTAACCGACTATAGTATAGCATCGCGATGATCGCCTCGACACGCAAGGGCCATGCGTTGAGTGATCCATGAACCCAAATCAGCTACGATTTCCACTCTTACTCTCAACCCCATCGATGCGAATCCTGAGAAATCCAACGATGCAATCTGCGGGCTTGCTCCTTTGGATGCTTGTCCTATTCGCCGCTTCTCTGCGGTCGAGCGAGGGCTCTGATCCGGAAACTCCATCAACTCCTGATCCCCGCAAGGCAGATACCCTTGAGAGTGCGCGTGTATCCGGCCGAACGAATTCCCGCTTGCTTGGTCAAAGCGACTTGGCAAAAAACACGACGACCAACTCAGCTTCGGTAACCCCATCCTCAGAGATTCCCGAAGCGAATCTGGCCGATTTTCGACAGCTCATCTCTCCGATATTGAACCAAAGCTGTCTTCCATGCCATGGCCCGCACAGGTCCGAGGGACGCCTGCGCATCGATGAATTATCGCCGGACCTTGTCAACGGATCCGATTCGGAACGATGGCGCGAGGTCTACAACGCGGTAGGCAACTCCGAGATGCCGCCCGAGGATGATCCTGCTTGCCAACTGAACGACAAGGATCGAGCAAGTATCGTCGATTGGATAAGTCAAGAGATGAGCAAGGCACCGATCGCCATTCGGGACAAAACCCAGCCTTCCTCGTTTCGCAGGATGACCAACTACGAATACCGAAATGCCCTCGAGGACTTGCTTTCCGTTTCGCTCTCGACGGCAAATCGCTTGCCTCAGGAAATCGCATCCGAAGACGGATTCAAAAATAGTTCGACGTTGCTTCAGATGTCCGCTATGCAATTTGAGACGCATCGCGATATCGGTTTGGATGCTCTGCATCGAGCGATCGTATTTGGGAATCGCCCCGAACCGGTTCGTTATCGCATCTCGATGCTCGACCAAATCGAAAAACCGTCAGCGAGCAAAAAGAAAGCCAAGAACAGTGAGTTTTTTGACAAAGACGACAACGACTACGAAAAGAAACGCCGTGGTCGAGTTTTGCTCAACTTGGAAACAGGGCAGGGGCTCCCTTTCCAAGAAGGCTCGGCAAGCCCGATTGCAGACGCCATCGGTGAGGGCTTCGGTGATCCTTCTGCGGTGGTTCTCGTCGTGCCGGCTTCCAATGAGGTCAAGTGGAATCTCGATCGCTTTTTGCCCGACGAAGGGATCATGCGGGTGACGATCCGCGCCGGGCGGTCGAATAGCAACGTAGAGCAACACGCGGCCTTGCGTCTGATTTTCAGCGCCCACACCAGCAATGACGCGAATTTTTCCCAGGTCATCAGCCAACGCGATATCCCTATCAAAGCCTCGGTCGACAAGCCCGAGTGCATCAGCTTCGATATCCAACTACAGGACATCCAACGCAACCCATTCCGAAAACTCTCGACGACCTTTCCGCGACGCGATGAGTTTCTTTCGATTCGCAACGTGTCGAATGCCAAGGGCCAAGAGGATCCTCTGTGTGTGTGGATCAACGACATCGAAATCATTGCTCCCTATTACGAAAACTGGCCTCCGAAATCCCATACTGACATCTTCATCCCAAGCAGCAGCGTTTCCGATCAAGCCGTCTACGGACGAGAGGTTTTGTCCAAGTTCCTTCGGAGGGCATGGCGACGTTCGGTAAGCCCAACGGAGCTCGAGCCGTTCATGGATCTGTTGGCCAAGTATCGAGCGGAGTTACCCAGTTTTGAAGCCGCCATGACCGAGGTGCTCGCCGCTGCTCTGGCTTCCCCGGAGTTCCTCTACATCACACAAAGAAACACATCATCCGAGAACGACTCAGCACCGCAAACCATCAGCCCCATCGAATTGGCAAGCCGGCTATCGTTCTTCCTATGGTCGAGCATTCCCGATGAAACCCTCTTGGATCTGGCAGAGCAAGGAAGTCTCAGCGATCCGGCCGTCTTGGCTCAGCAGGTCGATCGCATGCTTGCCGATCCGAGGTCGAGCCGATTGGCAGACACCTTTGTCCCGCAGTGGCTCGGAATCGACGGCCTCGATAGTGTGACGCATATCACCGATGGATCGCTCAAAGAATCGATGCGGGACGAACCGATCGCGTTTTTCAAGGAGGTTCTAAGCAGTAACTCAAGCTGCCTGGATTTCATCCATTCACCTTACGTAGTCATCAACGAAACGCTTGCCAACCATTACCGAATCGCCGGGGTCCGTGGTCCGGAATTCAGAAAAGTTGCCGTCGAGACCTCGGTCCACCGCGGCGGAATCTTAACCAACGCTGCGATCCTAGCAATGAACTCCGATGGAAAGGACTCCCATCCCCTCAAGCGAGGCGTATGGATGCTCAAACGCATCCTCCAGGACCCGCCACCACCCCCTCCACCGAATGTCCCCGAAGTGGATTTGACCGATCCTGAAATTCTAAAAATGAGTCTCAAAGAGAGGATCGTCGACCATCGCAACAAACCAGCATGCCTGTCTTGCCATTCGAAAATCGATCCCTGGGGAATCGCCTTTGAGAACTTCGATGCGATGGGCAAGTACCGCACGGAGATCCAGGGCCTGCAGGTCGACGCGAAATCCCTTCTGTTTAACAAACAGGAATTGGATGGAATCGAAGGGCTCAAACGCTACTTACTTTTGAATCGTCAGGATCAACTCTGCCGCGCGATGGTCGATAAACTATGTGGCTATGCGTTAGGCCGCCCGATGTCCAGCGCCGATCGGACTCAGGTCGACCGAATTACCCTTGCGTTTCGCAAACAAGACGATCGCTTGGGGGATCTGATCCAACTGATCGTCAGCAGCAACCTGTTCAAGTCTCGATAGAAACGAGGAATTGGCAATGAGTGGCAAGAATGCTTTATGGAAGCGCCGAGAGTTTCTTCAAGGGGCCGGCATTGCACTGTCTCTACCCTGGCTTGAAACCTACGCCAAAGAGCACCCAGAGCAGTCGGTCACCCCGCGGCGATTCGTCAGCATCTACCATCCCGATGGGGTCGGATTACCGCTCAAGACCGATCCGGCTTGGAAGGACTGGAGTTGGTTTCCTCGCGGTGGTGAGCGGGACTTTGAATTGACCAAGGTTCTCGATGTGTTGGAACCACTACGCAGTGAGATCTCGATCTACTCGGGCCTTTCGCACCCCGCAGCGCGCAATGTGCACGGCCACTCCAACGCGGACCAATACCTCACGGGTGCAACGATCGGCGGCAATGGGCCTTACAAGAACTCCGTTTCTGTCGATCAGGTCTACGCGATGCACATTGGCGAAGCGACCCGACATGCTTCACTTGTCTTGTCTACCAACGGTGGGATCGGAGGCCCTCGCGGCGCACAGACTCAGTCGTTCAATAGCCAAGGCCGACCGATTCCAGCGATGAATAAACCCAAAGAGGTTTTCGACATGCTCTTTGTGACCAGCAACAAAGATGCAGCAGCGCGTTTGGCTCGAAGCAAAAGCGCTCTGGACCTTCTGATCGCCAATACAAAAGCCTTGAACCGAGAGCTTTCGAGTCACGACCAACAAACGCTTCAGCAATACCTCGACGCTGTCCGAGATACCGAGCTCAAGCTGACGAAGGCGCAGAAGTGGATCGATACCCCGTTCCCGACAGTCGATACGAAATTTCTGACTCTCGATGCGGAACCCAAAGAAGCGCGGCTCTACTTCCAAACCATGTACGAGCTTATCTACCTTGCCTTTTTGAGCGATACGACGCGGGTAGCCACCTTCCAATTGGGTCGCGAGAACGGCGAAGGCCCCCACGACTTGCTCTCGTTGGCCGTTGGACTCGGGCCTGCTCACGGCCTGACCCACGCGGTAAAACAACCCGACGGTTGGAAGAACCTTGGAACCTACAACCGTTACCAAGTCGAGGAGTTCTCTCGATTCCTCCACAGACTCAAAGACACATCGGAGCCTTCGGCAGATGGCAACATGCTCGACAACACGTTTGCCATGCACGGATCGGCCTCGAGCAGTTTCCACCTGTCTCGCAACTACCCGATCCTCTCGGCGGGTGGAAAAAACTTTGGTTTTTCCAACGGGCGATATCTGAAATTTGGTAGAGGGAACGAAGACAACCAAGCTGGCGCAGGGATCGATACCGATTCGGGTTGGCAGGGCAAAGTCGAAGTCGAAGAGTTGCCTTTGTCCCAACTTTTCGTCACGGTTCTCCAAAGACTTGGCGTCGAGACCGACTCCTTCGGCGGAGCGACAGGAACCTTAACAGGAGTCTAGCAAACTGAGCTTAGAATCACTTTGCTTTTGATGCAGCAGCGAATTTCTCGGCCGAGAGTTTCACCACTTTGCCATTCTCCAAGAGCACCCAGCAACCGTCGGCGTCCATGGTCTTTTGGTGAGCGATGATACGTTCACCGCCATCGGCAAGACCGGCACCCCAGAAGTAAACTAGTTCGCCGTTGATCAGGTATTCGGCAGCAACCGGCGCCATGGGTTCCAGCGGCATGAAAGCAGCAACATCCTTAGGCGGTTGCAGATTGTCTGTAGGTAGGTTTTTGAGGAACTGGTGGAAGTCCTCCAATGCGCCGCGGAGTGGTTGGTCGACCGGTCCGGACTTTGTGCCGCCACATCCTATTGCCAAAAGCGCCACACATCCGAACCAGCAAATCAAGGCAAACTCACGCCTGAAAATCGTATAGGAGACCATCGAACGTCTAAACCTTTCAAAAGCAGCGGAGTTCCAAAATTTCAAAGCACCTGCCCCCGCGGCGCAACGCCTACGGAGGCTTTAGCCACCTCTTTCCAGCCTAGGTCCGGCAGAGGCGATAAGATTCGCACTACTCTTCGATCGAAATGGTTTCGGCCCCAGCACGTGTGCCGGCAGCATACCAAACCTCGAAAGAAGTCGATTGGCTAACGTATCGCACCGAGCCATCGACAAAGCAACTATTCACACCACCGGCGTGGTAGCTGCTAGCAGCGATGTGTGCGCGTCGGAACGAGGCGTCCCCACAAGTGTACTGCTGCGTGGCAGGATTGTTCACGTTGCTGTTCCAGTTGATTGGCAATGTATGCGAGTAGAGGGAATTGTGGTTGATGCCTCCACGGTAGTACTGCAATCCAACGTAGTTGATCCGAGTACCGGCGGTGCTGCCGGCTCGGCAACCGGCATCATTCCGGCCGTCGATCAATCCAACGCCTTGGGAGATATCTCCCGAGGCTTTATTGGTTGTGTAATTGACCACCGAGGTGTCGCCGAACTTCCTCATCACTTCGGTAAAAATCGCGGTGTTGCTCGTTCCATCTCGGACCGAAGCCATCTTGATCCCCTTAGGCGTTTGGTTCAGCGCCACACTGCTGAAATTGCCATTGAAGATTCCGCCTCGATCATCAAGGATTCGACAATCAGATACTCCGCCGATACTTCCGAAGTAGCTCAAGCGACCGACGGTCACTCCACCGGCAGTGAACTGAGCATCCGAGGGGTCCGAAGGGCAAAGGAATGTCGAGACGTCCTGCTGGCGAGCGGCCAAGTTTCTCGCGTCTGTATTGACGTCCAGAGTAAAGTCGAACTGATTGAACTTCGTCGATTGCTCTAGGAATGACAGTACAACGGTCGTCCAAGCTGGACGGCTAGTCGAGGCCGTTGTCGATGCGCGTGTCCACTCTCCGGGAGGGAGAGATTTGTAAGCCGACTCAAAGTTTTGAGCTCCTAGGCCTAACTGCTTGAGATTGTTGCTGCAACTCATCCTTCGGGCCGCCTCGCGGGCCGCCTGGACAGCCGGCAAGAGCAAGCCGACCAGTACGCCGATGATCGCGATGACCACCAGCAATTCAACCAGCGTAAAACCTCTTTTCGTGGTTTTCATCAAAAATCCCTCAACTCATAAAAAAATAAAAAGCAGCCTGAACGCGCGGGTTCTCCAAGGAATCCAAAAGAAACCTTGGCATGTACAACGAATCCTAATGAAGCGACCCCGGTAAGTCAACCGGAAGGAAGGGCGTTTTTTTGACCTTTGAATAGGGCCTAGAGAGAGAAAAGACGCCTTTTTTACCAATTAAAGGGTTGCTATTTGTCCGGAGCAACTGGGGTCTAGCCCAATACCGTCAAATCGGGACATTGATGAAGTTGCATTTCCTGGAAATTGGCAAATGATAGCGGAGCAGCACAAGCTGCCCGGTGAGTCTAAACATCCACTGGTTTCCTGAGTGTTCGAGCGTGGAACACGACACTTGACCCTTCACCGGAGGGCTTGCGCCCAACCGCTTTCAAAAATCCTTTGGCATGCGCCGAAATACATTCAAATCCAATCTTTCCTAAAATGATCCAAATGTCGATTTGACGGTATTGGGTACAAGCTCTAAAAAACCGGCTAAACCATCAGCCGATCAGCCCAAATCGCACGAGCGTGTTTCGAAGCGTTTCCAACTCCTTAGGCTCCAACTCGGTCATCGGCAATCGGAGTTCTCCTGTATCGCGTCCAAGGAGCATCATCGCAGCTTTGACCGGGATGGGATTGGTTGCCAAGGAGAGCATATCCCGGCAAAGAGGGAAGAGCTTGTGGTGCCACTTGGAGGCCAAAGCGAAATCGCCTGCTGCTGCGGCTTTCACCATGGCCAGAAGATCGCCCGGAATAATGTTTCCAGCCACTGAGATAACTCCCTGGGCTCCGATACTCATCATCGGCAGGGTCAAGGAATCGTCCCCGCTAAGGACCGTCAGGTTCGTTGCGTTGAGGATTTGAGAGCACTGATCCAACGACCCGGTAGCCTCCTTGACCATGGTGATGTTGGGGATCTCCGCAAGTTTTGCGATTGTCTCGGGCTCGATGTTCTTGGCCGATCGGCCAGGAATGTTATAGACACAGTGCGGAATGTCGACTTCCAAGGCGATGGCTTTGAAGTGTTCGTAGAAACCTCGTTGCGTGGGTTTGTTGTAGTACGGCGCGACCTGCAAAGATGCGTCAGCACCTTCCTTGGCAGCCCAACGGGTCAGCCGCAATGCCTCGGCCGTGCAGTTGCTGCCGGTTCCGGCCATCACTTTGCAACGGCCGCGAGCCGCCTGGATCACCTCGCTGATGATCCGTTCGTGTTCGTCGTGGGAAAGGGTAGGGGACTCACCGGTGGTTCCCACTGGGACCAAGAAGGTAATGCCTGATTTGATCTGAAACTCGATCTGATCTTGAAGTCGTTTCACATCGAGCTTGCCGTCGCGAAACGGTGTGACGATCGCAACTCCAACGCCTGCAAAATCGCTTCCCTTGCGAGAATCCATGAGCTGATTTGCCTTTAGCTACTGATCCTGAGTTTACCGCGAGCTTGTGCCAAAGCCCGCTCTTTTACGCTGCGTGTTTGAGGCGTTGTCGCAACCATTTCGGTGGCTTTTTGAAGTTCTTCCTCGGCGATTTTCCTATCGATTTGCTCGGGCTTGAGCAATCGGTTCGTCAGCACATAGACCCCATCACGGGTCACCTGAACAAACCCACCGTCGACAAACCAGCTTTGCTCGCCTGTAGTCGACTTGAGTTTGAGCAGACCAAATCCGAGTCGCCCGACCATCGGTGCACGGCCCGGAAGGATACCCAATTCACCATCGTACATTGGAAGTTTGAGCGCGTCGCACTGAACATCGAGCTCCGTTTTTTCCGGAGTCACTACGATGCAATGAACGGATGTACCTGAACTCATGGTTATTTCTTCCCTTGCTCAGCCATTTTCTTGGCCTGAGCTTCGACTTGCTCGATCGCCCCGACGTACATGAAGGCGGATTCTGGCAGATGATCCCACTTGCCATCGCAGATTTCTTCGAAGCTTCGGATGGTATCGGCCAACGAGGTGATTTCGCCGGGTTTGCCCGTGAAGACTTCGGCGACCAAGAACGGTTGGGACAAGAAGCGTTCGATGCGTCGGGCGCGACGCACTACGGTCTTGTCTTCCTCGCTCAACTCGTCAACACCGAGAATTGCAATGATGTCTTGGAGTTCTCGATACCTTTGCAACGTGCGTTGCACGCGTCGGGCGATGTTGTAATGGCGTTGGCCAACAACGGCCGGATCGAGGATCCGGGAGTTGGAAGCCAATGGATCGATCGCAGGGTAAATACCTTTTTCGGAGATCGATCGCTCGAGATAAATAAACGCATCGAGCTGACCGAAAGCGGTCGCAGGAGCAGGGTCGGTCGGATCGTCCGCCGGAACATAAACGGCTTGCACCGAAGTGATCGCCCCACGTTTGGTCGAGGTGATGCGTTCTTGCAACGCACCCATCTCCGTCGCCAGTGTCGGCTGATAACCGACCGCAGAAGGCATCCGGCCAAGGAGGGCGGAAACTTCCGAACCGGCTTGGGAGAAACGGAAAATGTTGTCAACGAACAAAAGGGTGTCTTTACCGGTCGTGTCCCGGAAATACTCGGCCATGGTCAGAGCCGAAAGGGCGACCCGCAGACGCGACCCTGGTGGCTCGTTCATCTGACCGAAAACCATGCAGGTTTGCTCGATAACTTTACGACCGGTCGTACCGATCTCAGCCTCTTGCATTTCGAGCCAAAGGTCGGTCCCCTCGCGGGTTCTTTCTCCAACCCCAGCAAAAACGGAGTACCCGCCGTGGGAACTGGCAACGCGTGCGATGAGTTCTTGAAGAATAACCGTCTTGCCGAGACCTGCACCACCGAACAGACCGGCTTTACCACCCCGGACGAACGGGGTGAGCAAATCGATAACTTTGATGCCGGTTTCGAAGACTTCGGTGTTCGTCGATAGTTCCGTCAACGCCGGAGCTTTGCGGTGGATAGGCCAGACCGTATCGGCCTTGACATCCCCACGCTGATCGATTGGCTCGCCTAGCACATTGAAAACCCGACCCAGCGTACCTTCGCCGACTGGAACCGATACGGGAGTTCCTGTATCGACGCAATCAAGGCCACGCATCAGACCGTCGGTGCTACCCAAGGCCACGCAGCGCACCTTGCCGCCGCCGAGGTGCTGTTGGACTTCGCCCGTAAGGTTGATTTCAACCCCTTTTTTGCTACTGACGACTTTCACCGCGTTGTAAATCGGCGGCAAGCTATCGGCTGGAAATTCGGCGTCGAAGGTCGAGCCAATGACCTGACTGATTTTACCAACACCTTTGGTGGTCGAGACGCTCATGATCTTCTCTGCGCTATGTGTCTGAAAAAGGGTATATGTCTAAAAAGTATTTGTCTGAAAAGTGACGGGTTGTTTGTTCGTGGGAACCGTTGGATTCGCACAAATGGTAAGGCTGTTAGCCGTAAAGCTGTTAGCCGTAACGCTGTTAGCCGAGGGCTTCGACCCCCCCGATGATTTCCATGATCTCTTGCGTGATCTTGCTCTGTCGGGCCCGATTGTAGGTTCGTGAGAGTCCCTTGATGATGTCCCCTGCATTTTCCGTTGCGCTTTTCATCGCGACCATCCGTGCGATTTGCTCGCTGACGGCAGCATCCAAAAAGCACTTGAAAAGCCTCGCTCGGAAACTCGCCGGAACGACTTCCTCGAGAATCGCCGAAGCGTCGGGCAAGAATTCGTAGTCGTCTCGCATCTTCTTGTCTTGAACGACGCTTTCGGTTGCGCCCTTCGAAACACCCCCATCGGTGGAGGCCACATCGAGCCCTGCAAAGGGCAGCAATGTCTCGACAACGGGTAGCTGCTTGGAACTGCTGATGAATCTTGTATAAGCCACGTCGACGCGGTCGACTTGGCCCGATACATAGCGATAGATCAGTTCATCGGCAATCTTGGCAACCGCGTCAAAACCCGGTTGATCATCGAATTGGGTGTAGGTCTTTTCGATGGGAATGCCGGCAAACCGGAAAGCGGAAATCCCTCGCTTGCCGCTGACGGAGGTTTGTCCAGCGTCGGCTTGCTCTTGAATCTCGCTACGGCGTTGGGCTGCAACGCGTACAAGCGAGCCGTTGTAGCCTCCGCACAAACCACGATTGGCCGTGAGCACAAGGATATCGACCGCTTTGACCGTATCGTGAGCCTCAAGCAACGGGTGACTGACGCTTGCGCCGCTGTTGGCCAAGTCCTGAACGATTTGCGTAATACGCTTGGTATAGTCGGTCGCAGCCGACGCGCGGTCCATCGCCTTTTTGAAGCGAGCCGTCGCGATGAGCTCCATCGTCCGAGTGATCTTGCGGATATTACGAACGCTCTTGCGACGTTTATCGAGTTGACGAATGTTTGCCATTGCCAGTGCTTTCCTCGTCTAAGTTTACGCTCGGAAGGTCGCTTTGAAGGCGCTGATCGTCGACTTGATCATCTCTTCGACTTCAGGGGTCAAATCGGCTACGTCGTTGATCTTCTGGAGGACGTCCCCTTTTCGATCCCTCAAGAAATCGAGCAGACCGGTTTCGAACTCGCGAACCTTCGAGACAGGAATGTCATCGAGGTGACCGCGCGTCCCGGCGTAAATGCTGACGATCTGTTCGGCAACACTCATCGGCTGGAACTGCGGTTGCTTGAGCAACTCGACCATGCGGTATCCACGATCCAATTTCGCTTGCGTCGCAGGATCAAGTTCGGTCCCGAGTTGAGCGAAGGCTTCAAGTTCGCGGAACGAGGCCAAGTCCAATCGCAAACCGCCGGCAACCTTCTTCATCGCCTTGATCTGCGCATTTCCACCAACGCGAGAAACCGAGATCCCGACGTTCATCGCAGGGCGAATACCGGCGAAGAACAAGTCAGGTTGGAGGTAAATCTGACCGTCGGTGATCGAAATCACATTCGTGGGAATGTAAGCCGAGACTTCCCCTTCAAGAGTTTCGATAATCGGCAGGCTCGTCAGCGACCCGCTGCCCAAAGCTTTCGAGAGCTTTGCCGAACGCTCGAGCAGTCGGCTGTGGCAATAAAACACGTCTCCAGGGAACGCTTCGCGTCCGGGTGGACGTCGCATGAGCAAGCTCAACTGACGATAAGCGACGGCTTGTTTGCTCAAGTCATCATAGACGATCAAAGCATGTTGGCCATTGAACATAAAGTGTTCGGCCATTGCGGTACCAGCGTAAGGTGCAACGTACTGAAGCGGTGCAGGGGCACTGGCGCCCGATACGATCACCGTGGTGTACTCCATCGCTCCGGCTTTGTCCAAAGCATCGATGAGCAACGCCACCGAAGACTCCTTTTGGCCGATGGCGACATAGAAGCACTTCACTCCCTTGCCTTTTTGATTGATGATTGCATCGATTGCAATCGCGGTCTTGCCGGTCTTGCGGTCGCCGATGATCAATTCCCGCTGTCCGCGTCCGATCGGTGTCATCGCATCGATGGCTTTGATCCCGGTTTGCATCGGCTCGTTGACCGGATGTCGCTCTGCAACGCCCGTGGCGATGACTTCTACAGGGCGGCGAATGTTCGTGACGACTGGGCCTTTGCCATCAATGGGGTTTCCGAGTGGATCTAAAACTCGACCCACGACGGCATCCCCGGCCGGGACGCTCAAGAGCGTTCCAAGAGCACGGACTTCATCCCCCTCTTTGATGCTTAGGTAGTCACCAAGGATGATCACCCCGACGGATTTTTCTTCGAGGTTAAAGGCCAACCCGATCACGCCGCTGGGGAATTCGACCATCTCGCCGGACATCACACCCGAAAGTCCGTAGACCCGAGCGATCCCGTCACCGACCTCGAGGACCGTTCCTACTTCGCGAACGTCAACCTGGCTACCGAACTGCTCGATTTCCTTTTGAATGACGCTTGCAATTTCATCCGAGTTAAACTTCATTTCTTCAACCTCGCAAACCCCTGTTCATCGACAAACTGCCTATGCTCGGGGGGAACCTTGTATTCAAACTTGATGATTCAGACCAAAACGTTGATTTCACGCACTCGGACCGCCGGTCCCTTTAGGTCGTAGTGACCATGGAATCGGCGATCGATCGAACTGCGTTTTCGGCGCGTTGAGTGACGACTTTTCGCAGTGAGCGAAGTTGTCCATCGATGCTGCCATCGTAAACCGTATCGCCGATGCGAACGACCAATCCACCGAGGATTTGAGGGTCGACTTTGACAACGATACGGACTTGTTTCTTCAGAAGCGTTTCAAGCTTCTTGACCAGTGCCTGCTCGGAATCTGCGTTGAGCTTGTCCGAGACGGTTACCACCGCTTGGATTCTCCCGGCCATCTCGTCGGCAAGATCGCTGGTCGCACTTTGAATGGACCTTATGGAATTCAGCCGCTGCCTTCGCCCAAGAACCTTGAGGAAAGTCAACAGAGTGCCGTCCATCTTGCCCTTGAAGACCTTATCGATCAATGCGGATTTATCCTCGACGGACAACTTCGGATTGGCAATTGCCGTCTCTAGCTTTGGGTGCTTGTCCAAAACATCTGCGATCAGAGAATGAAACTCTTGCACTACCAAATCGATCTTGTCCTTGGACACCGATCCGAGCAGTGCGCGGGCGTAGACCTCACCGATCTGCTGCTCGTCGCTGTCGAATACCGTTGGAATTTTGGTAGCCTTCTCAGCCATAATCTTTGATCTTTGCGGGGATTGTCTTGCGGGACTTAGTTGCTGCTGCTGACGTTTGGAAGTCGTCCGAGTGCGTCCTTGACCAACTGCTCATGATCTGAGGGCTTCAACTCGCGTCCGATGACCTTGCGAGCAAGACCAAAGGCAATTTCGGTGCTCTTGAGCGATAGCTCGCTTAAAGCAGATTGCTTTGCCGTCTCTATTTCAGACTTCGCTCGATCAAGCATCCGCTCTGCGTTGGACTGAGCCTCCGTCTTGATCCGCTCGGCCACAAGCTCGGAATCCCGTTTGGCTTGCACGACCATCGCCTGAGCTTGGACGGCCGCATCGGCCAACTTCGCCTCATACTCCTTAAGCTTCAAAGCAGCTTGCTCAGACGCAGCACGTGCTTCCTCGACCTGCCCAGAAATCAATTGCTCGCGAAGATCCAAACCCTTCATAAGGGGCTTCCAAGCCAACGCGTACAAAACCGCTAACAAAGCAAGGAAAACCAACAGCGAAAAGATCGCAAAGTCTGTCCTCAATTCCAAAGGATTGGCCATTTCCGAGGAGGCATTCGCATGAGTCGGATCACTATGCCCCCCCTCGCTCGCCTGCAGGACCCCAGACCCGAGCGTCAGGGCCAAGCCCAAAACGAACAGCATTGAGAACACTTTGTTTTGCAAACCAAGGATCATTTCAACACCCTTCTCAAAACGATGCCTTCTCTAGGCACCTTCTGAACTCCGAACAAGCGACAAAAACCATTGGCAATTTGCCAAAAAACCTAACAAATCGCTCGATTCAACACTGCATGAAACAAGCGACGAAAGCATCCGAAACCCGAAGCTTCGTCCAGGGATTGCCGTGCAACCCGACGCTGAAGCCTTAGGGAGCCTCAAGCCAAACAGCAACTGAAGGGCTCGGCTGCTTTGGATTGCTAGTTCGATGCAGCGAACGGATTTTGAAGCAAACCGACGATGATCGCGAAAAGCGTGGCACCTTCGATGAAAACCGCAGCGATGATCATATTGACCTGAATAACCCCAGCAGCCTCAGGCTGACGGGCGATCGACTCAACAGCTCCCTTGGCCAACAATCCGATACCGATCGCTGCACCCAAAACAGCCAAACCGCCACCGATCGCTCCGGGAATCGCGCCGCCTTCAGCAGCACCTGCCGTTGCAGAGAACATAACCAACAACGCCAAGGTATACATTACAGTTCGACTTACAAAATACACTTTCAAACTCCTCAATCAGACGACTGAACAAAAAAGGTTTAACGAACCAAAAACACCTTAGTGATGATGGATCGACGACGAGATAAAAAGACCGGCAAGGAACGTAAACATTGCAGCCTGAAGGAAAGCGATAAACAGCTCAAGCAAGCTCATCGCAACCATACTCAGCGCGGTCACAAACCCCAACGGAGCCCAAATCGCTAAATTAGATCCGTTGTAGAGGGCTGTCGCCCCAACGGCCAAACCCATCAACCCCAGCAAAACAGCGTGACCAGCAACAACGTTAGCCAGCAAACGCAACGCTAGAATTCCGTGCTTCATAAAGAGCGAAATGAACTCGATCACCCAAAGCATCGGAACTATGACCACCGCCAACGCAGGGGGCAAACCCATACTCGGACAAAGATTTTTCAAATAGCCGCCCAGCCCCATCGCCCCAACTCCCCAGATCAACCCCACGGCAAAAACCACCAACGCCAAAGCGCCAGTGCAAGCCAAAGAAGCTGTCGGGGAACCTAGGAACGGGACCATCCCAGCTAGATTCAAGCCAAAGATAAAAACGAACATCGTCGCTAGCAAAGGCATGAACCTTCGCGAATCCTCAGCCCCCATCGCTGGCTCAAAAACCTGCTTGCGAACGTATTCGACCATCCCCTCAAGGAAATTCCAAGCACGCCCCTTGGGCACCGCACCACCTTGAATCCGTCGACCCAACCAAGCAAACGCTCCGATGAGCAGCAACGCCACCATCAACTCGATGAGCATGTACTTCGAAAGACAGAAACCCGACTCAGGCTCGTAGGCATTGCGAAGCTTGCCGCCAAAAGGCTGCGGAACAAGCACCTTGCCATCCAAAGCTCGATTGTATTGCTCGATTTTGCCTTCATCCCAGCTCGCACCCTTGGCATAGGCATTAACGTACTGAGACGAATTATGATCTTTTTTGATTGCACTCCAGGCACTGCGAAAGTCGGCACGCTGACTCAGTTGAGCGAACCAACCGAGAGGCTCTGCCGAATCGGCCGACGCAAGATAAGCTGAAATCGGATCGTTGCTCGACGGCGCGTTCTTTTTTGCCCAACTTCCGGCCCTTTTGGCGATCTGGGCAGCTCCCATATCAAGAAACACATCGAGCGGGCGGCCATGATTGCCAGGTTTCGATTGCCATTCAAGCCACTGCGACTTCAGACCATCGGAAACATCGGCACCGAGACCGCGAAGCGACTCGACAAGCGAGACGGCTTCTTGTTCCTGAAAACCCGAATCGTTCCTGACCATCCAATCCGGAAAATCGGCGGCCGTCTTGCGATTGCTATGCCAAAGGACCTTCGGCACTTCAAAGTAGTAAGCGTCTTTGATGTGGAGGAGAAGATTCGACATGGGGACTAAACTTCACGTCTCGAACGGAGGTGGTAAATGGACAGGCCAGATTCTAATACAACAAAGGGGAAATAATAGCCCACCAAGTACAGGCACAATGAATTGCCCTGGGGCCATTTTGTCGCAGAGACCACCAAAGCGAATCCTGCAATCGTTCCAATCCGCCAATTCACGTTCATCAAGGCTCCAAAAACAGGATAACAGTCGGCCATCCGACCCGTCGTCCATAGCAAGGTCGCAATCGTCACCCCTGCGCTGTACCAAATCGCAATCTGTTGGTAGGCAAACAATCGCGGATCCTCCGGCCGAAATAGGTAACCGAACGCTGAAAGAAGGCCCCCGAGCAACAAGCTCCAAAGGATCAATCGACTGGTGTGCAAAGGCCCCCTTGTGTGGTCTGGACCTCCTGGATTCTCTGGCCGACTACTATGCGTATCTAGCATGACGCTACTTCCTCGAATGCCGAGAATCCACTGGCTCGCGAGAATCCCCAGACTCCTGAGAAACCGAGGGGTAATCAAGCGATTCGGCGGATGGGGTCGCCCCGGGAGCTACTTGAAGCGTTATCTGCTTCATGAACCCCAATAGGGTTTTGGTCGCTAAAGCCATCCCTAAACAGACTCCAATCGGGGTAAAAAGCATCCAACCAAGCCAGCTATCGACCCAATATCCAAGGATGGTCCCCAGCGCGATCTGTAGCAAACTGGTGGTCACCGCCATGGCAAGCCTGCCGAGAAGTTGCGAGGGTTCCGGTTTCTCGAGTCGTTTCGGTGTTGGAATCATGCGATCGATAGGGTTCTAACGCTTACAACGAATATGCAAAAAATTCGGTCCTCGGGGCCCATCGTTTCCAAGGTATCCATGCCCCCAAGTCGACTTTTTCCCATGAAACGGCACGAAAAACCATGGGAGTTTCTGGAATTTTTCTTCATGCGTAAACATACTGGCTCTACTTCATCGAGTATGCAGCCCAGGATCCTGAAGTTTTGACCTTTCCCCCCCTCCAAACCTTCGGCAAAAAAACAACCCGCCAAAAATAGGGGGCCGTTGCCGCACCTGCCAAAAATTTGCAAAAGCCCACCCTATGAACACCAAGTCCCAAAAAAAGACCGCACCGGCTAAGACCGCACCGGCTAAGACCGCACCGGCCAAGACCGCACCGGCCAAGACCGCACCGGCTAAGACCGCACCGGCTAAGACCGCACCGGCTAAGACCGCACCGGCTAAGACCGCACCGGCTAAGACCGCACCGGCTAAGACCGCACCGGCTAAGACCGCACCGGCTAAGACCGCACCGGC
>JAPLNM010000051.1 GCA_026692845.1 Planctomycetota bacterium | reverse complement strand
CTGCTTTAGCCTGCATCCCGCTGATCTCCCCGTTTGTCGTATGGGGGATACCTTTTGGGATCTGGGCCTTGATCGTTCTACGCGATCCGAAGGTTAAAGCTGCTTTCGAGGCCAAAGCTCGAAGGAGCCTTTGAGGGGAAGGCTTTTTTGGAAACACAGAGGCACAGAGTGCACGGAGAGAAAGGCAAGAGGAAGAGCAGTGAGAGAAAAGCAAGAAGAGAACGGAGCGAAAAAGAGGGCGAGGAACCATGCCAGCAGAGAGAGGTGAAAAAGGGGGATGCTAGCAATGTTGGATGCAGGGCTTTTCCAAGGTCTTATTTCTCAGCTTGATCTAAGCTTACGAACATGCAAGAGTAGGACTCTCGGCCTGTTCCGTCTTACCCACCCCGGATCCATTCGCACAAGCGATGCAGAACCACTCGATGTAGTCGCAAAACCACCTTGCCTTCTAGATACCAATTCCAATGCGTGCTGAACTTGATAGTGGGCTTGACGATGCTCGGGTGCGCCCGATCGCCAAGCCAAGCGGTTGGAATTTCACGGATCTCTACCGAGCAACACGACTCGTCCTTGCCAAGCGACTCTAAGGAGATATCGGAACCGAATCCCATCGCGGTAGGTGGTCATCACCCCCGAATCGATCAACTCGAATCGATCGTACAGGCACCTAGGCGATTTGTTGTCGAACGGCTGCCGCAAAAATGGAAGATGCGTCTAGAGACCAACAAGTCAGAAGATGCCAGGCGCGAAGACGCCGTCGGACTGTCCCAAGAGTACCTGTGCGAAAACGACTTGAACGACGTGTACATCGATGTTCGACGCTACGAACCGGGTGAGCAATGGGCAAGGCTATACGCCAATGATCGAATCGCACCGGCTTGGAAATATACAGGAGGCTCGTTGAGTCTGATCCGATATTCCCTATTTCCAGGACGCGCTTTGCACAGAGACAGCTACAACCCTTACACCAATACGCTGAGCATCAATTCCACAAAACCGATTAGGTCGCTCCTACAAGCAGGCAATGCCAAGGAGTATCGCAAGCACAACGGTTGGCTAGGGACTTACTCGACAGCCCAATTTCTCCCTGTGTTTCCACTCGTTCATAAATGGAATGTATCGAAAGACCTCATCGGCTATGTTCAAGCCAATGAACGTTGGGCACTCGAGAGAAAGCTTTACCCGTACGTCTACGGCGACTTGGCCGGTTCGGCCGTATCGGAGACGCTGGGGTTTTTTCCTGTCGGAAAAGGGGCCGCTCAGATGGTTGCACCCATCGCTCTGAGGGTCCTTGGTACTGGAGCCGGAAGGCTCACTGGGTTTGCGAAAGTCCATGAACTTGAGGCGAAACGCGAAACCGCAGATGAGATCCCCTAGGGTGTCCCTAGGGGCAAAACAAACGGGATACAAAGCCGGATCGTAAACGCATTGCCACAGGGGGGCTCAGGCCGCCTTGCGCACAGGAGCTTTCGAAACGGGCTGCGCGATGTTTGCGGCCGGGTTTGCGGCCGGGTTTGCGGCCTGGTTTGCGGCCTGGTCTGCGACTGGGTTTGCATCTGGATCGACGATTCGCAACGTGCGAGGCATCGCTGGAGTCTTGGCTCCCAAAAGTTGCATCAATTCCGAAACCACGTTGCGGGAATCCGGAGAGTGGATCCAGAGACTTGCCCCTAACTGCTGAATCCGCGAGATCTGGTTCTCTAATCCCATAAGTCGGTGGGTCCAAAGCGCCGGCCACTGGCCGTCTAAGAGCCTCGATAGTTCTCGCAAATTCGAGGCATTCAACCCTTGCTCCTGCGCCAAGGCCAAGATCAACTCCCGATCTGTTTTGGATGCAAGCATCCGCACTTTAGCGGACTGAATCTCTTGGACCAACCGAGTCACGTGCGAAGTGTCCTCTCGGAAATACGCGGATCGCAGATCGCAAAGTAGGGACTCGCAATCTCTGAGCGTCGCGGTGAACGGATCCAACCAAAGGCCGATCCGGGAAACAATCACAGGTACCATATCCAATTCCGGGGTATGTGGAAACGAAGAGATGTTTCGAAGCTAGGTGCCACGAAACATCTCACGGTGTTATTCAGAGTCTTCTACGATCCGTAGCGACTTAGAAGTTGTAGCTTACGCCTAAGTCGATACCGTGGAGGTAATACGACTCGGTGTTGAACTTGTTAACCGGTGAGGTGATCGGTGGAGCGACGATCCCGAATACATCGACGTTCGTGTCGACTTGGCTCGCTGCCAATGCGACTTCCGGTAGTACCACCACGGTGTAACCAACCCCAACTTGGAAACGACGGATTTGGTATCGCAGTTTCGCATTCATTTCAGGAATGAATGTGAACGCATCGCGAGTCGTCGTACCGATGTTGCTCGATTGGGTGAACAAACCACGGTTTTGACGGTCTGGCAAACTAGGTCCTGGTGGAATCTGCTCGTAGCTTCCGCTGACGTCGCTCGTCGAGGACATGTTGCCCATGGCTACCTTGCCCATCAACCCCAAGCCAAATCGGCCACGGTTGATGTTGGATTGGAGCCCAACATGACCTCCATGAAACTCATTCTTCGTCGAGAACCGATCGAAAATGGTCGTCACGGTCGTCACTGGCGGCGGAGCATCGGTCCATCCGTCGACAATACGGGATCGCAATTGATAGCCCGAATCGAGCCTCAGGAACGTGTAACCGCCGAGCAAGTCCACTCGGTTGCAACGATCACCCAAGAGCATGGCCCGAAGGTAAAGATCGCCCGAGAACAGATCCAAGTCGTTCAGAACGCCGATCTCGCCGACGTTCTTGCCGAACGGTCCACGATCGAGATTCACGACGTAGGTGTCGGGTTGATTCAACGAGGTATTGAAGAACGCAATCCCGGTCGAATTGCCACCATTGGTGATGACCTGCTCGGAGCTATCGGTGATCAACCCCCAGGCTCGTCCGCCAATACCGTAGTTTTGGCAATCATCGAGCCACAGGCCAACATTGGCCCGTGCGCCTACGAACATGTCCGTTCCGAGCGGGTTGTCGTAACCACCCAACAAAGGATTCGTCGGAAGTACCGTCGGACTGCTGCCCCCGACAATCACCGGCGAGTTGGTCAAGCCTCGGCCCCACCAAAGAAGCGTGTCGGACTCGGCCCACCCGAGTCCGCTGCCGGCCGCTCCAGGTCCGCAGGCTCCGACTCCGCAAGCACCCCCGAAACCGCTTAGAAGACCACCAGAGCCACACGACCCACCCGTTCCGCAGGAACCCGTGTCGCAAGATCCACCAAGTCCTAAGTGCCTGGCACCAAATACTTTACTTCCCATGACTCGAGAGTCACAGGCGCTTGAGTCACAGCCCGGGGTCGTGCACCCCGGAGAGGTGCAATCCGATCTACCCCGGACCGCCGGAGCCGAATAAGCTCCCGTGGTTGGGTAGGTCGCAGCGGCCGGATAGGCTCCGCGAGCGACGCGGTCCGACGGGCTCGTCAATGCAGGGGCCTTGACCTCCCCAGCATCCGAAAGCGATTGACTCGCCCCGGTTTGGGATTTGGAAACGCCCGCCGAATCGGCGATGCGTCCTGCACTCGAGCGAGCTGCCTCGCTCAGAGCGTCTTGCCCAAAGGCAATAGTCGGCCCTACTCCACACAGAGAGGCCACGATCAAGGTCAGAGTGGATCGATTGATTCTCATATTTTTTTCTCGCTACGCGTTACAAAGCGCACCTTTCGAATCTTTGGATCGGCCGTCAGATGCCCGAGCAAAGAAAAAAAACGGACATTAGGAACAACTTTCACAAAATACCCAAGCGTCACAGAATGCTATCAAAAGCTCCAGGGGGTAGTTTTCCCCTCCCTACTTGCAAACGAGAGTTTGAGGAAAAGTGTCCAAAGTCCCAAACTGGGGCTAAATGCTCTCGTTTTGCTGGTTAAAATTTCATCCGTATGAACGACAAACCGTCCTCCAATTCGGGAAAAGATATCCCGCTACAACTCCCCTACCGACCGCACGTGGCCGCAGGCTGGAAAATCCCCGGCGTGGGGGCTTATAAAATCAACCAATGGCTCGAACAAGCCCGAGCCGTCAACGCATGGGAGGAACATCGCAAGGAGCTTAGCGACCCGCAACTCCGCAAGGAGTTCTTGTCCTTGATCTACCGAGCCAAAAGTGGCGAGCTGCTCGAAACCCTTTTGCCCGAATGCTATTCGCTGGTGCGCGAAGCAGGTCGGCGAAGGATGAACATGCGTCACTACGATGTGCAAATCTTTGGTGGGGTTTGCCTCTACCATGGATGCATCGCCGAGATGCAGACGGGCGAAGGCAAGACGCTCACGGCGACTTTGCCGCTGGTGCTGCATTCGATGCTCGGCAAAGGAGCCCACCTAGCGACGGTCAACGACTACCTAGCCCAACGCGACGCCGACTGGATGCGTCCATTATTTGACGCGCTGGGGCTCAAAGTCGGCATCGTCCTGACCGACCACAACCAGGACCAGCGTCGCCAAGCCTATGGCTCGGATGTCACGTATGGCACGGCCAAGGAGTTCGGTTTCGATTTCTTGCGAGACCGATTGCTCATGCGCGCCCAAGGCCGCAATGTGAATGACTTTCTGGGCGCAGGGTCCAACGAACGTTGGACTTCGGCAGGTGAGCAACCGGTCCAACGCGGCATGCACTTTGCCTTGGTCGACGAAGCCGACAGCATTCTGATCGACGAAGCCCGAACGCCGCTGATCATCGGATCGCTCGGCGACGAAGCCCGCGAGGCGGTTATCGCATCGTTCCGATGGGCCTCCGAGCACGCATCGGAATTTGACTATCAAGCGGACTTTACCCTTGAAGAAGACAGTCGAAAAGTCGAGTTGACCTCCAAAGGCCGTCAGCATGTTCGAGCCCTGCCCCGACCCAACGAGATACGCACTGTCGCACTGGTCGATCTGTACGAGTACATCGAGCGTGCTATCCGCGTTCTTCGCGACTATCATTTGGATCGCCAATATGTAGTGCGCGATGGTGAAATCGTCATCGTCGATGAATTCACCGGTCGGCTTGCCGAAGGCCGAAAATGGCGAGATGGGATCCACCAAGCCGTCGAGGCACGGGCCGGCGTCGAGGTTTCAGTCCCGACGGGCCAAGCCGCTCGCATCACCGTTCAAGACCTATTTCTTCGCTACAAGTACCTTGCCGGGATGACCGGTACGGCCGCGACAAGCGCAGGAGAGCTGCGCAAGATCTATCGCACCCCTGTGCTCCAAGTCCCGACGAATCGCCCACCCCAACGCAAAAAACTTCCCGACATCGTCTGCAAAGACATGATGGAAAAATTTGAGCGCATCGTCCAAGAAGTCCGCGATGTGCATGCTCTCGGACGCCCCGTGCTCATCGGCACGCGATCGATCGATAAGTCGAATATCCTTGCGAGCATGTTGCGCCAGCAAGGCATGAAAGTTCAGATCCTCAACGCCAACGAAATCGAACGCGAGGCGGAGATCGTCGCCCATGCGGGGGAACTGAACCAAATCACCGTCGCGACGAACATGGCCGGGCGTGGCACCGACGTCAAGCTGCTCGACGACGTCCGAGCCATCGGGGGAATGATGGTCATCTGTACGGAATTGCACGATGCGGCTCGCATCGACCGCCAGCTCATCGGACGCTGCGGACGCCAAGGGGACCCAGGCACGCATCGCCAATACCTAGCCATGGACGACGAAATCCTCCGAAACGGCTTTGGCTTGAAATCCTCCGAGAAATACAAACAGGTCGGCGAGCAAGGCCGATTCAGCGACTCGATGGCATCGCTTTTCCGCAAAGCCCAGCGAAAAGTCGAACGCAAACACTTCCGAGATCGCATGGCGCTTCTTTATCACGAAAAAGAACGGACTAAAATTCAAAGGGACATGGGCCAAGACCCTTATTTGGATACCGCCGAGTAATCGAACCGCCGAGTAATTGAACCGCCGAGAAATTGAACCGTGACCAAAACACAAGAACTCACCGCCCTGGATTTAAACCGCGTGGGTCTGCGTCGCGGCGTCCAGCAGATCATCGCTCCCCCTGCGGTGCTGATCCCTGAGTTCTTCCTCGGGCCGGAGAATCAAGCCCTCGACGCACTCTTTTCCGGACTGTCGATCGCCGCTTTGAGCACCCTTTCGCCCGTGGTGCTCTTCGGCCCAAATGCCGCAGGCAAAACCACGCTCGCTCACGAACTGCTTTGGAGATGGTCGCGCGATCAGAACCAACGCAAACTCACACTCACCAGCGGCACGGAATTCGGTCGCGCCTTGCAGCGTGGCATCAAAGCCGACGACATGGCTCGCTTCCGACTGATCCATCGCCAATGCGATGGACTTCTGATCGATAACCTTCACGAATTGGCCACCAAGCCTGCGGCGCAAGGCGAACTGATCGCCATTCTCAAGGATGCTCAGGAAGCCTCTCGGTTGGTCGTCGTGACCATCCCAGAACTACCAAGATTACGCGCTGGACTCCAACCCGGATTGCAGAGTTTGTTGGCCGCAGGACTGAGCGTTCCAGTCCAACTGCCCGGACCGGCGGCTCGCCGAGCGATCGCCGAAAAACTCCTGGCCGAGATTGCCCCCGAAATTTCCCAAGAGGACATCCGCAAGTTCTGCTCGCGGATCCAAGACCAGCCGACGGCCGTGCAACTCAAAGGGCTGCTGAATCGATGGGTTGTGCAACTCCAAGCCGACTCGCATTCCAAACTACCACTGCTAAAAAACACAACTCAAAAAACAGCCACTTCTCGACAAGCATCCCTCAAGCAAATCGAGAAAATCGTCAGCGCCGGCACGTCGAAAGTCACCTGCAAAGATCTGCTCAAGCTCGTTGCCAAAGAGTTCCAGCTGACGCTCGATGCCCTGACAGGTCCATCGAGAAAATCCGGTGTCGTCCGCGCACGAGGGCTTGCGATGCTCATGATGCGACAACTCACGGACGAATCCTTCGAAGCCATCGGCAATCACTTTTCCGGGCGCGATCACACGACCGTCATGCACTCATGCAAGAAGATCGAAGGGGATCTGGCCATCGATTCGGAACTGAGCCGAATCTATGACCGTATCCGACAGCGTTACCCCTCAAAATCATCGCGCTGAATCCAATTCCCACTTTAAACCTTAAACCCCCTTATTTCTCGTGAAAACATCGACCATGAAACGATCGAGCCTTTCGTTACGCAAAGCGTTCTTTTTGACTGCGGCTAGTTTTACGGCTACTGGTTTTACGGCTACTGGTTTTACGGCTACTGCTCTGGCTGTCCTGGGCTCAAATGGTGCCTACGGCCAGCAAAGCACGATGGACCCTGCTCGCTTCGAGAAGTCCGTAGTGGTCGATGGACTCATCCAGCCGATGGAGATGGCGATCGCCCCAGATGGAACGATTTATCTGATCGAATTGGCAGGCAAGATCAAAGCGATTGAACCCAAGAGCCGCCAGGTCCAAACGATCGGTGTCTTGAAAGTCACCACCGAACAAGAAAACGGCTTGATCGGCATCGCGTTGGATCCTCAGTTTGCTCAGAACCGCTGGGTCTACCTGCAGTACTCGCCCCCGGATTTCTCAGGACAGCACATCAGCCGATTTACGATCGCTGCCGATGGCACTTTGGATCTCCAGAGCGAGAAGCTTCTGATGAAGTACCTCGAGCAGCGCCAAGAGTGTTGCCACCATGCGGGCTCTATGGAGTTTGGTCCCGACGGCTGCTTGTACATCGGCACCGGGGACAACACCAACCCATTTGGAGATTCCCAAGGCTTTGCACCGATCGATGAGCGCCAAGAAAAAAGCGCCTTTAACGCTCTGCGGACCAGCGCCAATACCAACAGCTACAACGGCAAGATCCTCAGGATTCGGCCCAACGACGATGGGACTTATAGTATCCCCGACGGGAATTTGTTCCCCAAAGATGGCTCGGCCGGTCATCCAGAGATTTACGTCATGGGATGCCGCAATCCGTGGCGATTGAATATCGACCAACGGACCGGATTCCTATATTGGGGAGATGTCGGGCCCGACGCCGGTGGCGATGGCCCTCGTGGTCCACGAGGGTACGACGAGTTCAATCAAGCTCGCAAGGCGGGATTCTTCGGCTGGCCTCTTTTCATCGGCAACAATCGGCCTTATCTCCTTTCGAAGTTCAACACCGGCCTCAAGGAACTCCCGCCCGCCCAACCGGCTTGGATCTACTACCCAGGGGGTGAGTCCAAGGAGTTCCCTGCACTGGGCACCGGAGGCCGCACGGCCTGCGCAGGTCCAACGTATGCCTACGCCCCGAACTTGAAATCACCGACGAAGTTCCCCTCTGCGATGGATAGGACCGTCTTTATCTATGAATGGTCCAGGAGTTGGATCGTGGCCGTCAAGCTCGATGAAGACTCGAACATCGAATCGATGGAGCGGTTCATGCCCAACGAGAAATTCATTCGACCCATCGATTTACAGTTCGACCAAAACGGTTCGCTGTACGTCATCGAATACGGCGAGACCTGGGGGGTCAATCCCGACGCGAAGCTTGTGCGAGTCGATTACCAAGCCGGCAACCGAACCCCGCAGGCAAGGATATCGCAAGCCGAAGGTGCAGCCGCAAGTCGCGCCGGCAAAGAGCCGCTGAAGGTCGCATTTTCCGCCGAGCCATCGACCGATAAAGACCGCGACTCCTTGCAGTTTACCTGGACCAAGGTCAACTCCGCAGACGCATCCGATCGCCTAGCCATCGGGACCGGTCCGCAGATCGAGCATGTCTTCAACGAGCCTGGCGTCTACAACGTCGAGGTCAAAGTCGAGGATCCCCAAGGAGCATCGACAACCGCCGTGGTGCCTGTGATCGTCGGCAATTCCATCCCGACGATCGAGTTTGTCAGTCCCAAAGACGGCGATTTTTTCGACTCCGGGGAAAAGCTGACTTATCAAGTCACCGTAACGGATCAAGAAGATGGTAGTTCCGACGAGAAGATTCTCAGTTCGACCGATTTAGACAACCTCGACCCATCGGCACCCGATCGGGTAAGTATTCAGGCAAACCTTTTGGCCGGCGGAACCACGACGCTCAACGAAGAGGCATTGCCTGTGGGCTTGAAGCTCATGCGATCGAGCGATTGTTTCAACTGCCACGCATTGGAACGAGCGATCGTCGGACCGTCCTTCTTGGACATCGCCAACAAGTACCGAGGCCAAGCTGCAGCGATGGAGCTTTCGATCGAAAGGGTGCTCAAAGGTGCGACCGGGGTATGGGGCAAGGTAGCGATGCTACCGCACAGCCAGCACACGCGTGAAGAGGTCACGCAGATGGTCTCTTGGGTGTATGCCGCAGAGCCCGATCCGACAAGCCAGACGATTCGTGGAATGCGTGGCCAAATCGAGCTTGCTGAAAAACCCGAGAACCAAGGAGCGGCGATTCGATTGACGGCACGCTATGAGGACTTGGGAGCCCCATCGCTACCGACGCTTGCCGGGTACCAAACCATCGAGCTAAAGCCTCGATTGAGGCAAGCCGAGCGGGCCGACGAGATTGTTCGCATGAGTGAGCTTGCCGGCAGCAAAGCCGCTCAGGGCAAGTTCCTCGGTGCGATCGACCACGGATCGTACTTTGTGATCAAGAATGTGCGGCTCGATCAGGTCCGCTCGCTGCAATTCCGCGTATGTTCGGCCGGAGCAGGTGGTGAGATTTGGGTCCATCAAGGGTCGATCGACGGGCCGGTGATCGGCAAGATGCGCGTCGATGTCAACGGCGATTGGGATGGCTGGTACGAGCGTTCGATGGCGATCGAGCCGACGGTCGACCGAGCCGATTTGGTCTTCGAGGCGATCAATCCAGAGAATCGCGGCGGATTGATGAATATCGATTCGGTACGCTTCGACCGTTAAAAAAACATACTAGCCTCCCGTCGGGCTTGCCCGGCGGAGGCAGAACTAGCCGCTACCGGCATAAGCCTCCCGTCGGGCTCGTCCCGGCGGAGGCGGAACTTGCGGCTACCATCATAAGCCTCCCGTCGGGCTCGTCCCGGCGGAGGCGGAACTAGCCGCTAGAGCTTCTCTATCAGCGATTGCAGGACCGTTCGCACTTCACTCGGCGCTTCTTCCATGACGTAATGACCGACGTCAGCAAGCTCATGCGCGACGGCCCTTGGCCAAGCCTTCTGCAATCGCCGCAGGCACTCAGGCCGAAAACACCAATCCTTCATCCCCCAGACGCAATGGATCGGCAGATGCCCTAACCTCGGCAACTGTCGCTCGAGGTCCGCAAGCACCTGGTAGGTCCTGTGGGAACGACTCAGCGGGATATCCTTGACGAACGTATCGATTCCAATCCTATTGGAAGGCGAATCGTACGGTGCAAGCAATCCCGCTTGCACGCTCGGATCAAGCCGAGGCAATCGATCTATCGCCATGCGGGTCGCTGCGAGCGCAAACGCATTGAGATATCGCATCGCAAAACTTCCGAAGAATGGAATTCTGCAAGCTCGGATACGCCAAGGCACATACGGGGGTGGAAATGCTGCGGTATTGAGGACCACGATCCCGGCGATTTTGTCGATACGCTTCAGGGCTGCACCCAGGCCGATGGCACCCCCCCAATCGTGAACGACCAGGACGATGCGTTGAAGCTCCAACGCATCGAACAAGCGTACTAAGTTTTCGGTATGCCGCTCGAGGCTATAGTCGTAGCGCTGCGGTTTATCGCTCAAGCCGCAGCCGATGTGGTCGACGGCCAGGACCCGGTGGGTTTTGGAAAAATGCTCGACAATCGATCGGTAGTAAAAGGACCAAGTCGGGTTGCCGTGGACGGCGAGAATGCAGGGCTTCCCTTCGGCTTGGCCGTCGCTAGGAGCCGCATCGACATAGTGCATCCGAAGCGGCTCGGATCCTGCGTGAGGCTCGCGCAAGGGTGAATCGAGTTCAAGGCAGTGAGACTCGAACGCATAGAGCCTTTTCCAGTCCGCATCGGCTAGAGACATCGAGGCAAGCACCGCGTTTGAGGATAGGTTAGGGTTGGCCGATTCAGGACGCTTTAGGAGATTCGAATGTCTTCGAAACCGCGAAGTTTATAGGGAAAACCGACGTAATCGAGGACCTTGCACAACCCGCGAAGGGCGACGCCAAAGCCGTCTGGGCCACTGAAGCCTCCGAATTGCCCACCCCCTTTGACGTGGGGTTCCAGGTCGACAAATAGACCGGGGATACCACGGGCTCGGAGCCGCTCGATGAGTTCCGAATAGTTGATCATCAGGTCGCGGAAGATCGCTTCGTGACCAGAATCGCCTAGATTGGCCGGAACGAAGGCCTTGAGGGACTCTTCATCGACGTGATTTGAGGCAATGCTTGGCTTTTTGTAGTCTTTGATATGAATCCAACCCAAGCCGGGTTTCATGGCAAGGTATTCCTCGAAGACTTCATCGGTCGACATGCCTTGGCACACAAGATTCGCTCCGTCGAAGACCAAGACCAGAGCCGGATGAGCCACCGCGCTGTGGATTTTGGCAAGCAATTTGCCGGTCTGCCCTACCAAGTTGGCTTCGACCTCCAAGCCGTAGGTCAGGCCATAGGAGTCGCACATGCGCGTGATTTGACCGATTTGATCGATCGCTTGCGGCAGATGCGCATGCGGATCGGTTCCTCTGGGATGGTAGAAGGAGAACCCACGGATGAGTTTGCAGTCGAATTGGTTCGCAAGATCGCAAGCGCGCCGGACATCCTTTTGAAGGTACTCTTGGAACGGCACGAAGCGGTTATTGGTCCCGTCGTCGATGTCCAAGAGTTTGACTTTACCGATCGGCGAGCCGATGCTCGAAACGCTCATCCCATACTCTTTTTGCAAAGTTCGGATGTTCTCGATCCCTTTGGGTTCGAGCTGCATGACGTTTTGAATCCCTCCCCCCGCATCGATGAATCGGAGCGTGTAGTAGCGTAGCCCCAGTGCTGCAAAGGCGCAGAACTGCTGCATGGCGGTCTTCTGATTGGCAGCTTCGTCGGCCAATCCACCTAGGAGCAAGGGGGCAAGATTGTGGTACTGCATGATCAGCGTCGGCTCGGTGGATGGAATGCCAGAAGATAGAGTGCCAGAAGGAAACTAAAGCCAGTTAAATGGATTGCGTGTGCGAGACGGTGATCGTCGAGGTAATCCCGCCGCGTGCTCCCCAGCGACTCTCGAGTGTCGCACTGCGAGGCTTGACGACAGCCAGGAAGTCATCGAAAATTCGATTCGTCACGTTTTCGTAAAAGATTCCTTCGTTTCGGAACTTTTGCAGGTAGAGCTTAAGACTCTTGAGCTCGACGCATTTTCTGTCCGGGACGTAACGAAAAACGAGGGTACCGAAGTCCGGTTGGCCGGTTTTTGGACAAATCGAGGTGAACTCGGGACAAAAGATTTCGATGCTATACTCTCGATCTGGGTAAGAGTTATCGAAGCACTCGAGTTGGTCGGCGAAGGGTGTTCCTGGCACGATGATGGATTCTGGGGTAAAAACTGGAATGAATCTGGATTGCAATTGGAAAGGTCTCCGTGGGCAAGCAGCCCTGGCGACCTGGGTGTATCTTAGCAATCCCCGCAAAATACAACAGATCGACCCGGATACTCCCACCGCGGTTTTTCGCCTGGATCGAGTCGATTGGTCGGAAAGATTTACCCGCAAGATTTACCCGCAAGATTTACCCGCAAGATTTTGCTGGCGACACAAAAAAGCGAGTCGTTGATTGATCAGGATTTCCGAGATTTTCCAAAGCGTTCAGGGTGAAGGGTTTCTTACCGGGACTCCGAGCATCTTCGTTCGCACCAGCGGCTGCAACTTGCGATGCTGGTTCTGCGATACCCGATACGCTTCCTGGGAGCCCGAAGGCGATACGCACCGAGTCGAGGAAATCCTCAAAAAGATCGATGCGTTTCGGGCCGAGCATGTGGTGCTCACCGGTGGTGAGCCGATGATCTTCGAGGCCCTCTGGGAGCTGTGCACGGGGCTCAAGCAGCGGGGCAAACACATCACGATCGAGACGGCAGGAACGCTCGATGGCCAGGTGGCTTGCGACCTTTGGTCGATCAGTCCGAAACTGAGCAACTCTAGCCCCATCGATTACACCAGCGATACCTGGGTTCGCAAGCACGAAGCGGTGCGCTACGCGCCTCAGATCGTCGAGTCGCTGATGTCCAAGGGGGATTATCAGTTGAAGTTTGTCGTCGGATCGATCTTGGACGCCGAGGAAGTCCTCGAGTACTTGACGCATCTGCGGGGTTGGGACCGCCATCGCGTGATGCTCATGCCGCGAGGGATCCACCGTGAGGAACTCGATATCCAATTGAGCTGGCTTGCCGACTGGTGCAAAACGCACGACTTGAGGTTGTGCGATCGTCAGCACATCCGATGGTTCGGGAATCGCCGCGGAACCTAACTGGGTAATCTAACTGGGTAATCTAACTGGGTAATCTAACTGGGTAATCTAACTGGGAAGTGTGACTTGGGAACAACACGGGCTTGGCTTTTTGTGCTGCTTCTCATGCCAGTGGCATTGCTGAACTATTTGGATCGCCAGATGATGGCCACGATGCGGGATTCGGTCATGGAATCGATCCCTGAGTTTGCCGATTCGAAGAATCCCCAAGAGATGTGGGGGATCATGCTCGGTCAGTTCAAGTGGGTGTATGCAGTTTTCAGTTTGCTCGGGGGGGCGATCGCGGATCGATTCTCGCGTCGATGGACGATTTGCGCTAGCTTGTTCGCTTGGTCTGCGATCACCGCCTGGACTGGACATGTTCAGTCGTACCAAGAATTGCTATGGGCAAGATCGCTCATGGGGGTGAGCGAAGCGTTTTACATTCCTGCGGCCTTGGCGTTGATTACCGATTACCACTCCGAGGCGACCCGTTCGCGAGCCGTTGGGTTGCACCAGATGGCGATCTATTTGGGAGTCATCTGCGGAGGTTTTGGGGGGTATGCTGCAAGCCACTTCGGTTGGCGCTGGGCGTTTGTTTCTTGTGGCATCCTCGGGATGCTCTATGCCCTGCCGTTGTCGCTGCTTCTCCGCGATTCGCCAAGGCAACTAGAGCTCGGCTCGGATAGCTTGCACTCGGATTCCGAGTCCTCTTGGAGATCGAGTTTCCTGACGCTCCTTACCAATCCGTCGTTTCTCTTGCTGGTGGCTTATTTTACCCTGCCAGCGATGGCAGCATGGGTGGTTCGCGATTGGATGCCCTCGATCTTGAAGGAACGCTTCGGGCTAGGCCAAGGTGCTTCCGGGGTGACTGCGACGTTGTATTGGCAACTCGCGGCGATCGTTGGGGCGAGCCTCGGCGGGATGCTTGCGGATCGCTGGATGCAACGCAATGGGCGAGGCCGGATCTACGTCAGCGCGCTGGGTGTCGTGATGATTGTTCCTGCGATCTTTGGTGTGGGCAATGCCGTCGATGTCACGATGGCCGTAGGCTTTCTGATCCTGTTTGGCCTAGGCTGGGGTTTTTTTGACTGCAACAGCATGCCGATCCTCTCGCAAATCGTCGGGGCGAATCATCGTGCGACCGGATACGGGATCATGAATTTCGTGAGCATCAGCTTTGGTGGATTGGCCGACTGGGGGTTCGGTCGCCTGCAGGACGCGAAGGTTCCGCTGAACATTAGTTTCGGCTTGTTCGCCTTGCTTGCGATCGTTTCCATAGGCTTGGTATTGAGCATCAAAGTCCGCTCGTCCGACGAGCATGCGAGTTGATTGCAAAAAATCTTCTAACGCCAGACTAAAGAAGACATGGGTCGCTGACCCAACAGAGCAAACGATCGCGCGAAGGGCGATTGGGATCGTGTCGGTTCGCTTAGCTGCCGTGGACGTATCCGCGTGGTTGCAGTTGCACGACGCCCCGTTTGTTTCGGGACCAAAGTCCGGTTCGACTGACGAACGTTCCGATGACCGTAAGGGGTACTCCGTCGACTTCGGAGGGCAACAGAGCGATCCTTGCTGGATCGACGGCCATGAGCAATTCAAAGTCCTCTCCATCACCGATCGCATGCTCCAAAGGGCTCTTGCCACTGGTCTCGGAAGCTTCGATCGCCGCATCGCTGATCGGGATTTGTTCGAGATCGACTTCGGCTCCGCATCGGCTAGCGACGGTGATGTTGAGCAGATCGACCCCGAGTCCATCGCTGATGTCGGTGGCCGCTTGGACGATCCCCAAAGGGTAGAGTCTCTGGGCGATCTTCAAGCGAGGTTCAAAGTCCAAGTGCTTGCCAAGAAGACTTCCTCCTAGCCGACCGCTGACGACGATTTTATCCCCGGGCCGTGCTCCGCTTCGAAGCCAACTTCCCTCGGGTCGGGCCGTTCCGATCGCCGTCAGATGGACCACCAAGGGTCCATCCCATACGTTGGTGTCCCCTCCTCCGATCGCGACATTGTATTCCTGGCAGGCTTGGCAGACGCCTTCGTAGATCTCTGCGCCTAGGCGATCGGCATGCTTGCGAGGTAGGCACAAGGACAGAAAGACAGCCGAGGGCACTGCGGCCATGCTTGCAAGATCGCTGAGGTTCACGCCGACAAGTTTTTTCCCGACGGCAAGTGGGCCACACTCCTGGAGGATAAAGTGGGTTCCTTCGCAGAGCGAATCGGTCGTCACGACCCAATCGGACCCATCGGAAGCCATCAGGGCGCAGTCATCGCCGATTCCAAGTTTGATTTTGGGCAAGCGCATCGCGCGCTGCTTGGCCCAAGCGATAAAGCCGTGTTCCATAGGAGCTAAACCCCAGCGGCTTGCGAGTCGGCGAAGCGTTCGTCCAGGAGTCGGCAAGTGCTGGCGATCCCCGCTGGATCGATGCCGATTTCGGCGAGCAATTCATTGCGATCCCCGTGCTCGATAAACCGATCGGGGATTCCGAGGATCCTGAGGATTCGCGTATCCCAACCGTTTTGACACGCCGCCTCCAGGACAGCCGATCCGAAGCCGCCGGCCAAGGCGCCTTCTTCGACCGTCACGACGAATCGGGACTCCTCGAAGGCCTTGGCTAGCATGCCGACATCCAACGGACGAATGAATCGCGCGTTGATGACCGTCACGTCCAAGCCTTCGGCGCTGAGCAAGTCGGCCGCCGTGAGGGCTTGTTGAAGCATCGCACCGATGGCGATGATGGTTCCATCGCGTCCTTTGCGGAGTGTCTCGGACTTGCCCAGCTCGATCGGTTGCTTGGGCCGTTCGAATGCCAAGGCACTTGTCTTCGGGTATCGGATGGAGGTAGGTCCAGGCTGCTGGAGCGCAAACTCGAGCATCGGCTCGACGTCGGTTGAGTCCCCTGGAGCCATCATGACGATGTTCGGGAATACACGTAGGTAGCCGATATCGAATAGGCCATGGTGGGTCGGTCCGTCTGGGCCGGTCAGACCGGCTCGATCCATCATCAAGACGACAGGCAGGTTTTGCAAGGCGACTTCTTGGAAGATCTGATCGTAGGAGCGTTGCATGAAGGTGCTATAGATTGCGACGATCGGACGTAGACCGACCTTGGCTTGGCCGGCCGCAAAAGCAACTGCATGCGATTCGCAGATTCCGACATCGAAGAATCGTTTGGGGAACTCGTTGCGCACCGGCTCAAGCTTGTTCCCCTGGCACATCGCAGCGGTCATGATCGTCACGCGGGGGTCGATTCGCATCTGGCTTGCGATGGCGTCTCGTGCGTAATTGGTGAAGGCGGGCTTTTCGCCCATCGACAAGACTCGCGGAGAACCGTCTTCGTCTTCAAAGGCTGGCGGAGTATGAAAAAAAACCGGATCGTCCTCGGCAGGCTTGTATCCCCTGCCCTTCTCGGTGACGACATGCAAAAGGGTCGGACCGTGTTGGTCTTTGACCATTTCGAGGTATTTTCGCAAAAGACGAATATCGTGTCCATCGATAGGGCCGATGTACTTGAAACCGAACTCTTCGAACAGCATCCCCCCGACCATCCCGGCCTTGACCCCCTCTTTGACTTGGGCCAAGAGTTTTTCGGTGGGATCTCCGAGCATCGGAAATTTGTTGAGGATCTTGGTGACCTCATGTTTGAAGCCGGTGTAGAAGGGGTTGGTGCGCAAGCGATCGAGATAGTTCGCCAAGGCGCCGACACGAGGGCAAATCGACATCTTGTTGTCGTTGAGTACGACGATCAAGTCCTTGTTCAATTCGCCCGCATTGTTCATCGCTTCAAAGACGATCCCTGAGGGAAGGGCGCCGTCGCCGATGACCGCGATGCTCTTTCGACGCTTTTGATCCATCAGATCGTCGCCGGACTTAAGCCCCAGAGCGGTCGAAACGCTGCAGCCGGCATGGCCGGTCATGAACAAATCGTAAGGGCTTTCTTGGGGGTTGGGGTATCCCATCAGACCGCCGCGTTCACGGATGGTCCGGAACTGCTTGTAGCGGCCCGTGATCAATTTATGAGGGTAGATCTGGTGACCGGTGTCCCAAATCAATCGATCGCTTTGGAAGTCAAAGACGCTGTGAAGTGCCAGGCAAAGTTCGACCACCCCGAGGTTCGAGGCAAAGTGCGCCGTGCGGGTAGCAAGCAAATTGCACAGCACATCCCGAATTTCGAGCGCCATCTGGTCGAGTTGCTCGACGCTCATGGTTCGTAGCGGATCGGCCGAATCCAACTGTGAAAGTAGAGGGTGAGACGCCATCAACTATGCCTTTCCAAAATATACTTCGCAATTTGTCGTAGGCCCTCGGCGCGTTCCTCGAAGGGTGCCAATGCCGTCAAGGATCCAGCTACCCAACGTTCTGCCATGTCTCGGCTCTTTGCAATACCATAGACACTGGGAAAGGTCAGTTTGCCCCTGGCGGCATCTTTGCCGGTCGCCTTTCCAGTTTTCTCGAAAGTCGACTCGACGTCCAGCAGATCATCGACGATTTGGAACGCAATTCCAATCCCACGCCCGTAAGTGGCCAATGCAGAGCGACAATTTGACGGGGCTTGTGCGGCGATAGCCCCCAAAAGCACCGACGCTTCAATCATCGCGCCAGTTTTGCGTCGGTGGATGGAGCTAAGGCGATTCTCTGGCGATTCTTCGATGGCAACGGCCAAAGCTTCCCGAGGCTTCATTTCCATTCGATTTTCTTCTAGCAGATCATCCATTTGACCCCCGACCATACCACGGATTCCGGCAGCCCAAGCCAACGTTCGGCAGCTTTCGACCATCGCTTGCGCGGATTGCCCGGCTTGGACGATCGACTCGAAGGCCATTGGTTGAAGCGCATCCCCAGCAAGAATCGCGGTGGCTTCATCGAATTGCTTGTGGCAAGTCGGCCGCCCTCGGCGAAGTTCATCGTCATCCATCGCCGGCAGATCGTCGTGGATGAGCGAATAGCAGTGAATCATCTCCAAGGCGCAGGCGTTGCCGAATGCTTGTTCGATCGGTGCTCCGGAGGTTTCACAGGCCAGCATGCATAGAACGGGCCTAAGACGCTTGCCAGGTGCTAGCAGCGAATACTCGACGGCATCGACGAGTCGCTTGGGGGATTCTTTGGCAAACCGGTCCAAGCAATCGCGCAATTGAGCATCGATGCGGGAACTGAGTTCACTCCACCGCGTCTGGAGCGATTGTGGCTCCAGGGCTCTTTGAGTCTCGCATGGTTGTACGGTGGTGTGGGAATCGGAAATAATGACGTTCCTGCAAGGATGAGTCGCGATCGGCAAAACGGAACGGGATGTTTGGGGCTGTCTCGGCTAGGGAAGTTTACCAAGGTGCCCGATTGTAGCTTAACCCAACTTATGGGAAAGAACGCATACTGCAAGGAACGGAAAATCAACCGGACCTAGCCGATCCGCACGACCGTCAGGATCGTTTCTTTCGGGCTTTTGCGCCCCAAGATCCCCCAAGCCGACGGCAGAACGTTCAAGTCGCTTGGATTTGGGGTAAAAAATGCGTTCCGACGGTGCTCTGTGTCCGAAACCCTAATACAATCCAGGGGTTGTATCGCTAGGCTCATGCATTCGGCGGGTCGCGAAAAAGGAAAGATGCCATGAAAAGAAATATTTTCCGTTGGTTTGGTTGGATGATGCTCGTCGGAGGAACCATCGCGGGCTCGAACGAACTGGCCCTAGGTCAATTTGGAGGTGGTGGAAGTGGCGGCTTGGGTAGCCTTGCAGGGCTCGGTGGTGGCGGCACGGGTGGCTTCGGGCAAACCGGGGGATTTGGACAACAACAAGGTGGCTTTGGACAGCAAACCGGCGGATTCGGACAAACCGGAGGATTCGGGCAACAACAAGGTGGCTTTGGCCAACAACAAGGCGGCTTTGGACAGCAGGGCGGATTCGGGCAGCAAGGTGGATTCGGCCAACAACAAGGTGGATTCGGTGGCACCACCGGAGGGCGAACACTTCCCGGGCGATTCGGTGGATTGGGAATCTCGGGGGGAACAGGAATTCTTCCCGACTACCTTAGCCAACCTCTAGCCGGCGGAGTCGGCGGCGCGACAATCTTCGGGATTGGCCCTTCAGGTACCTCGGCCGGCGGCGGATCCGGTATCGGCGGTCTAGGCGGTGGCTTAGGCGGACTCGGTGGCGGCGGACTCGGTGGTATCGGTGGACTTGGCGGACTCGGAGGCGGATTAGGCCGCAATCAAGCCGGTCGTGGGAATCAGGCCCAGGGTGGCAAAGGTAGTTTCCGAGCAACCGTTCGTCCCGACATTGCCGTCGATTCCCAACGCGTTGGGAATCTTTCCGGGCAACTCCAAAACCGCATGTCTCGCGTTCCACTCCCCGAACGATTGCGAGGAGCGAAAGTTTCCATCGAGGGCGGCCAAGTGGTCCTGCGCGGCAATGTGTCTAACGAGGCGGATAAACGGATGATGGAGCGACTGATTCAGCTTGAGCCGGGGGTGAACTCGGTTCGGAATGAACTGGTCGTGGCACCACCGAGAGCTGAGCAAACCCCGGTAGGGATTGCCCGTTAGCCATCTGTGCTCCGATTCCAACGCCGGATATCGTACTTCCTTGCATCGAGGCGATCGGCAGGTGGAACCCCGGGGCTGACGTCGCTACTTGCCCCACAGGGACTCTCGTCTCGGTGATGGTCATCTGGCCGTTCTCGAAGTTCGCGGCAGTGGGGATCGGAAGCGGAGTGGCTTGCGATTCCTGGATCTGCTGGAGCAACTCGTTGGCTTTCTCAGCCGACAGGACCGGTTTGGCCGAATAATTCCGAGCCGGATACTGGATGGTCGTCGTTCGATGTGCAGGATCGCGAGGTTCTGGGTCGCGCGGTGCTGGGTCGGCCATCGGTTGACTGGGTTTGGTCACCCCAGGTCCGCCGCTGGTGTGCGAAGCTCTCTGCACTCCGTTTTGAGTGGAGGCTTGAATGACCCGTTGCTCGCCCTCGGGAGAAATCACCCCAGGAAGCAGAACCGTCGCGGCGTTGCCCCGAAGCACCGGCCCATCCTTGGTCTTGAACGTCGGGATGAGCATGATCTTCTTTTGCGTCCCTGGTGCCGCGTCCCATGGAATCCAAATGCTGTAGGAAGCTCCCAGTTCGCTTTCGGAAAAGTGGGTGGTGAATTGCTCTGCCGTAAAGCGGAATCGCTTGTCAGCCGATTCGATCGAGGAACCATCGTGGCTGCGGTTGGTGTCGTCGAAGCCATAAATGGTCAGCTCCCCTTCGACCGGAATGGCTTGGCTCTTCTCGTTGTAGAAGTACAACCGTCCGCCAAATCCCCGTGTCGGCGGTTTACCTTCTTTGGTGAAGATATCGTAGGTCCAAGTGACATTGATGCTTTGAGGAACTTGGTACTCTTTCTTTTTAAAGAGGGACCAACTCGATTCCTTTTTGCTGTTCTTGGTGTTTTTTGCCGTCGTGAGCGTGGAGCACCCGGTCGTTGCGATCATGAGCAACCAGCAGGTGACCACACAACATCGATAGGTTGCTTTGGTCATAATCGTCGCTTTCATCTTTGGGTTGGTGGATTGGCGGAACCATTGCTTTGGATCAGACTCCTGCGAGGATTCCGCGTCGAGGAAGCTTCGCTCGAGTAGATCTGATTCGGTGTATTGCTCGAGATCGGATCGCCCAAGTACATCTGCGATTCGATCGCCTCGGGTCGCATCGGTTGGAGCATCGGTTGCTGCATCGGTTGCTGCATTTGCTGTTGGAGCATCTGCTGTTGGAGCATCTGCTGTTGGAGCATCTGCTGTTGCATAGGCTCCGAGAGCGTTTGCATTTCCGAAGGCATATTCTGGCCAATGATTTTGGTTTCATTCGACTCATAATCGACCGTCGGAGTCTCGTCCGGGAAGATCGTCGGAGAGGTCGCAGGACCCCAGAGCCCATTGCCCGCCGAGAGACCCTTGTCGCCATGGATGTTCAGGACATCGGCAAGGCACCAGCTCATGCGAGACGATTCGGCCATCTTGATCATGTCGAGCTTGTTCGCATCGTTGAAATTGATGATCCGCGGGGTCATGACCACCAAAAGCTCCGTTCGGTTTTCTGTCTCTTTGTCGAATCGGAACAAGGCTCCAGCGATCGGAATATCTGCGAGCCAAGGAATACGCTTCGACTGGGACGCTCGGGATTTGGTGATCAACCCGCCGATGACAACGGTCTGGCCATCGTAAGCCGTCACACGCGTCTGGGCGATGGTTTGATTGAACGCAGGTGTCAACGTCGTTCCTCCGCCCGCTCCACCGCGGTTGAATCTGCAGCGTCAAACCTGCATTGACATAGTTGACCTGCTGCTGCACGATGCCAACACTCGCAGAGGTTCCCCCAAGGACCGGGATCGACTGTCCGACATTGATGACCGAAACGTTGTTGTCGATCGTCGTGAGTGTCGGCCTTGCCAAAATCTGTGCGCGGTTGGCATCCTGGAGCATTCGGAACAGCAAGCCTACCGACTCGCTGCTGGCTGCGAGCACCAACCCACCGTAGCCCAGATCGCTGGTCCTGCCGAGGGCAAACCCCGAGGAGCCTTGGCCTGCGACGTTCTTTGGACGCCTTTGCGGGCTGGCGGTGTTAAAGGCAGGTGATAGCACGTTGAAGACCGGACTTCCCAATGTGCCACCCGAGGCGCTGTTGCGATCAAAGAGCAGTGAGTCTTGCAACCCGAGCTCGGTACCGAATTCGAATTGGTCATCGAGTGCAACCTCGGCGATGAGCATCTCGACGAAGACCATCGGCTGCTGGCGGTCGAGCCGTTCGATCACCTGGCGAATCTGCTGCATGTAACGCGGCGTTGCACTCACGACGATGCTGTTGGTCGATGGCTCGGCAATCAAGAATACTTCGCGGTCGACGCGCTCGAACAAACTGATCGCCTGGCCGGAAATCAATTGCTGAGTGATCACATTGCGCTGCGTGTTTAGCAAATTATTCAGTGCGGTGAAGATGTCCGAAGCATTCGCGTTGCGCAACCAAATCACCTCGTTGTTGCGTTGCTGTCCGCCGGTCTCGTCCAAACGGTACAATAGGACCTCGATGACCTCTAAGTCCGAACCTGCACCCGAAACGATGATCGAGTTGGTCCGCGTATCGGCTGAGATCCGAAGCGGTACCAAGGTGCTTTCGCCACCCCCGGTCAAGGCCGCGAGATTCTGCAGACCGATCGCTGCGGCACTGGCCGTCGAGGCACCGGCCGTAGCCGGCAACCCAAAGACCTGCTGAAGCGTCAGTGCAAGGCTCGTCGCATCCCCGTTGACCACCGGAAAGACCTTGATCCTCGCATCGGCCGAAGGAAGCTGGTCCAATTGATCGATCAAGGCCTGGATCAGCGGCATGCTCTTCGAAGGGGCTCGGACCACCAAAGCATTGATGCTCGGATTGCTCGTGATCGTCACCCCAGCGAGGATCCCGGAATTGACCGGATCGCCCTCGCGGGGAACGACCATCAAACGGCTAGAGGGCGCTCGGGAACTACCCGCCGCTGGCTGGGCTTGTCCCTGTTGGGGCTGTCCACCGGCCGCTGTGCCCGAACTGGCCGTACCGGTGATCGCCGACTGAAGGATCGGCTGAAGCTCCGATGCGATGGCGTTCTTGATCGGGAAGACCCGAATTTCATTTTCCGCCGATGTCGATTCGACATCGACCTCCAAAATCAACTTGGCTACCTCGGCAATGTCTCGCGGGGAGGCTTGGACAATCAGCGAATTGGTCCGATAGTCTGCGATGACCTTGACCCGAGTTCCGATGGTCAATGCCGATGTGTTGGCAGGTGCCGTGGTGCCTGGGGTCGTTTCACTAAAGAAATTCCGGACCAAGGTCTCGGCGTCTACGGCCGAAGAATTCACCAATCGGAAGACCCGCAATTGATTGTTCGGATCCAATGGCTGATCGAGCTTGATGATCAATTCCTTGATCGCTGATAGCGCTTCGGGACGACCGATCAAGAGCAAGGAGTTTGGCTGACCTAACGCGTAAAGGCTGATCTGACCCTGACGCGGGGTAAAGACCTTGTCGTTCAGATCCCTAAGGATAGGCTCAAGGGCCACGCCGTTGACGTGCTTGAGAGGATAGATCTCAATCTCCGGCGTCGTCTCGGCACTTTGTTTCTTGATCTGCTCGATGACCTCCAAGACGCGCTGGACGTCCCGACGTCCACCTTTGACGATCACGATCCCCATCTCGGGAACAAACGAAATGTCGACATCCCCGATGAGCCCCGTACCGCTGCCCATCGATTCGGCCGAACCAACAGCCATCCCTGGAGCATTTTCATCATCGGGATTGACCGGAACCTGTCCGGTGACTTGATCGTTCTGCGGCGGTTGTTGGTAAGACGCAAGCTTGACGAGCCGCAGCGCCGTTTCGATCCGCTCTGGACTGGCAGGATTGATCGGGACGATCTGCGTCGGACGCTGCGGGTCGGCTTGGGCAAAGTCCACCGCCGAGACGATTTGCGTCCAAGCAAAAACGTCCTTAGGACTGCCTTGCATACGGACCGTATCGGTGCGTCGGTCGATCGTCATGACCTCGCGAGGACCCGCTTCGGTGACCATCTGCAGTTGAGCCAACTCGCCATTGTTGGTCGTCGATACGGTCAATCGAGGGCCTGCGATCCGTGTGACGGCATCCTCAAGCTCCCTCCAACTGACCCGTTGCAATTTGTACTCGCGGGTCTGCACTGCGTTGGACAAGACCCGTCCGGTGATGTCCGACGAGGCTGGACTGACTTGCTTGCTGATCGCTCCGAGGGACAAGGCGATCTGCTGCTGGGTCGCCTCGGGCGCCAAGACCATCAATCGACCGGTTTCGGGTTCGGTGGTGATCCGGACGCGTCTGTCGGCCCCAAACTGCGTTTGCAGTTGTGCTACAACATAGGCGACCACTTCGGTCGGAAGGGCGTAGATTTGAAGCTTCGCATCCCCTGGATTAGCCGCCCCTGGATTAGCCGCCCCTGGATTAGCCGCCCCTGGATTAGCCGCAGCGACAGCAAAGCCAACCGCAGGATTCGCCGCAGGCAACGCCGGCATTTGGGCTTGGGTCGGATTCCCACGCTGGGTGCTCGGTGGGAGCATCAATGGCCGCTGGTTGGCCGATCCAACTCCCGATTGCGGGGCTTGACCCATCGCATCGTCGAACGTGAGCAAGCCGCTAGACCCGAAAGCAGTCAGGAGCAGAACGCGGCGGAACCAGGCACTAGCCCCTGGACGCTTCGACCGCGATTGCCTCTTGGCAAAATGCTCGGAGAAGAAATTCGGTCGATTTTTGTCTTGGCTTTGAATGATCACGCTTACCGTTCCTTTGAATTCGGAGGGGGTGGGGCCGCTTGCGGATGGCCTTTGACTCATCGGAACAATCGGAACATTCGGTAACCCTTAGCAAATTCGCGATACTACGACGGTTTCCAGGATTTCTAATATTTCTCCCAGGAAACGCATCTATGGACGACAAGATCGCCTGTGAGGGGATCACGTTTGACGACGTGCTCATCCAACCCCGCTACAGTGACATTCTCCCATCGCAAGTCGACGTCTCGACGCAACTTACGGCCAAAATCCGCTTGGAAATCCCGCTGATTTCCTCGCCCATGGATACCGTCACCGAGAGCGAGATGGCTATCGCCTTGGCCAAAGTCGGGGGATTGGGGATCATCCATAAGAATATGGACATTGCCTCGCAGGCCGCCGAAGTGACCAAGGTCAAGCGGTCGGCCAATGGCATCATTCCCGATCCGGTGACGCTTCGTCCGACCGACAGCATTTCCACAGCCCAAGACGTGATGCGAAAGCAAAACGTCTCGGGGATCCCGATCATCGAGAGCAGCGGCAAGCTTGTGGGAATCTTGACCCGACGCGACATGCGATTTCTCGAATCGAGCGACAAGCCGATCCTCTCGGTCATGACCCGCGAGAATTTGGTCACCGCGCAAGGAAATGTATCGCTTAGCGAAGCTGAGCGGATTTTGACGGATAAAAAGGTGGAGAAACTTTTACTGGTTGACGATCAATACCATCTAACTGGACTCATTACGATCAAAGACATCGATCAGATGAAAAGTTACCCATCGGCCTGCAAGGACGAACTGGGGCGCTTGAGGGTCGGAGCGGCGATCGGAGTTCACGATTACGATCGGGCTGGAGAGTTGATTCGACGCGGGGTAGATATCCTGGTCGTCGACAGCGCTCATGGACATTCCTCGAACGTAATCGCGACGGTCCGAGAGTTGAAGCGACAGTGGAGCATCGACGTGATTGCCGGGAACGTAGCGACGTTCGAGGGAGGCAAGGCGTTGGCCGAAGCTGGCGCAGATGCGGTCAAGGTGGGGATCGGGCCTGGCTCGATCTGCACGACGCGCGTGATCTCCGGCGTAGGAGTTCCGCAAATCACCGCCATTTACGAAACGACCAAGGCTTGCATGCAGGCCAAGATTCCGACGATCGCCGATGGTGGAATCCGTTATTCGGGGGACATCGTCAAAGCCCTGGTAGCAGGTGCCCAAACGGTGATGATCGGGAGTTTATTCGCAGGACTTGCCGAAAGCCCAGGACGAACCATCCTCTACCAAGGCCGCACCTTCAAGGCCTATCGGGGAATGGGATCGCTCGGGGCGATGGTCAAAGGCTCGAGCGAACGGTATCGCCAAGGCGCCCAGGATCAACTCTCCAAGTTGGTTCCCGAAGGGGTCGAGGGGCGCGTGCCATTCAAAGGTCCTTTGGCCGACTATGCCTACCAATTGGTAGGCGGACTACGCGCCGGGATGGGGTACTGCGGTACGAAATCCATCTCGGAGTTAAGGGACCTGGCTCGATTTATCAAAGTATCGGCGGCGACGGTTAGGGAGAACCATCCACATGACATTGCCATCACGCAAGAAGCACCCAACTACAGTCCGGAAGTCCACCAAGCAGGCGAGGGCTGATCGCTCGCGCCGAGCGCGCAACGCGCTTGAGTCGCTGCTGCGCTGGGGCCTTTGTATTCCCGCAAGCCTCACCTCTGTGGGGTTGGTCCTGTGCGGCGATTCCAACCGAGCAGCGGCGCAAATGCCGTCGAGCTTCCCAATGGCCAACCAAGCTCCCGTTTGGTCACCAACGCCATTCCAAGCAAACCCGCTTCGCGAAAACGTCTCGCCTACAAAGACGTTCGAAGCCCCTTTAGCAAGCTCGAATCGCGAGCAAACCGCAGTGAGCCCGCCGGCCAAGCAGTCCGAAACATTGCGTTGGCGGAAAGTCGAGCAGCCAGCAGCCCGTCTCGAGCCGACGACTCGAAGAAGCCTAGCCTCGAAGACCGAAGCAACCGTTGCACCGGCGGTGACTTCGGCAGCATATCAAGACCCCAGCCCAAATCGCCCGCAGCCGCCCCGCACGAGTCTTCTGGTCCAGCAACCCCTGGAACCTACAGTAAAGGCGTTGCCTGAACCACCGATCGAATCGGTTTTGACTCCGACGAGAGAACCGGTGGTTTTGCCTCAGGCACCATCGGCGCTAACGATCCCGCAGGCACCCCCGGCGCTAACAATCCCGCAGGCACCTTCGGCGCTTTCGATCCCACCGGTGCCTAGGAAACTTCCTGAGCCGCCTGAAAGTGTGATACCGGATCCATCGGCAGCGTTGCCCAATCCGTTTCCCAAGTCAACTGTTCAGGAAGAGGCGTTGAGTTCTCCGTCGGATCGCAATTTGCGAGAGCCCGCGAAGCTCGATGACGATCTGCCGCCAGAGCCACCGAAAAGGGCGAATCAATCGGTAGCCAATTGCGACATGGTCCGCGATTTTGCAGCCGGTGCCGACATTCGAAATTTCCGTTTGGACTCTTCTCCGGAGTTTGTCCAAGGTTATCAAGCGACCGATCGGCCTGGGGCATTGACCAAGGAGAACTTCGTGACCAAGTCGCCATTGCGAACGTGGCGAGGAGAGCAAGGCGAGTACATTGCCGAGGGCAAGCTTGTGGATTACGTTTACGGCACGGTGGTCCTAGAGCAGAGCGATGGCAAACGGGTCTCGTATTTGCAGCGCAAGCTCAGCGATGCCGACCAGGTGTTTGTATCCGAGGCATGGGGGGTTCCGGTGACCTGTCCGTTGGGCGATCAAGGATTTGCGCCGCGGTTCTTTGTCGATTCGACGGTGACTTGGAAGGCATCGGGTGCTTGCAACAAGCCGTTGTATTTTGAGGATGTGGCGCTTGAGCGTTACGGACACGAATGGGGCCCGGTCGTCACACCGGTCGTCTCGACCGTTCGATTCTTTGGAGACTTGGCCGTGTTGCCTTACAAGATGGGGATTCATCCTCCCAACGAGTGCCAGCATCCTTTGGGGTATTACCGACCGGGCAGTTGTGCACCATGGTCGATTGGACCGGTTCCCTTAAGCATGCGAGGGGCGGTGACCCAAGCTGCGTTCGTGACAGGAACGGCCCTCGCGTTGCCCTAGAGTCGAGTATCCACCTGTACGACAGACTTCCAGTCTGTCGTTTGCACTGAGTGCGCCCCTGTACGACAGACTTCCAGTCTGTCGCCGTCCCACATACGCCATGTTTCCCGTCTGTCGATCCGCCCCGTACGACAGACTTCCAGTCTGTCGACCAACCGAGCATGCGCACCTAGCTCGTATCTGATTGTACCGAGCCCAAAGAAATCCCAAGGATCTCTCAAACGAGCGATTCCTGTGTGGGAAAAGCGTGATTTCTCAGCGGAGGACAAGGGATTCGAAC
>JAPLNM010000050.1 GCA_026692845.1 Planctomycetota bacterium | reverse complement strand
GGCTTAGTTAAATCGCCCAACCGCTGGCGCTGGTTGGCTCACCGGTGATTCAACCCCGTGAGCCGCCTAGGCGCAAGCCGCGGGCGATGGCTATACGCCACGTACCGAATTGATGGTGCTGCACCGATGAAAATCGCACACCTGCTGGTGCCCAGACGCAGCTTCCTGGCGGGCTTAGTTAAATCGCCCAACCGCTGGCGCTGGTTGGCTCACCGGTGATTCAACCCCGTGAGCCGCCTAGGCGCAAGCCGCGGGCGATGGCTATACGCCACGTCCCGAATCGATCGGGCTGCACCGATGGAAATCGCTAGCCTGCTGGTGCCCAGACGCAGCTTCCTGGCGGGCTTAGTTAAATCGCCCAACCGCTGACGCTGGTTGGCTCACCGGTGATTCAACCCCGTGAGCCGCCTAGGCGCAAGCCGCGGGCTTTGCCGCGGAAAACACCATCGAGCCTGCGGGAATTGCCTGACACCTACGTGATTGAACACGGGGTATTTGACTGTTTGGTTTTAGCCCGGCGAGCGACACCTATAGGTCTATTTAAAATTATTTTCAACGTAAAATTCTATTGCTTAGCGATTGTTCAAAACCCTCGATGCGATTCGACGTATACCCCACTCGCTGCGAACTAAGCGGATGCTCAAACTCCAGTTTCCAAGCGTGCAATAACATTCGGGGGCGTTCCGAAAGTGCATTTTCGGTCTCCGAATACTCACCCCCAGTCTCTCTGCTCGATCCACCCGGCAAATAAAGGGGATCACCCACGATGGGATGCCCCATGGCGGCTAAGTGGATTCGTATCTGATGGGTCCTGCCTGTAATCGGTTTGGCCTCAATGAGACTAAACAACTCCTGCCTGCCCTCAATCAGTCGGTCATTCGATTCCGTACGCAGAACTCGAAACTCTGTCTCGCAGGTTTGCCCGGCTAAATCCAACGCGCGGCCTCCGTTGGCAAGTACCTCGTCGCCAATCGCTAAATCACACCGTGTGGCTTGCCATGTCGGAACGCCCTGAACCCATGCCAAATACGCTTTTTGCACCAATCCTTGCGCAAACTGCGTTTGGACCTTCTTGGCATAAACGTATTTGCGGGTGAATACCACCAAACCCGTAGTCATCGCATCGATGCGATGGGCAGGTCGGAGCTTCTCGGGAAAATAAGCCTCATGAAGCAACGATTCGAGAGTATTCTTCTGATAACGACCCGAGGGATGCAATGGCAAGGGTGCACTCTTGTCGATCACAACGATCGCTTCGTCCTGGTAGACCAATGAAATATTCGGATCGATCGGTGGCTCGACGTAATTGGGAATGCTGTGCAAAAAACGCTGCCCCTCTTGGACCAACTGTTCCGGATCGACCTCGAGGGTCTTCCACTGACCCTTGGTCGATGCAGGACGAGTGATCTCGCCCTTGCCGATCGCATCGAGCCATTGCTCTGGCCTGTACGGTGGATAAATCTCTTGCAATGCATCGATCAGCCGCATTTGATTGCAACGCTTGGGGATCGAAATCCAGCGACGATTCTCATAAGGAACCGTGCCGGGTTGAGACTCAGCGATCTTGCGAATCCGCCCCTCTTGTCGCTGTCGAGCAAACTCTACAAGCTCTGGTTGGCTGACGTAACAATGGGGGCAACTGGTCCCCTCGCGATACATCGGTGAACTGCAATCCTCAGGGGTTAGCACATGCTTGCACGCAAAGCACTCGTACAATTCCGTTGGAGCCAACGAGGGATCGACGGCCACGCGTTGATCAAACACAAAACAGGTCCCTTCGTAGTGCTCCTGCTCGCACTCCTCAAAGTACTTCAGGATGCCTCCTTCGAGCTGATAGATCTTCTCGAATCCGAGTCCTTTCATGTAGGGCCCGATCTTTTCGCATCGGATACCCCCCGTACAAAACATCACCACCGGTCGCTGCTTGATCTCCTCGGGTAAAGCAGCTGCCGCAGCGGGAAACTCTCGAAAGGTCTTGAGGTTCAAGTCGATCGCGCCTTTGAAGGTCCCAAGCGAGACTTCGTAGTCGTTGCGCGTATCGAGCAAGGCAACTTCCTGGTTCTCGTCGAGCCATCGCTTCAACTCCCGAGGTGCGATTTTCGGCGACGACTCAGCCACCGGCGCAATGTCCGTACATCCAACCGGTATGATCTCCTGCTTGATCTTCACGAGCATTCGGTTGAATGGCTGGTAATCGGTCTCGCTCTGCTTGACCGGTAACTCTTCAAAACCGGGGATCGATCGGACGGCTGCCAAGACGCAGTCAACCCCTTGCCTAGGCCCGGCAACGAACAGGTTGATCCCTTCGCCACTAAGCAAGATCGTCCCCTTGAGGTCGAGCTCATAGCACAACCTTCGAAGCGTGTCTCGTCGCACTTGGAGTTGTTCCAGCGGATGGAACCGATATGCAGCTACGTTGACGATCGACATGCGTGGTTTGCCGTTGTGATCCAACCCGATCAAATCAAATATTACTCGGCGAATACCCTTGTCCAATCCTCTTTCATGTCGATCACATACCAGCCTTGGTTGGGGGCGTCGGCCAAGGCTTCGACGAGTTTGCCGGAGCTTTTAGGGGCTGAATCATAGGCATATTCGCGGTCTGGGTCGGTGTGGTGGACGATGGCCCCAAAGCTCGGACGAGGATTGCCGATGGTGGTGTACTGTAGCATCGCATGATCGCCGTCGCTGTTGCCAAAACATACGATGGGTCTTCTACCGATTGTCTGATGGATACCGACCGGTTTACCGGCTTTGTCATCGACAAAGACTTGATCGAGCGTTTTGATGAGCACGGGCTTGCCCTCGCGAAGTTCGAATTTGGTTTTGGCCGAGGAACCGATGACCTGTTGGGGCGGAATACCGTAAACTCGTTCGGACCAAACCCGCATAAAATCGGCACCACCGCCGGAGACAATATAGGTCTTGAATCCATTGGCTCGCAGATGGGCAAGAACTTCTTGCATGGGCTGATAAGTCAGTTGATCGTATCGCTTGTTGAATTTCGGATGCTTGGCTTGGGCCATCCAATCCGAAACGCTTTTTTGAAATTCCTCGACGCTCATCCCCGCATGGGTCATCGCCATGACTTGCAAGAGACCTTCGTGACGCTCTCCGGCGAGCAACGTTGGGATATCCCGCTTGAGAACGGCTTGGACCATCGGTTGCTTGGCAAACTCCGGATCGCTTGCAGCACGCTGGTCGACGACGTCAAAGGCATAAGCGACCTGGAATGGGACTGGGTTTTCGGGCCAAAGAGCCCCATCGTTATCAAATACGGCGATCCTCTCGGGTTCGGGGACAAAGTCCGAGGACTTCGGATCGCAGACTCTTTGCACATAGGCGATCAAAGCCCGCTTGGTCGCACAGTCCTTCCAGGAACTCAGCGCATCGGCAGCGTTGGGGGCTTGGCTATCGAGTTGTGCCTTGGCTGATTGAATCCAAACGTCGGCAGCAATGCAAACGGTGGTGATGCAAAGGGAATTGAGCAGAAGTCGTCTTAGGAAGGCAGAGGGCATGAATCGAATACCTCGACGAGAGAAGACAATAAAAAAGACTTGCTAAGCGTCAAATCGCTGGTTGCTACTGTTCCATGACATCCGATTCACGGGACTTGGCCAACTCCGAGACATCTTCTTCGTATTTCTTGGTCAGCTCCTGAACCTGTTCTTTGGAGGTGTCTCGCTGATCCTCGGAGATAATCTTTTCTTTTTCGGCCGTTTCGATCGCCTTGTTCGCATCGCGCCTGACGTTACGAATCGAAATCTTCGCCTCTTCCGAGAGCTCCTTGATGCGAGCCACGAGTTTCTTGCGGGTGTCGGTGCTCAAGGGTGGAATATTGATGCGGATGATCCTGCCGTCGCTTTGAGGATTGAGCCCCAGTTCGCTTGCGACGATCCCTTTTTCGATGTCTTTGATGATCGAGGTATCAAACGGGCGGATGACCAATTGCTGCGGCTCAGGAGCCGCGACGCTCGCAAGTTGCTTCAGCGGTGTGATCGAGCCATACGCGTTGACTTTGACCGAGTCGAGCAGGCCCGGTGCGGCACGTCCGGTACGGATTCCTGCAAGATTTTGCTTCAGGTGCGAAAGCGCCTTTTCCATACGCTCTTCGGCGTCCAAGAGGATGTCTTCGACTGACATAGAAGGAATCTCCAGAGTGGGTGTAACGGGTGGTGGAAGGATGAAAGGATAGGTAGATCGCGCAAGGCCCTAGTGGGCATTGACCAGGATTTGCTCTCCTGGGTTGATTCGCGGTGAAATTCGCGTACCGACTTTTTGCCCACTGACGGCCCGGACGATGTTCCCCTCTTTTTTGAAGTTGAAAACAAGGATGGGGAGTTGGTGGGTACGGCACTGTGCGATGGCAGTCGAATCCATGATCTTGAGATTCTTTTCGATCACCGTATCGTAATCGAGTTCGCGATAGAGAATCGCGTGCGGGTTCTTTTCGGGATCATCGCTGTAGACACCGTCGACACGTGTGGCTTTGAGCACGATGTCCGCATCGAGTTCGAGTCCTCGGTTCGCGGCGCACGTGTCGGTCGTGACAAACGGAGCGCCAGTTCCTGCGGCCAGGATCACGATCCTGCCTTTTTCTAGATGTCGGATCGCACGCCTGCGGATGAACGGTTCGGCGACACCATCCATCTTGATCGCCGACATCACGCGCGTGGAGAGTTCAATGGACTCAAGGGCATCTTGGAGGGCCAAGGCATTGATGACCGTCGCGAGCATCCCCATGTAGTGCGCTGTGGCCTCTTGGATCTTTTCGCCACTAGAGCCCTTGAACTGCGCCCCGCGTAGGATGTTGCCACCCCCGACGACCACGGCGATTTGACACCCCAGGGCATGCGCGGACTTGATCTGCCTTGCAATCGCCGTGACCTCGTCCATGCTGATGCCACGTTCGCCTGCATGGGCCAAGCTCTCGCCGCTGAGTTTTAGGATAACGCGGTGGTAACGGGGAGAATAGGAACCGGCAGATTCGCTGTCGCTCATGAAGTTCAATCGGCGTTCAAACAAAGGTTCTAAAAAGGGATGGCCAGGGACCGCCAAAAAGCCCCTGCAACTTCCAGACATCATAGCCGGAATTTCAGATTTCAACGAGTCCCTTACCCTTTCCGATTTACGGGTTTCCGGCTAGTCTAATCCCAGGATTTGAACCCTTGTGTCGTGGAACCCAAAGGACCCCAGGAATATGTCGCCACCCATCTACATCAACGGGAAATACTTCAGCAAAGAAGACGCAAAAATCAGCGTCTACGACCACGGACTCCTCTACGGCGACGGAGTCTTCGAGGGCATGAGGACTTATTCAAACAAGGTTTTTCGATTGGTCGAGCACATCGACCGACTCTACGAATCGGCCCGCTCAATTCTGCTGACCATCCCCATGTCCAAACAAGAATTGATCGATGCGGTCAAGAAAACCGTCGAACTCAGCAATCTGAGCGACTCCTACATCCGCTTGGTCGTCACCCGAGGTAGCGGATCGCTAGGACTAGACCCGAACCGAACCTCCGACCCCCAAGTCATCATCATCGTCGATCTGATTTCGCTGTACGATCGCAAGTACTACGACGAAGGGCTCAAAATCATCACCGCCTCGACGATCCGAAACCATCCTGCAGCCTTGAGCCCACGCGTCAAATCGCTGAACTATCTGAACAATATCATGGCCAAAATCGAAGGCCTACAAGCCGGTTGCATGGAAGCGATCATGCTCAACCACAAAGGAGAAGTCGCCGAATGCACCGGCGATAATATCTTCATCGTCAAAAAAGGCCACCTGCTCACCCCGTCGCCCGACTCGGGAATCCTCGAAGGAATCACCCGCAATGCAATCCTCGAACTCGCAGGCGATCTGAAAATCCCATCCCGAGAAACAACCCTGACTCGCCACGATCTGCTCGTGGCCGACGAATGCTTTTTGACAGGCAGCGCCGCAGAAGTCATTCCCGTTGTCTCCATCGATAGCCGACCAATCGGAGACGGAAAAGTCGGACCGATCACCAAAGAGCTTATGATCGAGTTCAAAAAGCTCGTCGTTCGTTAACCCGATCTACTTACCAATGCTCGGCGGATTATCAAGCAAAAAGTCGCGAGGTCCTCGGGTGGTGTAGTACGGATAAGCGACCGTCGGGCCAGCGACTCCTGAGCCCACCTGATCGTCGGCGCGGTACTGAGCATGACTCATCCCACCATTGCCTGCTCCATGCAATCCACCACCATGCATTCCACCGCCGTGCATTCCACCGCCGTGGAGTCCGGCCATCATGCCGCCACCACCGTGCAAACCACCACCGTGCAACAAGTGGCCCTTCATCGATGCATCCACGCAAGGAGCCCCTGAATGCGACAAGTGCGACCCGTAGTCGGTCCCACCACGCTGCCAGCCCATGCGGCATGGACGGCATCCAATCGGAGAATTGCAAGTATTGCAGGTGCTATGATTTCCACAGCCATGCCCGCGATGCATGCCGACGCATCCCGTCGAGCCAACGATGGACAAGGCTAACAGTGCGATTGAAAAAAGTCCGCGTTTCATTTTGTGACCCTTGTGTTGTTCCGCCCATCCAACCCTAGTTGGATCTCTCATGGCATCTGTGAGAATCGGCTGAACCGTTACCAAGAATCCAATCACTCCAAACGGACCTGTAGAGTCCGCGCAGCTTACCAAGTTGACGTGCCGGCTTGAATTGCTAGCAATTCACAACGTTCGGTCGCTAACGCCCGAACAATCACCAGGCTAACGATCGACTAGCGCCGACGGTTTCGCAAACGAAGCGGATCGGACTCCGAACCGATCTCCGCAAAGAAAAGGTCTGCGCTGAGGCTCTCGATGCCCTGGCCCTCTCCCTGGCCCAACAAACTCGTGCCGTTCAAACGATTGATGACCGCTAGCACATCGAGTGGCGTTATACGGCCATCCCCATCGACGTCCACATCGGGCAGCTCCAAGGAATCGCCTGAGCGCGGCATCGGAAGATTTCCGATCGGGTTGGCATTGATCGCATCGATGAGCGTCAGAACGTCTAAGGGACTGACTGATCCACTGCGGTCGACATCCCAAGGGAGCATTGTGTTTTGCCAAGGGGCTCGATTCGGTACCCTCTGAAGTCCGACGCTCATGCGCAGGAATAACCCTCCGGAAACATCGTTGATAAGCAACGGAACGCCTATAAAGATCGGGTCGGAATCTTTCAAATACTCCTGGGGCTTCATGATCAGCTTGCCGGCTACGACGTCGAATCGCGTGTCGAGCGAGGTGAACGTGTAGGTTGTCGGTCCATCGGGGTCCTCGACGAGAATGCGTCCTAAATCCAAGCCGGTGATGTTGGTTGGAACAAGGCTCTTTTCGACTGTGATCGAAGTGGGCGGCTCGTTGGCGTTGAGAACTTGGATGCTCACGAGGCGTTGGCTCGACAAGCTCGGTAGTCCTGTGTCCGAGGCGATGACCACAAGCGATTCGGTGCGGCTTCGTTCGAAATCCAACACGCCCGTCCGAGCGACGCTTAGCTCACCGCTCGATGGGTTGATTTGGAATCGGCTCTCGCTTGCAAGCAAGGAATAAACGATCGCGGGACGATCGGAAGGCTGCCGATCCGCGTCGGTCGCTACGATGCGACCGAAGGGGACCCCCACAGGGACCGATTCGGCAGTCGTTAGGACCCCTGTTGTGATCACCGGAGCAAACTCATTGATGTCGCTCACGAGGACTTCGGCCGAAACCCATGTCGACAGCGACGGGGTTCCGTCATCGAAGGCTTCGACAAAGAAACGATACGATAGGGCCGTTTCGTGATCGAGCGTCACTCCGGGTTTGACTGCTAGGATCCCTGTTTCGGAATTCAATAGGAACTGCGAGGGGGCTTCGCCAAAGAATCGATACCTCACTCGGTTGGCTGTGTCTGCGTCGCTGGCAAGTACCCTACCGACGATCGCTCCGCTGGAGTTGTTCTCCGCGATGCTCATCGAGATCGGCTCGAGTGCCGGCGAAAACTCGTTGACATCAGCAACCTTGATCGAGATGACTTTCTCAAAAAACAACGAGGGACTTCCGTTGTCCGTCGCGCGAACCTGAATCGCCACGGTGCTTGCAGCCTCGAAGTCAAAGCTCGCTAGCGGCGCTAGAAACAGCACATCCCCTTGGATGACAAAACGAGGATCGGAGGTCGTCCAAGCGATCGAGTCGTTCGGATCTGGATCGACGGCTGTCAAACGACCGAGCCTTGCTCCTCGTTGGTTCTCGGCGATCGGCTGGCCGACAAGATCGATATTCGTCGGTGAGTCATTGACATTCAAAATATCGATCTTCACGGGAGCATCGGAAAACGCACCCGAAGCGTCTGTCGCTCGGACGAAAACTTGTCGCTCACCGACGTCCAAATTTCCAGGAGTCCCGGTGAATGTTCCGGTGACCGGATTGAATCGCAGCCACGCCGGCAGGGGGACCCCAGGGGCCGTGTAGGCACTGAGTGTCAGGGCCGTGTCATCGATGTCTTTGAACAAGCCGGTAGGAATTGCATACTGCAAAGGGGTATCTTGCAGGCCGGTTGTCGATGGGAACGGAGGGATCGAGAAGGGAGCATCGTTGACTGGAAGAATCACCTGCTTGATCTCTCCAGAGGACTTGGATATCGAATCTGGAGCGACCACTGCTTGGATATCGACAATGACCAAGCCCGATGGGCCACTAAAGCCGCCTTGGTAAAGTGGATCCAGTGCGTAGTACTTCAGATCCGGAGCAGGACCAAAGTAATTGGGTGCTGGAATGAATCTCAGGCGGGCCGTCGGACCGAGCACCAAACCCGCCGAGGTGGACAAGTTATTCAGGTCGGTCCACCCTAGTCCGGCTTCGAACTGCCAAAGGCCATTGCTTGACCCGGCGCTCGTAACGATGATTCCGGAGCCTTGGGTCGCGTCCGGATCGATCACTCCTCGCTCGATGATCTGGCTGACGGGAGTGCCCTTGGGGCTTCGCTCGTCCTCTTGGACGTCGTCCATGAAGCTTGTCGTAGCTTGCGGGGAATCGTTGACCGATTGGACTCGCACTTGAACGACCGTCGTGCCTCGGAAACTACCTTTGGTCAACGCGATTTCTATTCGGCGATTGAAGGTATCGGGCGATTCACCCCGAGCTTCAAACCGAATGCATTGAACGATCGCTTCGATCGACGACTTGGTCGCAAACGCGGTAAAGTTGATCACCAGCGAGGTGTCTGAGACGCGCGTGATCGATCCGATTTGGTTGTCGTTGTAGAGCAGCACCGAATCGACTTCGGAGAGCCCATCGGCTAGAGAGTAGTCGAACGTGAGAATATCCGTCGCCCCAGGATTCGGCTTCATCTCCACGACGAGCGATCCGGAGGAATAATCGCCGGGGGCCAAATCGATGACCTTGGCCCAATTGGCGATCGCCTTGGCCGGCTCATTTTCGATGTAGGAAAGCGATGCATTCGAAACCGCGACCCCAAAGGCCACCGGCATCGATCCGGTGATCAAGTATTGGCCGATACTACCATAGTCGCTGTAACCATCCGGAGGATTGTTCGTCGGACTGCCGAACCCGACGCCATCGACGCTCAAGTAATAGATCCCAGCAGAGATTTGTAAACCGGAGAAGCCTGCTCTCATGCCATTGGGATTCGACGTGGCAATCAGCGTGCCCGACGCATCATAAAGCTTCGCCTCGACATCCAGATTGGTGCTTTGCGTCGCAGGCCAGTAGTTGGTATTAAACAGCGCCGATTCAATCGTCGAGACAAACGTGCCGTCGGCCCCCTTCGTCCAGGCTTGGGTTATATAAGGATCGATCGAAAGATCGAGCGTTCCAGATCCGGCCTGGAACTGAAAATAATCCAAATCGTTCGACCGTTCGATCAGCCCAAACCGACTCAAAATCACTCGGTCAGAAGCATCGATCGGACCGGTTAATTCCGTTGCCGACGTATCGTCGTTACCATGCTCGTCCTGGATCATGCCAAAACCATTCGCGGGACTGATGATCACCGCGATATCATCGGGTCCGGAATTGTAGTTCGCGTTGGAACCACCGTTGTTGCTACCCAAGTAGAAGCCGTTGTCCCAAGAGGTGATATTGCGATCGTAGGGTGCACCCATGATCGGGCCCCAACTGGTTTCCCCTGCCCCCCCGTGACCACCATAGTACTCCGCATTCTGCTGAAACGGATTCTGAGCGTTCGTCCCGTCGTGCGAAAGTCCCAGCGAATGCCCAACCTCGTGGCTGACGGCCAAAGTGGCTTGCTCTGGAACCGAATTGAAAACGTAGCAAGGAGTGTCGGTCGCACCGGCCTGGTTGTAGCCCCAACGGAAACTACCGATGTAGGCTACCCCGCCCGAACCAGGGCCAGGGAAGTCATCGGGAGTCATCACCACACGAATCCCCCAACGGTCATCGTTTCCACCTGTGTTGACCAAAGCCGCCTCGCCGGGGTCCTCGGTCGTCACGTTGACATCAAAGGAAGAATAGTCTGCGGTGACTTGCTGCCAAATCGTCTGTATGGCTTGAAGCTCTCTGTCGGTAAAGGCCGCGCCATTGCCATCCAAATCGTAGGCCGGCGAGATGATCGGATCTCGACCCCGACCGGCGTTCCATGGTGTCCCTCGGGCGGTAAAACCGTCAAAGTCCAAATAGATCGTCTTGGTCGCCGACGGTCGACTGTGGAGCTTGAACGTGTCGTCCAAAGGGACGAACCCTTGCGGACCATTTCCAGAAGATCCATTTCCAGAAGACGAGCCCCCCGATGATCCCTCCACGGCTGGGGGTAATGGGATAAATCCTATACGGTTTCCAAACGGATCCATGTAGGAATCGGCCGCCATCAATGCCCGAGTTTCAAGCCCTTCGAGGAAAAGCTTGCGAAAAGATTGTTTGTTTCCACGATACGAGCGACGCCAAGGACGGGAAAAGAACATGCGACTGGCCCTTAGAATTCAAAATACCAAATCTTTTTAACTGCGTTATCGTAGATCACGAACCCTCATGGGACAAGTTTTTTGGGCCTTTCCAAGCCGGATATTCGGCAAATTACTAGTAAAATGCAAGCAAAAGCGGCCCGCCCAGGGAAGTCCCCCCGGCAGGCCGCTTTGTATAACGGTAGGCCGCTTTGTGAAACGGCAGGCCGCTTTGTATAACGGCAGGCCGCTTTGTATAACGGCAGGCCGCTTTGTATAGCACCCAATCCATTCGATCCGATGACTTCTCAGTCGGCCAGCGACTTGCGAATCCGCATCCCGTAGAAGGATCTCCATAGGAAATACGCTGCAATCGTACAGAACAGGCAGGCACAAGCCATCGTCAGGGCGGGTCCCTGCTTCTTTTCCATCTCGACGGCCAAAGCCACTGCCAAGAGTCCAAATAGGGTCGTGAACTTGATCACCGGATTGAGCGCAACGCTCGAAGTGTCCTTGAACGGATCCCCGACGGTATCCCCAACGACTGTCGCGTCATGCAGCGGTGTACCCTTCATCTTCATCTCGACCTCGACAATCTTCTTGGCATTGTCCCAAGCACCCCCGGCATTGGCCATGAAGATCGCTTGGTACAACCCGAAGATCGCAATCGAGAACAGATAGCCGATGAAGAAAAACGGTTCGATGAACGCCAAGCCCAGGGTCACAAAGAACACGGCCATAAAGATGTTGAACATCCCGTTCTGAGCGAAAACCGTGCATATCTCGACTACCTTTTTGGAGTCCTCGATGCTCGCCTTGGTCACCCCATCGAGCTTGATGTTCCTCTTGATGAACTCGACGGCACGATAAGCTCCGGTGGTGACTGCTTGGATCGATGCACCTGTAAACCAATAGATGATCGCACCTCCGGAGATCAGCCCCAAAACAAAAGGAGCATGCAAAAGCGAAAGCTTGGCGATCGCCACGGGGTCGTTAAGTCCGTCGGTCAAGCCCATGATGATCGAGAAAATCATCGTCGTTGCACCCACGACGGCAGTCCCGATGAGAACCGGCTTGGCCGTTGCTTTGAACGTGTTGCCCGCCCCGTCATTCTCTTCAAGCAGATGCTTGGCCGTCTCGAAATCCGCATCGATCCCGAAGTCGTTCTTCAATTCGGACTTGATGTTCGGAATCGTTTCGATCAGCGAAAGCTCGTAAACGCTCTGCGCGTTATCGGTCACCGGACCATACGAATCGACAGCGATCGTCACGGGTCCCATCCCTAGAAATCCAAAGGCGACAAGGCCGAAGGCGAAAACCGCCGGAGCGACCATCAAGGCCGAAAGTCCACCGTCTGCTCCACCCATCGTGGAGATCCAGTAAGCGACTGCCATAAGCCCCGTGATGCTCGCTCCGAGCCACAGGCAGGAAAAGTTACCGGCGACCAATCCCGAAAGAATGTTCAACGATGGCCCACCCTCTTGGCTGCTGGTAACCACCTCATGAACGTGTGCCGAGGAGGTCGAAGTAAAGACCTTGACCAACTCCGGAATGATCGCACCGGCAAGGGTACCGCAGGAAATAATCGAGGAAAGCTGCCACCAAAGATTCTGATTTCCACCCAGATCTGGGATCAGGAGATAGGAGAAAACGAACGTAGTAAGCACAGAAAGGACACTCGTGACCCAAACCAATCGGGTCAGGGGCATCTCGAAATCCATCTTCTTGGAATCCGCATACCGAGCCTTCGTCCAAAGCTCGTTGAAGTAATAAGCAGCGACCGACGTGATGATCATCATCGCCCGCATCACAAAGAGCCATACCAAGAGCTTGACCTGAATCTGCTCGTAGTTCTCCCCGGCCGACCTCTGGGTGATCGCCAGCAGAATAAAGGTGATCAACGCCACCCCGGTAACGCCATAGGTCTCAAAACCATCGGCACTCGGGCCGACCGAATCCCCCGCGTTGTCCCCCGTGCAGTCGGCGATGACTCCCGGATTCCGCGCATCGTCTTCCTTGATCTTGAACTCGATCTTCATCAAGTCCGAGCCGATATCGGCAATCTTGGTAAAAATACCACCGGCGATTCGCAGGGCCGCAGCGCCGAGACTCTCCCCAATTGCAAATCCGATGAAACATGCCCCCGCATAGTCGCGCGGCAAAAACAACATAATGCACAGCATCAAAAAAAGCTCGACGCTAATGAGCATCATGCCTATGCTCATCCCGGCCTTCAAGGGTATCGCATAGACCGGATAAGGCATCCCCATGAGACTCGCATGGGCCGTTCGCGAATTGGCAAATGTGTTGACCCGGATTCCAAACCAAGCCACCATGTAACTGCCTAGAATCCCAATGATGCTAAACAACACGATGATGATGACCTTGGGCACCGGTTGCTGCTGCAATATCCCAAAGTACAAGACCATCACCACGGCAATGACTACCCAAAGCCCAGCCAAAAATTTGCCCTGCGTCAACAAGTAAGTTTTGCATGTCTCATAGATCAATTCGGAAACCTCGAGCATGCTCTTGTGAACCGGCATGTTCTTGAGTTGGTTGTAACTGACATACCCGAAAACCAAACCGGCCAAACAGACGACCAGTCCCGCCATGAGCCATGTTCGACCCGGCACTCCCATAAACTCAGCACCGTTGAGGTCGGGCAACTCCAAGTCCGCCTCGCCATGCATCTTGCCGGTTTCCTGTGCCAGCAAAACACCACCGGGAATCGATGCGGTTGCCAAAAATACCGCCAACAGCAACCAACGCCCAAAACGTCCGCTCAGAAACCTGCTTAGCAAAGACATGGTTGTTCCACCCTAGATTGAAACGCCAAGGAAATTAAGCTCGCAAGGAAAAGCACCCTTAGAGCCATCTGGCGGCGGAATATCCCCCCATCCAGATTTTCAAGGACCTTAGGGTAATCTCCCACGAAGCAGAGTTCAAGCAGACAGGTTGTCTCCTTTGGGCTTTTTTTCTTGCTTAAAAACCGCACTAAAGGGAATCAAAGTCCCTTTGGGTGGGCTAGCAACTTTTAAAAGCCTCCGCGGTTTTGTGGGGAACAACCGCATAAAAAACACAAGGCCCGGTCCGCAATGCGGACGGGCCTTGTGTTTTTCAGATGCAAACTTGATTCTGGTCCTAACGGTTCGCCGCAAGAGGACCAACATCGCGATGATGCTATTCGGTCGGCTCAACCCGAGGAATCGAACTGATCACTCGGTCGATCAAACCGTAGGAGCAGGCCTCTTCGGGGTCCATGAACCGATCGCGATCGGTATCTTTTTCGATCTTCTCAAGGCTTTGTCCACAGTGCTTGATGAGGATCTCGTTGAGCCTACGCTTGGTCCGCTGGAACTCGCGCAAATGGATCGAGATTTCTTCAGCCGTTCCTTGCATCCCGGCCAGTGGCTGGTGGATCATGATCCGCGAATTGGGCAACGAAAAGCGCTTGCCTTGGGCTCCAGCCGTCAGCAGGACGGCCCCCATCGATGCGGCTTGGCCAATGCAATAGGTCGCTACGTCGCAGGAAACAAACTGCATTGTGTCGTAAATGGCCATCCCTGCGCTGACGCTTCCCCCAGGGCTGTTGATATACATGTGGATATCGGCCTTGGGATCGTCGGACTGCAAAAACAGCATTTGGGCGACCAGTGCGTTGGCGATTTCATCGTTGACATCGGTCCCCAGGAAGATGATGCGATCCTTCAGAAGCCGACTGTAGATATCGTACACGCGTTCTTCGCGACCGGACTTTTCGATGACATAAGGGATCATTGGCATGGGTTTTCCTCAAACTACCTATCGTTGGGCTGAATGCCTTGGGGACTACTTATCTTCCTGAACTTGCTTGATCAAGATTTCATCGACAATTCCGTACGCCTTGGCTTCCAAGGCGGTCAAGAAGAAATCTCGATCGGTGTCGACGGCGATTTGATCTGCCGACTTGCCGGTGTGCTTCGAGAGAATGTCATTGAGCTGGGCGCGGAGCCTGAGAATCTCCTTGGCCTGGATCTCGATGTCGGAGACTTGACCACGCACTCCACCGTGGGGTTGGTGGACCATCACCGTGCTGTTGGGCAAGCAATAACGCTTGCCTGCCGTTCCACCGGCGAGCAAGACGGCCGCGCCGCTTGCTGCCTCGCCGACACAGTAAGTGGCGATAGGACACGAAACCATCTGCATCGTGTCATAGATCGCAAGGGTCGCTCGGACCTCGCCCCCTGGGGAGTTGATGTAAAAATGGATGTCCTTGCGGCGGTTCTCGCTCTGAAGGTAAAGCAGCTTCATGACCAACTCGTTGGCGTTACCAGAGTAGATCTCGCCTTGCAAAAAGACGATCCGATTCTCTAGCAGCAAATCCCCGAGGGTCATCTGACGCTGGCGTTGGTAGCCTTGATAAGCAGAAGCGTTATGGATGGGAGGAAAACTCGACAAATCGTTCACGGATGGGTTCCTTTTCAGACAATGGGTCGACAGGACGCTGTGTATCTTTCGCATTCGCCGGGCTTTGACAAGGCCACCGACAAAGAAACCGCTGGTCAAGGTGCGAAATTCTCACAGACAAGCTGGCTTGCTAAGCGAAATCTCATGGGATTTACTTAGGTTTTTCACGCCTAAGCCATTTGAAGACCCCGAGTGTGTCTAGGCGCCCGAGGTCCCGCAAACTCCCGACGCGTCGTACGCGTCGCCTTGCTGCAAAATGTCCACCACGCGCTGCATGTCGAGCGGTAGCGGCGCGGCGATCGTGAGCCTCTTGTTGGTCTTGGGATGCTCGAACTCGATTTCCAACGCATGAAGCGCATGACGCGCTAAAACCGTTTGCGTGTCCTCAGGCCGCAGGGGCAACCCTCGCGCCGAGCGTCGAAGCAACTGCCCGAGACGAATCTCCGAGTGCCCACCATAAAGACGATCGCACAACACAGGACAGCCAATGTGTGCTAGATGCAAACGGATCTGGTGGGTCCGCCCGGTCTTTGGCGAAACTTTCAACAACGCATATCCAGGAAATCTTTGGGTGACCTCGAACTGGGTTTCCGCATAACGACTGCTCGGATGCCCACTGCGTATGGCCATCTTCTCGCGTTGGTAGGGATGATGACCGATGGGCTGGATGATCCGATCTCGATCGCGATCAAGCGAACCGGTAACGATCGCTACGTAGGTCTTTTGAACCTGCCTTGCCTCGAACTGCGCACAGAGCTTGTAATGCACCTCGTTGGTCTTGGCAATCAGGATCACACCGCTGGTCTCGCGGTCTAGACGATGGACGATCCCCGGTCGTGTAGGCCCTCCGGCGTCGCTTAACTGCTTGAAATGATGGGCCAAGGCCGCCGTGAGGGTCCCCGACCAATGCCCCTTGGCCGGATGGACCACCATCCCAGGGAACTTGTTGATCGCGACGATCGACTCGTCCTCATACAAAATATCCAACGCGATCGCCTCGGGAATCGGTCCGTCTTGCGGCGCCGGGGGTAAATCGTTTACCTCGATCTGTTGCCCAGGAACCACATGAAACGCAGGCTTTACCTCACGACCGTCGACTCGCACAAACCCCTGCGTGAGCACCCGACGTAGAAACACTCGACTGTAGCCATCGATCTTCAACGTCAAATACAAATCGATCCGCAGGTTCGCATGCTCGGGCTCGACGGTAAAAACCAACCGCTCGAAAACCTTCTTGATCCCAGCGCCCCCAAGAGGCTCCTCGGGCGATGCTGTGTCTGAGGGCTCGCCTGCGTCTAAAGATTCCGGATCCAAAGACTCAGCATCTAAAAGATCCGGCTCGACAAGCTCATCGAGCGGCAACCACTTGCCAGAGGTTACCCCCGAGCCGACCGTTGCTTTGGACGATAAATCCGTGGAATCAGACTCGGCTTGGGATGGATTTGATCGGTTCTTGGAACGTTTACTCACAGTACCATCATTGCTGCCTTAAGGCTTCGGTGCAGAGGGCTCGGTTGCAGGTGCCGGCTCGCTTGCAGGTGCCGGCTCGATTGCAGGTGCCGGCTCGCTTGCAGGTGCCGTCTCGATTGGCGGTGCCGGCTTGCTTGTAGGCGGGAACGCGAAATCGGGCAAGCCTGGGATGTTCGGCAGTCCCGAAGCCCCTGGTAGCCCCAAAGCCCCTGGCAAACCCAGGCCGCCTGGCAGACCCGAGGCCCCTGACGGACTTGGTACTGTGTCGGTCCGCTCGCGGTACCAAGCAAAAAACGTCTCGGCATCACGACCTTCGAGCCAGGTCAAGCGACGCTTCGACTCTGCGACGATGTCCTCAGAGACCCCCTCGGTAATCAGACGCTTGTACTCCAAGATCGATTCTTTGCGTTCGCCGAGACCTTCGAGCGACTGGGCGACGCCGAACATCGCTCGGCCACGTGTAAATGGCTCGGTCGATGCTTTGCTCGCCGCGCGATAGTCGTCGAGTGCCTGCTGGAAGTATTGTTCGCCAACCGTTCGATCGACATTCCACTTCTCAAGACCCTTGGCCATGTTCGCATCGCCGGCGGTCAACTTAGCCCAGGTCCCGGCCGAGGTGTCGGAAAAGTCGCTTGCGATGGCCTCAAGGTCCTGCGGTGACGTATCCGAGAAATAGAAATCGGTCCACGCCCGAGCGGCACGGCCTTCCTGCTGGCTGGTGTACACGCCATAGCCGAGCAAACCGAGCACCATAGCTCCGCCAAGTCCCAGCAATGCAGGAAGATAGGGCTTGATCTGGGCAAACCGCTGTTCGATCTTGTCAGCCAAAAGCTCCGACTCTTGGATCTGACTACGTTCGCTTTTCATACGCGTCAACTGGGGCTATGGAGGGATCAAGTCGTCCGTCCGAAGGACAATAGTTCTATAGACCCGGTGCAGTATAGGACCCCTGAGCCATTCCCTCAATAGATGCATGGGGCAACAGGACTGTTTGCCCAGAGATTCGAGGCGAATCCCCAAGAGACCTTGAATTCGACCGGAAATGATGCCGGGAATTCCAAGGGGCAACCCAAGCCTCAATGCATCGGTTCTTGGCCCAATGGGCCAAGGTTTCGAAAAGATACTCCCGGGGAGCCTCCTCATGCAACTCGTGCCGACAGCCTTGGCACAAAAGAAAATCAGCAAAAGGACCCGCCCGACGCGCAAACTCCTCGGTCGCCTTCGGACACGTCAATCGATCCTCTGAACCATGAAGCAATAGACTCGATACTGTCAATTCCCCAGCCCGCTCCATGGCCCAAAGCCCACTGTCGACCAAACTCGTCGCAAGCCGCAAGGACATCGTCCGATGGACCAACGGATCGCGAAGATAAGCGTCCTGTGCCCGACGCTCTGCACACAACCACTCGACCCTCGAAGGTGTCGGCAAGCGAAAATTCGGCATCCGATCCGCAAGCCACCTTCCTGCACGCATGTACTTTTCCTGCGGCATACAACAAGCCCTGAGCAACGGCGCTGCGACGATCGCGCCGCGCAAAAAACTCGCTCGGTTCGCGCGGCGCAACAGCCAATTGATGACCAAATTCCCACCCATGCTCTGCCCAAAGAGAAACTGCGGAACCCCAGGCCAACGCTTCGTGGACAACTCGACAGAAGCCTCTACCTCGTCGAGCAACTGTTCATACGAATCGATCACCCCTCGTCGACCCGGCGAACGCCCATGTCCAATCAAATCCACCGCCGTTACGGCCAAACCAAAACTCGCAAGACTCGTCGCCATCCCCTCAAAACGCCCACCATGATCCCCAAAACCATGGACAATCGTCAGCGCACCCCATGCCGACGCGTCGCTGGGCCACCAGCGGTGCACATACCGAACGTCCGCCTCCCGACGGCCCCCCCCTGCCAATGCATCGGATTCCAATAAAACCTCTCGATGACCAGAAGATGCCACCGTGTGAAGGAATGCTTGCATTGCCAACCCTAGCCAACGTACGAGTTCCAAAAACGCAATGACCCGATAGAGGTTTTGGATCGGACTCTCATCGCGTCAAAAGTTAGCTATTCCTCAATCTGGAGCGGAACAAGTTTTATCTAGATAATCGGAAGAATTTGACTCGCAGGGACCCTTGAAACTAAAACTCCGGACCCTCGGTGCCGATAGCCAATCCATGAACCGTGGATCGCCTGAGAAAATTTTATCTGAGAAAATCTTGAAAGCCGAGTCGGTCCGAATCCGCTTTCGCGAATGGATCGCGACCCAAACAGCCCACGATCTACCCGAAGCCTGCCTGGAAACAATCTTGGTCCAAAGCAGCCGTTACGCCGGACGCCGTTTCTCCATGGCCGGATTCTCCCTGATGTGGATGATCGACCAACGTCAAATCCAACTCTTTGGAATCGACGGAGACTTGATCTTTTGCGAAGCGGTCGAAGACTTTTGCAAGCTAGCCATCTGCAAGCCAGACGAAAACTTCAGTACAGATGCTTCAGACACAACTGCGACCAAGTCTCCATCTGGCCCTGCTGAAGTTTGATCTGGTCCAACGGAAGAAAGCCGGCTTCGAGCAAGTGGTCCTCACGCGCGGTGGCTTTGCAAGAGGATAAGTGCATCACATGGACGATCCCCAAATGGACTCGACCGACCTCGGTGGTATCATCGTAAATCAATCCGACGATCTGATCCTTGCCTCCGCACTCAATGACCACCTCTTCGGATAACTCCCGCTGCATTCCATTGCGATACCAGTCTTCCCCTTGGGCATCCTCTACAGAAATATGGCCTCCGATGCCGATGGATTGCAATGCATGAAGCCTTTTCTCCCCTTGCCCCTTACCGCGGGTATAACGAAACAATCGGGTGTGCTGATCGTCGTTGCATTCAAGGATCACATAGGGGATCAGCTGCTTGTACGAAGGATCGTCTTCCACGATGCTACGGGGAAGAAAGGACTGATTGCTCCGATCCAAAAGAGCTGGCAAATATCGGTCAACGGCCGGCTGAAACCCTGAAAAAGGTCCCAATTCCACCAACAAGGATGCCGGAACCACCAGAACTTCTTCGTCTTTTGCCATGATGCGATGCGATGAGGTTGACTGAAGGAATTGCTTAAATAAGAAGATAATGAGCAAAGAATGACAAGAATTCGCCAGGATCAGACCCAGCAGGGAAAAACAGGTGGGCAAAGCTCCCCAGGGCCCCAATCGATGCATTTTGAGATACGATACACGCTTGGTAAGCGAAAGGCTATTCGCTTTTTGACAAGTTTGTCACGAATGGAGATTCCACCTGTGCGACCGATTCGATGCACTGTCCTCTTAAGCCAGACCGCCCTGGCGATCCAGACCACCCTTCGATCGAGAATGCGAATCGCATCGCGATACCCTCTTGCGACAAAAATTCGGCTGGTTTGCTTTGCGATCCTTGCCAGTTGGTCGCTGAGCCTACCGGTCCGGGCCAACGAGCTCCCCAAAGCCGACGAGCTTCCCAGGGCAGCGGATCTTTTGCCCGCCTCGACCCAAGCCTTCGTCACCCTCCCGAACTCCGCAGGTTTTTTGAAAAACTGGAAGCAAACCCAGCTCGGTCAACTCGCCGAGGATGAACAGATGAAGGAGTTCTGGTCTAACCAACAGGAGGAACTTCGCCGACGCTTGGCCTCGGCCGGTTGGCAACTGAGCCTCAAAGTCGAAGACCTCGAAAACCTCTGCTCAGGGCAAGCGGCTCTAGGTCTCATCTCCCGGCCCGAAGCGACCGACAAGCCCTTCTCCTTGGCCCTGATCATCGACGTGGCTGACCGGAAGGAATCCCTCGATAAATTCTTCCAACGCGTCCATTCCGATATGGAAAGCCAAAAAGGAACTCTGAAGAAAATCGATACCAAAGAAATCGAAGTCAAGCACTACAGCATTCCTAAGCTCACGGCCGACGGACGCACGCGCGACTCGTATTTCGCCGTCTCAAAAAACCAACTCCTGATCGCCGACGACCTGCGCTCGATCGAAGAACTCATCGATGCTCAAGCCAATCCCCGCCAAGACTCACTGGCCAAGTCCGATCTGTACACCAGCATCCAACAACGCATCGCCCGCGACGAACACTCAGCCGAAGTCGAATACTTCGTGCAACCCCTTGGCCTCGGAAAACTCCTTCGCTCGATCGCCGCACAAAAAAGCAAGAAACAAGTCGACTTGCTCAAGCTCCTCGAGGACCAAGGCTTCGGAACCATTACCGCCGCAGCCGGCAGCGTCCAAATGGCCAAAGAAGACCTCGATATGCACCATCAAGGCTTCATCCTCCGCGAAGAACAAGTCCCCGAGTCGGTACAAATCCTCGACTTCCCCAACCAAGATGCCCTCGTGCCTCCACCCTGGATCTCTTCGGCCTCGGCAAGCGTCATGGGCTTCTCCTGGAACTTCTCCGAAGCCTTCCCCAAACTCCGTGGCATCGTCGATGCCTACATCGGCGACGAACAATTCGACGAAATCCTCGAGCAAATCAAAAACGATCCCCAAGGCCCCCAAATCGATATCCGCAAGGAAATCCTCCCCTTCATCGGCCAAGAGTTCTACACCGTTACCGAAATCATCGAGCCGATCACCCCAGACTCCAAGCGATCCTTGATCTGCATCAAACTCAACGATCCTGACAACAAACTCTACGGCGTGCTCAACCGCTACTCCAAAAGCGAACCAGGCTCTTCCCTCGAAGACATCGGCGATTACCGCATCTGGAAATTCTCCAATGAAGAAGAGGAAGAAGAAGTCATCGAGTTCAACAACCCAGGCGCCAAAAACCAAAAAGAGGAAGAAGAAGAAAAACCCCTCCTTAGCAAATGGGGCGTTTGCATCGTCAACGGCTACTTCTTCTTTGCCTCCAACCCCGATTCGCTCGTCCAAGTCATCGAGAATGCAAAAAATGAATCCATCCAAGGGGACTTCGAAAAACAAGACAATGTCCAACTCGTCCGCACCATGCAAACCAAACTCCTAAGCCAAAGCGGACAGTCCTTTTCGGAAATCGACCTGGCGTATCGATCCGCAGAAATGCAATACGAACTGTTCCGACAAGGCTTGCTCCCCCAATCTCGCTCGCTCATGGCAATCATCGCCGAACGCGTTCTGAAAACCGATAAATCCAAACCCCAAGAAATCCAAGGAAGCAAACTCCCTCCCTTCGAACAAGTCAAACATTTCTTCACCCCCCGAGGCTTGGTCGTCCGTACCGAAAAAGATGGTTGGGGAATCGATGCGTTCATCCTAGGCAAAAAGTAATCGCCAAAAAGTAATCGCCAAAAAGTAATCGCCAAAAAGTAATCGCACACCAACACCGCTATGACCATTCACCACCTGCGACGCGATTATCGATTCGGCTCGCTCTTGCGCGATCAGTTACCCGATGACCCCATTGCGCTCTTCGGCACCTGGTTCGATCAACTGCGCTCGTTGGACCTGCCCGAATGGTTCGAACCCAATGCGATGTCCCTGGCAACAGTAAAAACCGACGGTTCGGTCGCCTGTCGAATCGTACTGCTCAAGGAATACGACCACCGCGGATTTGTCTTCTTTACCAACTACCACTCGGCCAAAGGAGACCAGATCGCGCACCAAAACCGTGTCGCTCTGGGCTTCTTCTGGCCAATCATCGAACGCCAAATTCGCGTCGAAGGCATCGCAACGAAAGTCGATTCGAACCTCTCGGAACAGTACTTTCGTTCCCGACCTCGGTCCAGCCAACTCAGCGCCAATGTCTCTCCCCAATCCCAAGTCATTCCCGAGGAATCCACCCTGGATCAGCTCGTCGATCAACTCGACGGGAAGCTCCAAGGTGCCCCGGTCCCATGCCCAGATCACTGGGGTGGATACCGCGTCTTTCCGGATCTGATCGAGTTTTGGCAAGGCCGCCCGTCGAGACTCCACGACCGCTTTCGCTACCTCCGCCAAGAAAACCACTGGCAACTGGATCGATTAGGACCCTAAATCGATTAGGACCCCAATACGAACCCGCTTTACCGATATCCTGACCCAAGGACACCGCTCTATGAACCGACCCACCGAGTACCGCCCAAATGCAATCGCTCTGAGCATCGCTGGCTCAGACCCAAGCGGCGGCGCAGGACTCCAAGCCGACCTTAAAACCTTCCAGCAATTCGGCGTCTACGGTGCGTCGGTCGTCACCATGATCACCGCCCAAAACTCCCTAGGTGTCCGCCGTGTCGAAAACCTTGCCACCGATCTGGTTCTCGATCAACTCGATGCTGTCCTCGACGACATCCAGCCTCTGGTCGCCAAAACCGGCGCTCTGGGGACAGCCGAAACCATCGATGCGATCCATCAACGCGCCCAACAATTCAACTTCCCTCTGATCGTCGATCCGGTCATGGTCAGCAAGCATGGGGACTCCCTGGTCAATGACGACGCCGTGGCAGCCTACCGCCGACTCCTGCCCAAAGCCTTTCTCGTTACCCCCAACCGATTCGAACTCGAACGACTCACCGGAATCGCTCTGAAGACCAACCAAGACGTCGCCAAAGCCATCCATGATCTGCACCAAATGGGTGCTCGATTCGTCCTGGCGAAAATGGGTGAGGTCAACGGTCAATCCGAACATATCCTCGGATCCGGAAAAGAAAACGTCGCGATCCAATCCAAACGATTCGAAACCCAAAACACCCACGGCGCAGGCTGCATCCTCTCGGCGGCTATCACCGCCCTGATCGCCTTAGGGGAAACCGACCTCAAACGCATCGTTCAACGCGCCGTTCGACAAGTCTCCATCGGGATCCACAACACCCACCCCATCGGCAAGGGCCGTAGCCCGGTCGAAACACGCGTCCTTGCCAACGAACCGACCGAACTGACCGAACTGACCGAATCGACTTCCTAACCCTCCGAACCCATGCGCGCTGCTGTCTTCCGGAGCTTCCAAGGCCCCATCGCTATCGAGCAAGTCCCCTTGCCCATCCCAAGCGATGCCGATGCGGTGATCGAACTGAAAGCTTGCGGAATCTGCCGCAGCGATTGGCACGCCTGGATGGGCCACGATACCGATATCCAACTGCCCCATGTACCAGGCCACGAACTCTCTGGAGTCGTCGCCAACGTCGGCAAATCGGTCCGACGATTTCACGCCGGGCAACGCGTGACTGTCCCTTTCTGCTGCGGATGCGGCGCGTGCACCGAATGCAATCTGGGCAACACCCATATCTGCGATAACCACTCTCAGCCAGGATTCACGCACTGGGGAGGATTTGCCGACCAAGTCCTGATCCGATGCGCCGATACCAACTTGGTCGCCCTGCCCGATTCGATCGATTTCGCAAGCGCTGCAAGCTTGGGCTGCCGATTCATCACCGCATTTCGCGCGTTGATCGACCAAGCCAAATTGCAACGCAACGAATGGATCGCTATCCATGGCTGTGGCGGCGTCGGACTCTCGGCGATCATGATCGCCAAAGCGCTCGGCGCACAGATCATCGCCCTCGACATCCAGCCCAACCGCTTGGAATCGGCCCGCGAACTCGGAGCCGATTTCCTGCTGAATCCCTCCTTGCTCGATCCCAGTGCGGCTATCCGCGATATCACCGGCCGAGGTGCCCATGTCTCGATCGATGCGCTCGGTCACCGACAGACTTGTTTCAACTCCATCGATTGCTTAGCCAAACGCGGTCGACACGTCCAAGTCGGCTTGATGCTCGCCGAGGACTCCCATCCGGCGATTCCCATGGCAAGCGTCATTGCCAAAGAACTGGAAATCTACGGCAGCCATGGCATGCAACCGACCCATTACCCCCGCATCTTTGAAATGATCGACTCGGGTGCGATTTCCCCCGAACGATTGGTCAGCAATACCGTTGGGCTACATCGAGGTGCGCAACTGCTAACCCAATTCGCCGAGTTCCCCAATTCGGCAATGACGATCATCGACTTTTCGCTCTAAGAGGCTTACCGCATGCCCGTTTCGCTCTAGCACCTAGCTGCCACTAGCCGCTATATCGCCACCCATGAGCAACCAAAAAGAATTTACCGAAAGCTGGCTTCAGTCCCTAACCCTTTGTGTCAACCACGAAAAAGCCCGCGCGATTCGGCCCTGGATGACGACCATCCAAGTCCTCTCGGCAAGCGAGGTGCTCCCAGAGCAAAAAGACGAAGCGATCAAGCTTTGGAATTACGCACAAGAACATCACCTCCAAGGACTCCTGGATCTGATCCCAGCCCACAGCTCTCCTTGGCGATTCGAAGACGACGAAAATTTCGTCTTTACTCCCGACGCTGTCCAATCCAACGATCCAGACTACCCCTCGCAATCCCGATGGCTTGAACTCCTAGGCATTGTCCCTTGCTCGTTCCGAGCCACAGCCCGCGTGACGTCCCAGGACTGGACAACCATGGTTCGCAAACTAGCGATCCGTCGGAGCAAGCCGATGAACGTCAACGCCTTTCCCACAGGAAACATCCTCGACCTTGCTTGTTCCCTCGACTGGACCCCAAGGAACTGGACGGTTCGCTTCGAACAACCCGATTGGATGAGCATCGAGATGGAATCGGAATTCCTCGCACCTCGCCCAAGCATCGATCTTCTGACCGAACGATTGATCGATGCACTTGGAAGTGCCAAAGAGCGCTTCGCATCCAAATTAACTCTGAGCAACTTCAACCCCGACTCGACAACCTGGACTACCTGCATCGACCAGTTTGCTCAGTGGCACCGCGAAGCATTGCTAGCCGATTCCTACGGCCTGAGCCCAGCGATGCGCAGGACCTGGAACTGCGTTTGGCCAGTGATCTACCGCGAACGAAACCGCTTGCGCGGCCCCTGCGATCTTGCTTATCTTCGCAGTGAGCTCAAGGCTTGCTTCGACCACTGCCCTGCTTTAGTCGAATGGATGTTCATCGTCGCAAGGCTAGCCTGCGAGATCCATATCGGACGTGGTCTAGGGACCGCCGGTGACTTCGAAGCCTAGCGGCAAAAACGGCTCGGTGTCGTTGGAAAACTCGATCAAGTCTCCAGACGAATCGGATTGCTCAACTGTGCCAAATCGTCGAGCATCCCCTGCATCCGCTCGCGAAGCGTCCGCATGATCGGATCCTCCTCCCCCTTCGGTGCGCGATCGGCCGGAACCTCGATCGCCTCGCCGATGCGAATCACCACCTCCATGGGCCCATGAATCCCAGCCTTGTCCGTCAAGTCCTCCTCCAATCGCTCCACGGTCTCGAGGATCCGCGTGTCGGTCGTCGGCGATGACAAATACTCCGGCGGATACGAGGCGACTTGCTGCGATAAATAAATGCGTGAAAGCTGCTGCCATCTTCGCTCGCGCTCTGTCTCGGACAACTCCCCAGTGGTCAACTCCGGGACGATCTTCATCCGCAGTGCCTTGATCCGCGGAATGATTGGCCCATCGGAGTCTTTGCCCATCCACTCGACCTCCAACGGATCGAGAAGATGGTCGACCAAGCGCTGCTGACGCTCGACGATCGAACCCGATTGCGGTGAGCCAAGGTATTCGATCTCCTTGAGACTAAGCATCGCATGAGTGATCTTGGCGATCCGCTCAAGAATCGGTGCCTTCTTGGTCACCTCCCATGTAAGCCGCTTTTCAAGCGACTCGAGCGTCGGTCCTACCGCCTTGTTCAAGTCGCCATGAAACAAATACTTGATTCCCACCGGGTGTATCACGACCTTGCCACCATTGCCCTCTTTGGCTCGACGCTTGGCCGCTGTCCTTGCCATAAACGCTACACCATCGAGCAGCGGCTGGAGCACATCGTTGGTTCGAAAAACAGAGCCCTCCGGGAAAACGACCAAAGGACGATCCGGCACAGAAAGCGTCTCGATCGCCAAATCCAACGCCTGGCGATCGAGCCCCTCGCGGTAGACACTGTAAGCCCCCATCGTCCTTAAAGCCCAACGCTGAAAGCGACTTTGATGAAACAAATGCCAGCTTGCCATCGCATACATCAACGTATCGGCGGCTAAGGCTACGTGCGAAAGCACCAACGGATCCGCATACCGACAATGATTCGGCGTCAATAAAACACCGTGACCTAGCCGCAAAGATTCCCGAAGATGGTCGACCCCCTCGAGCCGATGCGTTACGACTCCCTCGTAGCGCTTCAGATACCAAGACACAATGTTGAGCTTAAGGACCGTCCGAGGAAACCAACGACGGCGGTTCGGTGGGATAAACTCGTACGGCTTCTCAATGATGATGTCTTGCACAGCAACCCCTTTTTTTTTAAAGCGATCCGTTCACAAAGGTCTCAGGTCACAAAGGTCTCAGGTCAAAAAGACCCACTGAAGCTTAGCGGCGATCGTTGTAGCCCTGAGGATGGCGACTATGCCAATTCCAAGCGGTCTGAACAATATCCTCAATCCGACGATACCTTGGCTCCCACCCCAAAAGCGTCTTTGCCAATGCACACTCAGCGACCAACTCCGCAGGTTCTCCTGCGCGCCGTGGTGACATCACGACCGGAATCGGATGACCACTTGCCTTTCTACAGGCTTTGATTACCTCTAGCACGCTGTTGCCAACTCCCGTTCCAAGATTGACCTCTAGCACCTTGCCTGCCTCGAGCTTCTCCAAGGCCGTCACATGGGCCGTAGCCAAATCCTCCACGTGAATGTAATCGCGCATGCACGTTCCATCTGCAGTAGGGTAGTCGTTGCCAAACACCTGGATCGATTCACGCTGCCCCAAGGCCACTTGTAAAATCAACGGAATCAAATGAGTCTCCGGGGCGTGGTCCTCTCCGATCGTCCCGTCTGCCGAGGCCCCAGACGCATTGAAGTAACGCAAAGCCGCTCCAGCAAACCCATAAGCATGAGCGTAGTCCTTCAAGGCCCGCTCGATAACCAATTTGGTAAACCCATAAGGATTGATCGGCAATTGAAGCGTATCCTCGGCAATCGGAATACGAGAAGGCTGACCATAAGTCGCCGTAGTGCTCGAAAAAAAAACTTCTTGACCGAGCATGCTCGCATCGATTCAAACAACCCAAGGGTCGGTTTTCACGAAGTACCCCCTCGAGGTGCTCGCGATCCGTCAGCTCCCCTACAATCAGTTGCTCGGGCTTGACACTAGCGCGATGACCCATCGAAAGGTTGTCATAAACCCAAACCTCATGGTCTGTCTGATTGAGCAATCGGACCGTGTGAGATCCGATGTATCCAGCACCCCCAACGACCAATACTCGCATCCCAAGCCCCTCTTCGTCGCAATAAACCCAGATTTTTGATGTTCATCGAGCCTCAGTGTAATCGGTTCAAACCGTGAGGTATATTCCTGATATGAAAAGCAAGCTCAAGAAACTCTCGCTCCAAACCCAAACCCCCAGCAACCTCGAAACCTCCTTCGACGGTTGGTCCGAGCGCTTCTTGAATTACCTGCGCACCGAATGCCATCTGGCTTCCAATACCGTTGCAGCCTACCGACGGGACCTTGCGCACTTCCAATCCTGGCTCGCTGGCCGAATGCCCAACAAGTTAAAGATTGACGATTTAACCAATTATCTCGTCTGGCTCAAAGAACAACGACTCGCCGCTAGCTCCATCGCACGCCATATCGTCTCGCTGCGAATGTTCTACAAGTTCCTTCAACTCGAAGCCGCCATCACCGATAACCCCGCCGAACTGCTAACCACCCCAAAACTCTGGCGTCGCGTCCCGACGGTCATCAACGCCTCGTTGATCGATCGATTCCTAACCGCACCCCAAAAATACGACCCTCTTTGGATTCGCGATCGTGCCATCCTCGAACTGCTCTACGCGACCGGTTGCCGCGTCTCGGAAGTCTCCGATATGCTCCTTGCCAACGTCTTCCTCGATCAAGGCTACTGCTTGGCCGATGGCAAAGGAAGCAAACAACGGATGGTCCCCCTAGGCCAACGTGCTATCGAAGCGGTCCGAGAGTACTTGGACTCCTCGCGAATTCCGCTGATCGAACACCGAGACTCGAAACAAACCCCATGGCTGATCGTCTCGCGCTCTGGACAAAGACTCCGCCGTGAAGCGATCTGGGAATTGGTCAAACGCTACGCGCTGCGCGTAGGAATCGACCCGGAAACCTCTCCCCACACCCTCCGCCATAGCTTCGCTACCCACCTGCTAGCCGGCGGTGCGGACCTGAGACTAATCCAAGAAATGCTAGGACATGCCAGCATCGAAACGACTCAGATCTACACCCAAGTCGAAAACAGCAAACTCAAAAAAGTGCACCAGAAATTCCACCCTCGCGGGTAACTGGCCAAACGAAAAAGGCCTCCTGATTCTCAAGAGGCCTTCAACTTGATTTCTATTCCATCCCAACGATCAGCCACCTGGAGGTGCTGTGCGTCCATCCGAAGGAGTCGGGTTCTTGGCTGCGTTCGCTGCGGCGTCTTCTCGCATCTTCGCCTCTTTTTCAATCCGCTCCTTGACGTCCGGTGGCGGCTCCTTGCTACCGGTACCAACCGTGTTCTCACCACCGGAATCACAACCTACCAAGCACATCGGCATGGTGGCCAAGCACATGGCTAGCAAAAGTTTAAATCGCATCGTATTGCCTCAACTTTGAGTGAATATCAAAAAGACCCTGCAAATCACCATCGCGGAAAACCACCATCGCGGAAAACCGCCATCGCGGAAAACCGTCTGGGTTGAACTAAGCGTTATTACAACTCGTTCCCAGGGTAACTGTCAAGCGAATCGAGGAATCCCAGGTTGTAATTGCCGTAAAATCCCAAGATCCCTTCACCCCAAAGCTATGGCCTTTCCGACGGACACCTTGCCAAAATCCCCGAAAAATGCAAATCCCCTTCGAGCGACTCCCAAGAGGCGTTTTCAAAGCCAAAACCCCTCGAAATCTCGCTCACGCCCAAACCAAAAACGGCTCGTCTCGCATCCCGGCCACCGACGAGTTTCGGCCCAATATAACACTCCACTTGGTCGACGAGCCTTGCGTCGAACAGACTCCCGAAGACCTCGGCGCCACCCTCGACAAGCACATTGCTACCCCCTCGATCCGCAATCTCGCGCAAAATCCGCTCGAGCCCCGCTTGTGAATCGATCGCAAGGGATTGCTCCAACTCCAAGAACTCGACGCCAGCCTCCTGGAATGCCTGCCGCTTGCCTGCTAGTCCTCGGATCGACTGGCTGTCGACAACCACCAGCACCGGGATCTGCTTGGCACTCTGAACCAAGCGGCTCTCGAGGCCGATGCGAAACCGCCGATCCAATACCACCCGCAGCGCGCGACGCGCGATCCGCTCATCGGGACCGAGCCTTGCAGTCAACCAAGGATCGTCTGCCAGTACCGTCGAACTGCCCACAAGGATCGCGTCGACCCGAGCCCTCATGCGATGCACCTGCTGCCGAGATAACGCATTGGATATCCATTTCGAGTCCCCCGAACCGGTCGCGATCGCTCCGTCGAGTGTCATGGCCCACTTGGCGATCACCCAAGGCAATCCGCTAGCGAGTCGCTTCAGATACGGTGCATTGAGCGCTCGGGCTTGCTCCTCGAGCACCCCAATCGTGACATCGATCCCTTGCTGTCGGAGCCTGGAAATCCCAAGCCCCGCAACTTTTTCAAACGGGTCTTCCATCGCTACGACCACGCGATACGGCGGCTTGCTACAAAGCAATTCGACACACGGTGGGGTCTTGCCATGATGGGCACAGGGCTCAAGCGTCACATAGACCGTTGACTCAGAAAGAACCTCGGCACCCAAGCCCCGAAGCGCATGAACCTCAGCATGCGGTCCCCCGAAGTGCTCATGAAACCCGCTTGCAATCAGCTCCCCGGCGCGGACCACTACGCACCCGACCATCGGATTGGGCTCGACCCAGCCCTGCCCCCGCTTGGCCAACTCCAATGCCACCTCCATCCAATGCGCATCGCAGTTGTCCCTGTTCATCGATCCGAAGCCACCCATTGCTGACCGGAATACCCCTCGTAGACTCACGCAAGCAACTCGTGGACCACTCGGCAAGGCTCCACGCCGGTCAAGCGTGAATCGAGTCCCTGGAACTTGTAACTGAACCGCTGATAATCGATCCCCAATTGATGCAACAGCGTCGCATGGATATCATGCACCGATACCACATTCTCGACGGCATGGTAGCCAAACTCGTCGGTCGAGCCGTAGCTCAACCCAGGCTTAAAACCACCACCAGCAAACCACATCGTAAATCCAGCCAAGTGGTGATCACGCCCATCCCCCTGGGCCATCGGCGTGCGACCAAACTCCGATCCAAACACCAAGATCGTGTCCTTGAGCATGTCCCTTTGCTTTAGATCCGTGATCAACGCCGCAACTCCCTGGTCGACCTCCTTGGCCGTCCCCTCCGAATGCGCCTTGACGGACCCATGGTGATCCCAGTCGCGATGGTACAACTGGATAAATCGCACCCCACGCTCGGCCAAGCGCCGAGCCAGCAAACAATTCGACGCAAACGAACCATCGCCGCCCTTGGTCCCGTACAAATCGAATATATGCTCCGGCTCCTTCGACACATCCATCAACTCCGGTACACTCGACTGCATACGAAATGCCAACTCGTACTGCCGAACCCGTGTTGCAATCTCCGGATCCTCTAGCCTCTGATTCGCTAGCCCATTGAGCGACGCAATGGCATCGACCACCTGTCGCTGCCTCAGCGTATCGACCCCCTTGGGATTCCCCACATACAACACCGGATCCCCTGTCCCTCGAAATTCAACCCCCTGATACTGGCCAGGCAAAAATCCCGAATGCCACTGACGCGCCGCAATCGGTTGCCGCTGCCCGTACTTGCCCGTCGAAACCATCACCACAAAGCCAGGTAAATTCTCCGTCTGCGAACCGAGCCCATAGAGCAACCACGAACCCATCGCCGGGCGTCCGCTGTTCATCGAACCGGTATTCATAAACGTGTGCGCTGGATCGTGGTTGATCGCATCGGTGTGAAGCGATCGGACCACACACAAATCGTCGGCGCACTTCGAGGCCAACTGCGGCCATATCTCCGAGATCATCTGGCCGCTCTGACCCCAAGGCTTGAAATTGTGCTGTGGGGCAAAACAATTCAACTTCTGTCCCTGCAACTGCGCAATCTGCTGACCCTTGGTAATCGACTCGGGCATCGCCTGACCATGCATCTGCGCCAACTTGGGCTTGTGATCAAACGTCTCCAAATGCGTCATCCCACCGGCCATGTACAACCAGATAATCCGCTTGGCCTTTGGAGCATGATGCAGTGGCTCAAGCACCCCCGGCAATCCACCACTACTGGGGCCATCAAAACCCATCGACCGATTCTCGCGACCCATCAGCGATCCCAACGCCATGGCCCCAAGACTGATCCCCGGCCGCTGCAAAAACGTCCTTCGACCTATCCAATCGTTTTGCGAACTCATCTGACTGCGATCCTCTCGTGTGCGATTCTCTCGTGTGCGATTCTCGGACTTGCCAAACCTCATCCAAACCACCAACCCAAATACCACCAACCCAACTCAGTACCGGCTGATGAACTCATGCAAATTCATCACCGCGCGCGCTACACTCGTCCAAGCAGCCAACTGCGCTGCATCCAGGTCCTGGGCAACGGGCCGACTGCCTACCCCAAGCAACGCCTTGGCCGAATCGACCGATCCTTGAAACTGCTCAAGGTGCGATGTGTACAAACCAACCAATACCTCCAACTCCTGGGCAGTCGGTGGCCGCGATAAGGCTCGCTCAAACGTAAAGCGAAGCTTGTCCGAAACCTCCCCGCTTTGCCTTAAAATCAACTCCGCAAAACTCCGTGCCGCCTCGATGTACGTCGGATCGTTTAGCAAAACCAACGACTGAAGCGGCGTGTTCGATCGCGGACGCTCGGCGGTGCACTCCTCGCGATTCGGTGCATCAAAAACCAACAGACTCGGATGCAAGTACTGTCGCTGCCAATGCGTGTAGAGCCCCCGACGATACAACTCCTCGCCTGCCCCATTTTGCCACTCGCGCTGAGGGAAATTCAAATAAGCCCAATAACCCGAGGGCTGATAAGGCCGTACGCTCCGCCCCCCGAGCTTGGTGACCAACAACCCGCTGACACTCAATGCATTGTCACGAACCATCTCGGCATCCAACCGAAACCGTCCCTGATGCGCTAGATAGCGATTGTAAGGATCCTGGTCCCTTACCCCCATTTGTGCCTTCGAGGAACGCTGATAAGCCTCCGTCATCAACACCGTCTTGATCCATCGCTTGATGTCCCAGCCCGTGTCGATCATCCACTGCGATAACTCGTCGAGCAACTCCGGATGGCTGGGCCACTCCCCTTGCGCTCCCAAATCGTCCAACCGACGCGATATCCCAACTCCAAACAACAGCTTCCATAAGCGATTGCTGACGACGCGTGAGGTCAACGGATGGTTCGGATCGACAATCCATTTCGCTAGATCCAATCGCGTCAATCGACTCGCTTGCCCAGAGGCCGCTTGCCCAGAGGCCGCTTTGGGCGTCAGCGCCGCTAAAGACTCAGGGTAAGCCGGCAAGACCACCTGGCCCTGCTCGTCCATCCAATTGCCCCGAGCCAAAATTCGCACCATCCGCGGCTCGACGGCTTCGGTTACCAACGTCGTGGGTATCCGCTTGTCGAGCTCCTCGCGACTCTTGCGCAACGCGACGATCTGCTGCCGCTGCGGCTCGAGCCTCGGCGCAATCGATCGGTAATGGGATAAAACCTTCGCTTGCTCCTGGGCACTGCGCTGCGATCGGGACTTGGCCAAAATCCCCTCAAGCTCTCCTGGCAAACTCGCAGAAACTTCCACAGGCCGCTTGGCCGTCGTGACCGATATACGAAAACGACCGATCGTGTGCTGCGGATTATCCAGGTTCTGCCAAAGCCCTACGACGATCGATTCGCCTGGACCAAGCTTCAAATCCTCAGCCGTCTGGAATACAGCAGCATGCGGCCTGCCGACCTGCTCCATGACCGCCCATCCCCATTGGCGACCCTTGATGTCTGCGTCCAATGCTCCAGCGACCGTCCACTTGCCATACGGATTCCCTTGGACAGCCCCAGTCTGCTCATAGGTCGCACTCGGATCGATCAGCGCCACCGGAGCGGTCGTCCCATCGGACTTGCGATGATGCACCACAAACTCCGAAAGCACAAAATTTCCATTGCCGGCTCGACCCGGACCTTGGTTGGGCAACGACGCGTCGGGCAAGACCTCGAGTCGAAACGCAGTGACTCCCGCCGGCAAATCACTGGCCGTCATCAAATACGTGTCGTTGGCCGGACTCTTGCCGCTTGCCAAGTACGATCCATCGGGCATCCCCGCAAGCGATACTCCTTCGAGCGACACCAAAGCGTCGCCTCGCAGAACCGTCCAAGGTGCTTGGGAGGCTTCCCAAGCCTCCAAATCCGAAAGCAACTCCGGAGTGTCCTGATCGATCAAACCCTGTAGCTCCATGATCTTCTGATCGATCGAAGCCAACTCGGACTCCTGCGGCTGGTTCGGGACCTTCACATAGGGCCCCCAGTTGCCATCGGAATTGGCTCCCGAGTACAAACCCCGCTCCTTGATGTCCGCAAAAAAGGCCCCAAAGCTATAAAAGTCTTTCGCCGAAAGGGGATCGAACTTGTGATCGTGGCACTCGGCACACCCGAGCGTGATCCCCAACCACGCCCCGCTGGCATTCCGTACACGCTCCGACATGTACTTGGCCAAATACTCTCGATCCTGAACCCCGCCCTCGGCGCTCATCATCCCGAGTCGGTTGTAACCCGATGCAATCCTCTGTTCGAGCGTCGGTGATGGCAACAAATCCCCAGCCAATTGCTCGATCGTAAAGGTATCGAATGGCTTATTCGCGTTGAACGATCGAATCACATACTCGCGAAATGGCGAGACACTCATCTCCTGATCCCCATGGTAGCCCACCGAATCGGCATACCGGACCAAGTCCATCCACCACATCGCCATCCGCTCTCCGAAATGCGATGACGCCAAAAGTCGATCCACCAGACGCTCATAAGCCTCCGGACTTTCATCCCCAAGATACTCCTGAACCTGTGTGTGAGTCGGGGGTAAACCGGTCAAATCGAAATACAGACGCCGCAGCAGTGTGACCCGGTCGGCCTTAGGGCCAACCTCAAGCCCCTGCTTGGTTAACTCCCGGGCGATCAAGGCATCGATCCGATTTTGCATCGGCTCGTCACCCGACACCTCCGAAACCTTACGCGGCAAAAAAGCCCAATGGCCCTCGTATTGCCCCCCCTGCGATATCCAACGCTTGAGCAAATCGATCTGCTCAGCCGTGAGCTTCTTGCCGCTCTCGGGCGGTGGCATGTGTTGCTCGGCATCCTGGGTCTCGATCCGCTCGATGAGCAAGCTCTCCTGGGGCTTGCCAGCCACAAGCACTCCGGGTTTGCCTTCGCCAGTGGGCTTGCCTTCGCCAGTGGGTTTGCCTTCGCCAGTGGGTTTGCCTTGCGTGCCATGCAAACCCTCAAGCGTATCGAGTCGCAAACCCGCCTCGCGCTTGTTGGTGTCTGGACCATGACAAAAAAAACAATTCTCGGATAGGATTGGGCGAATATCCCGATTGAACGAAATGACTTCCTGGCCCCAGGCCGCGGCGGAAAACCACAAACCTATCAAGACAAGCAATCGAGGCAAAATACTCCGTATCAACATGACGATCCTCAGAATGAGTGGTTAGGTCGTTTAAGTTCGTTGCCAGCGATGGGTCGCATCGGCGATCCGCTGACCAAAGAGCCGAGCCGTCTGCCGGTCCCCTTCGAATAAGTTCGTTTGGTCGGCCTGGCTCTGGGCCATCAGGCCAATGTACGAGCCGATCCGATTGATCTGTTCGGGCGAACTACCCTCGGGCAGCATCCCTAAGCTCACCCAAAGCATCCCGTGCTGCATCGCTTGGATCATCAATCCCTCGAGCGTATTGAGCTTGTCGCCCGATAGCCCTTGCGAATGAGTAAATCCCGCTGCGAGTTTGTTTCTCCAAGCTTGCTCGTACCAAATGCCCCCGCAGGCATCGATAAAGGACTTGTACTGGGCTGCCATTCCCCCCATGTAGGTCGGGCTACCGAAGACAATCGTGTCGGCCCGCTGCAAGCCGTCGGTGACCTCCTGGTTCTTCCAGCGACCCTCGCGAAGGTCCGAACCCTCGATCCGCCAGAGTACCGCCGTCGTCTGCGGGACACTCCTGACCCCCTCGGCGATCGCATGGGCCAATTGCTGGGTATGCCCGGCGGCAGAAAAATAGACAATAGCCACGTTTTTCATGCTTTTTTGATCCCTTGGTGACCTCTCTGCAAATCCACGAACTCGGTGATTTTACCAGCCGGCTAGATCCCCTTGGATCGCCCCTTGGCCGGTCGTTTCAGAGGTCCTAGCACTGGCGAAAAAACCGCTCCTGACGTAAGTTAACCCCATCGCACGGTCGAGACTCTATACTATACTCGATCGCTTGAACCAATGTTCGTTTTCCTCCAGGAGCTTCCATAATGCCTTTTACGCTTGCACCTCTACCCTATGCATCCAACGCGATGGAACCCCACATCGATGCCCAAACGATGGAAATCCACCACGGCAAGCACCATCAAGCCTACGTCAATAACTTGAACAAGGCCCTCGAAGGCACCCCGTTTGAAAGCAAGTCGATCGAAGAGATCGTCGGCAACCTAGCGGCCATCCCAGACGAAAAACGAACCGCAGTTCGCAACAACGGCGGCGGGCACTGGAACCACACCTTCTTCTGGAACATCATCGGCTGGAATGCAGGCGGAAAACCCTCCGGAGCTCTCCTTGCCGATATCGAAGCGACCTTCGGAAGCTTCGATGCATTCAAAGAAAAGTTCGCCGCCGCCGGCGTCGGACGCTTCGGCTCGGGTTGGGCCTGGCTGGTTGTCAACAACGGCAAACTCGAAATCGGCTCGACACCTAATCAAGACTCTCCTTTGATGGGCAAAGCCGTCGCGGGAATCGAAGGCACCCCGATCCTAGCCTTGGACGTATGGGAACATGCCTACTACCTGAAGTACCAAAACCGAAGACCCGACTACATCGCCGCGTTCTGGAACGTCGTGAATTGGAACGAAGTTTCCAAGCGATACGAAGCAGCCAAGAAGGGCTAGTCAGCCACCATGGCAGGCGCTACGCTCTTTACGCTTCTACATGATATCGCGACAATCCTGGACGATGTTTCCACGATGAGCCAAGTCGCAATCAACAAGACCGCCGGGGTCTTGGGCGACGACTTGGCTCTCAACGCCAAACAAGTCACCGGATTGTCGGCCGATCGCGAACTGCCCGTGGTTTGGAAAGTTGCGGTCGGCTCGGCTCTCAACAAAGCGATCCTCATCCCTGCTGCCCTTGCGATCAGCGCCCTGGCCCCATGGGCGATCAAACCGCTGCTGATGCTTGGCGGAATCTATCTGTGCTACGAAGGGGTCGAAAAGATCCTCCACTCGTGGCTACACCCCAAAACCGACAAAGAAATCTCCCAGTCCCGTTCCGAACGCCTCCAAGCGATCCATGATCCCGACGTCGATCCGGTCAAACTTGAGAAAACAAAAATCCAAGGTGCGATCCGCACTGATTTTATTCTCTCGGCCGAAATCATCGTCATCACCCTCGGGACCCTCGACGGACAATCCTTCTGGGTAACCCTCGGTGTCCTACTCGCCGTCGGTATATTGATGACCGTCGGCGTCTACGGACTGGTCGCAGGCATCGTCAAACTCGATGACCTAGGGCTCCATTGGCTGGCCCTCAAGGGCTCTAGCCCCACGGATCGTGTCCTTAAAAAACTCGGCGCAGCAATCTTGTGGTTTGCCCCCTACCTGCTCCGCTTTCTGGCCGTTGCAGGAACGGTTGCGATGTTTCTTGTCGGCGGTGGAATCATCACCCACCAATTCGATTCGCTCCACCACTTGAGCGAAGTGTTCGTCCATGCGATGCATGCGATCCCCGCGATCGGATCCCCACTGAGCTGGCTGGCTCCATACGTGTTCAACTTGCTTTTCGGCATCGTTGCCGGCGCTGCGGTGATCGCCGCGATGCATCTGTACAAAATTGTTTTCGGTGGATCCCACGCGTCATGAGCGATTACGCCCTCGAAGTTCGCAATGTCTCCCACCGCTTCGGTGACTTTCCCGTCCTGGACCAAATCAACCTGAAAATCTGGCCCGGACAAATCGTCGCCATCGTCGGCCCGAGCGGCTGCGGAAAAAGCACACTTCTGAAAGCCATCCTCGGTACCCACCCGCCCACCCAAGGACAGATCCTCGCCGACGGCCAACCGGTCATCGGCCCGACGCGCAACGTCGGGATCGTCTACCAACAGTACTCCCTGTACGATTTCTTGACCGCCGAAGCCAACGTCGCCTTCGGCCTGAAACTCGACCAAAGCTCCTTCTTCAGCCGCTTGGTCCTGTTCCCGAAATACCTTCAGCAACGACGCGAACACCTCAAGCAATCCCGCGATTTCCTCAAACAAGTCGGCCTAGAACACGCCTGCGGAAAATACCCCCGCGAAATGTCCGGCGGAATGAAACAACGCGTAGCCGTCGCCCAAGCCCTCATCATGCGACCCAAAGTTGTGCTGCTCGATGAACCCTTCGGTGCTCTGGACGAAGCCATGCGAGAAGACCTCCAGTACATGCTCCTGGGCTTCTACCAACAAAACCTTCAACGCAAACGCGAAGGCAAACGACCCGAATACACCATCCTCATGGTCACCCACGAACTCAACGAAGCGATCTTCGTGGCCGACCGTGTCATCGGAATGTCCCGCTTTCACACCGAGGGCAACCAAGGCGCTACGATCGTTTACGACAAACCCTGCCCGGTCTTTCACCACGACGAACCGAAAGACTACTCCAGATTCGTCGAACAACGCGAAGAACTCAGGCGCGCGGTATTCGACGATGAATACATCAAAGATAGAAACAAATACGTCACCTTCTGGAACGACCTGAGCCGATTGGCCGAAGGCCAATCCATGCAACCGAGCAACCCATCATGAAACTCAATAGCCCTCGATCCAACATGCTGAAATTCAACCTCGTTTTCGCACTCGTGTGCCTAGCGCAAAACCTTTGTGTCGCCCAAGACTCCCCGCCCTCGACAGACGCTAAGCCATCGGCAGGTTCCAAGCCGGTCTTCGTCGATGGACTAGCCCAAGTCGTCGAAGCCTTCAAATCCGACTGGGTCCAACACGACCTGTTCGTCGAAACCCCATTCGATTCCGACCAAGACGGCAAACCCGATCGTGTCCATGTCAGCGTCACTAGGCCCAGCCCTACCCAGACCGAAGGCTTGAAAGTCCCGGTGATCTACCAGTCGAGCCCCTACTATGCAGGCATGGGTTCGACCTCTCCGGAACACATGTGGAGCCCCCGACAAAACCTTAACTCCCCTCCCCCGAAACACGTACAACCCCCGGCGATCCCCCAAGAATCCAAACGACCGCGACTCAACGGCGAACACCTCGCCGAATGGGTCCCACGCGGCTTTGCCGTCGTCCACTCTTCCTCCCCTGGAACCGGGCTTTCTCAAGGTTGTCCCACCGTCGGTGGACCCAACGAATCCCTGGCTCCCAAAGCCGTCATCGATTGGCTCAACGCACGAGCCAAAGGCTTCACAAGCGTCGACGGAAACGAAGAAGTCAAAGCCGATTGGTGCACCGGCAAGGTCGGAATGATCGGCACCTCCTACAACGGAACGCTCTGCCTGGCTGCCGCAACGACCGGTGTCGAAGGCCTCGAATGCATCGTTCCTGTCGCTCCGAATACCTCCTACTACCACTACTACCGCTCCAATGGACTCGTGCGCCACCCAGGCGGCTACATGGGCGAAGACATCGACGTTTTGTACGACTTCATCCACTCCGGATACGACGCCTCGAGAAACTTCTGCGATTGCAATATCCGCGACGATGGCATGCTCAAAAACTTCGACCGAACCAACGGCGACTACAACGAATTCTGGAAAAGCCGCGACTACATCCATCAACTCGATAACATGAAGGCCGCGATGCTCATGGCACATGCTTTCAACGACTGGAACGTCATGCCCGAACATAGCTACCGCATCTACCAAGCCGCCCAAAAGAAAGGCTTGCCATGCAAAATCTACTATCACCAAGGTGGCCACGGCGGACAACCTCCGGTCCAACTCCTCAACCAGTGGTTCTCCCACTTCCTCTACGGCCAAGACAATAAAGTCATGGATCAGCCCAACGCATGGATCGTCCGCGAAGGCAAACGAAACAGCAAACCAGAATCCTACGGCGATTACCCAAACCCCGATGCCAAAGTCGTCACGTTCCAACCCCAAGGAGCAGGCAAACGCATCGGACAACTCGCCCCGGCTCGAAACGACAATCCGAACGTCGATATCCAAGCCGACGATATCCAAGTCGACGATATCATCGACAACTTCTCCTTCAGCGTCCCTGAGTTGATCCGAGCCGAATGGAGCAACCACCGACTCGTCTATGCCACCCCAAAACTCACCGCCCCGTTGCACCTCTCGGGGATCCCTCGCATCAAACTCCGTATCGCTTGCGATCGCCCAACGGCTTGCCTGTCGGTATGGCTCGTCTCGCTGCCTTGGACCAATAGCGAACGGATCACCGATGATGTCATCACCCGCGGTTGGGCCGACCCGGCCAACGCCGATTCGATCTGGACCGAACAACCCATGATCCCCGGCCAATTCCGAGACGTAGAATTCGAACTCCAACCCGACGACCAAATCCTCCAACCCGGCGAACAAATCGGGCTCGTGCTAGTCTCAAGCGACCGAGACTTCACTCTCTGGCCCGAACCAGGCACTCGACTCGAATTCGCAATCGATCAATGCCAACTCGAACTGCCCATCGTAGGAGGTCTTGACGCTTACACCAAAGCGATCGATTCGTCAAGTCCTTGAGCCGCGCCCCCAAGCATATCCTTGCGATATTTCGAACCACCTCGGGTTTTGCAACTTGGTTTTGCAAGCAATCCAACACGCTGACTTATCTGCTGAGCACCCTCGATTTCGCCTTGCCAAGTTCCCCGGATCGACCACACTAGTCGGTTTGCACTTCGAGATTACCCATCGATAGATCCAGCACTCTGCATGTCGAAATTGTCTCAATTGGACTTGCCGCAATCCAGCGGTCTTGTCGTTCACATCCTCAGCGCCATCGCTCAGCAAGAGAAGAAGTTTCGCCCGCAACAACTCCTCATGTCGCGGTACTTTGCCTCGAACGATCTTCCCCGTTTGAAAAATGCCGAAGCCTCCCTGGCCTTTCAATTCGAGCTCGAAGGCGTTTCGCCAGTCAAAGGCCAATTCACCACCGGCATTGCGGTCGAGCTCGACCCGAAACTTCTCCACCAAATCGGCGACATCACCGCTAGCAGAGTTATCCGAAACATCCTGCTGACCTGCTCGTGCACCGAGACGATCAAGCCCTGTGTGCACCAAGTCCATTGCTTGAATTACCTTCGAAGACAATTGACCCAACGCTCTCCAAGCGATGCGGTCGAATGGATGCAAAGCTGCATTACCGATGGACGCCAAGCCGGACGCAAACTCGTCGAATCGCTGGCCTACCTCAAGCCCGATATCGAAGAAACGCTCGCCGAAACCGACCCCGACGAAGATCCCGACCGTCGACTCCAACGCATCCAATGGCGATTGCAATACTCCAACTACGGCGTGAGCATCCAAGCCCACCTGCAGACTTCCCGAAAACGAGGCGGTTGGAACAAAGGACGCCTGCTGCGAGATAACCTCGACTCGGTTCCAGATACGGCCCTGTCCCACCCGGCAGACAAAATGCTCGTTCTGGTCCTTCAGTCGGCCGAAGACTCCTACCGAGGCCAAACACCACGCGTCATCCGCGAATGCCTCAGACTCCTGATCGATCACCCCAATTGCACCCTCGACGATCCAGTCCAAACCCCTATCCGGATCCGAGAAGTCCCCGTCGAAGTCCGCGTCGAACAAGAAGCCGAAGCCTTCAAACCCGCCGTCTTTCAATCCAACGTCCGCATCGATGCAATCCACGAAGACCCAACGATCTTCCTAGGCACGATCCATAACCAGGAATCCCTCCTGCTGCGCATCGACCGACAACGCCACGTGCTCTTCATGAGCACCATCGAATCGCGCATTCTCCGCCTGATCAATGACCTCAGCGCCGCCGAACGCCGAGAAGCCATCATGGATCGAGATACCGCCGAAAAATTCGCCGACCTGATCGTCCACGTCGCGAAACCTAAACGCCTCGAAGTCCAATTGCCTGAATCCCTGGCCGGACCCGAACAACCCCTCGAACCGAAAATCGAACTCCACCTTTCCCCACGAGGAAAAGAAGGTCTCCAAGTCGCCCTACGCGTCGCCTGCGATGCCGTTGTCGAACCTCCCGTTCCAGGCCAAGACCCGGAACGACTCCGAATCGCAACGACCGCCGGACGCTACCAACTCCTCCGAGCTCTCGAGGAAGAAGCCTCCATCGCCGAAGAATACGCCCAAGCTGCTGAACTCAATCTCCTCCCCTACGACGCACCCTTTACTTGGCTGGCTGCCACCCCAGACGATGCCCTAGATCTGCTCCAACGGATCCAAAACCTCGGTGGAAAAGCTCCCCCGGTTTGCTGGCCAAAAAGCCAACCCATGCAGGTCGTCGGCGAAATCACTCCGCAACGTCTCCAAGTCAAACTCAGCAGCGGCCGCGATTGGTTCGGTCTCGATGGCTTCGCCGAACTAAACGGCCTGGAAATCCCCCTGGCCGAACTCCTCTCGGCCCTGCGTCAAGGCCGTCGGTTCGTTCCGCTAGGCGATGGCCAATTCGCCCAAATCTCCGATACCCTCCGCCAACGCCTCGGAGCCATCCAAGACGTCTCGATCGGCGATGGTAACGAACTCCGCGTCTCCAAAGCAGGTACCGCCGTCGTCGAGGAAGCCCTCGGAAGCGATATCTCCGTCGATGCCGATATGTCATGGAAAGAAGCCCTCGCACGACTCGCAGGAGCCCGAAAACTTAAACCCAAAGTCCCCGATAACCTCCGCGCCGATCTGCGCGAGTACCAAGTCACCGGGTACGAATGGCTCGCCAAACTCGCCCACTGGGGTATCGGCGGCGTTCTTGCCGACGACATGGGTCTAGGCAAAACCGTCCAAGCCCTCGGCATCCTCCTGGATCGCGCCAAGAACGGCGCCGCTTTGATCATCGCACCGACGAGCGTCGGCTCCAACTGGCAACGCGAATCCGAAAAATTCGCTCCCTCGCTCCGACCCATGCTCTACCGAGAACACGATCGACAAACCCTCATCGACTCAGCAGGTCCCGGTGACCTGATCATCACCAGCTACCAACTCCTCCAACGCGATGTCGACCGCTTCACCAAAAGAGCCTGGAATACCCTCGTGCTCGACGAAGCCCAATTCATCAAAAACTTCAACACCAAAACCGCACAAGCCGTCCGGCAAATCGAAGCCGATTGGCACCTAGCCCTCTCAGGTACCCCCCTGGAAAACCACCTCGGGGAACTCTGGAGCCTCATGAGGACCGTTAGCCCAGGCTTGCTAGGCTCCTGGGAGAAATTCCGAAAGAACTTCGCCGAACCCATCGAACGACACCGCTCCAAAGACCGTCTGCTGGCTCTCGGACGCGTCGTGCGTCCCTTCATCCTGCGAAGAACAAAAAAAGAAGTCCTCTCGGAACTGCCTGAACGAACCGAAGTGGTCCGACTCGCGGAATTCTCCGAAGCCGAACGAAAGAAATACGACGCGGCTCGACTCGCCGCCCTGAACGAACTTACCCAAGGCGGCTCCGAAGATTCCGATCCCCAAATGCGCATCCGCGTGCTGGCCTGGCTCACACGCTTGCGACAACTCGCCTGCCACCCAAGACTCGTCGATAAACGCTGGGATAAATCCAGCGCCAAGCTCGATCTGTTCATGGAAATCGTCAGCGAACTGCGCGAAGGCGAACACCGAGCGCTGGTCTTCAGCCAGTTCGTCCAACACCTGAGCCTGCTGCGTGAATCACTCGACCGTGTCGGTATCAAATACCAATACCTCGACGGGGCGACTCCAGCTGCCAAACGACAAGAAGCCGTCGATGCCTTCCAAGCCGGAAGCGGGGACCTGTTCCTGATCTCCCTCAAAGCAGGGGGGACCGGTCTGAACCTTACGGCCGCCGATTATGTCATCCACATGGACCCCTGGTGGAACCCAGCCGTCGAAGACCAAGCCACCGACCGCGCCCACCGACTCGGACAACTTCGCGCCGTGACCGTCTACCGGCTAGTCGCTAAAGACACCATCGAACAACAGATCCTTGCCCTCCACGAAGACAAACGCGAACTCATCGCCGGTGTCCTCGACGGCGCCGATCGCGCAGGTAGACTCTCGACCGATGAACTCATCTCCCTGATCCGGTTGAGCCAAATCGAAGGCCATTGATCCCCAATAGCGTTGCCTTATCGGAACGGCGCAAGCCGTCCGGTAAGTCAATGAAAGCGGAACGGCGCAAGCCGTCCGGTAAGTCTAAAGGCCAATCAAAGCGGAACGGCGCAAGCCGTCCGGTGAGTCCAAAAATAGGTTCTCCAGGAATTTCTGTATCGGCGCGGCTGTCGGAAAGCGTCCCGAACTGACCGCAAGTTCGCCAAGTTGAAGAGTTACAGAAAGCGAAAAAAGGCTCCGGTTCAACACCGCATTGCGTCGAGCTATGCAAGCTTGGCGCTTGGTCAGACATTCTGATCCCCAACCATCCTCCAGAGGCCTACGCCAGGGGCCCTAAGCAACCTGCGATCGCTCCGGTTGCACGCCCACCAAACGAACCGCCCGGCGACCGCGAAAAACCCCAGGCGCTGCTCGATACAGCAAGCCACCTAAACTCTCAATATCTACCAAACTACTTGCCATCTGCTCGGTCGAAATGATGTCGCCAACCTCAAGCTCTGCCAACTCCGCACACGAGATCCGCGATTTGGCGAGCACCACCGACAAGTCTGCTGCCAACATCCCTTGAAATAACAACCTTCCCAACTGATCGACCAACAAGGACTCAGGGATCCACCAAGCCCCTTGACCTACATACTGGCCATCGACCTGGCTATCGACCTGGCCGATGTTCTTTTCACCTACCGCGCCTAAACCCGACATCCGTACTTGGAAATCAACCCGCACGCGTGCCGTCGCAATGCCAACGACCCTGGGAGCTCCAAGCAGCTTCGCTCGCGATATCTCCACGGCTCGATCCCGATCCACCGAAACATCGCCAAACCATAACCTTATACAAGGCGTTACCAGATCCCCGAACACCAATTTCGCCACGCGCCAATCGATCTGGCGCAACGGCCCTCGGACCCCATCGGGCTCACTTGCCGAGGAACCCAACAAACCATCGATCATCCGATAGATACTCGGCATGTCGATCCGAAGCGACCAAGGATCCTCCATGCCATCGACCTTCAGACGGCACTCGCAGTCGGATTCCAACGCAGCTCCAGACTCCTCCGATGCGATCGATGCACTCTTCACGGTAAACTCAACCGCACGGCCCAGACGCTCCGATACCCTCTGCGATGCCAACGTTCCCCATTGCTGGAAGATCGAATCGATCGGTCCTTGCAATCTTGGAAACCAACGTTCGAGATTCTTTGACGACATGACAACATCCTTGTCTGTTATGTGTTTGCGATGCGAATCAGCCTTCTCGCAACTGCCCATCCCCGTAAACCACGTACTTGTAAGTCGTCAGTTCGGTCAGTCCACATGGACCCCTTGCATGAAGCTTGTCGGTGCTGATGCCGATTTCAGCACCTAAACCAAACTGTCCGCCATCGTTGAATCGTGTCGAAGCGTTGACCATCACCACCGCCGAATCGACCCGGTTGGTAAACCGTCGGGCCGTCTGGATATCCTTGGTCATAATCGCGTCGGTATGCTTCGAACCATAACGATTGATATGCGCGATCGCTTCGTCCAGGTCCGATACGATCTTGATGCTCATGATCGGTCCGAGATATTCCCGGGCCCAATCCTCCTGGCTCGCTGGCTCAATCCCCGGAAGGATCTCCATCGCCAAGCCGTCTCCTCGAAGCTCGATGCCAAAGGGATGGAAATCCTGTGCAAGCTTCGGTAGAAACTCCCGCGCAACTCCCCGATGCACCAACAACGATTCTGCAGCATTGCACACTCCCATCCGCTGGGTCTTGGAATTGACTACCACCCGACGGGCTTGCTCCAAATCCGCATGGCAATCGACATACACGTGGCAATTCCCATCGAAATGCTTGAGCACCGGCATGGTCGCCTCAGCACTCACCCGCCGCACAAGCGACTCTCCGCCTCGCGGTATGACCAAATCGATCTGCTTGGAAAGCTTCAACAACTCGCCGACGGCTCGGCGATCGAGCATCGGAACCATCTGCAACGCATCGCTTGGCAATCGAGCCCAGCAAGCAGATTCTCTCAAGACCTCGACAATTGCCCGGGAGGTAAAGTAGGCCTCTTTGCCTCCTCGAAGCAAAATCGCATTGCCACTTTTGATCGCGATGGCCGCGGCGTCTGCCGTCACATTCGGCCGGGATTCGTAAATGAAAAAAATCACCCCGATCGGCACTCGCACCTTCTGAATCGTTAACCCGTTTGGACGGACCGAACCCCCAATACACTCTCCGACCGGATCGGGCAAAGCGGCCACGGCTCGCAGTCCCTGTGCAATCCCACCCAAGCGCTTCGGATCCAGCCGCAGTCGGTCGATGGCCGATTCCAAAAGTCCATACCCGAGGGCCTGTTCCAAGTCCCGCGCATTGGCCCGAAGAATCTCCTCCTGAGCCCTCTCGAGCCCCTCGGCTGCATGCAAAAGCCAACGGTTCTTGACGTCCGTCGAAATTCCTTGAAGCTCCAAGGCAGCCCCCTGGGCTCGCTCAGCCAATTCCAGGCACTCCCGAGGCAGTTGATCATCCATCGGCCGTTGTCCAAATGCGCAGAGGCGAAATCAGATTCAATACGCTGTCGGAAGTATCGAGAATGCCCCGTAGGGGGTCAATGCGAATTGACCCGACGCGTTGCTCAAACGCAACCTTTGCGCGTTGCAAAAACTCACCGCATGTGGGATTTTTCAACCATCCCGAACAGTTTTCCACACCCAGTCCTCAACGCAATAACCTCCTTGCAAAGGTTTTTAGAGCGTTTTCTCTGCGAAAACCGTTGATTCTACCCCCCAATCAGCGAACAATGCCCGTGATGGCACGCCGGTCGCTCTTCTAGCTTCCTACTACCGCCAATCCCACCAAAAGGCCCCTAGCCCTTTTGTCTAGGCGCGCCCATCGTCGATCCGCAACTACGAGACTGTTTTAGTAGCCCTTCTTATGCCAAAACGAGCCAACCGTCGAAATTCCAACGACCGATCCAACGCCTCCGAGGAAGCCTACTTCGAAGAAGATCGCGACATGATCGATGCGATTCCCAACGGGATTCTCCCTAGCGGTATCCTCCCAGGAGGAATCGAATTCGATATCGATGAAACCGAAACGATCAGCACCCCAGGGGCTCTGAGCGACGATGACCTAGCCGACGAGGAATCCGAAGACTTCTTCGCCGAGGAAGAAGGTTTCGTCGATGCTACCGAGGATCCTGTACGCATGTACTTGATGCAGATGGGCCAAATCCCCTTGTTGACCCGCCAAGAGGAAGTCATGGCGGCCCGACACATCGAACAAACCCGATTCCATTACCGCAATTGGATGCTCGCAACCGACTTCATGCTCCAAGGAGCTACGAAACTTCTCGAACAAGTTCGCGATGGACGCCTGCGGCTTGACCGAACCATCGAAGTGAGTGTGACGAATGCCTCGGAAAAAATTGCGATCATGCGCAGGATCGGTCCGAACATCAAAACGCTCCGCCATCTTCTGCAACGCAACTACGCGGACTTCCATACGGCCATCTGCCGCCGGTCGGCAATCTCCGAACGTCGAGCTGCTTGGCGTCGCCTGATCGTCCGACGCAACAAAGCCGTCCGCCTGATCGAGGAAATGAACCTCAGAACCAATCGCCTCGAACCGATGTTCCAAAAACTTACTTCCATCGAACATCAAATGGCGACCCTGAAAACAAGGATTGCCGAAGCCCAAAAATCCGGGTTTGTCGAGGGCACCACCCTGCCAGAAATGCTCAAAGAACTTCGCTACCTGATGCGAATCACTTACGAAACCCCCGCCACCCTGGACCGCCGTGTCCGACGGGTGACCAATTACCGTTTTCACTACGATGCTGCCAAACGCGATCTCTCGGCCGGGAACCTCCGTTTGGTCGTCTCCATCGCCAAAAAGTATCGCAACCGCGGTTTGAGCTTCCTGGACCTGATCCAAGAAGGCAACACGGGCCTGATGCGCGCAGTCGATAAATTCGAACATGCCCGAGGCTTCAAATTCTCCACCTACGCGACCTGGTGGATCCGACAAGCCATCACCCGTGCGATCGCTGATCAAAGCCGCACGATCCGCGTACCGGTCCACATGATCGATACGATGAGCAAGGTTCGGCAGATCACCCGCGATCTGTACCAAGAACTCGGTCGTGCTCCCTCGATCGAAGAAACCGCCAAACGAGCCGGCATGTCGATCGAAGACGCCCAAGTCGTCATCAAAATGGCCCGCCAACCCCTCTCGCTCGACCAACCCGTCGGTGACCACGACGATAGCTTCTTCGGCGAATTCGTCGAAGACTACCGCGACAACGATCCGCTCTACGAGACCCACCAAACCACCCTCAAACTGCAGATCCACGAAGCGATGCTGACGCTCAATTACCGCGAACGCGAAATCCTAAAACTCCGCTACGGACTCGAAGACGGATACGCCTATACCCTCGAAGAAGTCGGCAAGATCTTCCAAGTCACCCGCGAACGCGTCCGACAAATCGAAAGCAAAGCTGTCAAAAAACTTCAACACCCGCACCGAAGCAAATCCCTGGTGAGCTTTGTCGATGGCGCCGAACTTCCCGAAGTCTTCGACCCCCTACTAGGCGATAACTGAACTACCGGACTAACCCTCATGGAACTGCCCTAAACGGCTGCGTCCATGCCTGCTGCTTCTGCGTGCTCCAAACCGCATCGGCTGGAGCCAGACTCGATGTGACGACGGCCCTGACGATCGATTCGCCCTTCTTCAACGAATACGAACTGCGGAGCTCCTGGGTCGCTAACCCCAAGCGACCGATATCCTCGGGCTTTGCATCGACATCCGTGACCAAATACTCGGTCGTATACGTCACACCCTCCTGGGCGTCGATCTCCACTGAAAGTGTTCCGCCGTCGGCCTGCCATCGCACGTCTTTGAGCGTCGCTCCACTCGAAGCATAAAAATCCCCAGCCTTCATCGCTCGGATCAAATGCTCAGGCGTCAGGAACTTCGAACGGACCATGACCCACCCTCGACCAGGGCGACTCCCCTCTTTGCCAAAATACTCATGGCTGTCATCGGTCCCAACCCCATAGAGTAGCGTCCCACCGAGCTTGTTGACTCGCAAATGATTTGCTAAGTCCCACATGCGCTCGACTCCAGGGTTGTTCGCATCGCCCAAATGATTGACCCCAGGATGCCCATTGTAGACCTCAAAGAATCGCTCGGACATCACCGCCGCAAGATCCTCAAAGGTAATCCCGTACTTGAAATTCGGATGATTCAAGTGAGGTAGTATCTGGCGACCTTTCGCTTTCTCAATCTCAAGCACCGCTCGGAGATTGTTCTCCATCGCCTCGCGGACCGTCTTGCCCCCAAGCGGCTTGATCACTTCGTCAAGGTTCGTCGCATTCATGTGGACCGGATGACCCTCGGCACTGTCGGTGATCTCCTCGGCAGGAATCAAAATGAAATGATCGTTGCGTTCCAATAGGTAGCGGTATTCGTCCAGCGGCTTGAGCCGCACCTGGTACTTCTCCGTACCAGGCTCGCCACGGGTCTCAACCCAAGACTTCCCAAAACGCTCAAGGTACCGCTCCATTCCCTGGCCGTGACTGCGCTGCTGAACCGTTCCTACCGCCATCCACTTCTGCCCCTCCTGCAAGACGTTGTGGTCGGATATCGCCAAAAAATGATATCCCCGCTGGCGATACCAATCCGAAATGACCTCCGGGAAATCATTCCCGTCACTCCACAACGAATGCGTATGCAAGTTCCCCTTCCACCAACGCGCCTGACGCTCCGGATCGATCGCCGCTTGCTCTCCAACAGCCCCCGTTTGCTCCTGCGGAAAATACCCCAATGCCTCGGGACCATTCCCACCAACCAAAACGCTAGCGAACAAAAAAACCACGCAGCAAATTCGTTTCATAATCAGCCCTTGCACCAGTCTTGGCCTGTGTAACAGTCGTCGATCGTCGAGTTCCCAAACCAGCGTCCTATCATCCCGCAGCCCTGCGACCGTTGCAACCTAAGGCAGATGAAGTTTTCTAGCAACGCGGTGACCCGAACCACCAGCTTCTTGCCTCGTTCTTAGACTTGGCGAACTTGGCGCCTTTGCGGTGAGCTTGGACCGCTTTCCGAAGGGCGCGCCGACACATAAATTCCTGAAGAACCTATTGAAGAACCTATTTCTGGACTCACCGGGCAGCTTGCGCTGCTCGGCTTTGATCGCCCGTCGGCTAGGAAATGCGTTCCTTCAAAGGTAGAATGACCCAGTTCGTCGGAACCACTCTACTCCCGCGAATCAACCCACTCACGCGAAACACCCCCACTCCTGGGAACCGTTCCAGGACGGCGTTTCCAAGCCGAAATCCATTGACATCCCTTGGCGATCCCTATGCTCATTGCTCAGACCGCTCGCCGTCTTGCCCGGTTGATCTCCAATGCTCACGCCTGCGCAGCGGCCGTGTTCCTAGCTATGACCCTTGCTTGCCCCCTGCCGGCCTGCGCTCAAACCAACGAGCCACCGTCTTCCCAACAGATCCAAAACTGGGTTGAACAACTCGATGACGATCGATTCGCAGTCCGCGAAGTGGCCCAACGACAACTCAGCCGACACCTCTCCTCGATCCTCCCGTCACTGATCGAACTGGCTGAGTCTCCCCAATCCAAGTCCTCCGATGCCCTGCTCCAGTTCCTAGGTTTTGTCTCCCAAGATGCCTTGAGCGAACAAGGTAAAACGGCCTACGAAAGCCTCAATCGCATCGCCGCCGAACGCACGACCCAAAAAGCGATCCTGGCTCAAAAAATCCTCGAAAGCGTTTCGGTCCAAATGCGGGAACAAGCCCTCGATCGCCTCGAACGCGTCGGTGTCGTCGTGGCCGATCGACACCTCTCGGTCTTGACCCAACTGCGAGATGTCAAAAATGCCCTCGTGATCGACGATCGCTTCCTGGGAACCCAAGACGATTTGGCCATGCTCCCTTGGCTCTTCGATGTCCAATTTGTCAAACTCGAAGGAACCCTCGTGACGCGCCAAATGGTCGAATATGTCGTCAAAATGCCCCAACTCCGCAGCCTTCAAATCATCGAAACGAATCTCCAAAGCCAAGATCTTCGCCCCCTGATCTCAGCTCCCGATATGGATCTGATCGAAATCCTCTACTCCCCAGTCGACGACCAAGCGATCGATATCCTCGCCCAAGTCCCCATCTTTGGCGATCTGCAATTGTTCGGTACCGAAGTCTCCGCGGCCGGGGCCGAATCGCTCATCGAAAAAATCGAAACCGCAAACGTCTTCGTCGGTCGTGGTGGATTCCTGGGTATCACCTGCGAACCGAGCTCCCTGGTCATCCAAGAATCGATCCCTGAGGGACCCGCCAGCAAAGCCGGTATCCGTATGTACGACAAACTCAAAAAAATCAACGGAGTACCGATCCAAAACTTCGAAGACCTTCGCAAACAACTCGCCAAGTCCGCTGCCGGTGAGTCCGTGCTCGTCGAGTACGATCGTCCCATCATTTCCATGCGTCCGATCGACCCAGATCCCGAAAACAGAAACCGAAATCCCGGACGAACCCTTCGCCAACAACTCGATGGCTACGAAACGCGCCAAGTCGACGTGACCCTCGGTAAACGACCCTCGAACATGAACCCCTAGGCCAACCGAAACTCTCGGATCGACCCGGCTATCGACCCGGCTCAAGGATCTTTGCCCGCAGGACTCATGCGCAAACCACAACAAGCTCAGTTGCAGGCAATCGCCAAGCATGCCGTGGCTTGGTTCGCAAAATACCGACGCGATCTGCCCTGGAGAAACACCCGCGATCCCTACCGAATCTGGATCAGCGAATGCATGCTCCAGCAAACCCAAGTCGCCACGGTTATCCCCTACTACGAACGCTTCCTGATCCGATTCCCCGATATCCAATCCCTCGCAGCAGCAAACCTCGATGAGGTCTACCAACTTTGGGCCGGACTGGGCTACTACCGCCGAGCTAGGCAACTCCACGCGGCGGCCTGCAAGGTCGTCGAGTCAGGCCAAAGTCCATTCCCGCTCGACCGCGATGCGATCGCTCAACTACCCGGTATCGGTCGCTACACGGCAAACGCGGTGGCTTCCTTCGCCTACGACCAACGATGCGGAATCGTCGAAGCCAACACGCAACGACTCTACGCCCGCTTGCTCCGATGCAAAACTCCCCTGAACGCTTCTTCGTCCCAAAAGCAACTCTGGGATTTTGCCGACGCGATCGTCCTGGCCTGGCCGCTTGCTACCGGCCAACTGAATCAAGCACTTATGGAAATAGGCTCGCAGGTCTGCAAGCCCAAGTCGCCCTCTTGCGGCCAATGCCCCCTGCAAAAGCACTGCCTTGCCTACCAGCACTCCGAAACCGACACGATCCCAGCAGCCCTACCCAAAAAACAAATCACCGAACTCAAAGAAGTCGGATTGCTCATCCATGACTCGAAAGGCCGCTGGCTCCTAAGACGACGACTTAAATCCGAACGCTGGGCCGGTCTGTGGGATTTCCCCCGTTACGATTGCACCGACATCCCAAACGAAGGACTTGCTCTGGATCGTGCCGCTGACGCATTCCTCAATCTCTACTCCAAGCGGCCTCGCATCGCCCAGGAATGTGTCTCGGTAAAACACAGCGTGACTCGCTACAGGATTCTCTTGCGATGCTACCTTGCCCAAATCGATGGCAAGCTGACGACGAGCAACAAATCCGCTCTCGCCAATCCAGACAAAAACAATGCACTGGAACCATCCCAAGAGCAACTCAGCCAAGAGCAGCTCGATTGGTACACGACCGACGAACTCGATCAACTGGCCCTGAGCTCCTCGGCTCGCAGAGTAGCCGACTGGCTCAAAAAACACCGGCCCTGAGCAACCCCTGCAACGTAGTGGATCTCCCGCAGAGATCCGGCTGCTGCAACGTAGTGGATCTCCCGCAGAGATCCGGCTGCTGCAACGTAGTGGATCTCCCGCAGAGATCCGGCTGCTGCACCGTAGTGGATCTCCCGCAGAGATCCGGCTGCTGCAACGTAGTGGAT
>JAPLNM010000049.1 GCA_026692845.1 Planctomycetota bacterium | reverse complement strand
CTACAAGAGGATCTTCCGCAAGAGTTGCCGAGTAGGGAATCCCGAGTCGATGCGTAAAGAGGCCCAGAGCAGGGGTCGCAAGTGGACCAAGTACACTAGGCACTCGAAGCTATTTTACAGCAAGAAATCGGTCGAACTCGACGTCGAAAACGGAAGGTTCCGCAGAGCCCAGATCCGCGTGAACCAGTCCGAATCAAGCGGTGGAAGCACCGCAGGTTAGCTGGGTAATTAGATGGTGACAGGCACGAATGGTACTTCGTAGCCATCCGCTGCCAAGCGGTGGTGCGGCGCGAGTAAAGGCCTCCACCGTCTGGCGACAGGTGGCTACGGCTGGGGAACCCGAACCGTTCTGCTGCCAAGCCTCCACCGTCTGGCGACAGGTGGCTACGGCCACCGTCTGGCGACAGGTGGCGATCGGACTTGTGCGAAGCTTGCCAAGGGGTTTGATACGCAGATTTTCAGCAGTCCATACCAACAAATAGCCAAAAATCCGGAGTTATGACTTGGCGTATTGTTCGAACGAGCGAATAGTCTTGGCTGCTGCTCGGTCCGGATCGGGTAACGGGAAAACCTCAGAGCTTAAATAACCGCAATATCCAATCGAACGCAAGGCGTCGATCAGCGGTTGGACCGTTAGGTGTCCCAATCCGATGGCTTGGCGGTTGCTGTCGGCAAAATGGATGTGACCAATCGCTGGCCCGGCTTTGCGAATCGATTCGGCCATATCCGACTCCTCGATGTTCATGTGGAACCAATCCGCTAATAGCTTCGTGCAAAACAATCCCTGGATCATCGCTGAGCCTTGGGCCAGTGTATTGCACTGGTCGGTCTCGTATCGATTCAGTGGTTCGTAGAGGATTTGCCCCCCGATCGCATTGGCATGCGCATCGAGTCGTTCGAGCCCTTCTCGCAGGAACTCCTTGGCCTGAGTTTTGGTCACGTCCGGTCCTGATCGACCTTGCATCGAGCCGATGATCATCGGAGCCCCAAGTTGCGTGGCCACGACGAGCATGGAGGTTAGAAACTCCATGGCGCGAGTTCGGACTTGTGGATCGGCATCGGCCAGTGAGAGTTTGTACTTTAGCCAACCGGCCCCTGTCCCGACGGCAGCGATTTCCAAGCCGATTTGCTGGGCGAGTATCGCTGCGTCGACGGTTTGGAAGTAGTCTGGGCTTGGTGGAAAGATTTCGATCGCGTCGAAACCAAGAACTTTGGCCGATCGCATGCTTTCTTCGAGTGAATCCCAGTAGACGAACGGTCCGCCTTGGGATTCTGGGACTGCCGAAAAGGTTATCGAGGATTTCATTTCTGTCGTTGTTTTCCGGTTTCGCTCATCGATTCTTAGCGGTATCTTCATATTGGTTGGCTGTTCCATTTGTCGGGCTTGAACGAAAATGGGCCATGGCGCATTGGAGCTAGTTCGCCTCGAAGAGGATACTAGATTCTGAACGCAAAACAAAGCGAATTATTGGTGATTAACCGCAGATGAAGGTGGGTCTTAGGCTTACAGGGCCTGAGTCGAATCCAAGGAGTTAGACCATGCACGAAAAGTTGGGGAATGAGTTGCTCAAGTCAACCGAGAGAGCGTTTTTCTCGGGGGTTTTGATCTGTTTGGTAGGCTGGCTTCTGAGCTTCGAAGCGGTGGGACAATTGGCGGTCGATCCTGCATTGAAGCCCTATCGTGCGGTACCGGGGGTATCGGGTCAGCTCAAGAGTGTTGGCTCGGATTCGATGAATCCACTGATGTTGCTTTGGACCGAGAAGTTTAAGGGTTACTACAAGGGTGTTCGAACGGAGGTCGAGGGGCAGGGTTCTTCGAAAGCCATGCCTGCGTTGATCGAAGGTGCATCGAGTTTTGGGCCTATGAGTCGCGACGCCAAGAGCAATGAAATCGCGGACTTCGAAAAGAAGTTTGGTTACAAACCGATGATGATTCCTACGGCGATCGATTTGTTGGCCGTCTACGTGCATCGAGACAATCCTCTATCGGAAATAACGTTGCCCCAACTCGATTCGATCTTCTCGAGCACACGGAAGCTTGGAGGCGATCCGATCGATCAGTGGGGCGATTTGGGGTTAACCGGCAAGTATGAGACCGCCAATGTGGCGATGTTTGGAAGAAACGCGGCCTCGGGGACTTACGGGTTCTTCAAAGAGAAGGTGCTGGGCAACGGTGACTATGGTGATTTGGTCAACGAGCAGCCTGGCAGCACGGCGGTGATCCAGTCGGTCGGGGAGAACCCATTTGCTATTGGCTATAGCGGCGTAGGCTTTAAAACAGCTTCGGTCAAAGCGCTTTCGTTGTCCACCAAGGCTGGTCAGAAAGCATTTGCACCGACGTCCGAGCATGCTTATAGCGGCGATTATCCTTTGGCTCGCTATTTGTATTTGGCTATCAACCATAAGCCGGGCAGCAAGCTCGATCCGGTTCGACGGGAGTTTTTGAGGTTTATCTTCAGCCAGGAAGGTCAGGAGTTGGTGATCAAGGAAGGCTCGTTCCCTGTCGATGCGCCAACGGCTGCCAAGGCCTTGAAATTGCTTGGCATCGACCCTTAGGATTTCCACTTTAGTCATAGTTTGGCGGACATCATCAGCACCCAATTAGATGGCCAGCAGGTGGAATTGACACGGCGAGTGCATCGTCGCAATCGATCTTCGCGGCCGGGAGTCTATTGGTCGGATCGCATCGCCCGAGCGATCATCACCGTCGGTGGTATCGGAACGATCATCGTGGTTTTACTGGTCGTGTTGGTTCTGTTGGCAAATGTGATACCTCTGTTCGGAAAAAGTGATTTGGCTTTTGGAAGTTCGGTACGGTTTTCTTCAGGCGAACCAATGTCTGGCGTTTCGGATGAAAACCAGGCGCTTGCATTTGGAACCGACGAGTATTCCGAGCTGGTTTGGATTGTGCGACCGGATCAGAGTTTGGACGTTTACAGCATGGCCGACGGTTCGCATCTTGAGAGGATCGTTCCACCCGAGCAGGTCGATTCTGGGAAAGCCATTCGCGCCTCGGTGGCCAAGCTTGACGATCAGCACCGTTCGGTGCTAATGGGGCTTAAGGATGGTTCGGTGCGAGCGATTCTATGGACGGTCGATGTGGGCTATTCATCGATTTCCGACCTGGATCAGGAACTAGCAAGCACGCTGGCATCGAGATCGGCTGAGCCGGTGGTTCGAGATCAGACCGTTTATCGCGTCACATCGCCGGGGTTGGTTCGCAAAGTCAAATTCGCCGATGCGCAGTACTTGGAACCGATCCCAGTGCATACTGAGTCGATCGAAAGGATCGATTGGGTATGGACCTCCGACGGATCGCTTTTTGCCTCGGCACAGAAGGGGACTTGGGCAACGAGCAGTTCGGGACAGATCGCCATGGGTCGAATCGAAAGGCAGCGTGGCGGGTTGGGTGGCAAGCCCAAGCAGAATGTAGAGATATGGCGAGCCGACTCGAGTGGTCTTGGCAAGGATTCGTCGGCCGAGCATAGTCCGGCTGGATTGATGATCGGTGGCTTAGAGGACTCCTTGCAGAGTGTCGATCCGAGCGGCAAGGTGATTCGTTGGGGGCCTGGTGCCAACGGGATACTGACCCCGATCGATCGGTACACGACCCATACAGCGCAGGTGAGTGCATTATCGGCAAGTGAGCCGCTTCTTGGGCGTTCGACATGGATGTTGGGAAGTAAGAGCGGGGAGATAGAAGCGGTATCCTTGACGACGAGCGATTCGGGTAGGGAGTTGCGAACGATCCATCGGATTTTGTGTTCGAATGCGGCGATCCAAGCGATCGCTTCGTCTCCGACGCACCGACTCGTTGCGGTGGCCGACAAGGTGGAGGGATTGAAGATCTTGCATGTGACCTCCGAACGTTTGATTGCCCAGTTGGATCCAATCGAGCTTGGGGATTCGTATCGCATGCACTTTACGCGATCTGGAAGGGAGTTATTGGTTTGCAGCAACGAAGGATTCAAGCGTTTTTTGGTAGACTGCGATTTTCCAGAAGCATCGTTTGCGAGTTTCTTTAAGCCGCAGTGGTACGAGGGTTACCCCGAGCCTAGTTACGTGTGGCAAAGCAGCACGGGCAGTTCGCAGGGGGAGCCCAAACTGAGTTTGGTTCCATTGATCTTCGGGACGCTCAAGGCGACGTTTTATTCGATGTTGATCGCTGCTCCGATTGCGATCTTGGCAGCGATATTTGGAAGTGAGTTTCTTAGCAATGCATGGAGATCGCGGTTCAAGCCGTTGATTGAGCTCATGGCCAGCGTCCCGAGCGTTGTGCTTGGTTTTATCGGAGCGATGGTTTTGGCCCCGATCATGCGAGATTCGCTTTTCGTGGTGCTGTTGTCGGTCGGGATGATTTTGTTTTTCTTTATGTTGGCAGCCCATCTTTGGATTTTGATTCCGACCGAGCGATCGATTCCGTTGCGCAAGTTCCGACTGCCCTTGATTTTCTTGATTCCACCGCTGGCGATCATGGCAGCGGTTTGGGGTTCGGGTCCTTTGGAGCATTGGCTTTTCGGTTCGACGATGCAAGAATGGCTTAGCGATCCGCAGCAATCGAGTTGGCCGGGTTGGTTTTTGTTGATGATTCCGCCGTCGGCCCTGGGGGTTGTTTGGCTTTTTTCTGGTCCGATGGCGGGTACTTTAGATTGGGTTTCGGAGCGAACGGGACTCCAGGGCCAAGCCGTCTGGCAGATGGTTCTTTTTTTCCTCACCTCGCTTACGGTATTGTTCCTAGCGTTTCTTACCGCCTCGGTGTGCACGGGATTGGATTGGGATACGAGGCGTGGATTGCTCGGCGCGTATCAAGAACGCAATGCCTTGCTCGTCGGCGGGATTTTAGGGTTTGCAATCATCCCATTGGTCTACACGTTGGCAGACGATGCGTTGCAATCGGTTCCGCAGCATTTGCGGAGCGCTTCGTTGGGCTGTGGTGCGACGGTCTGGCAGACGACCATTCGCGTGGTGGTTCCGACGGCTATGAGCGGATTGTTCAGTGCGTTGATGATCGGTTTTGGAAGGGCGATTGGAGAGACGATGGTGGTACTCATGGCAGCCGGCAATACACCGCTTATGGACTGGAATCCATTCAATGGGTACCGGACATTGTCGGCGACCCTTGCCACGGAGTTGCCTGAAGCTGCCCGGGGTTCGACCCACTACCACACGCTATTCCTGGCGGCATTGCTGTTGTTTATATTTACCCTCGTGGCGAATACGTGTGCCGAGTGGGTACGGATGCGGTTTCGCAAGCGGGCCTATCAACTATGATCCGACGGAACAAACTGCGTTCTGCGCGGTCGCAAATAGCAGCCCAGGGGGAGCCTATGGTATGGCTTTCTGGAGGGATGTTTGCCATTGCGTGCCTGATGATTCTTTCGCTTCTTGCCTTTGTTCTTTGGCAAGGGCTCTGGACGTTGTGGCCACGGACCTATTCGATCTATGGTCGCAAAGACGGCACACTCGTCGGTGGTGAGCTTTACGCAAGGGCTTCGCTCGATGGCAAAAACACGCTCTACCTTCGGACGGGAAATTATGACGTTTCCAACCAGCATTTCGCTTATGTCGCGAGCTCGGACCTCGTCGGTCAAACCCCTTGGCTTGCCGAGGACTTGTGGTTGGTTGAGCGGAAGGAGTGGGGGAATTTGTATGGTTTCCCCAAGCAGCTTTCGTGGGCCCAGGCCGCCCCGGAGGACTTTGTTCGGTTAGTGGATCAGGGGATGCGGGAGACGGCGAAGATTGATCGGGAGTTGGCAGACGCCAAGAACGAGCTCAAGCGGATCGACCACCAGATTGCCGACGCGCGTTTGGGGATCCGGCGTGTGGAGCTGGCTGAAAAGGTCGACCTACAGGGAGCTGCGGAAACCGGATTGGTCGAGGGACTGAGTCCATCGGCCCGACGGGCGATTTCGAATTTTGTATTGCGCAATGGGCAAGCCGACGAGACGATGGTGGAACTCAACGATCGGATCGCCCGGATCGAAGCGCATCGCGCCGAGCGAACTGTGGTCTTTGAGCTTCCCGTCATTGACCCGTTAGGAACGATCAGCGCCGATTGGCCGGAGCTTCAGGCAGGTCGCCTAACGGATCCGACGGAATTGGCCGAGTTGCTTGGTGCAATTCCCAATCCATCTGGACTTGCGCTGAGCGTGCAGGCAATGGTCCAGGATTCACCCAGCGCCGATTCACCCAGTGTTGATTCACTGGGAGATCAGCGCTTGATGTGCAGTGTGACGATACCAGGCGAGGCATCAAGGCGTTTGATGCTTAGGCGATTGGAGGATGGTCGCACTTCGGTCGGAGCGTTCCGGGAGCACTCGATCCTTTTGGCGGACATGGTTCGATTCTTTCCAACCAACCGATTGGGGATTCTTCAGAGGCTTGGCGTCTATGCGAGTCGATGGTGGGAGTTCCTATCTGGGGATCCTCGGGAGGCGGGCATGGAGGGTGGTTTTTTCCCGGCGATATGGGGGACGGTGGTCATGACGATCGTCATGTCGCTGGCGGTGATGCCTTTTGGGGTCTTGGCGGCCTTGTACATGCGAGAGTATGCCAAGAGCGGTTGGTTATTGAGTGTCATACGCATCAGCATCAACAATTTGGCGGGGGTTCCGAGCATCGTCTACGGTGTATTTGGGTTGTCTTTTTTTTGTTACATCGTTGGTGGGTATATCGATGGTGGTCCGATCAAGGCAGGATTCGAGCCTTGGCCTAGTGCCGCATGGTTTTCGGCTTTGGGGGTATTGGCGATCGTTGGGTTGATAGCGTTTGCCGTATCGATATTTTCGGGGCAAGCCGAAGCAAAGCGTTCGGGGATGCGAACGGTGCTTCGATGGTCGGCGGGCCTGCTATGGCTATTGACGCTTGGGCTGATCGTTTGGTTGTTGATTAGATCGCCGCATTTTCATGGTTTTTACGAGGCGCAGTTGCCCAATCCGACGTTTGGCAAAGGGTGTTTGCTTTGGGCCGCATTGACCTTGTCGTTGTTGACATTGCCGGTGGTGATCGTCGCGACCGAGGAGGCATTGTCGGCGGTACCGAATTCGCTTCGCGAGGGCTCTTATGCGTGTGGGGCTGGCAAGTGGCAGACGATTCATCGGATCGTCTTGCCGTATGCAAGGCCCGGGATCATCACTGGGTTTATCTTGGCGATGGCCCGAGGGGCAGGGGAGGTCGCCCCGATGATGCTTGTCGGTGCGATTCCTTTGGCGACCGAGTTGCCGCTCGATACCGAGTTTCCATTTTTGCATGGATCGAGGTCCTTTATGCATTTGGGTTTTCAGATCTACTCGTTGGGATTTCAGAGCCAAAACAGCGAGGCGGCCAAGCCGATGGTTTTCACCGCAACGCTGTTGTTGCTTTCGATCGTGACGATACTGAATCAAACCGCGATCTGGTTGAGAGCTAGTTTGCGCAAGCGGTTTCAAACGAGCCAATTCTAGAAAGAGCGTCATGAATAGACTCAAAGCGATCGCTGATGGTCAAACGTTCGAATCGGTGATTCATCAAGAAGTCCTCGATTGCGAACCGGTCGTATCGATCCGAGACTTCAGTTTGTACTATCACCGCAAACAAGCCTTGTACAACATCACCATGCCGGTGGTCAAAGGGATGGTAACGGCATTGGTTGGACCGAGCGGTTGTGGCAAGTCGACGTTATTGCGTAGTGTCAATCGGATGAATGATCTGATTGAGTCGGTTCGGATTGAGGGGGATATGGTTCTCAATGGCGAGTCGATTTTTGCGCCGTCGGTGGATGTCATTGGGCTTCGCAAGCGGATGGGGATGGTATTCCAGAAGCCGAATCCTTTTCCGATGAGCATATTTGAGAACGTTGTTTATCCGCTTCGGATTGACGGCGAGCGCGACAAGACCATATTGATGCAGGTCTGTGAGCAGTCGCTTCGCGGGGCCGCGTTGTGGGAAGAGGTCAAGGATCGGCTAAAAGAGTCTGGATTGAGTCTTTCTGGGGGGCAGCAACAGCGATTGTGCATTGCAAGGGCCATTGCCAGCGACCCGGAGGTTTTGCTGCTCGATGAGCCTTGTTCGGCGCTCGATCCGATCGCCACGGGTAAAATCGAGGATTTGATCGATCGATTGCGGGGGGAGTACTCGATCTTGATTGTTACGCACAACATGCAGCAAGCCTCTCGCATCAGCGATCACACCGCCTTTATGTATCTCGGAAGGCTTGTCGAGATGGCCGAGACCTCGACGATTTTTACGCGACCGAGGCTCAGTGAAACCGAGGATTACGTCACCGGTCGATTCGGTTAGATCTACGCATCCCTAGAGGCTCTTGGCATTGTATTATGAGTTCCACCACATCTTCCTTGCTCGATTCAGGTTTAGTTAAGACCGTCTGCGGAGTGCAGTCGCATGTTGATTTTGCCGATACGCAGGCGAATCTTCATCGGATCCTAGGTTGGTTGGAGCACGAGCAGGTGCAAGGGGCAGACTTGGTGGTATTTCCAGAGTGCATGCTCAGCGGATATTGTTTTGCAAGTTTGGAAGAAGCTCTCCCGCATGCTCAATCGATTCCCGGTCCGGCTACTGAAGCGGTCGCGGAGATTTGCTTGGCCAAGAAGATGCATGTGGTCTTCGGGCTTTTGGAGCTTGGTCCGCAGGGAACGATTTACAATAGTTGCGTGTTGGTTGGACCTAGCGGTGTGGTCGCGACTTATCGCAAGGTGCATTTGCCGTATTTGGGGGTCGATCGATTTACCGCGCAGGGAGAGGGTTTGTATCGCGCGGTTCCAGTGGATCAAATGCGCATCGGCATGCATATCTGTTACGACGGTTCGTTCCCTGAGTCCTCCAGGTGCTTAGCACTCGACGGGGCGGACTTGCTGGTCCTCCCGACGAATTGGCCACCGGGAGCCGATACCTTTGCGAAGTATCTTCCGAATGCCAGGGCCTTGGAGAACAACGTTTACTTCATGAGTGTCAATCGGGTCGGAACAGAACGCGGGTTTCGGTTTATAGGCAATAGCCGGATCTGCGACCCCAATGGCAATCCGATCGCGGATGCGCCGCATGAGAACGAACAGATCCTGCGAGCGACGATCGACTGCGCCAAGGCGCGGAATAAGCGTCTGGTACGCGTTCCCAAGGAGCATGTGATCGATCGATGGGCCGATCGTCGTCCGGCTTACTACGGCGCGATTGCCCAGGAGCACCACCTAGAGCGCAAGATCGATTGAGATTGCCGTCGGCAATCGTTACCAAGGGGATCGATTGAGGATATTCTTCTAGTATCCGTGACTTTTCGCCTTGGTTGTTATATCGTTATAGGTGTTCTGGGTGGTTGGCGGATTTAGGCTTTTTAGAAGAGGGATCTGCATGAGCAGTTCAGAGGGTTCAGGACCTACGTACCAGACGATGCGAGGGCGCGACTACCCGACGCTTCGTCAGTTCACCGTCTTTTTAGAGAATCGAGTTGGACAACTTTTGGATGTCGTCCGAAGGCTGGAAATATCCGGGAATCGCATCCTGGGTTTTTCGATCAATGACTCCTCGGACTGCGCGTTGGTTCGATTCGTGTTGCTCAATCCTGAGACCGGACGCGAGACGTTTGAGCGAGCGGGATTGTCGGTATTCGAGAGCGATTGTATTGGGGTGGAGTTGCCTGAATCGGGTCAACCGTTCGAAGCGATCTGCATGGCGTTGTTACAAGCCGAGATCAACATTGTCAGGGCTTTTCCGCTTTTGGGCATCCTTTCGGGTGGTCCGGCCATCGCCATTTCGGTCGACAACACCGAGGCGGCACTCGAGACGTTGGCGCAAAAAGGCATTCGCCTTTTGCACGAAGGGGATTTGCTCGATCCGCGCGACGGCTGAATGGTTCGCGGAGGGTAATTTTGGACAAATCCCGACCGTGGTTCTTGGTCGAGGGGTCAAGTTTTGTCCCAGAGGTTGCCAGCCAAGGGCAACGGATCAGACTTAGGGGAAGTCGACTCGGGTCTTTAGAAACCTTGAGCGGTGCTTGGATACTCCTGGGGTGGATTTGAAATCCAATGAATGATCTGACATTCCGAAATGGCTTATGCCGTAAGGGTTTTACGCTCGTCGAGCTTTTGGTGGTAATCGCCATCATCGGGGTGTTGGTCGGGTTGCTATTGCCGGCGGTCCAAGCCGCTCGGGAAGCGTCCCGGCGGATGTCTTGCTCGAACAATCTCAAGCAGATCGGCTTGGCGATGATGAATTACGAGGCGGCCATCAAGCGGATTCCGCCTAGTGCGTGCATCAACCCTAGGATTGCGACCAACGCATCTTGGAGTATCCACGGTCGGCTTTTTCCTTATATGGAGCAAAATAACTTGGCCAACCAAGTTGATTTGAGCGTCAACTGGAGTAGCTATTCGATTCTCAATTACTACCGAGTCTCGACGTATGTTTGCCCTTCGGACCCTCGCGGGGATATTCCTCGCGACACGGCTGCCACGGGGAGCACATCGAACATGTTTCTTTACCCGACGACCTATGGATTCAATTTGGGAACTTGGTTTGTTTATGATCCAAACACCAATATCGGTGGCGATGGGGTGACTCATGCGAATTCGACGTTGAGACTCGCATCGATCACCGATGGACTCAGTCGCACTCTTTGGGCAAGCGAAGTGCATGCTTGGCAGGCTTATACTCGCAATGCTGGTCCCACGACGACCGCTATGCCGACGACAATAGCCGAGGTGGCTGCGATTGCCGATTCGGGTCGCAAGGATCGGATTTTTCCTGATGGCACAGGGACCGGGCATTGCGAATGGACCAACGGTCATGCACATCACAGTGGATTCACGGTGACGTTGGGACCCAATACCGTGGTTCCCTACATGTTTAATGGCGTGCGCTACAACATCGACTACAACTCGCAGGCTGAAGGACAAAGCACGGCACGTCCGTCCTATGCGGTGCTTACCTCGCGCTCGTGGCACGGCGGATTGGTCAACTCTTGTCTGATGGACGGCAGCGTGCAGTCGATCAACAACAACATCGATGTGCAGATTTGGCAAGCATTAGGAACACGTGCCAGATCCGACCGTTCGGAGATCGACTAAGATTCTCGATGTTTTAGGAAGAGGCCAATCAGGGATTAGCCTTCGTCAGGTTCGTCCTTGGATCGAACCTTTCGCATCCAGACGCTGTTTCCTTTGGTGTTGTACTTTGCTTCGTTCATGAGTTCCCGGATGAGCAGCACACCACGACCACGGGGTTGATCGACACGTTCTTCTTCGGTTGGGTCGGCAACGTTATGGTGATCGAACCCATCCCCTTGGTCGGTGACGGTCATTTCGGCTGAATCTTGGTCGACGAGAAAGACGACGTGTACTTCTTTGGATGGGTTTTTTTTGTTGCCGTGTTCGATTGCGTTGACGACGGCTTCTTCGATCGCCATTTGGATATGGAAAACATCTCGCCCTTGCCAGCCGGCCGAATCTAGGGCGTTCATCAATTCGTCGATCGATGCATGCCCAGCATCCAATTCACTGGGGATGATTTTATCGCATTTCCACATTGGCGGAGGGATATTCATCAGCAATGGTCCGGGGGGGTAGGGTCCACACCTAGAGCTTGAAGGCTGCCAACCCGCTTGCTTCGTCTTTGCGGAGGTCGAACACGCGATCGAGTCGGGTGATTTTAAAGACTTCAGCGATTTCGGGGCGTAGGCAACAGAGTTTGAGTTGGCCTGCGGCGTCTTTGACTTTTTTGTTTAGGGAGATCAGTTTGTTCAGCGCAGCGCTGGACATGAACTCGACGGAGTCGAAGTTCAGCAGGAGCATGTTTTTCTTCTCGTTGAGGACCAATCCGGTCAGTTCGTCACCGAGTTGTTCGATGGTTCCGGAGTCCACGATTTTTTTATCCACGAAGTGGACCACGTGAACGCCACCATTGTCCATCACATTGATACGCCGGTAAGTGGCCATCGAGCAACCTTCGTTAAAACAAAAAGAGGAAAAGGGCCTAAAGGACTCTTGGGGAAAGCGATAAGAGTAAACCAAGCCCCGGATCCGATCAATTGATTTTCGGAGATTTGGGCTATGGTTTTTTGATGGTTTTTTTGGTGTTAGGTTCCTAGAAATCGCCAAGTTGCGGGCGATTTGGAGGGGAACGATTTGGACCGGAGCCTGGGGGGCTTAGATTTTCGGGAGCGAGTAGCCAAGGCAAATGCCTGCGAGGATCGCGGCGATCCAGAAGATCAGGACGGTCGAGCCGAGTTTGCGGGCCTTCATCCGTGAAAACATGTAGTAGAAGACGTAGAAGACCGTCAGAGAGCATAGCAAACCTTGCTTGATCGACTCTTTGAACGCGGTGGCTTGGATAGCAAGAAGGGCAAAAAGCCCGACCAGGCAAGCAGCGCCGCCGATGGAGAAGGCGATCACAGGTCCGAAGGAAGCCGACTGGAATTTGGCGATCAGCGGCACTGTAGAAGTTTTGCCTGATGTATTGACGTCCATTCTCAGTAGGATTGCCGACATCATGAACAGCACACCGAGGATGATTGCGAGCATCATCCACCAGGGCATCCCGGACTTGAGGAGTCTTTTTTCGGTTTCGGATTCGCGGGCCATCATGTCGGCGGCTTCGGCGAGTCGTTTGTTGCCGAACTCTTTGGTTTCGACCTCGAAACCTTCGATTTTGCTGCCTGCTTCTAGGTTGAAGCCGCAACCGACGCAGATTGCCGAGCCGGTAGGCAGGGTACGGTCGCACGCGGGGCAGAAGGTGCCTTCGCGTTTTTTCAGGCCTGCGGAGTCCAGGAGCATGGACATGGCGTCTTGTCCGGTTGCGGGGGTAGGTTTCGCGGCGGGCGGTTTAGGGGCAGGAGTTTTGACGGCCGGAGCTTTGTCGGCCGGGGTTTGGGCGCCGGGTGCTCCAACGGGGATGACCTTTTGGCACTTTGGGCATTTGACCTGCTTGCCGGCCATGGTATCGGGAACATTCAGAGCCACCCCGCATTGGCAATTCACACGCAACGGCATACGCGCAACCCTTTTGGCGAGTCAACAAGACCAGATGAAAGAAACCAGAGAAAAGAAACCGGCACGTATTTTGGCTGTCAAGCAACATGCACGGGAGTATTTTGCATTAGGGGCCGAACAAAACAATGGGCAAAAGTAGCCTAAGGGCTGATTTTCAACCCGGAAAAAGCGTTCCGTCGCTTCCTGGCACGCAAGTTGCTCTCTAGCTTACAAAACCGTTCTTGTATGCCTTTTTGGCGTATTCCAACCGTCGTATGTTTAGTCCACGGAGTGTTAGTAGATGGCTGCGTCTAAAGAGAAGAGCAAGGTCAAGTTGGTTCCGCTGGGGGACCGAATCGTGGTTCAGCGTCAAGAATCGCAGGAGAAAACTGTAGGCGGTATTTACCTGCCTGACAGTGCTAAGGATCGACCGACTCGGGGCAAGATCATCAGCGTCGGTGACGGTCGCGTTATGGAAAACGGGAGTCGATCGCAGTTGCAAGTCAAAGTAGGCGATCACGTTCTGTTTACCAGTTATGCTGGCGAGTCGATCGAAGTCGACGGCGAAGAATATTTACTCATGAACGAATCCGAAGTCCTTGCGGTCTTGGGTTAATCCCCGGGTTCGCGGCACTTGGTCGTTACCACCTATCCATCAAAATCTCACCTTTCGTCGTGGGGTCCCCTTGAGCGGTCCGGATTGATTCGGATTGGTCGGGTTCCTAGAAAACCGGCGATAAACTTCATCCAGGAGCAATTCCACACCATGGCAAAAATTATTGCGTTCGATCAAGAGGCCCGCGAAGCGATCCGACGTGGCGTCGGCAAGCTTGCACGAGCCGTCAAAGTCACTCTCGGCCCACGAGGCCGCAACGTCATTCTCCAAAAGTCATTCGGTAGTCCAACGGTCACCAAGGACGGTGTGACGGTCGCTAAGGAAATCGACCTTGAAGACGTTTACGAAAACATGGGCGCTCGCATGGTTCGCGAAGTGGCTTCCAAGACCAGCGACGTGGCTGGCGACGGAACGACCACCGCGACGGTGATGGCCGAAGCGATCTTCAACGAAGGTCTCAAGGCGGTCGTCGCTGGGGTCAACCCGATCCAAATGAAGTCAGGAATCGAGCATGCTGTTTCGGACATTACCGAAAAGCTCAAGAAGATGTCGATCAAGATCAAGGACAAGGCCGAGATGGCCAACGTCGCTTCGATCGCTGCGAACAACGACCGAGCGATCGGCAACTTGCTGGCCGATGCCATGGAGCGTGTCGGCAAGGACGGTGTTGTAACGGTCGACGAAGGCAAGAGCTTGCACGACGAACTTGAGTTTGTCGAAGGAATGCAGTTCGATCGCGGATACCTTTCCCCTTACTTTGTGACCGATCCGACGACCATGGAATGCGTTCTGGAAGACGCTTACATCTTGGTCTTTGAAAAGAAGGTTGGAAATATCAAGGAGATCGTTCCGGTCCTTGAGCAAGTCGTCCAGCAGAGCAAGCCTCTTTTGATTATCGCTGAAGACGTCGAGGGCGAAGCCTTGGCAACTTTGGTGATCAACCGACTCCGAGGAACTTTGCATGTCGCTGCGGTCAAGGCCCCAGGATACGGGGATCGACGCAAGGCGATGATGGAAGACATCGGGATCCTCACGGGTGCCGTCCCGGTCTTCGAAGCTCTCGGAAAGAAGCTTGATGCCTTGACCCTTTCGGATCTTGGCCGCGCCAAGAAGGTCATCATCGACAAAGACAACACGACGATCATCGAAGGTGCTGGCAAGGCGAGCGAGATTAAGGCTCGCATCGACCAAATCCGTCGCGAGATCGAGAACACCTCGAGCGATTACGATCGCGAGAAACTCGAAGAGCGTCTTGCGAAGCTTGCCGGTGGTGTTGCCAAGGTCAATGTCGGTGCTGCGACCGAAAGCGAAATGAAGGAAAAGAAAGCTCGCGTCGAAGACGCATTGCATGCGACCCGCGCCGCGATCGAAGAAGGAATTCTTCCTGGCGGTGGTGTTGCTCTGCTTAGAGCTTCTACCCAAGTGACCCCTTCGGAATCGCTCTCGCAAGACGAGCTGACCGGTTACAACATTGTCCTACGCGCTTGCCGCGCTCCGTTGACGATGATCTCGGCCAACGCTGGGCAAGACGGTGGCATCGTGTGCTCGAAGGTTGCTGAGGCCAAGGGCAACATTGGCTACAACGCTCTGACGGACGTCTACGAAGACTTGGTCAAAGCCGGTGTGATCGACCCGACCAAGGTGACTCGCACTGCATTGGCCAATGCCGCATCGGTTTCGATCTTGTTGCTCACTAGCGATGCTTTGATCGCCGAAAAGCCCAAAGATGACAAGAAGGGTGGTCATTCCCACGACCACGATATGTACTAAGCGACGGTTGCTTTACGGACACGATCGTTGATCCAATAAAAAAGAGCTCGGCAGTTGCCGAGCTCTTTTTATTGCTTCGTTGCATGGAGAGGAAGGTCGTGTGTTGAATTAAAATACGATTCTTTCAAGCCGCTTTCGATTACGAGCGCGAGCACCGTTTCACTGAGCACGAGCATGGCATTGCAAACTTGGAACGAATCCATACCAGCCACTAAAATTTCCGAAGAACGGTTCTTTCTACCGCCCATGAAAATCTGGATCGATGCCGATGCGGCTCCACGCGAAGCCAAAGAGCTTGTCTTTCGCGCTTCGAAGCGTTTGGAAATCGAGGTGACACTCGTGGCCAACCAATCGATTTGGCTTCCGCCATCGAGCCGGCTGATCCGTGGAGTAACGGTGCGAGACGGCGCGAATGTCGCCGACCAATACATCGTCGAGCATTCCCGGGCTGGTGATATAGCGATCACTGCCGACATTCCGCTCGCTGCGCAATTGGTTGCCAAAGAGGTGTTTGTCTTGGATCCCCGGGGCGAGGTTTACGACGATCGCAACATTGGGCCTCGCTTGGCATCGCGTGATTTTCTCGATTCGGCACGCAGTGCTGGCGTGGAGCTCACCGGCGGCCCGAAGCCTTACGGGGCTCGCGATCGGTCTGAATTTGCCCAATCGCTCGACCGGGTCTTGACCCGCGCGATCAAGCTTCGGGATCAGGCGCTTAAGAAAAGCGAATCGAAGCCCCAGAGTTTTGAGTTGTAAGGCTCGCAGTTTTCCATTCGCAGTTGAAGCTAGGCGAGCCAAGGTGGCAATACACCGGCTGCGGGCAATTCGATCCACTGGACTTTCTTGATCCCATCGATTGCGCCGAGTTCCTCTAGAGCGACCTGCGGAGGCCTTGAGTCCAAGTTCAGAACACCGATGGCAAGTCCTCCTTGCTGTTGTTGGACTCGGCCAACCGACATTTGTCCGATGTTGACTCCATGCTTTCCAAAAACGTTCCCGACTTTGCCGATAATCCCTGGCATGTCATCGTGGGTAAAGAAAAGCATGTGCCCATCGAGGTAAGCTTCCATGCGGTAATCATCGATCGAGACGAGTCTGGGCATGCTGTTGCCAAAAACGGTTACTCCTGCCCGCACGGTCTGCTCGCCGCCGAGGACCTCTGCGGTGACCGAGGAGCTAAAGGCTCCTAAATCCCGGTTTCGGTTCTCGATCAGATCGATGCCCCGTTCCTTGAAGAGCAGTTCTGCGTTGATGATATTGACGTCATCGGCCATAGCGCGTTGCAAGAGTCCAGCGCAGAAGGCCGAGGTCAAGAGTTTGGTGTCTTTATCGGCGACCTCGCCTCGGTAGTGCAACTCACAGGCGCTGACTGTGCCGCTGTGCCATTGGGCCATGAGCAATCCCAAACGGTAAGTTGCGTCGAGGTATCCACGTAAGCCTTCTAGCATTTTCGGATCGAGCGACGCGACGTTGACTGCATGGCGAATCTCGCCGGTATTGAAGAAGTTCAACAGGAGTTGAATTCCTTCGATCGCGACTTGGGTCTGGGCTTCTTCGGTGCTAGCACCGAGGTGTGGGGTGCAAACGACGCCAGGCATTCCGAACAGGGGGCTGTTGGTGCAAGGTTCTTCTTCGAAGACGTCCAAGGCGACCCCTGCGATGATCCCTCGTTTGAGCCCTTCGACCAGGGCAGCTTCTTCGTAGATTCCTCCTCGGGCGCAGTTGACTAGACGCACCCCGGGTTTGAGCATCTCCAATTGCTTCATCCCGATGAGGTACTTGGTTTCCTCCGTCAGGGGTGTGTGGACGGTCAGATAATCGAGCTTGGGCAACATTTCGGCGATGGTCTGAACTTTTTCTATACGCAGTTTGGCGGCTTGCTCATCGGACAGGAACGGATCGAAGGCGATGACGCGCATTCCGAACGCTTGGCCTCGGATTGCCACCTCGCGACCGATGCGTCCGAAGCCGATGACGCCTAGGGTTTTGTCGGCCAATTGGGCACCCATGAACAATTTGCGATCCCATTTGCCGCTGCATAGGGATTGGTAGGCCGGTGCGATGGACCGGGAGAGGGCCAGCATGAGAGCAAAGGCATGTTCGGCAGTGCTCAGGGTATTGCCTGCTGGTGTGTTCATCACGACGATCCCTTGGCGGGTCGCCGCATTTTTATCGATGTTATCCGTTCCTACTCCGGCTCGCACGATCGCTTTGAGCTTGCGGTTGCCTTCGAGCGACTCGGCGGTGATTTTCACACCGCTTCGAACAATCGCACCGTCGAATAGGGCCAAGGATTCTTTGAGCTCTTGGCCTTTGAGTCCATGGATTTCTTGGTATTCGAAATTCGAATCGCTACGCAGCAATTCGAGGCCTTCAGGAGCGATCGGATCCAATACTAAAATGCGGGTCTTCATAACGTCTTCGATCTATGGTCTTGGGTTCAAGCGTGTTTTGTTGCGAATAGGTCCATGAGTTGAACGAGGAGTTTGACCCCCTGGATCGGCATAGCGTTGTAGATGCTGGCTCGAATGCCACCTACGCTGCGGTGACCCTTCAGGGAGTCCAAGCCTAGTTTTTTGGCCTCGGACAGAAAAGCGGTTTCGAGTTCTTCGGAGGGAAGCTTAAATGTCGCATTCATCAGCGAACGGTCTTCGAGCTTCGCATGGCCTTGGTACATCCCCGGATGGCGATCCATCGCATCGTAGAGCAACTTGGCTTTGTCCTGATTCCAACGGTACATCGCATCGAGTCCGCCAACGCTTTCCTCGAGCCATTGGGCGACGAGCCCCATGACGTAGATTGCAAACGTTGGCGGGGTGTTCCACATCGAGTCTTCCTGAGCGTGATTCCGATAGTTTAAGTATCCGGGCAAGCTCTGGCTGGAGCGTTCGAGCAAATCCTTGCGGATGATCACGACGGTCAGACCCGCAGGCCCCGCATTTTTCTGTGCACAGGCATAGACGATCCCATACTTGGAGATGTCGATCGGTCGGTACAAAAAGTCGGACGAACAGTCGACGACCAACGGACACGGGACCTGCCAATCGCTTTGGAACTGAATGCCTTGGATCGTCTCATTGCTCGTCAGGTGCAGATAGGCTGCATCGGGAGATACGTGGAGTTCCTGGAGTTTCGGAAGCTTCGAGTAACCGTGGTCGGCTCCATCATAGAGGACCTCGACAGCCCCCTCTTTCTTGGCTTCGCCCAGGGCATACTTTCCCCAGGTTCCAGTCACGACGTACTGAGCTGGCGCGTTCGAGCCACGCAGTAGGTTCATCGGCACCATGGAAAACTGCAAGCGAGCCCCACCCTGAAGAAAAAGGACTTCATGGGTTTGAGGGATTTTCAGCAATCGGATCAACCGCTGCTTGGTTTGCTCCTGAATGGCAAGGAACTGTTTGCTGCGATGGGAGATCTCGAGGATCGATGCACCGCAGCCGGGCAGACAGAGCATCTGATCTCGAATGGTTTCCAAGACGCTCACGGGCAAGACGGCTGGTCCTGCCGAGAAGTTGTACAAGCGGTTCTCAGTCATGATGCAAAGATTCCAGGGCCAAGTTCAAATATTCAACGATCGATTGCCGAACTGCTGGTTGCCGAACTGCAAAACGATTTTAAACCAATCCATGCAGAGCGAAAGGACTATTGCCCTTGGTGAATCTGTCGAATCTGAGCGTGCATCCATTCGCGAGCCATGGGCTCAGTGGTCAAAACGCCATCGAGTTGCATCGCTCTGGCTTGGGATAGTAGTTTGCCGAATGCAGGTCCTGGCTTGAGCCCGGCCTGGATTAAGTCGCTGCCTTTGATCCAAGGGGTTGGATTCCAGAGGTGAGTCGGTTGTGCTAGACGTTCTTTGCAATGTTGTATTCCACAATCCGACCAGTGGTGCAGTTGGCATAGCCCGTGGGCCAGGAGCAATGCCTCCTGGATTCGGCCATGGAGGAGTTTGGGTTGGACTTCGGACCAATCGAGCCTATGGGGATTGGCCATTGCGCAGGAGGCTTCGACACAAACGCGGGCCGATTCGATCGTCGCGTTGGGGAGTTTCCAGCGGAGCTGGATTGCCTCGAGCGTGATACGCCAAGCTTGGACTTCGGATTGCGGTTTTGAATCGCTTTGGGAATTGTCGTCGGTTGGCGTTTCTGGTGATCGTTGGCCCATGGGGTGTACCAACGAGGCCAGGACGACAGGCAGTTCCAGGGTTGTATTGGGAAGTGCCAAGAAGAGCGCTGATTGACTGACCGGCAGGAGTTCTGGGGCGATGTAGGCGAGCAAACCGCATCGATCGAGTTCGGACCAGGCCCAGAGTCGATTGGGGTGTTCGAGGATCTTCGAGAGTTCCATACCGATTCTTTCACCGCTGACGCGTTGGATCCCGGAGGCCGATTCCTCGATCGCCTTGCGGGTTGCTGGGTCGAGTTTGAACGCATAGCGGGATGCGAATCGGATGGCGCGGAGCATACGAAGTTTGTCTTCGCGGATACGTGCGTAAGGGTCGCCGATGGCGCGAAGCAGTCGATTGCCTAGATCCTCTTGACCTCCGACGTAGTCGATGACTTTTTGTGCGATTGGATCGTAGAACAGGCCGTTGATAGTAAAATCGCGACGCTGGGCGTCTTGTTCGGCCGTCGCGTACACGACCCAATCGGGTCGACGGCCATCGGAATACGAACCGTCGGTTCGGAAGGTTGCTACTTCGACCTGGCATTTGGTCTTGGCCAATCGGCCGTCGACGAGCACCACGCCGAAGGCTTCGCCCACGGCGCGGGTGCGATCGGCACCGAAAACTTCTCGGACTTCGTCGGGCGTGGCGTTGGTGGCGACATCGAAGTCTTTGGGGACCATGCTCAAAAGGGCGTCTCGCACGCATCCGCCTGCATAGTATGCGACGTAGCCACGGCCGACCAAACGTCGAACGATTTCGTGGGCGAACTGCCGATGGATGGAGCCTGCATGGAACAGCCGTTGGTCGCCAGAAGAGGGGTTCAGCGCAGAGGGATCCTGGGAAGACATTGTGAAGGTTGCTTGTTCCGTTCCTCGTCGAGAGAGCCTATGATACGCTGGTATGAGCACAGATTTTAACCAGCACGACGCGAACCGTCAGCCTCAGCGTGACCGAGGCCGCCATGCGGTGGTAGGGATTATTTACGAAGAGGGACAATTTCTGGTAATTCGTCGTTCGCAATTTGTCAGCGCACCGGGGTTGATTTGTTTCCCAGGTGGAGGAATTGAGCTTGGAGAGGACTTTGAAACGGCCGTCAAACGGGAATTGGTCGAGGAGCTCGATTTGCGAGTCGAGGTCCGAGGTCACCTATGGACGAGTCAAACCCGATGGGGGACTCGACTCGAGTGGTTGCACTGCGAGCGCTGCGAGGGTTCCGAGCCGAGCCCCAATCTTCAGGAGGTCGAGGAGTATCTTTGGATGCGTGTCGCTTTGCTTGAAGGCCGAGGCGATCTACTCGGAAGCATGCCAGAGTTCTTGGCGAGCTTTCGCAACGGAAGCTTCCGAGATCATTTTACTACCGACTGACGTTGCCGACTGACGTTGTGGACCGCAACGATCCAAGTCGACCAACTGCTTCGAACCCAAACTAGTCAAAAAAGGCCAGCGAGCTTAGACCTATGCAGTGCAGAGTTATCGACAGTCACACCGGGGGCGAGCCTACGCGCACGATCGTCTCGGAGGTTCCGTTCATTGGAGGGAGCGTCGCGGCGCGATTGGCGATGATGCGAGAGCAATTTGATTTTTTGCGAACGGCATTGATCCATGAGCCGCGCGGCTCGGAGGTCATGGTCGGAGCGGTGGTCCTTCCTGCGATCGATCCGAAAAATACCGCTGGGGTTATTTTTTTCAATAACGCCGGGTATTTGGGGATGTGTGGCCACGGCACGATCGGGGTCGTCGAGACCTTGCGATGGCTTGGGAGACTCCAGCCCGGACGGCATTGTTTCGAGACCTGCGTCGGAGAGGTACAAGCCATTTTGCATGAGGATCGGCGCGTTACGTTGGAGAACGTCGCGAGTTATCGCGTGGCGAGCAACTGTCCGATCCGGCTCGCAGATGGATTGTTACTGTCTGCGGATATCTCTTATGGTGGCAATTACTTTGCCCTTTTGGACGTCAGCCACACCGATTGGCTCGATCGTCCTGCGGGTTATTTGATCGATCGGGCCACGGAGATTTTAGGACTGGTGCAAAAGCAGTACCCGCAGGTTGACCACATCGAGTTGTTTGGCCCTGCGGTATCGCGAGATAACGATTCTCGTTCCTTTGTCTTATGCCCTGGTCATCAGTACGATCGATCGCCGTGCGGGACCGGGACGAGTGCCAAGCTTGCTTGCCTTGCGGCCGACGGAGAGCTAGCTCCGGGTCAACGGTGGCTCCAGGAGAGTTTCATCGGCAGTGTCTTTGAAGCCTCCTACGAATGGCTCGATAAGGCCAGCAAGCAGATTCGGCCTTCAGTCAGTGCTCGGGCGTTTGTCAACGGGGATTTGCAGCTTGTGGTCGACCCCGAGGATCCCTTTTGTTGGGGAATCCCATCGCGACCTTAGCACGATCGTCGGCTTGGAGGTTATCCTAAGCCCAATGGAACTGCGATGTTTGCATGGGACCAGGGGGATGGCCAAGAGGAGGGATTTCGATGTCAAAACGATGGATCTTTCGAGCCCATGATTCGGCTGGTTTTTTGGCGTTTGCCGACGAATTGAAGGTCGATCCGGTGGTGTCCCAGCTTCTTTTATCGCGTGGGATATCCAAGGTGGATGCAGCGAGGCTTTTTCTCGAGTGCAAGTTTTCCGACCTGCGAGATCCGCAGCTTTTGCCCGGCATCGATGCGGCGGCCGAACGGATCCTTAAGGCCGTTCGGGATAGCGAGCCGATCGTTATCTACGGCGACTACGATGCCGATGGAATGTGCGCTACGGCGATCCTCGAATCGTTTCTCAGGATGCTCGGGGCGGATGTCTCGTACTATGTCCCCAATCGACTCGAAGATGCTTATGGACTCAGTTGCGAGTCGATCCGACGGCTTGCGAGTTTAGGTCGCAAACTCTTAGTAACTGTCGATTGCGGGATCGGTTCGATCCAAGAGGCGCAGTTATGTCGGGAGTTGGGTTTGGATTTGATCATCACCGATCACCATGCTTGCGGCGAGACTCTTCCCGATGCGTTGGCCATCGTCCACCCGAACTTACCCAATTCCAACTATCCCTTTCATGGACTATGTGGAGCTGGAGTCGCCTTCAAACTCGCTTGGCGAATGAGTCAGATTCTGGCCGACAACCGGAGCAAGGTTGCCGATGTGCATCGGGACTTTCTATTGATGGCCATGACGATCGCGACGATTGCGACCGTCGCCGACGTGGTCCCATTGATCGATGAGAATCGGATATTGGTCCGCACCGCCTTGCAGTTGATGACCAAGCATGGCCCCTTGGGGCTCAAGGAGCTCATCAAGCTCACGAAGCTCGATTCCAAGCGAGCCTTGTCTGCAGAGGACATCGCTTTTACGCTTGCCCCGAGGCTCAACGCGGCCGGTCGGCTCGGTCAGGCCCAGTTGGGTGTCGAGCTTTTGACCACCCAGGACCCTGGCCGAGCCTTGGCCTTGGCTCAGTATCTAGACCGATTGAATGCTGACCGCGATTCGATCGAGCGGAGCATTACGATGGCGGCCAGCAAGCAGGCTAAGGAGCAGCTCGAAGCCTCCGCCGAGCCTGCCTTGGTTCTTCATTCCCCCGGATGGCACTTGGGGGTCATCGGTATCGTCGCTGGGCGCTTGGCCGAGCGGTTTCATCGTCCTGTGGTGATCATTTCCTCGGATCTTATGGGGCAAAAGCCGGCAACCGGGAGTGGGCGATCGGCCGGTATCGTCGACTTGCACCGTGCGTTTGTGGCTTGCAGCGAGCATTTAGAAAGCTGCGGTGGTCATGCGGCGGCCGCTGGCTTGCGGATCCAGGACCGCAAGATTCCCGAGTTCCGCGAAGCGTTGTGCGATCATGTGCGTACCGCGACAGGTGAAAGGGATCCGGAGCAGACCTTATTGGTCGATGCAGAGGCCACCTTTCAGGAGTTGAGCCTTCAGACCGTCTCGATGATCGAAAGCATGGCCCCTTTTGGGGCCGGCAATCCGCGACCGATTTTCGTCGCCAGCAATGTCCAATTGCATGAGATGGCCAAGCTCTTTGGACAAGGGGATCGGCACGTTGGGGTACGGTTCAAGCAGCATAATCAGATCTTCCGAGCCGTGGCGTTTTCGCAGCCCGAGTGGGCCGAGAAGATCAATGCGCATCAGGGGCAATTCGATTTGGCATTTCGCCCCAACGTCAACGAGTTCAACGGGTACCGCAGGGTCGAACTGCAACTGGTCGACTGGCGTGCGAGTCAAGTCGACTAGAGTTCGCTCCCTAGAACATTTCGCAGAGCGCTTTCGAGCGTCGGAAAGCGGAATTGGTAACCCGAGTCGAGCAATACCTTCGGCACAGCGCGGGCGCTGGCAAGCAGCAGCGCGTCGGCCATTTCGCCCAAGGCGATCCGCAGGGCCAAGGCCGGCGCTGGGAGCCACGAGGGCCGATGTAGGACTTTGGCCAACACGGCGCTGAAGTCTCGGTTGGTGACGCACTCTGGGGCGACGACATGGACCGGTCCATTGCAATCCGAGGCCAGGGCCAGCGTTAGTAAAATGCTTGCTGCATCATCGATGTGGACCCAGGGCCAGTACTGTTTTCCCGAGCCCATCGGTCCACCGGTTCCGAGTTTAAAGGGCAAGAGCATTTTGCTCAGCGCCCCTGAACGTGGGTGGAGCACAACGCCGAAGCGTGCAAGCGCAACTCGGCCGGATCGATCGCTGTAGTGCATCGCTGCGGCTTCCCATTCCCGCGCGACCTGAGCGAGGAAATCATCCCCGGTCGCCGATTGTTCGACGCTGGAGGATTCATCGAGCCGTTCGTCGCCTCGATTGCCGAAGATCCCGATGCCCGAGGCGCAGATCAGGGCTTTTGGGGGGGACTGGAGTTGGCTGAGTCGCGCGACGAGTTTTTTCGTCGAGTCGACGCGTGTATTTTTGATGGCTTGCTTGTAGGAGTTCGTCCAACGTTTCTCGGCGATCCCTGCACCTGCGAGGTGAATCCAGGCGTCAAGATCCTCGAACGCGTCGAGGTGATCCTCGGGTGCACTGATCACGCCGCGCGGCCAGCGGGAGGGTGCTTGCGTGCTTTGGGGGCGGATGGATCGAACGACATCGATTCCCAGAACGCGGGCAAGTTCGATGGTTCTGCGACCGATCATTCCGGAGCTACCTGAAACGCCGATTCGAAGTTTTCGCCCGGTTGTCGGTAGCGATTCGGCGAATTTCAGATCGTCAGCGGTGATGCGATGCCTGAAGCGGAACATGGCTTTGAGTTTGCTTTCGACCCAACCATGGAGAACGTTGCTCATGGGAGCAGCGTGGAGTTGGAGCTCGATGCGATCGGTCAGTCTTGAGGCTGAGTCGCTCGTCGAGACGAAACGATGTTCGTGTTTCCATCTTGCGAAAGGACCGGACCTGAGTTCATCGACGAAGAGTTCGTTGGGAACATATTCGGTGTGTTCGGCATTCCAAGTCTGGTAGATCGGGCCGATTTTGTTTTTGACCGCAACGAGCGAGCCGACGAGGAGTGAGTCGTTGCTCGAGACAATGCTCGCTGGTTCCCAGGGTGGGATAAGTCGGTTGATCGCGCCGGCTTGTTCGTGGTAACTGAAGAGCCGGCTGACAGGGCAGGAAAATTCGCTGGAGTGTTCGAAGAGCATGCGTTCGCGTTGTGGCTTAGAGGTCCGATTCGCGGATCGGAGTAACATCGGCCATATCGCGGAGTTTATCGAGGGCACGTTTTTCGAGTTGGCGGATTCGTTCTTTGGAGACGCCCAAGCGATCGGCGAGTTTTTGGAGCGTTTGGACTCGGCGGTGTCCGCCTAGAGAGAATCGAGCTCGCACGATCAATTTTTCGCGGCGGTCGAGCTTTCCGAGCATTGTCGAGAGTCTTGCTCGCAAGGCTTCCCATCGCACTTCGCTCATTCCAGCGGCTCGGTGCTCATCGCTGATATCGACCCCTGAGTCGTGAACGCTCAGGGTGATGCGTTGGCGTTCCGTTTGGTTTTCCATCACCCGGCGATACGAGTTGCGTCGGACGACTTGGGTCGCATAGGTGCTGAATCGGAAACCAAGACCGACGTCGAATTTGTCGACAGCTCGCATCAGTGCGACGATTCCGTCGCTGAGCAGATCATCGAATGCATTGTGGGTATTGACGAACTTCTTGACGATGGAAATCACCAAACGCATGTTGGATTTCACGAGCCGATCGCGATACCAGTCGGCGGCTTTGAGCAGCGACTCGATGCGGCGGACGGTCCAGCCGTTGGATGCTTGAGCCTTCTGGTCGACGGATTTCGCTAACCGTGTCTTGCTAGTTGGGGCCTTGGCAAGTTGGGTTTGGACGACGGACTTGAGTTCCGTGCAAAGTTCGTTGGCTTTGAACCGCAGAAAGTTCATGCGTCGGAAGGTCTCGACCTCTTCTTCTGGGGTCAGAAGCTTCGTTTCGCACAAGCGGGCCAAGTGGGCTGGAAGGTCTGGGGTTTTGACCCGGCGGAGGTCATCTGAGCAAATTGGCAGGAGTCGCTTGTCGGCAAAGAGGCTGCTTTCGACATCGGAGGTCGAGAAATCTGGGTTCCCCATGAAATCGATTTCACTCGAGGTGAGCGATTTGACGCTCAAGGCGATTTCTTCTGGGGACTTTGCCTGCGGGCAGATCAATTGGCAATAGTGGACAAAGGAAGCTTCGAGATCTTTGGAGCGGAAGGTCCGGGGCAAACCGCTGGACTTCGAAGCCGCAGGGCTCTTGGGGACTTGGCCGACGGGTGCGGAGCCTTCCGAGGACGATTTCACCTTCTGTTTTTTGACGGGCTGTTTTTTGACGAGCTGTTTTTTGACGAGCTGTTTTTTGACGAGCTTCGTGGAACTTAGGACGTTCCTCGTTTTTTTGGGGGCCGGATTTTCTAGCAGCTTAACCATCGGAGAATCTTTCATCGACTTTCAGAATGAACTTTTGCGAATGCTTTGAGGACCGAAACGCCGGTCGAGTGATAACCAAATTCGTTCAAATCGTTCATTCGCAATCTTTATATCGTTCCTTTTTGGCCGATGCAACATGCCAGGGTCGATTTTTCGGATATTGGCTCAACGAAAAAGAAAAGGGTGGTGAAAACCTTTTTTTCTTGGGTTTCCTGAAGTCTTTTGTATTGGGGACGCTACAATTCTGCGTCCGAAATCGATTCCGAAGGTCTCTTACGGGGAAAGTCGACCGAAGTCCAGGGTATCGATCTAGTACGTCCTGAGCGTTTAGGAAACGTTCAAAACGTTCAAGGCGTTGAAAACGTTCAGGGTCTGGACGAGTGCAATCCGAAAGATTGACAGACCCGGACAATAGCGGTGTCTAGGACGCAATAGCGGTGTCTAGGAGTTGTCGAAGTTGAGTTGGTGGAAATCGTAGGGGTGGTCTGAGGTTTGATTCGATGTTCGAGTTTGGAATAATCGGCTTCGCTGAGTCGCGGCTCGAAAGGAAAGGCCACACGGTCTAATCCGTGTTAAGACGATGAATTTGGAGCACAACTTTAGTCCTAAGCAAGTGGCCCTCGCGTTGCAGGTCAGCGAGTCCTCAGTGAAGCGCTGGTGCGATTGTGGCGTGATACGAACGGATCGAACCCATGGGGGCCATCGTCGAATTCCTCTTGGTAATTTGATGGAGTTCCTCGAGTCGACGAACCGTCGAGTTGTCGATCCGTCGGCGATTGGGCTGAACGATCCGCTTCAATTGACACGCGATGCGATTGCGGAGTTGAGTCTTCAAGCAGATCGGGTGGGGGAGGACCCCTCGATTGCCAATGCATCGTTTTTGCAGTCTCAGTTTGAACGGGCGTTGTTGGCCGGGGACGAGACGCAGTGTCGCAAGGTGATCAGTTCTTGGTATGCGATCCACGGGAACATGGCCAGTGTTGCGGACGATCTGATGGTGCCGACGTTTCAAGCTATCGGGCAGATGTGGGCATGCGGCAGAGCGGACGTGTATCAAGAGCGTCGTGGTTGTGAGATCTCGATTCGTTTGATCCACGAGCTTCGGCGATTGATGCTTGATCCGGGCGATGAAGCGCCGCTATCGATGGGGGGGACATGTGAGGGGGACAATTACCAAGTCGCCAATCAGCTCATCGAGATCATCTTTCGCGAGGCAGGTTGGCGGACGATCAGCTTGGGCTCGGGAGTCCCATTTTCGTCGATGTCCTGTGCGGCTCAAAAGTATCGCCCCAAGATTTTCTGGTTGAGTGTTTCGCATGTCGAGTCCGAAGACGCCTTCCTGGAGCGTTTTGAGCCATTTTCCCAAGCGTTGCCTCAAGGGACGATGCTGGTCGTCGGAGGCAGGTCGCTGAGTCAATCGCTTCGTAGGAAGATGCAGTTCTCGGCTCACTGCGACAGCATGCGTCAGCTTTCGACGCTTGCACGGAGTCTGATCGCTCAGTGACCCTGACGCGATAGTCTGCTTCGGATTACTTTCGTGCTTGGCCGTAGCGTCCAAGCGGAATCGTAAGCAGCGGAGCGTTGGATTCGGAGGACTGAAGTTCCAACCGGGAGACTTCCAGCAGCAGCGCGAAGGTAGCTTTCGTATCGCGATCTGTTTGATCGATGTAATACCAATGGTCTTCGTATCGCACGGCCACATAGGCATTTTCCGGACGCTTTTTCGATTTGGTGCAATGGACGCAGAAGAGTCCGTCCATGACTTGTTTCCAATCGAACGAGGTTCCATCGGGATTGCAAGTCATAGGGACTTTACCATCGAGGACATGTTCGCTTGGAACATCGATGCCATGCGAGACAAAGAACAGGACCTGTAAGAGCGAGCGGGTTTCAAGATCGAGTAATTCTAGGGATTGGCCGTTGTCGGTATGAAATGGGGGCAATTCTTCGGCGGTGATTTTCAGAGCGATCGCTTCGGGGTCGACATGAAAGCATCGGCAGAAGGTATCCCAAGCGGGATTGAGTTTTGCACTCGGATCGATCGCTAGCATCGGCTGGGCCGTTTTTCGGATCAGGCAGAAACCTTGGGATTCCTTGCGGACTTCAAGTTCCATTTCGACGGCTTTGATCGCAAGGTCCGGAGCATTGGGCGGGTCTGGAAACGGGCCCGCGACAATCTCCTCCTGCTGATCGATGAACAATTGAACGAGTTGGGCGTCTTGCAATTCTTGCAGGGCGTTAATGCCTTCGAGGAACTGGGCGTAGTCCGGAGCGCATTTGGGGGTCGGGCCGCTTGCCGTCTCGGCATTGGAGATCCAGTTGAGATTTTCCAGGTAGAGACGGAAAACCGTCGAGATCGGCCACGTGGTGCGCGACAGGTAAAACGCTCCGTTCAATGAGATGGGAGTAAAGAGTCGTTGTGTGTACTCCTCGTCATCGAGTGGGGTGTAACTGAGTGTTGGGCGCGAGGCTCGCGACAGGGAGGCTTGGGGTAGGGCTTGGGATCGGAACCCATCGGCGGCGCCGGCCAAGAAAAACGGGATTGCCTGGAATTCCGACGCGAGTTCCTGCTGGTCGGCGATGTTGGAGATTGCCAAACTGCTTGGAGTGTTGGTGTAACGCAAGCGAACGATGTTCAGAAGGAACTGTTCCTCAGAAGTCGTTTTGACCGCTTCGTTGTACGCAAGACGGGTTTGGACGAGCGAGCGCGGACCGAAGCCGCATCCGAGGCTAGCAAGCATCCAAAGGCTGGCTAGAGCCAGGATCTGTCGTAGCCGTGCGTGAGATTGCCAGGAAATATCGGGAGTATTTGCTTTTTGATATTCTGGCCAACCCATCGCCTAATCCCTCGTATCGAAGCACATCGGCAACGGGGGGGGCTTCGCATTAGGCAATCTATAACGATTGGGCTTAGGATCGCGATCGCTAGTTTTGCAGGACCAATGGCGACTATACTTATTGGCGTGTAAGCCCTGGGGGGATACCATGAATCGTCGCTTGCATCCCAATTACAGCATTAGAGCACCGTTGGTTTTGGAACCTATGATGGACCATTTGCGTGAACTCTTTGTTTTTTTTTCGCGGAGTTTGTTTTCGCGGGTTTTGTTTTCGCGATGCCCACGTCGGTTGCTGAGGTGTTGCTTGGCTAGAGTCTTCGTGAGTTTGGTCATGGGCTTGGTAGGTCTAGATATAGGGACACCGAGCCAAAGTGCGTGTGGGCAGGAAGCGACGAACGAGCGCTCAGAGAGCGATTTTTTTGAGGCTCGCATCCGGCCGATTTTGGTCAACCATTGCGAAGCTTGCCATTCGCTTTCGACGCAAAAGTCCAGCGGTGGTTTGGTATTGGATTCGGCCGATGGCTGGAAGCTCGGGGGGGATGGCGGACCGGCGATCGTTCCGGGGAAACCCGATGAAAGCTTGCTCATCCGAGCCGTCCGCCATGATCAGGGGCTCAGTCCGATGCCACCGACCGAGAGTGGAATGTCGTTGACGCCGTTGCAGATCCAGGACCTTGAGGCTTGGGTGTTGCAGGGGGCTTATGATCCTCGCAAATCGGCCGAGCGGATCGGTGGGATGAGGGCCGACGAAGTCCGATCGTGGTGGTCCTTTCAGCCGCTCGCAGGGGTCGAGCCTCCGGAGGTTGCGCAAGAGCAATGGGTATGGAATCCGATCGATCGATTTATCGTCGCGGGGCTTGAGGCCCGGGGTCTCGAACCGGTGTCGACGGCAAGCAAGCGGGCTTGGATACGCCGAGTGACGTTGGATTTAACTGGGCTCTTACCGACCCCCGAGCAGATTCGAGAGTATGTTCTAGACGAGACTCTCGAAGCCGATGCGCGGTTGGTCGACCGATTGCTTGAATCCCAGGAGCATGCGGAGCGTTATGGACGCCATTGGCTCGATGTGGCTCGATATTCGGACACCGCTGGTGATGGAGCGGACTATCCGGTCCGTGAAGCTTACCAGTACCGCGACTGGGTGATCCGATCGATCCATCGCAACAAGCCATGGGATCAATTCGTGCGAGAGCAGATCGCTGGCGATCTGTTTGCCAAGGATCTGTTTGCTAAGGATCTGGCCAAGAGGTCCGACTCAGGGGATTCTGAGGAGTGCTCGGAGGCTTATGCGGACCTGGTGACTGCGACAGGGTTTTTAGCGATAGGGAAACGGTATGGATACGCCCCGAACGCAGATTTTCAGCATTTGGATTTTGCCGACGCGATCGATTCGATAGGGAGGTCCTTTTTGGGGCTTTCGATTGGCTGTGCCCGTTGTCATGACCACAAGTACGATCCGATCACAGCGCAGGATTACTATGCTTTGTATGGGATCATGCAAAGCACGTTATGGGCGTTTCCTGGTGGCGAGGAGCAAAAGCGTCCTGCGAACTTTCCGCCTTTGGTTCCCCCTGAGCGCGTCGCGGAGTTAGAGCAGCGCAGGGCCGATCGATTGGGATCGATCGACGAAGCGATCCGTCGAGCCGAAGCAAAGCGCATGGAGTTGGATCCGAGTTACCATGCTGGCGGAATCGACTTGGATTTCGAGTCCCAGGAGTTTGGAAAGCCGCCGACGAAGGCTTGGTTGTCGGCGGGTCCGAATCAGGTATTGGCCGAATCGCAAAGTCCTTTTGCGCAGGTGTTTGGTCAGGGGACGCGCGGGGTTCGGATCGGAGCCGGGACGCCCAACGAGGGTGTCCGCTATGTGTTTGATCGCAAGGGAAAGCTTACCGATGGTCCGCTCTATTTTACGCTTGACTTTCGGGTCCCAGAGTCCAAAGAAGGCTCTTGCCGATTGTATCTTGGCCGAGGAGTGATCGAATCGATCGCTCTTGAGTGCAGCATTTCGAAGGATGCGTTTGCGATCAAAGACGCAGGGCAATGGAAGGTCGTAACGGCTTTGGAAACGGGCAAGTGGTATCACTTGGAGTTGAAGCTCGATCCGAGCGATAGGACTTGGGCGGGCGGGCTCTATGGGGATCAGTTCATGGCGCAGATTCCCAAGACGGCCTTGCCATCGAATTGGGATCGGGTTGCCGATACGTTTATATGCGATGGATTTGGGCACATGAGCGATGGGGTACTGGCCCGAGAACTCGATAACTTGGGGTTCGATACGGAGCCTTTTCCGCAGTTCGGTTCGTCTGCCTTTGAGCGTCGATCGCAGTCTGGGGTTAGTCTGGAGGCTCTGGCAAGTCTTGAAAAGCAGGTCAAGGAACTCCAGGCCAAGCGGGCGGCCATCGCGGCCGAAGTGCTCTATCCGGTGGCTTATGGGGTCAGTGAAGCCAAGCCAATCGATGCGAGGCTTCAGTTGCGAGGCGAGCCGAGCAAGACCGCCGACGAGGTGCCGCGAAGGTTCCTTTCGGTATTGGGAGGGCAATTGGTTCCGAAGGACCATGCCGAGAGTGGTCGGCGTGAGTTGGCTTTTTGGTTGAGCGATCCGAAGAACCCGTTAGTTGCGCGCGTCTTTGTCAACCGGCTATGGCATTGGCACTTTGGCCAAGGGCTCGTGCCGACGACCAGCGACTTTGGAGTTCGGGGCCAGGCCGCATCGCATCCGGAGTTGCTCGATTACTTGGCCAATCGATTCATCGAGAGCCGATGGGACGTACGTCAGTTGCATCGTTGGATTGTTTTATCCAGGACCTACCATTTGACGAGCCAAGTCGATGAGGATCAGGACAAAGAGCGCGTGCACAAGGGCCAGCAGGTCGACCCTTCAAACCGTTGGTTGTGGCGCAGCGTCAAGCGTCCGATGGATGCCGAGACCTTGCGCGATTCGATTTTGAGCGTCAGTGGTTTGCTCGATCGAAGCATCCCGAAGGAGCATCCCTTTCCGCCTGTGGAGACTTGGGCTTTTACGATCCACAATCCGTTCCATGCGGTGTATGAGTCGAGTCATCGGAGTGTTTATCTGATGCAGCAGCGGAATCGAAAGCATCCTTATTTGGGGCTCTTTGATGGAGCCGATCCGAATCTGAGCGTCGATCAGCGCCAAGCTACGACGACACCGACACAGACGCTGTATCTGATGAATTCGCCTTTGATCCATCAAGCCTCCGAATCGCTTTCGAAGCGATGCGTCGGTACGACCTCGGACGTCACAGCGCGTTTGCAATTGGTTTATGAGATCACGCTCGGACGGCCTCCGAGTCAAGAGGAGCAGACGCAGTGTTTGGAGTTTTTGCAAGCCTATGCCCAGCGCGAGTCGAGCGACGCAGAGCTCAAGGCTTGGGGTGCATTATGCAGGGTGCTCATGACCAGCAATTCCTTTTTATACATCGATTAACCCGGTGATGGTATCTATGAAACGCAGCGAATTCAGGAGCTTAAGCCGACGCGATTGGATCCGAGGAAGTGGGCGAGGCGTTGGCCAGATCGCTTTGGCCAGCATGCTAGCGCAGAGCGATGGGTTGAGGGGAATCGGGGCCGGATCGAGCGATCCTTTATCGGCCCGGGCAGGGCATCATGCAGCCAGTGCCGATCGGATTATTTTCATTTACTCGACCGGTGGCGTATCGCATGTCGACACATGGGATTACAAGTCCAAGTTGTATCAGGACCATGGCAAGAAGGTGACCGCATCGCGATGGCTCAACAAGCCAGGAGCATTCGATCGGTACTTGATCAAGCCTCGTTGGACGTTTTCGCAGTATGGGCAAAGTGGGACTTGGGTCAGTGAGTTGTTTCCCCGGTTAGCGACGCTGGTCGATGACTTATGCGTTTTCAATGCGATGCATTGCGATAGCGACGGGCATGACAAGGGGACCTTGGCGGCGCATACAGGATCGGCGCAGTTTGCGAGGCCTAGCCATGGGGCTTGGGTCAGTTACGGGCTCGGGACGGTCAACGAGAATTTGCCATCCTTTGTGGTCTTAGCGCCGCATGCGCCTTATGCGGGAGCCCAGACTTGGGGGAGCGATTTTCTGCCTGGGTGCCATCAGGGGACGCATGTGATTCCCGGTGATGAGCCCTTGGAGCATCTTAAGCCACGGGCCAGCAGTCCGGCTCAGCAGTCGTTGGAGTTGGAGTTGCTCGGAAAGTTCAACGCCAAGAGGGTCGAATCGAGTCCGTTGGACCCGATGTTAGAGGCGCGGATGCGAAGTTTCCAGACAGCCTTTGGGATGCAGCGACAAGCTCCAGAGGCATTTGATTTATCGACCGAGTCGGAGTCGACGCTCAAGATGTACGGGTTGGAGGCAGGGCAGACCAAGGGATTCGGATGGCAGTGTTTGGTCGCACGTCGGTTGGCCGAGCGTGGGGTACGCTTCATCGAGTTGATCGATACCGGTTCGAACAGCGCCGAGAATTGGGATTCGCATGGGAACATGGGGGATCATGCGCGGTTGGCCAAGATGATTGACCAGCCGATAGGTGGGTTGCTCAGCGACCTGAAGGCCCGAGGGATGCTTGAGCGGACGTTGGTGGTCTGGACGACGGAGTTTGGGCGAACGCCGTTCCATCAGACGGCCGATCATCCTGGGCGCGAGCATCACAACTTGGTGTTTTCCTCGTGGATGGCCGGAGGAGGAGTCCGCGGAGGGATCGTCCACGGCAAGTCCGACGAGTATGGGATCGAGGTGGCCGAGGCAGGGGTCCATACACACGATCTGCATGCGACGATGTTGCATTGTGTGGGGTTGGATCATGAAAGGTTGACTTATCGCCACGCGGGTCGGGATTATCGTTTGACGGATGTTGCAGGCCGGGTGGTCCGCGAGGTTTTGGGCTAGAGTGGCCCGAGCCGCATTCTGCGAAGCAACGAGCAATTACTGCAATCAGGCTCCTCGGGGTGACTGGAGACAGCGGGCGTCAATAGAACAGTCTAGGTACCTGGGATCCCCACAAGGCGGTCGCCTCGGCAGAGCATGCCGCAGTGACGACGAATCAGCGAAATCAATAACGCACCGATCGAAGCATCGAGATGGTTGGCGATCAAGAGTAAAGTCAAGCTGCCGGAGAAAGTTGCCGAACTGCGGCTTGGTGGATCGTCTTGGCGAAGAACAAATCACCGATCGTTCGGTGCTTGCGCTGATCGAGATGTGGCTCAAGTGTGAAGTTGTCGATACGGACAGAAATGGTAAGAAGGTCACGTCTCGATCCGACAAAGGTACACCTCAAGGAGGCGTCATTTCGCCTCTATTGTCTAACGTGTACCTACATTGGTTCGAGCGAGCCTTCCACGGCCCTGCGACCTGGGCCAAGGCCAAGATCGTCCGCTATGCGGATGATTTTGTGATCTTGGCATGGTACCAAGGAAACCAGCTACAACGCTGGATCGAGCAGACGCTTGAGGGACGCTTTCGACTCACGATCAATCGAGACAAAACCAAAATCGTGAAGCTCAATGACATCGGCAGCACCCTGGACTTTCTGGGGTATACCTTCCGATACGACCGCGACTTAAAGGGACGCACGCATCGATACCTGAACATCGTTCCAAGCCGTATGCGGGAAATCTGCACGTACGGTTTGACGAGGAGGAGGGCGCGGCCAGTCCGCCCCTCCTTACTCTACTGGTTGCATGGTTTTTGCGGTACTCGTATTCGAAACGGCTTACCGTCGGCTTACGCACGACGGCAGGGAAGTGTCGCTCTCCGGGCTTAGGAGGCTCTCTGGGGTGCGGGCGCATGGACTTTTGGAGCCGGATGGTCCACAATTCGATCAGCACGTCGGCCGTACCGCTCGATCCTCTGAGGCAATCCCTGCAAATGACTAAAAAACTGGATCAACAGCTCGCGGAATTCCGCGCGTTGCTCGCCCGCTCCGAACACCTCGAACCCGAGACGCTCGAGGCGCTCGGGGATCTCGCAGGCGATATTCAGCAATTGCTCGAATCGAACGACCCTAACCCCCATGCTGCCACGGGACACTCAAGTGTCTCTGAACGACTCTCCGACTGGATCGATCGATTCGAACTCGAACACCCGGAGCTGACCCGTACTTTGTCCCAAGTCGCCGAGCGACTGGCTGATATGGGGATCTGAGCCTCGGAACGCATTGGCCTACGACTGGGTCTTGAGTATGCTCCTAGGAATCGCAAAACAAAAAACCGAGGAGGGGACAAAAGGTCCCCTCCTCGGCAGCCACTTCCCTGACCGGCCCCACACACACGAACAAATGAGCCGACCAGAGAATTGCGTTTTGGAACCGATTCGAGTTCTTCCGACTCGAATTGGTTCCAATTTTTCTCCCAACCGTCTTTAGGAACGCCCGATGCCGTAGTTTGACGGCCATCGCGCCGGATCGAACTAGAGCAATGGTGGTGCCAAAGTCATTTTCAGACTGAATTTTTTTGAGTCCAAACTGGCTTTTTTTGGGTTAAGCTTCCCTGAGGTCGGGTGTTTTCAAGGCTTTCATTCAATACCGAGAAGCAATTGGTTAATCAGAGAATGCAAATCGACTTGAAACACTCGAATGGCTCGCAGAGAATCCCAGGGGCTTTGGTTCTCAGAACAAGTGTCCATTTCTCAAGTTGCGACTTCTAAGAACCGCGAAAGAGACAAGAAGGCTATGAGCGTTTTTTCGTTGGACAGTTGGTTGACTTTGATTCCGGTCGTTCATGGCAGCGCGGCTTATGCCAGTGCGCTTCGCAAGGAGCTCTTGAGTCGATCTTTTGATGCGTTAGCCGTTCCGTTGCCAGCATCGTTTTCCGAGGAAGTGATCCGAGGAGTCGAGAGGTTACCGGCTTTATCGGTGGTGGTTCGGTTGGCTTGTGGAGGGCAAGTCGGATCCTTGTGGAGCGATTCGCAGGACCAGGTAGAGTCGTCCGAGAGGATTGACCGGGGGACTTATGTGCCGATCGATCCTTGCCAGGGCGTGATCGCTGCGATCCGAATGGCGTTAGGAGAGCGTTTAGCGATCGAGTGGATTGATGGCGAGGGGGACCAGATCGAGAGTCATTCGCCGGTGATCGCCGACTGTTATGCGATACGCCATACGACGCTTGAGCGTTTTTGCAGTGCGATGTTACCAGCGATACCGCCGCCGAGTTTAGGATTAGCCAGTTCGTCGATGGTCGAGCGGATCGAAACGATGGCCGGTAGGATATTGGCGATGCGAGGGCGTCACCGTCGGATTGTGGCGTTATGTCCGCTGGAAGCTTGGCCTTGGCTTCGAGAAGCGATCCGCAGCGGGCAGGAGCGTTCTGGCGGGCAGGAGGACCGCGAGGATTCGAAAGCACACGAGAGTCAGGTTCCGGAGCTTTTTCGGGTCGATCCGCGGAGTTATCTTTTTATGCTTGGGGAGTTGCCCTTTATCACAGGGCTCATCGAGCAGGCGCGGCAGGATTTCGAGGATGACGATCGGGTGGTAGCCGAGGGGCTCAAGGAGTTGTTTGTCACGGCTCGTAGTTCTTATCGGCAGGAGCTTGGGAATCGCGCCCGTCAGATAACCCCATTGTTGATATCGCAGTGTTTGAAGTATGTACGCAATCAAACCTTGCTCGATCGTCGGATGACGCCGAGTTTTTACACGTTGGCCAAGTCGGCTCAGCAGATGATGGGCGACACGTACACGGCGCACTTGGTCAATTCGGCGACGGAGTATCGATTTGACAGCTACGAGCAGAGCGCGGGGTTAGCGACGATACGTATGGGGATCGGGGTAGGGGACTTGCCCGATTCGGGGCCGGCGACGTTGGTATCCCGGTTGCCGGGTCCACCGATGCAGTGGCATTCGTTGGAGCTTAAACGGCCGGTGCAAAAAAAAGACCAGCGACGTTGGGAGAGCCGTTGGAATCCTTACATGCAGTGTTCATGGCCCGAGGAGGACACGCAGATTGAGAGTTTCCGCAATCGGGTCGCCGAGCGGGCGCGGCAGATACTTGGAGCGGATTTGGCCAGGACCGAAAAGTTCACCACGAGCATCATGGATGGTTTAGATCTTCGCGAGACGCTGCGTCATTGGTATGACGGTTCGTTGTATGTGAAGGTCAATCCGCCGTCGGTCGGTCAGGTCAACGTCACGGTGATGATTTTCGATCCTGAGCCGGATCCTCGGGAGTACACCTGGAGAGCGACATGGTTTGCCGAGCATCCCGATGAATCGACCTTGGCATTCTTTGCCACGCCTTTTGACAAGCAGATGATAGGGCCGGGCATTGCGATGGCGACCTATGGAGGATCGATGTTTATCTATCCGCCTAGGCCGATTGTGGATATATGGCAAGACGAGCGACTGGACTTTACCGACACGCTCGAGCAGCGTTTGGTCGCGGCTGCATGTTTGCATTCCGAATCGCGTCATGTGGCCTTGATGAGTCCGACCCCGCCGGGTCAAGCCCTCAAGAAGATCGCCAAACGGTATTCGTGCAAGTTGGTGCATGTGCCACTTGCGCATTTTTCCGACAGTGTGATTCAGCAGTTGCGGGTCTTCCATGTGCTCAATGGCAGGCAGGTGCGAAGTTACGCGGCGGACTTCATCCGCAAGTCCTAAGCCGAAGCGTTAGAGCTGAAGCTTACGAGTCAAAGCGTTTTGGTCGTTGGGTATTCGAAGAAGCCTTGGCCGGTTTTGACACCGAGGTGACCGGCCGCGACGAGGGGTTCGATCCGAGCGATCAGGGGGCCCCAAACGTGGTCTCCTTCGACGAATCTTGCGTTGGACATCGTCTGGAGCATGAGGTCTAGTCCGATTTGATCCATGATGCCAAAGGGACCGACGGGCATGCCGGTGGCTTTGGTCCAAGCCAGGTCGATGCTTTGGGGGTCGCTGACACCTCGATCGAGCAGTTGCAAGGCCGACAGGAGTACCGATTTGAGCATGGCGTTGAAGAGATAGCCGCTGTTTTCGACCGTCTGGACGATGGGTGTTTGGCCGATCTTTCGTGCAAGCTCGCTTAGGCGTTCGAGGGTATCTCGATGGGTTTCGGGTGCTGCCGCCACGTCGACGACGGTGGCTTTCCAGATCGGGACATGGAAATGGAAGTGGGCGTAGCGAGCCGGGTGTTGGATGTGTTTGGAGAAGGTCGAGGGGATAAAGTACGAGCTGTTCGAAGCCAGGATGGTATTGGGGGGAAAGGCTTCGGAGAGTTGCTTCAGGAGTCGGCGTTTGAGAGCGGCTTGTTCTGGAACGCTTTCGAGGACCAGGTCCAGATAGCCCAGTCGGGGGGCTTGTTCGAGCAGTGTTGGGAGATCGACAAGTTGGAGTCTTGCATCGATTTGCGCAACGGAGCACTTGGGCCAATAGCCTGCTTCTCCAAAGGGTTCGAGGTTGGCCAGGATCCAGTCTTTGGAGGCTTTCAGGGCGGAGTTGTTCGGGTCGCACAGCAGGACGTTCAGGCCGTGGGTAAGCATTTGGCCGGCGATTTGTCGTCCGGTCCAGCCTGCTCCGACGATCGCGACGGTTTCGGGACGTTTCCCGGCGGAGTTCTCGGCGGAGTTCTCGGCGGAGTTCTCGGAGGAGTTCGCAAATGAATTCATAGGGAAGTGGGGTTTGGAGAGCAAGGAATCGTGGATTTTGGGCTGGATTGGAGCCGATGGGCTGGATTTACGATTGACGGAACTTGGAGATCCGTTGTAATTCTCTCCGTAAAGGGTCAGCAAGTAAGGGGTTCGTTAGACTCCGTGCTGCCCGATTTGAGAAACCTTGCGAAATTCTTTTCAGTGGCCGAAGGTCCGCGTCGTGGCGGATCTGTGGGGAATTTGGTTTTGCCGCCGAGTTCTTTCATGGCAGGAGTTCGCACATGTCTGGTTTTCCGTGGGGGAACCCTCGGAAATGCTGGGAATTTGAAGGAGATAAGCATGGCAAACGAGTTAGTAAGCAAATTGATTGAGGCAGGTGCGCACTTCGGACACCGAGTCAGTCGGTGGAATCCCAAGATGGCGCCGTACATTTACGGCCGTAAGAATCTGATTCACATTATCGACATCCGCGAGACGCTTCGTGGAATGTTGCGAGCGAAGAAGTACTTGAGCCAGGTCGCCCAGGGTGGATCGCTGATATTGTTTGTTGGGACCAAGCGTCAGGCATCGGAGGTTATCCAGCGCGAGGCGACCCGATGTGGGATGCCTTTTGTCAGCGAGCGTTGGCTTGGGGGTTGCTTGACGAACTTCCGCACGATTCGCGATCGGATGGGTCGACTCGAAGAGCTCGAGAAGATCATGAACAGCGAGCAACTCAATGGTTATTCCAAGAAGATGCAGTCGGCCTTGAGCCGTGAGTATCGCAAGATCTATCGGAACCTCAACGGGATTCGCACACTCAACCGGATGCCAGAGTGCCTTGTCATTATCGATCCGAAGAAAGAAAAGAATGCGATTCGCGAGGCCAAGGCTTTAGGGATCACGACCGTCGCCTTGATCGATACCGACTGCGATCCTTCGCAAGTCGACTTGGTCATCCCAGGCAACGACGACGGGATTCGCTCGATCGATTTGATTGTCAAGCAGCTTGCAGATGCAGTTTTGGCTGGCAAGTCGGAGAACCCCGAGTTGATGAAGACCGTACCGCAAGCCGCACCGGTTTCAGCAGTCAAAGACGCCGTCTCTGAGATGGCAGCAATCGCTGAAAAAGAAGCTTTGGGCTAATGCATTCGAGCAAGCTATTTATTGGAGAAAACAAATAAATGTCGAATATTTCCGCAAGTGACGTAGCCGATCTCCGCAAGCAAACCGGTGCCGGTTTGATGGATTGCAAAAAAGCGCTCCAGGAGTCCAGTGGCAACTACGAAGGGGCACTTGAGTACCTTCGCAAGCAGGGCCGCAAGGTCGCCGATAAGGTCGCCGATCGCGACACCAACGAAGGTTGTGTTGTCACGGCGTTGAACGACGCCAAGACCACTGGTGTTGTTTTGGCGCTCTGTTGCCAGACCGACTTTGTTGCCAAGAACGAAGGCTTTACCACGTTGGCAAGCCGGCTCGGTAAGTTGGCCTTGGACAACAACGTCGAGAGCGTCGAGCAATTGAACGCTTTGCAGATCGATGGCATGAGCGTCGCCGAAAAGCTTGTCGAGCAAACCGGTAAGATCGGCGAAAAGCTCGTTGTGTCCGAGGTCCACCGGCTCAGTGGTGACAAGCTCTCGAGCTATATCCATGCCGGTAGCAAGATCGGCGTTTTGCTTGCATTCAAAGACGGTGCTAAAGCCGGATCGGACGAGTTTTTCCGTGGCGTGGCGATGCACATCGCCGCGATGAAGCCATCGATTCTGAATTTTTCCGAATTCGATCCTACCTTTGTCGCCACAGAAACCGAGTCGATGGCCAATCGGATCAAGACCGAGAATGAAGACTTGACTCGTTTGGGTAAGCCCCTTAAGACCGTTCCGCAGTACGTCAGCCGATTGCAGTTGACCCCTGAGGTCATGAAGGCGGCCGAGGACGCGATCAAGGAAGTTCTCAAGGCCGAGGGCAAGCCCGAGAAGATTTGGGACAAAATTGTCCCTGGTAAGCTTGATCGGTTTGTTGCAGACAATACCCTTTTGGACCAAGACCGCTGTTTGCTCAACCAGTTCTACGTGCTAGACGAGGCCAAAACGGTCGAGGCGGCCGTCAAGGCATTTGCCGACTCCGCATCGATCGTCGCGTTCCGGCGCGTCTCGATCGGTTAGCCCGGCTCCCTGGCGATGAGCCTGGGTCAAGCGTCAACCAAGAACATCCACCCTGGGGTTTGAAAAAGCCCTGGGGTTTTTTATTTGAGGGGTTCTTTGGGAATTCTGGTCCGAATTTGAGTACAATTTGGCGTACGAATTGCTCGAAGCAAGAGGTCGGTGATTCTCTGAGTCAAGGATCCATAGCGGAATGGAAAGGGAAATGCACATTTATGCAGACAACTGAACTTCGACGATCGTTGGTGGTCCAAGCCGTGCGGGTTCCTCTTTGGGCATTGGCACTCCTCTTGTTTTTGGGGACTTGGGCCTCAGCGCAGCAGGAGGCCTCTACGCCCAGTCGCAAAGCTACGATTCCAGCGCAGACGGAAAAGATCGACAAGGCCATTGAAGCCAGTTGGTCCGATGCAGGGGTGCGTCCATCGCCGGTGGAAGACGATCTGAAATGGTGCCGGCGTGTTTACTTGGATGTGATTGGTCGGATACCGAGTTTCGATGAGATGTCGGTATTTGTGAAGGACAAGTCACCGGATCGCAAGTTGAATTTGTTGCGAAGGCTTTTGGAGGACGATCAGTATACCCAAGAGTATGCGAACCACTGGTCGACGGTTTGGACCAATGTCCTGATCGGTCGCAACGGTGGGATGGAAGAGCGATCGTTGACGAGTCGTCAGGGGATGCAAAAGTACCTTCGGGACTGCTTTGCGAGCAACAAGCCTTACAACACGATGGTCCATGAGTTGGTCACCGCAACGGGAGCGACTAAGCCCGGCTCGGAAGATTTCAATGGCGCGACGAACTTTTTGGCGATGAAGGTCAACGAGGAGAACGCCGTCCAGGCGACTGCGGCGGTTTCTAAGATCTTTTTGGGATTGCAGGTTCAGTGCACGCAGTGCCACAACCACCCGTTCAACCAGTGGAAGCAGCAAAAGTTCTGGGAGTTCAATGCGTTTTTCCGCCAGACTCGGGCGCTTCGTCGATTTGTCCGAGGCACCGACGACATCGACCACATTGAATTGGTCAACGAGGATTTCGCCGGTGAGGGTTCGCATCCGGACAAGGCCGAGATTTATTACACGCTTCGAAACGGAGTGGCCAAAGTTGCTTATCCGGTTTTTGTCGATGGGACGGCCGTTGGCAAAAGCGGCTATGTCGCGGAGGTAAACCGACGCGGCGAGCTTGGGGATCTGATGATGCAGAGCGATTATCTGGACAAGACGATCGTCAATCGGATGTGGGCACATTTCTTGGGGTATGGCTTTACCAAGCCGATCGACGATTTAGGCCCGCACAATCCGGTCGCCAACTTGGAATTGTTCGAGACGTTGGCCAAAGATTTCCGCGAGAACAGTTATGACCTCAAGCAATTGATCGTTTGGATCGCATTGTCGAAGCCTTATCAATTGACCTCGAAGATGACCAAGGAAAACGAATCGGACGATCCGACGATGGGAGAGATGCCCAAGTTCAGTCACTTCTATACACGGCAGATGAGTGCCGAGCAGTTGTATGCGTCCTTGGCCGTTGCCACACAGGCCAATCGCAATGGGAATTTGGAAGAGCAGCAACGGCGTCGCGAGGATTGGATGCGTCAGTTCGTCGTGGCTTTCGGAACCGACGAGGGGGATGAGACCACGACGTTCAATGGTTCGATCCCTCAGGGGCTGATGATGTTCAACGGAGACTTGATCCGCGCGGCGATCGCACTTGAACCTGGGACTTGGCTCAATCAGCTCAGCACAGGCAAGGGAACTCCGCAGGATAAGGTTCAGTTTTTGTTCATTGCGGGACTGGGTCGCAAGCCACGTCCGGAAGAGTTGTCCGTAGCGACACAGATTTTGGTCGCGCGCAAGGGCGAGGTCGGTGGGATGCTCCAAGACATGTGGTGGGCGATCCTCAACAGCAACGAGTTCATTTTCAACCACTAAGGTTCTTATCTAGAAAAAGGCGTTTTGCTATGTGGAATCGATTTTCAACACCCAACGGTATGTCCCGTCGTCATTTCATGTCGCACATGGCCGGGGCGAGTGCCATGCTCGGTACTTCGCTCTCGCTGGGGCATTCGCTCCGAGTGCATGCCGACACGCTCAAGAAGAACCGCAAGTCTTGCATCCTGTTGTGGATGGGTGGTGGTCCATCGACGATGGACATATGGGATCTCAAGCCCGGGACGGACAACGGCGGTCCGTTTAAGGCGATCAGCACCTCGGGGGATGTTCAGATCAGTGAGCACATGCCGCTGATGGCCCAGCAGATGCATCACATGGCGATTGTCCGATCGATGAGCACCCGCGAAGCCGACCACAATCGCGGTCGTTACTACATGCACACTGGGTATGTGCCCGACGCGAACGTGGACTATCCAAGCTACGGTGCGGTCATGGCCCACGAGTTGATCTCTCAGCGACCGGATCTTGAAATCCCTCCGTTTGTTGCTGTCGGCGGAGCGAGCGAAGGTCCTGGATTCCTTGGGATGTCGTGGGCACCTTTTAACGTAACGAGCAACGGTCGTGTTCGAAATTTGGAGATGAGTGTCGATTCGGATCGGCTCAACCAACGGCGGATCGCTTTGGATACGATCGAAAATTCGTTCATCAGTCAAAACCGTGGCGGTGTGTTAGAAGACCACCGCAAGGTATTGGGTAAGACCTTTGATTTGCTCACCAGCAAGCAGATGGAAGCCTTCCAGGTCGACAAAGAGCCTACCGAGGTCAAGGAGCGATACGGCGTAGGCGGGTTTGGCCAAGGCTGTTTGCTTGCAAGGCGGCTAGTGGAAGCCGGAGTCGCATTTGTCGAAGTCGACTTGGGCGGTTGGGATAACCATCAGAATATTTTCCGAACCCTCGAGAACGATCGCTTGCCGGTTCTGGACAAAGCGATGGCGGCACTGACTTCCGACCTCGACGAACGAGGACTCTTGGAAGACACCTGCATTGTTTGGATGGGTGAATTCAGTCGTACCCCACGGATCAATGGCGATGCGGGTCGAGACCACTGGGCACGGGCCTGGAGCGTTGTCGTCGGTGGCGGTGGGATCAAGGGTGGGCAAGCCATTGGCGCAACGAACGAGGACGGGACCGAGGTCGACGGCGAACCTTATTCCTCCGAGGACGTGATGGCATCGGTTTGCCACTCGTTGGGAATATCGCTCGAGACGACCTTCACGAGCCGAAGTGGCCGTCCGATGAAGATCGCCAACAGCGGCAAGCTCATCAAGGGGCTATTCGCTTAGTGTGCACGACGATCTGACCAATCGCCCTGAGGATTTGGGACCTGATTCTTGGGACCCCGAGAAACTCATCGCTGAGCATTACCTCGGGGTCTGGAGATACCTACGAGCGATCGGATGTCCGATCCACTTGGCTGACGATCTTGCACAGGAGACGTTCGTAGCGGTTTTGAGAAGACCTTTTGAGCTAGTCAGTCCGCAATCGTCGTCGGCTTATTTAAGACGCGTGGCGTTCCATTTGTTGCTTGAGTACAAGCGGAAATTTGGTGCAGTGGGACTTACGGATCAAGCGGAGATTCTCGATCGTTATTGGACGCGTTGGGCTGGGGCCGATGCATCCGGGGACCGCGTGCTCGATAATCTCGCAGAGTGCTTTCAAAGGTTATCTCCAAGAGCCCAGAAATCCTTGAAGATGCGTTTTGAGGATCAAGCGTCACGCGAACAGATCGCCGCGGATTTGCAGATCACCGAGAACGGCGTGAAGAACTTGCAGCAGCGGGCCAAGGCCCAATTGAGGCAATGCCTCGAAGAAAAACTTGGAGTGATAGACCGGTAGATCGATGAGCAAATTTGAGTTTGAGAATTCGAAGCGACCCGATGCGATTCTGGACAGGATGCTCGATTCGCTTCTTGAAGAGTGGCTCGGGGGGAATGCTCCGGGAAGTGCGTGCAATGAATCTCTTCGAGCCGTCGATTCGGGTACCGTCGATTCGGGTACCGTCGCGAATCAATCCAACGCAGGCCAGCCGAGCGAGATCTATCAAAGGGTTCTCAAGCGAGCCGAGTCGAGTGTTTTTAGCGACGAGCAGCTTGAGAAAGCTGCATTAAGTGCGCATCAAGAGCGTCTTCAGGGCGCTTCGGCTAGTTCGAAGTCCAAGCGACGGGCCAATAGGCGCTGGAATGATCGTGTTTTGAAGTCGGCATCGATTGCTGCATCGATCGCTGCATCGATCGCTGGGGTGTCTTTGTTAGGCTGGTGGTTGCTTAGCGATCGGCACGACCGAGGGGGACTTGGCGAACCGTCCTTAGTCGGATCGGTATCTGAGGACCGACCAGGTTCGCAAGAGTTGGCAATCGGCAAACGTGAGGTCGACTTGGTCCCCAAGCTCGACGACTCGGTCCCTAGGCCGGACGATTTTATCGGCAAGCCGGACCCATTGGTCCCGAAGATCGCCGAGCAGGGGGGCCTTGCTGGTCAAGCCCGTGAGGTCCTCGTAGAGCCGCAGATGCAACCGGGGCTTGGGTCTCGGGCTCGATCCGATTCGAGTGTTGCCCAGGGGGGATCTGAAGAGAAAAAAATGAGCGACTCGAAGGTCGCTTCGGCGATACCGCTTCGCAAGGCGCTCGATCTAGGGACGCGGCAGGATCGCGAGATCGTCTCGGTGATCGATTCGCAGTTTCAGCAGATTTGGAAAAGCTTGGGGATGCCCGAGACGGGTCCGCAAAAAAGAGGGCTTACGGCCGATCGCATCGCTCAACTGTTGTTGCATCGCGTTGCGACCGATTCGGAGACCGAAGCGATACGGCTTGAAAAGCTCACGGAAGAGCAAGCTACCGAGAGGCTTGTTCGGCAGTGGATATCGAGCGACGAGTTCAATCGCGTGTGGTCAAATCGTTTAGCGAAATTTTACCTTGGTGGGCGTACAGAGTCTAGCGAGCATTTCGGTGTGTTTCGAGAGTGGCTTGAGGCTCAGATACGCGACGACGTTCCTTTAGAGCAGGTGCAAGGGCAAGTACTCTTAGGGCTGAGTCAAACCGATCATCCAGCGTATTTTTTGATGGACTATTGGTCCGAGCGTGGTGAGCGTTCTGCATCAGAGCAGGTGGCTTGGGTGGATTACAACGAGCCGCAGGCTCAGCGATTGGAGGGGCTCTCTCAGTTGTTTTTGACGGTGACATCGAACCCTTCGATGGTGTGCATGCAGTGCCATGCGTCGGAGGGGACTTCGGCGCCGAGTTGGCTTACCGATCGCATGGCAATTGGGACTGGTTTGGCGGGTGGCAAGTCGGTCGATTTCGATTCGATCGCTGCCTTACTCGTAGGCCTTGCGCAACCGGGTCGTTCGGAGTTGTTTCGGCGGCAGGAGGATGACCTTGTCCGCAAGATCGCAGCAAGGCTTCCCGACGGTAAGCGGATTGGGGGCGAGTTGACGTTGCAGCAGGCAATCGATGTTTGGGTAGAGCAGGGTAGTCATTCCCAAAGTGGTCTTTTGAATGCCCTGTGGAAGGACTTTTTCGGCGTGGGATTGGAATCTGCTTTTGGGTTGGATGCAGGAGTTGCGTTGGAGGCTCGTCGTGATTTGGTCGGGTATTTAGGCAAGCAGCTCGTCGAGCAGCGTGCGGGATTGCGTCAAGTTGTCTATTGGATGTTGATGTCCGATCCGGCTCGGCAACCCGAGGAGTCTTTGGGATACGCGCAGTACATGGTGATGGATTCGCAGAAGCTTCAGGATTACTTGAAAAGGCAAGAGGTGCTTAAGTCTTTGGTGTTGGATGATTCGCGATCTGCGGTGCGCGATGAGGCTTGGCTCGTTGGTTATGCATCGGCGTTGTTTCCTGAGCAAGCCGAGGGTCCGGAGCGATCGTTTTTGGCACAGCCATCGAATCAGGTCCAGGGGGGCAGCAAGCGTGCAAGTGCAGAGGGGCTTGATCAGGGGCAGTGGCCCCGGGGTTTGCTCCATGCGGAGATTGGTTATCGCGTTGCGGGCGATCGAGCCCGTCGTTGGGCGGACTTGTTGACTGCCAGCGAGCTTAGCGACAGCGCGTTGATCGATCATGCGTATTTGATGACCAAGCATCGCTTTGCGACGGCTCGGGAGGTTCGGGCATGGAGTTCGACATCGTGGGCCAAGAGCGAGCGGAGCTTAGCGATCCTTAGGCTTTTGATGGGCGTCGCAAGTGTTGAGCTCTAAGCGATGCCCATCGGCATCGCCGCAGTTCAAACAGCCATCGAGTACGAGTACCGTTTCACTGAGTACCGCTTCGCTGAGTACGAGTACGACGAAATCCGATGCGAGGACGGTCAAGTTGTATGCCTGATCGCGTTTAACAGTCAGCCGCAGGCGTACTGGATTCATCGCCATCTTCGACGGCCAGTACGCCTGCGGCTGACTGTTAAACGAAATGGGGGGATCGTGCCCGGTACCTGCCACTTTGCACCTGCCACTTTGCACCTGCCACTTTGCACCTGCCACTTTGCACCTGGCACCCATGCGATCAATCCTGGGGGATGAACCAGTTTCCCCTAGCGATTCCATTGGTTTCCTGAGCTAACGCTAGCCAAAACGGACCCACAAATTCTGCTGATGAGGTTGATCCTTTAGGGTTTCGAGGGTTTGTTGTTTGAGCCAACGAAACGCGTGGAACCTTCTTCGAGCAAGTCCTCTTGGCTGCTGGGTGACTGGACGGCGGCTCGAAAGCGATGGACACCGTTTTTCGAGGCTTGGCAGATGACTTTCAGAGTGAGGGATTGATTTGGACCGATGGCAGGTAGGTTTTCGAAGAGGGCTTGGCCCGGGACGATGCGTCCGGAGTGGCCTTCGAGAGCCAGCGGTTCGATTCCTTCGGAGAATTGTGCCACGAAGCGAACATTCTCGGCGGCTTTGGAGCCTCGATTGGAGACTTGGAACTCATAGACGACACGAGCTCCGACGGGTGCTGGGGCTTGAGGTTCTTTGACCGTCAGTTCCAGATCGGCGATGGCTTCGACGAGCGTGGTGATATCGGACTGAACATTGAGGTTCCGATCGGATCGAGCAAGGAAAGCCAGGGTGTGGTTTCCGGGTCGGACCATTTCGCATCGGACCCGGAGAGTGAATTGGGATTTCGGGTCAAGTTTAGGGATCGACCAGTTCAGCTCGTTCCCGTTGCGAGTGACGCCTTGGGGCAGTTCGAGCAATTCGATCCCTTCGGGGATCGCGACCGAGCAGGCCAAGTTTGCTGCGGGGATGGTCCCGGAGTTTTCGATCACCAGTTCATAATCCGCTGGGGTGCCTTGGACGAATTCCTCGGGGCCGAACCAAGTCGCCTTGACTTCGATTTTTTGGACATGGACATCGATCCGTTGACGTTGTTGGAGTTTCCCCGATGGGTCTTTGGCCGCAGCGACGATTGGGAACAGACCCGGATGGTCGAAGGTCAATTCGACATCGATGATCTTTTCGGAACCTGGAGCGATCGGTCCGATTTGGGAATCGTATTGGGAGGTCGTTTCGGTTTGAAGCGACAGGGTCAGATCTGGCAGGACAGCAGAGCCTGGGTTTTTGATCCGCATGCGATACTTTTCGGGTACACCGAGTTGGACCTCGGCCGGACCACTGAGTTCGAGTTCGAGTTTTGGCTGGTGGACTTGGACGTTCATCTGTGTGGGGTTCGGAGCCAGGGTCCATTCGAGGTTTAGAGCGAATTGGTCGGCTTCTAGGACCTCGATTTGCAGTTCAAGTGATTTCGAGTCATTGGCGGCTAGGAAATCCAGTTCCCAGAGGACCCCAGAGTCTTCGGGGGTTTCGTCCAGTTCGTAGGCACCGACCATGGTTTTGATGCCATCGATCAGAACTCCTTTAGGGGTCGAGGCTCGGACGATCAGGCCTTGGAGATCCGAGGAGCCTTCGTTTGTCGCGTGGATGGTGTAGGTCGCTTTTTGGCCTACCTCGATGGCTTGAGGTCCATCGACGCGCAGTCTCAGTTGGGGGACCCGAACGTCCAACGGAGTTGCCGATTTGTTGGCTGGAGTTACCGCTTCGTTGGATTTGTTTGGCCCGGTGGCAAGGATTGCAGGGACTTTTGCAGAGCCCGCGCCAAGAGCTGGAGCGATATCGATTTGGGTCTGTGTATTCGGGTCGGGTGAGGTTTTGGATGAGGGCTTTGAGGAATTCGTCGGTGTTGAGGTTTTGCGTCGGCTGGTATTTTTTGGGTCGATCGATTCGACGGGTGCGGCTTCGTAGGTTCGCAGTTCTTTGCGTGCGACCGATTCGATTGGAGTTTCGCGGACTTCGGGAACTTCGGGTTGGTAGTTGGATGGCTCGGAAGGGGATTGGACAGAGGGTCGTTTCGCCACACCGCTGCCGATGGCTTGGGAGTTGCCTGAGGCATCTTGCAAAGCAGCACGGTCTTGGAAATTCTTTCGTGGGGGTGCCTCGTTCCTCGGTCGCGTAGGCTGCATGGCCTTGGGCAGGTCGATCGGGTCGTTGATACTCGACATTGGATCGTTGTTTCGGTTCGACCAGGGCATATTGAACGACTGCACGGGGACTCGCATCGCCCCGGACCATCGACGATCGCGGGGCTCTGGATCGAGATCTGAGGAGTCTTTGTTGGGTTTGGCGTTGGAGCTACGAAGGCGGCTGAGGAGACCTTGGCCGTTGCCTGCGTTGGATTTCGAGTTTGGCATCCGTGCAGGATCGTTTTGTGCTAGGGCAAAGTCGGCTAGGCAAAGGAATCCTAGGAGCACGGTCAGGATTTTTGGGCGTAGGGTGCAGCGAGCCATCATGTCGATCGATCCGGTAGTGGAGCTTGGAATTTGGACGTAGGAGGGCTATCGAAGCGATCGGATGGTTGGGGGATTTAAGATAAGAGGATTTGGAAAGATTTGACGGATTTGGGGACTTTGAGGGGCGTGTTCGAAAATGCTACATTCCCTGGAGGATTGGTAAGATCGGTGTGGGTCGATTGGACTCGGGCGGGGGATCTGGCTTGGCGGAACGTTGGGAAAGAGGGGAGCACGCCCTCTTTTTTGTTTTTGGCACGCCTTTTGCTCACAGTAAGGTTTAAACAAATCCAGAGGGATTTTGGTACGGCCGAACCGAATCGGGTCGAGGTGTGGGTTGCTATCCGCACCAGATCGCCTAGAAGGGGAAATTGATACCATCGGTTGAATCTTTGTCGGCGGCCCCTTTTTTAATGGCAACATTTGAGGGGTGCAAATACGATAAAAAGAACCGAGGATCTTTGGATTTCGGTAAACCTCTTTTCCAACCAATGAATGTTCGGAGCGAATCGCGATGCGGATGCAACGTCTTACTTTGAGTAATCGGGCAAGACTGCCAGAGGTGGCAGTCGGTTTTGCTTTGGCGTTTGGGCTGCCGATGGCTTCGAACGTCCTACATGCCTTGGATTCCCAGGCGGTATCGCCTCAGTTGACCAAGGCGAGTCGACTGGCGACCTGCGAGAAGGACGGCAAGACCTTCTTTGCGTTGAGTTTGGTTTCCGGAATGGTTTCCGAGGCGTCGGTCGCATCGCGAGTTGCGGTGATCGTCGACACGTCGGCTTCGCAGAATGGCGTCTACCGTCGCGAGTCGATGGATGTGGCTCGGTCGATCATCGAGTCGTTGCCTGAGGGGTCGATCGTATCGCTCTTGGCATGCGACGTGGAGCCTGAGTTGTACGCGGGTGGAACGAAGTCCGATTCGGCCGATATTGCAACGGGCTTTGAGCGGCTTGAGCGTCGCGTTCCGTTGGGCACATCGGACATTGCCAGTGCGTTGCGAGCGGCCAGCGAGTCGCTCGGGGTCCAGGGCCAAAAGAGCATTGTGTATATCGGAGACGGGCTCCATTTGAATCGATTGCTCAACACCTCGGAGTTTGATTCGTTGGTTGGGGAGTTGGTCGCGTCGCGATGTTCGGTAAGTTCGTTGGCGATAGGTCCGAAGACCGATTGTGAGTTCTTGGCGACGCTTGCGAATCACACCGGAGGTCGGGTATTGGTTCGTAGCAACATCCAAGGAGTGACGTTGCAGCAAGTCGGTAGTGAGCTATCGAAGGCAGCTTGCACACCGGTATTTTGGCCTAAAGAGGCAAATTGGCCTGCTGGAATAGCATCGCGTTATCCGGAGCGAGTCCCTCCGATCCGCAGTGATCGAGACTCGATCCTCATTGGGGTAATGTCGTCGAAGAGTCTTACCGGCACGCTTCGGATCGATGGAGAGATCTCTGGTCAGTCGAAGTCGCTTCAATGGGATTTGGTATCTGAGGCATCGAATCCTGATTTAGGGTTTTTGGGAGCGTTGGTCAGCAAGTCCAGTAGCAACGGTGGAGTTCTGTTGCCTACGGCAGGATCCGATGCGCTTCGTGAGGTCGGAGATTTCTTGAGTAGTTCGTCCGACGCGTTGGTCAAGGACGCGAAATTTGCGTTGCATGTTGGGGATGTTGCTGCCGCCAGGGTGATTGCCAAAGAGGCTCTGGACCGATCGCCGTCGAATCTTGAAGCCAAGACCCTTTTGGAGGCTGCCCAGGTTGGGGGGAGCAAGCTAGGTCCAACGGCTCCTGTGGATCAGGCCAAGGGTGGCGGAGAGTCCCCACGCAAGGGATTAGGTTCGAAGATAGTCAAGTTGGTAACGGCACGTGTTCAGCCACCGTCGGACGATCCGTTTGGGGATCCAGCGCCTGCGAGTCCGGCACCTGCGGGTCAGGATCCTTTTGGGGACACACCTGCCGAGCCATCCAATGCACCGGCAGCGGGTTTAGAACCACAGAGCGGAAATCCAGCGGCGGAAAATCCCTTTGGCAAGGGTCTTGGATCCGACCCGTTGATGGCTCCTGGTGAAGGGCTCAATGCGCCGATTGGTTCGGATCCTTTTGGGGAGCTTTCCAATGCGGGTGATTTGCTCAACCAAGATGCCCAGATGCGGCGTGTGGCAGCACAGGGTTTAGAGCGTCAGGTGATGTCAGAGCTCAGTCGTGCTCGGACATCGGATAATCCATCGGGGTCCAAGGGCGATTTGAAGTTGCTTTTGGATCAAATTCGTCGATCACCGGATTTGGATCCGGCCAGTCGCGTGCAGCTTGAGTCCAGGCTTGGTGCAGGGATCCAAGCGACGGCGAGGTCCGAGGCGGATCTTCGCGAGCGGATCGCACGGTCTGAAGCGGTCCAATCGGCGTCTTCTGCATCGCGTCGTTTGTTGGCCGATCGGGATCGTCGAGAGGCCACTATTCAGCAGCTTGTACAACGTTTTGACTCCTTGATTGAGCAGCAGTTGTACTCAGCGGCCAACAATGAGATCGCACCGCAGATTCATGAATTGGCCCACAACTCGGTGATTGACAAGGTCGTCAACTACGAATCGAGTTCGCTGGCGAATTATCGCTTGATCATGGACGTGATCAATCAGCGGAACCGAGCGTTTGTGGACGCTTTGTATTTATCCGAACAAGCCTTGATACCGTTTGTAGACGAGCCACCGGTTCGTTATCCGCCAGCCGACGTATGGCAGGCTCTGAGCGCTCGTCGCATCGAGCGTTATGGGACGATTGATTTGTCGGGTGGAAATGAAACCGAGCGAAGGATTTTCCGGGCCTTGCGAGAGCGAGGCGAAGCTACCTTCAACAACACGCCATTGAGTTCGGTGATGCAATCGTTCTCCGATCAATACGGGATTCCGATTGTGATCGATCAGAAGGGTCTCGAAGACGAGACCGTCACGCCGGAAGATCCGGTGTCGCTGAACGTTCCTGAGATTTCGTTGCGTTCAGCATTGAAGCTGATTCTTGAACCGATGAATCTGACTTATGTCATTCAAGACGAAGTCATGAAGATCACCAACAAAAAGAACTCGGCCAATGTGGTCCGTGTCTATCCTGTCGGCGACCTTGTCGTACCGGTGATGAGCATGGGTGGCATGGGCGGCGGCATGGGCGGCGGCATGGGAGGTGGCATGGGCGGTGGCATGGGAGGCGGCATGGGTGGTATGGGCGGCGGCATGGGCGGTATGGGCGGCGGCATGGGTGGTATGGGCGGCGGCATGGGCGGCATGGGCGGCGGCATGGGTGGCATGATGGATGTGACCGACGAGCCGACCAAGTCGACGGCCAATCCTCAGGCTGCGCCGCAGTCGCTCGACGTTGCAGCGTGCGTGCGCAAGATGATCGAGACCGAGGGGAACGAGCGGGCCGATTCGGAAGCTCAGTTTGCTTCTTGGGTCAAGGAGAAGATGAATACCGCGTCGAAGGCTTCGTTGGCTAAGGACGACGCGGGTGCGAAAGTCATTTTCGGTCAAGTGGTTGATCAATTGAATGAGGTCTTCCGCGAGACACTTCCTGCACCTTGGATGTACGAGGCGCTGAGCATTGCGATGCAAGGCAGCGGGCACACAAGCAAAGAGATCCGACGCGTCTTGCTTTCGAGTGTGGATTTTGGAGCGGACGTTTCGTCTGCGATGAAGATCGCGCAGTATCTCGAGAGCCAAGGGATGAAAAAAGAAGCCTTAGGGATCTATCGCGATGTGCATCGGGTAGCACCGAGTGAACGGCTTCCTTTGGATGCTGGGTTGCGATTGAGTCTGGAGCTAGAGGATCGTGATGCAGTGGTCTGGGCATCGACTGGAGTATTGAGCCAGTCGTGGTCCGATGAGCATCTTCCTTTGATTGAAAAAGCCTTGATGGCTGCCAAGGCAGCGTATTTGAGGCTCAACAACGAGGGACGCAAGATGGAGGCTTATGCGTTTGAGCAGGCGATGAAGAAGTCACAGACCAGGGATATCGTCGTTCGAGTGACTTGGACTGGAAATGCCGACATTGATTTGGTCGTCGAAGAGCCAGCCGGGACGGTTTGCAGTTCGAGCAATCCCCGCACGATTGCAGGCGGAGTGCTTCTTGCGGACGGTTCCTCGCTGGACAAACCTAGCAAGGATGGATTCTCCGAGACCTATGCATGTGCACAAGGCTATGCCGGTCAGTACAAAGTATCGGTGCGTAAGGTATGGGGAGAGGTTGCCGGTGGCAAGGTGACGGTGAATTTGGTTACCGATTACGGCACACCGAATCAAAAGGTGATCAGTCAACAGATCGCTTTAGACCAAGAGTCGGTTTACACCGCTGAGGTCAAGATAGGTCATCGAGCCGAGCCGATCGCTCAGGTGCAGTTGGCCAAGGTACAGGCCGAAAAGGCATTTGCAGGCCAGGCGGTTTTGGCTCAGGTCGCGCCGCTAGCCGCTGATGCAGACAATGCCGACGGAAACAACAATAACATCGACCAAAACTGGGCTTATATGGCCATGATTCAGCGATTTGCTGCGGGCCGTGGTAGTTCGGGGGAAGGGTTTGGTGGATTTGGTGGTCCTGGTGGTTTTGGCAACAATGGCTCGGGCGGAATCAACGGCAGGATCCCTGGATTCGCACGCGGAGGCGGAGTTGGATACATGCCGCTCGTTCAGGCGATTCCTTCGGGAACGCAGATGTGGGCCAGTGTGGTGATCTCTGGCGACCGTCGCTATGTTCGGGTTACAGCCTCGCCGGAGTTCAAAGGTGTCGACAGTTCGATTCCCTCGTTTGGTACTGGAATTGGCGGTGGATTTGGCGGCGGTGGCGGTGGCGGTGGTGGTTTAGGTGGCGGCGGTGGCCTAGGCGGAGGCGGTGGCGGTTTTGGTGGTGGCGGGGCTTTTTAGTCACCTCTCGGCTCTAAAACTACTCTCGATGGCTTGGAGCAGCGATTGCTCCGAGCCATTTTTGTTTTTGAGCGACTTCGGGAGTCTTTTTTAGTCTGAGTTTATTTGGATTTGCCAAAGCGACCGCTGAGATTGAGTGCAATTACGTAGCGGTTTGACGCGGAGCGACCCTTGATTAGAATCTCCATTGTGGGACATTCCGCTTTTCGATTGGACTTTCCACTTTTTTGATTGTTGGACGGATCTTCTCAAGGCGCCGGGATTGGACGATTCCTTGGCGTTTGCCTTCGCTGGATTCGGATCGCAAAGAGGGATTGGTATTTCGATTGAGCAGTTTTTTTCGGATACGGAAATGGTCTGCTTTTTTTTGCATTCAAGCATTGCAAGCGATGGGGAAAGCATCGTTCTTGGAACAAGCAAGAGCGCTGCGCAGGGAAAGCAATATCGAGGGTGCGAGTGCTAGGCGACTTGAGCGCTCTAAGCGTTTGTCGGCATTGCTAAATCGAGCGATGGAAACGGTCTTTTTTAGGCACCGTTTAGAACAAGCGGGAGTAGCGTATGAAGCGGTTTCTCAGGGCCAGACGACCGGAGAGGCTCAAGCATTGGAAATTTTCTCGAAGCTAACTCCGATTGGCAAGCAGGAGATTCGATCAAGATTTCCTGAAGGGGTATTGACGCAGGACACTCAAGATGGTCGCACCTACCGATCCACTTCAGGAACTTCCGGAGAGCGATTGACGGTGGTGAAGAATTTCTCGCGAAGGGAAGCCGGCAGGGCCAGTGCTTTGCATGTTTTTGAGGTCGCCACTGGACGATCCTTAGGGGCATCCATCACGGACATTCCACCAAACGTGTGCAATTCGGTATGCGGACTAGATGGTCCTCCGGAAACCTCTGTCTTGAGACATATCAGGAAGGGCTTGAGGAATGGCAGTTGGAGATCGGAAAAGTTTCAATCTGACTTGAACGGTCTATTTGAACGGCGGTTGATGTTTAAACAAGACATCCTCCCACCGCTTGATGCCAGATCGGCTCCTGATCTATCAAAGCAGATGGAGGAAACCTGGGGCCTAATCGAGAATGGTCGTCCTTATTTGCTCCGTGCTTTCCCACAGTATCTCCTGTGGTTATCCGAGTTTAAAGCCCAGCGATCTGTCGAGAGTCATTACCTCAAGCATGTCATGCCCTACGGTGGCTTGGCATGCGATTCTCTTCTTTCGCGTGTCAGGCGTGCGTTGGGAGTTGAAACAAGAAACATGTATGGGACCAGCGAGTTAGGTTCTGTTGCCGTTTCCTGTAACGATCATAGGGCCATGCATATCATCGAGTCCTTTTTTGAAGTTGAGATTTTCCGCGATGGGAGCATTGTTCAGGACGGCCAAATTGGCCAAGTGGTCATCACGGATCTGACCAATTCGGCGATGCCTCTGATCCGGTATAAAGTCGGCGACATCGGCAGGATTTTACCAGGTGCATGTGGATGTGGCCGGGACACCAAACGCCTTGAGATTCTAGGTAGGGTCCAGGAGACACTCGTCCGAGGGAACCGTTGGGTAACGGCCTCTGAGATTGGCGACATCGCTTACTCGGATAGGGGAGTAAGCAACTTCCGTCTCGATCAGATCAGCACCAATCATTTCGAGTTGCAAATCGTACCTTCTTTTTTCGGTGTATCGCCTGATGTCGACTCGATTCGCTCTCGAATGGAGGATTTGTTATCCGTCGGAGGCACCGAGCCAACGAAGATAACCCTCCGCATTTTGCCGTTCATTCAGCCCGAGCCCAATGGCAAGTATTTAACTTGTCGATTACGACCTTCTGCTTGGGTGCAATAGACAATGAATACTTCGAATACTACGCGTTTACTACCTGCGAGCTTAGCAGGAGACTTTCCAGCCCTTGCTCAACCGACGCCTTCGGGAAAACCATTGGTTTATCTTGACAGTGCCGCGACGGCGCTTCGCCCCCGATCGGTGATCGATGCGGTCGTTGACGCGATGGTTACAAGGACAGGGGGGGTGCACCGATCGGTCAACTATCTAGGGGACCGAGCAACCCAAGCCTATGAAGAGGCTCGCTTGATCGTGGCGCGATGGATCGGAGGGCTTGAAAACGAAGTGGTATTCACTCGCAACACCACAGATTCCTTGAACCTGATCGCCCAGGGATGGCCAGATCGTCGCAGAGTTTTGACATCCGCAACAGATCACCATTCGTCGTTGCTGTCTTGGGGTTCCTCAAGGACCACTTCGATTCCACCAAGAGTCGATGGTAGTGTCGATGAGTTGAGGATTCTAAACGAATTGGCCCAGGGCGATGTAGCGATCGTGTGTCTGAGTCATGTTTCGAATGTCACCGGTCACATGCCGAACATCGGTTCGATCGTCGACCAAGCTCACCGTCACGGAGCCATTGTAGTTCTTGATGCGGCCCAATCGGCTCCGCATGGCCCGCTTGATACACAAGCCCTTGGGTGCGATTTCCTTGCATTCAGCGGTCATAAACTCGGCTCTCCGGCGGGAATTGGTGTATTGTGGGGAAAACCGGAGTGTTTAACGCGACTGGAGGTCGTCTCGAAAGGTGGGGGCATTGTTCAGAGTCTCCGTGGAGGGGAGATCAAATACAAGGACGATCCATGGCGGTTGGAGCCTGGAACCCCAGCGATCGAGGCGGTCGTAGGATTGGCTGCAGCAGTCGATTATTTGCAAGAGTTGGACTTCGAAAAGCTCGCTGAGCATTTGAAGTTCCTCCGGTCGTACGCGATTGAAAAGCTTTCGTCGCTACCGAAAATTCGCATTTTGTCACCTAGCGATCAGGATTCGATGGGGCCTGTATCCTTTTACTTTGACGGTCTGCCATCGCACGTCATCGCGCGTGGGTTGAGTGACTCCTATGGGGTTTGTATCCGTTCGGGCTTTCAATGCGCAGAGCCATTGCATGAGTTTTTGGGGATTGGCCCGACCCTTAGGCTTTCGTTTTTTGTCTACAATCAAGTTTCCGATATCGATTTCACTATCGAGTCGATTCGCTCGCTGGTTTCTTTGAACGCCCGTTAGAATTGAACGCCTGTTGGATTTGAATACCCCAATTCACCGTCGAGTTGGACCCAATCGTTTTAGCAACTTATGTGCGGATGGTTCTTAGTTATGAAAAAGACGAATCGAAAAATCAGTATCGAATCACTCGAAAGCCGTTTGGCTTTTGATGGATCATGGCAAAATGTTTTCCTGCCTAACGATGTCGATGGCTCGCAGGAGGTCTCCCCTTTGGATGTCCTTCAGATCATCAATGAGCTCAACATCAATGGCCCAAGGGACCTTTCGGGACCTAGACCCCCAGACGAACCGTTTTGCGATGTCAACGGAGATCTGCGATTGGATCCGACCGATGTTCTGACTGTCGTTGATTCGATCAATCGCACTCGGGTTGCGATGTTTGGCCAAGCGGCACTCGATTCAACTCGGGATCTGAATCGTAACGGAACGGTTCTTAGCCAGAGCGTAAGGCTCGCTGGCAAGACGGTTCCCAGGGCGTTTGTGGATTATGTCGACCCGATATCCCGTGCGACGATGCGAACCCAGGCCAGTGATTCCGGGGACTTCGGAATATCGCTGGATTTAGTCCAAGGCGTTTACGATTTGCAGATAACGGCCATGGATGATCTGGGGCGAAAGCTACCGATGGTTTCACCCGTTCGGGTAGGAAACGTTGTCCATGAGTGGAACGCGGCTGTTTTGAATGTCATACGAGACTGGCGGGGTGTGACCGATGATCCCGTTCCAGGCACGCGATTTACGTCGGAACCTCCCAGGGTGGGTCGAAATATCGCGATGATTCAGGGAGCGATGTTCGATGCAATCAACGCCATCGACCCAACTTACGATTCCTTTTTGTATCAGGGGGGAGCGAATCTAGTGGGCCTCGATGCCCGAATAGCCGCGTCTACTGCGGCTTACCACGTCGCAAAACACCTGTACCCGTCTTTTTTAGGCGTTTGGGATTCCACCTTGGCCGAATGCATCGCCTCGGCGCCCGAAGCTGGGCAATTGCAGTCAAGCAAGGAGTTCGGTCAGGAAGTTGCGATGGCTGTGATTGCGGCCAGGGCCAACGACGGTTCGGATTCGAAGGTAGAGTATGTGCCAGGCGACCAACCGGGCGATTGGAACCGAACCCTTCCTGCTTTTTTGGCACCGCTTTTGCCGCAATGGCCACAGGTCATTCCCTTTGCGATGAGCTCGCCGAAACAGTTCCTTGCACCCCCTCCGCCGGCCTTGGACACCGAGGCTTACGCAATTGCGGTCGATCAGGTGATGAAATTGGGGAGCAAGAGCAACTCGAGCCGGACCGCGGACCAGACCGATATTGCGAATTTTTGGGCCGATGGTGGCGGGACCTTCACACCGCCTGGTCATTGGAACCGAATTGCCACCGATACCTCTTTGGGTAGCAATCAGAATTTGATCGAATCGGCCAGAACCTTAGCTCTTCTGAATATTGCATTGGCAGATGCGGGAATCAGTTGCTGGGATACCAAGTACGCGTATGGTTTATGGAGGCCGATCGATGCGATTCGCAAGGCAGACACCGACGCAAACGCGATGACTCTTCAGGATGCAAGCTGGTTGCCACTGCTAGTTACCCCTCCATTCCCGGCCTATACATCTGGCCATAGTACTTTTAGTGGTGCATCTGCGGAGATCCTTACGGAGATCTTTGGAGCAAGCTATTCGTTTACATCGCAAAAGGATCTTCCGACCAATACGGCTCAGTTGCCCTACGATCCGTCCAAGAGGGTCCTCAGGAGTTTCGGTAATTTCTACCAAGCAGCAGAGGAGGCATCATGGAGTCGAGTTTACGGTGGCATCCATTTTCTTTTCGATGGAAGCGAAGGTCTCAAAGCGGGCTATTCGATCGGTGCATTGGTGCATAGCACGATGCTTCGTCCGAAAATCTCCTAGCCAAATCCAAGAGAAGGATCCTGCGGAATGGAACTTTGGCGGCAGGATCCTTCGATTGAAATAGCGATCAACAAGTCGGGTTGGAACTAGCGGTATAGGACCGTTGCGTACCAGCCGTTTCGACCTTGTGCTACGCCGATTCCGATGGCGGTTCGTTGGCCCCAGTAGCAGCAGCGTGAGATCGCATGGTCTGCCGAGACGGTGGAGAATCCTACGCCCTCGTACCTACCGCTGCCCATACTACCGCCGACGTGTCGGCATCGTCCTTCGCTGGCCTGTTGTTGCGCTTTTTGCTTAGCGACACAGTGATCGCAGCCGATGGAATCTTTGGAGGTCCCGACCAGGACGCTCGAAAAACCCACGACGAAAATCCATGCTAATTTTCGCATGATGATCTCTCCTTCGAATCGAGTGAAACAATCTTTTGAACCCGAGTCAACGCACAAACGTGTCGAGTTCGCTCGCAGCAAACGTCCGCTTCGAAGCTCATTTCGTCAACCACCAAAAATTGTTCGCGCTGCCCCTATTGACACCTTAAGTCGTTGCTGGGGCTGAGAATAAATACCCCAGGATTTCAGCCGTTTAATATTTCTTTCTGGGCTCAAGAACAACTTTTTATGGGTTTTTATGTTTGCAAATAGGTGTTGGTTCGACTAAGATAAGAATACCGCTCATTTATTATAAACCTTTTAGGAGATACATCTTGAAAAAAGGAACGAAGAATTCCTCCAGCACGTCTCAAATCGTGAGAGATTTCGCAGCGAACAATCCGACCTTGAAGGCATCTGAAATCATCAGGGAATTGACCGCACAAGGTCACAAGGTTTACCCCGCGTTGGTCAGCCAAGCCCTGCGTGGGACGGCCGAAGGCAAGAAACCGGGTAAGAAGCGTGGACGTAAGCCAGGCACGACGAACAAGGTAGTAGCGACTCCCAAAGCGGTCAAAGCAGATTCGAACTCGAGCTTCGGGAACCTCAAAGCCGCAGCGGAACTCGTCCGATCGAGCGGTTCGGCCGAAAGCGCTATGCAGGCGATCCGCGATTACCAGAAGATCGCTGCACTGATCAATGGCTAGAGCTAGGACGTCGAGTACCTAGTAGGTTTCTGGCTCGCCGATTCGCATGGGCGCCCAAATCCAAAAGGTTTTTTGATACAATTCAGGCCAAGTTGCGCTCCGGAGCAACTTGGCTTTTTTCGTTCCTGCTGATGATCGTAGCGAACCAACATGCAAATCCGACTCGTTGACCTGCTTGCCCCATCCCTGATGTTGTTTTGCGTTTCACTTTATGCGCAGGACACCAAAGTATTTCGCCCAGATCAATCGGTCCTGCCGACGCCTGCTCCCCAAGGAGCGATCGTCCTGCTCGATGCGACGAGCCATCAATTTTTAAGCATGCGAGGCGAAGCGATCGATTGGAAGAAACAGGAGGATGGGCTCGTAGCGACCAAGAGTGAAAACCGAGTCAACCACATCGTCTCTCAATGGCATTTTCAGGATGCGGATATCCATGTGGAATTCATGGTCTCGGAACTTGCCGAGGGCAACAGCGGGATCTACATCCACGGCAATTACGAGCTTCAAATCTTTAATTCGTTCGGGAAAAAGGAAATCACCGAGCACGACCAAGGTGCCTTGTACGGTTTTTCCAAGCCCTTGGTCAACGCATCGAAAGAGCCTGGCCAGTGGCAAGTCTATGACATCCGCTATCGGGCTCCTCGGCGTGATGAGAAAGGCAAGATCACCCAACCCGGAGACATGACGGCTTGGCTCAATGGCCAATTGGTCCAGGACCACACGACCTTTGAAGAGCCCAGGTCGGTCTATCATCCTTTTCGGTATGGGACCACCGATTACCTAAAGAAGATTTGGAAGCAGCAGCTAGCCAGCCAAGTCGGTCCAGTCTTTCTCCAAGACCATGGCAGTCCAACACGTTTTCGAAATGTTTGGATTCTCCCCTTGGACGACAAAGCGATTCTCTATAAGAATTAAAGCAGCGGCTGATATGCGTTGGCCGAGCCATCTTCCACTTACCCACCTGTGAGTCTCCATGCACAACAAGAATCGCGTCAACGTAGGCCTCGTCGGAATTGGGTTTATGGGGTGGATTCATTCGTTGGCCTACGGTCGCTCGCAGGTCGCAGATCTCGTTGCGTTTGCCAGCAAGGACCCTAAGAAACGCGGTGGGGATTGGCGGGGGATCCAGGGGAATTTTGGCCCACCCGGAGAACAGATCTCCTTGGAGGGTTTGGAGGTCGCAGAGACGCTCGAAGCGTTGGTCAGGTTACCTCAGATCGATGTGATTGATATATGTTTACCGCCGCATCTGCATGTCGATGCGGCTTGTTACGCGATGGAGCATGGCAAGGATGTGTTCATTGAAAAGCCAGTGGCTTTGACGCTAGAGGGTTGCCATCGGATCCAAGAGACCTCGCGAAAGACTGGGCAACTGGCTCTTGTCGCCCATGTGCTGCCTTATATGGGCCCTTTTGCTTATGCTACAGAGCTCGTTAGCTCGGGAAAATACGGTCCTGCGATCGGCGGTTATTTCAAACGCGTGATTTCCGATCCGACATGGATCCCGGATTTTTACCAAGCCGATAAGGTCGGAGGTCCGTTGGTCGATCTGCACGTTCACGATTTGCATTGGATTCAATTGCTTTTTGGTAAGCCCACTCGGACGCATGCCGTTGGAAGATTGCACGGGAGCGTTGCGAAGTACGTGCATGTGCTTTACGAGTTTGAGTCCCCGGACATTGCCGTAAGCAGTTCGTCGGGAGTCATCGACGGACCTGGTCGCCCATTTACCCATGGCTTCGAACTGCATTTGCGCGATGCGACGGTACATTTTGAGTTCGCGGCCCACAGCGACGCTGCCGAAACGATGCCTTTGAAAATGATTACGCGCGATGGCCAAGTGCTTCGTCCGGAGTTGCCTGCGGCCGATGATATCGATGCATTCCAAGCAGAGATCGACCAGATGGCTCAGAGCGTCTTGACCCGTCAGAGCGCGCCACGACTGAGTCTTGATCATGCTACCGGTGCGGTCGAATTGGCATTGGATATACAATCCCAGTTGATCGCATCGCGACGTTAGCGATTCAGGAGGCCGTGGCATTGGTATTCTTTCATGAACAAACGATACGGATAGATGCCTTAAGGATTCTTTTGAAAAGTAGACTGGTCCTGGGTTGTCTTTTTGCGATTGCCCTAAGCATCACAGAAACGAAGCTCAAAGCGCAAATAGATGCGGCTATGGGGCTTAAACGCTTGACCCAAGACCAATGGACCATCATCACCGACTTACCGATCGATCGGGAAATCGAGTCTTGGCCCAAGGTGCTTGATCAAGCGCTTTTGTCCTGGTGTCAAAAATGGTCGATCGACCCAGCGACGGCCAAGACATGGCCTTTAGTGATCCACTGCATGGCGGATCGCAAGGTCTTTGACCAAGCTGGATTGCTTCAGGGAGTGCCGGCCTTTGAAGATGGCATACAGATCGCAGATAAGGTATTCCTGCGCGAGCAGCCGTCGAGTTATTACCGACGTCATTTGTTGCTCCACGAGGCGACGCACTGGGTGATGTATCGGGCGTTTGGTGGGGGTGGCTCGCCGTGGTTCATGGAGGGGATGGCCGAGATGCAAGGGACGCATCGCTGGGAGAATGGCCAGTTGACCATGGCGATCATTCCAGGCGATGCCCGATCGGTTCCCCATTGGGGGCGGTTTAAACGCTTGGCCGAATCGACGGCGGCCATGCGGATGCCGAGTATCAAGCAGATCCTGCGATACGGCAACGATCGGGAGAATCGGATGGACCGCTATGCCTGGAGTTGGGCTGCTTGTGTTTACCTCTGCAATCACCCCGTGTATGGACCTTTCCTTCAGAGGGCATCGGCAGCTCCGTTGGACTATTCGATGAAGCTGAGCGAGGAATTGGAAAAATCGCTCTCGTCGCGTTGGGAATGGGTTGAGCGGGACTGGAAGCTTTTTGTCGACGACTTTGATTTTGGTTACCAACCGGATTCCAACCCGGTTGCTTTGGAGGGATGGGCACAGGGCATCGGCGATTTTGGTTCTGGTGAGATTTCGCTAGATGCAGATTCGGCCAACGGTTGGCAATTTGCCCAGTGTTTCTTGAAGGCAGGTCAGCAAGTGGAGATCCGTGCCCAGGGAACCTACGTGGTCCGTGTTGTGAACCAAGAGGCTTGGGAATGCTCCCCCGAGGGCATTACCTACGAGTACCATCGTCAAATGCCCCTAGGGAAATTGCTAGGTGGCTTTGTCAGTGCCGACACGTCCAAGCCGCTTGAGGTTTTTGGGGTAGGCAAGCAGGCGCTGTATGAGGCGACCAGTGATGGATGGTTGCTGTTTCGGATCAATGAACCGGTCGGTCAGCGGCACGACAATGAGGGGAAGATCCAGGTCCGTAGCAGGATCACTAGCAGTCAACCACGTTGACGGCCAAGCCACCGAGGGATGTTTCTTTGTACTTCGATTGCATGTCGAGGCCGGTTTGTCGCATGGTTTCGATGACGCGATCCAAGGAGACGAAGTGTTTGCCATCACCGTAGAGCACGGCGAGTCTTGCGGCGTTGATGGCTTTGGTGGCTCCCATGGTGTTGCGTTCGATGCAGGGGACTTGGACGAGACCAGCGATGGGATCGCAGGTCAATCCGAGGTTGTGTTCCATACCGATTTCGGCTGCGTTCTCGATCTGCTCGATGGTTCCGCCCATGCATGCGGCAAGTCCGGCGGCGGCCATGGAGCACGCCACACCGACTTCACCTTGGCAACCCATTTCAGCGGCCGAGAGCGAAGCGTTTCTTTTGTAGAGCATACCGATGGCTCCGGCGGTTTTGAGGAACCGATGGACACCTTCGCGATCCGAGATGGTTCGATCGAAATCGGGGTGCCCTGGATCTGGGACTAGGTAGACGTAGTAACCTAAGACGGCTGGAATCACGCCTGCGGCGCCGTTGGTCGGAGCGGTGACGACTTGGCCACCTGCTGCGTTTTGCTCATTGACTGCTAGTGCAAAGAGGCTGACCCAATCGAGTTGTTGCAGAGGGTCCTTGAGTTTATCCTGAGCGTGTTGCAAGAGCCATTGGCTTGGGACCAGCGTCGTAGAGCCGGTGAGTTTCTGGTAGATTGCCGGTGCGCGACGGCGGATACGAAGTGAGCCTGGCAGGACACCTGGGGTCATGCAACCTCGGTCGATGCAACTGGCCATGACTTCCCAGAGTCGATCGAGTTGGTTGGCGATTTGATCTGGAGTGCGTTGGACTTGTTCATTCCTATCGATGATCTGGTCGATACGGCAGTTGCTCTCCCGAGCCATTTGGATCAATTCTTCGGCGGTAGTAAATGGAAAGGGTTCGGCATCGGGTTGGAGCCTGGAGGTCTTGGAAAGAGATTCTTTGAGCGAGGTGAGTTCCTGTTCGTCGTAGACGAACCCGCCTCCGGTAGAGTAGTACCGTTTTGAGTAGATGGCATGGTTCTGTGGGTCGAGCACCGAGAATTGGATCGCGTTGGGGTGGAGCGGCAGTGTTTCGTTGCGCAGCCAGATCAGATCCCGTTTTTCGTCGAAAGGGATTGATTTTTTTCCAGCCAGATCGATGCGTAGGTTGGCGCGGAGCGACTCGACGGTCCGCTGGAGTTTGTCGACCTCGGTTCGATCCGGGAGACAACCGGCCAATCCGCAGAAGATCGCCGTATCGGTCGCATGTCCGAGTCCGGTCAGGGCCAGCGACCCGTAGAGTTCCACGCGGACTCGGGCGCAGCGTCCGGCGATTTCAGGTAGCTCGGTTGCTTCTTGGGCAAAGCGGTAAGCAGCGATCATGGGTCCGACGGTGTGGGAGCTTGAGGGCCCGACGCCGACTTTGAACAGTTCGAAAACGCTGATCATGGGCAAGTTCAATCTTGGGTGGATCGTTTAGATGATATCGATTGGGGATTTGCTCAATTGAAAGCTTTTGATTTCGCCGCTGTCGAAGGATATTCTCGCCATACGTTTTGGGCCGAAGCCGTCTACCGAAAGAATGTTCCCTAGACCGTAGCGTGGGTGGGAGATTCGGCATCCGTTTTCAAAACGATCGACTGGGGTTCCGGCCAAGGTGATGGAGGCACCGATGCTCGAGCCGGTCTTGATTTTTTGGATCGCTTGACGACTTTCGGGGGCTGGTTCTTGGCAGTACTCATCGGGAGGGAGTTTTGGGCGGCTAGGGCGTTTGCTTGGGGTTTTGGGGTGGGCTTGGTCCGACGAGAGGTCTTGATTCCATTCATCGGAAAAGTCGGAGTCATCGGCGTGCGAGTCGTGGAAGTCGGAGTTGGAGTCGTGGAAGTCGGAAAAGTCTGGGTCATGGTGATCCGACCAGGATACATCTCTGGGGTTTGCGCCGGTGTAGTCGATCATGGACATTTCGGCTCTGGGGAGTTCCATCAGGAACTGGCTTGGGCAGCTCATGCGGCTGTTTCCGAAGCCTCGACTCGCCGCGGTGCTCAATTGGAGGTTTCGTTTCGCACGGGTGATACCGACAAAGAACAGGCGTCGTTCTTCTTCGAGTTGGGCAGGATCGTCTTTGCCTCGGACGTGAGGCAGGACATCCTGTTCGACGGCGGCGAGGAACACGTGATCGAATTCCAGACCTTTGGCCGCGTGGAGGGTCATGAGCGTGACGCGATTCTCGTCGGAGATGTTGTCGGTATCGCTTGCCAGGCTGATCTCTTCGAGGAATTGCTGCAGTCCGCCTCCTTGGCCTAGCAGTGCGTCTTTGTCTTGAGCATCCGAGAGTAGTTCGCCGACGTTTTCCTTGACGCTCTCGTCGGGTGCTTCGGATTTTTTCCCTGCTAGGTACTCGATGTAGTTGGTCGCATCGAGCAGGTGGGTAAGCATCGCGACGATCGATTCGCTCGAGAGGTGAACAAGTTTTTCGTAGATAGCGAGAAACTCGCGGGCTCCGGACTGGGCCTTTTTGCTCAGCAGTCCGTGGTCGATGGCTGCCCGCAAGGCAACGAGCATTGGGATATCGCGCGAGCGAGCAAGCTCGGTGACTTGTCGGAGGGATTTATCCCCGAGCCCTCGGGGGGGTAGGTTCACGACACGTTTGAAGGAGACATCGTCTTCGGGGTTATTGACCAGTCGCAGGTAGGCGATGAGGTCTCGGATTTCTTGGCGTTGGTAGAACCGGAATCCACCGATGAGTTGGTAAGTGATTCGGCGTCGCATCAGAGATTGCTCGAAAAGACGCGAGTGCGCGTTGGTGCGGTAGAGGATTGCAAAATCTTTGGGTTTGGCGGTCTGTTCGATCAGGTGCTGGGCGATTTGATCGGCGATATTTTCGGATTCATCCTTGGCCGATGCATAGGAGCACAAGCGGACTTTCGATCCATCCGGGCAAGTCGGGATGAGCATCTTGGCCTTGCGGTGGATATTGCAAGCGATCAGTTGGTCGGCGAGCGATAGTATTTGGGGGGTACTGCGATAGTTCTCTTGCAATCGCACGATCGCCAATTCGGGGTAATCCCTCTCGAAGTTCAGGATATTGCCGATGTCGGCGCCGCGCCATCCGTAGATGGATTGGTCGGGATCGCCCGTGACGTTGATGTTGGGATGATCGAGCGCCAGCCCACGAACGATCAAGTACTGAGCTAGGTTGGTGTCTTGGTATTCGTCGACTAGGACATAACGGTGTTTGGAATCTAGGTCGGCTCGAAGGTCTTCGTTGGTCCTGAGGATCGTCGCGGTGTGCATGAGCAGATCATCAAAGTCGACGGCATTGTTTCGGAGCAGATATTTCTGGTAGACCGGATAGACTTTTCGGACAGCGATTTCGACAGCGTTTCGGGCCTGCTGCTGGAGCATTTCCGGAGTGACCGCGCGGTTTTTTAGGTTGCTGATTCCCTTGGCGATGTCGGCGAATTTCAGGTGAGTCAGTGAAACTTCGCTCAGTGCGATCGACTCTTCGAGGGCTTTTTTGGAGTCATCGACGTCGAAGATTGTGTAGTTGTCTTTGAGTCCGACGAAATTGCCGTAGTATCTCAGGAACCGAGCGCAGTAGCCGTGAAAAGTCCCCATCCAGATGGGGTTATCACCGACGATTTTCGCGACCCGATGTTTCATTTCTTTGGCCGCTTTGTTGGTGAATGTCAGGGCCAAAATCGAATACGGCGAGATACCTTGCTCTAGCAGGTAGGCGATGCGGTTGGTCACGACACGGGTTTTTCCGGTCCCAGGTCCGGCCAGCGTCAGCAGCGGGCCGTCGACGTGCGTGACGGCTTGGTGCTGCGATTCGTTCAATCCATCCAAGATTTGATTCATGCAGAAAAAAGCCTCCTGCTGTGTTTTAAAGCGGCCCACCGGTCGGCTCGCAAGCGAAATGACATTTCGAGCATTATCCGCTAGAGGCGGGAATCTTCCAAGTGCTGGGCGGATTTACGGCAAATTCGCTTGACCGTTCCCCTAAGATGTCCAAGGGGAGATTCTAGTACCAACCGTAAAGCTTTTTGGACATTTTTGATGACGCAGCACGAATCGATTGCATCGGATTTGAAAAAACGCCCGACGACTCTCAGCGAGTTGATCGCAAGCGGTTGGCGTTCTCGAAGCGTCAAAGAGGAGATGCGAGAGAATTTTCTTCGGAGTTTGGAGTCCTCCGAGGAGCTTTATCCTGGGATTATCGGCTATCAGGACACCGTATTGCCGGAACTGAACATCGCTCTTTTGGCAGGCCATGACCTACTGTTCCTAGGAGAAAAAGGGCAGGCCAAAAGCCGTCTGATGCGGACCTTGGTCCGCTTCCTCGACGAATATGTTCCTTACCTGGACATCCCCGAGGTGCCTGTGCACGAGGATCCCTTGTGCCCGATTACCCAACAGGCCAAGGATTTTCTTCGCACGCACTCTCAAGACCAGACTCCGATCGCTTGGTGGCATCGCCAGGATCGGTACGTCGAGCGTCTGGCCCCTGGAACCAAATTCGCCGACATCATCGGAGAGATTGACCCGTCGAAGCTCACCGGCGGGGTGAGCATGAGTTCGGAGTCGGCGTTGCACTTTGGGCTGATCCCCCGAATGCATCGAGGGATCTTTGCGATGAATGAGCTTCCCGAACTCGATGAGCTGGTCCAAGTCGGCTTGTTCAACATCCTCGAGGAGCGCGATGTTCAAATCCGCGGATACCCAGTCCGTTTCGATTTGGACATTTTCATCCTCTTTTCGGCCAACCCGAGTACTTACAACCGCAGTGGCAAAGTCATCCCGCAACTCAAAGACCGAATCGGCTCGCTGATCCAGACCCACTACCCGAAGGAACGCCAGCAGGGGATCGAGATTCTCATGCAAGAGGCAGGAACCGATCTGGGTGGCAAGTATCCGGTTCAGATCCCTTATTTTATGATGGAGATCATCGAAGAGATCACGTCGCAAGCCCGAGCTAGCAAGTATGTCGACCAAGCCTCCGGGGTTTCCGCAAGATTCTCTCTTGCGAACTTCCGCACGATGATCGCATCGGCTCGCCATCGCGCAGTGATCCTCAAAGAACCGCTCGCTGTCCCACGCATTAGCGATCTTGGCCACTTGGTCACCTCATCGCTTGGCAAGCTAGAGTTGGACCTGATGGGTTCGCATCAAATGTCCGAGCGCAAGGTCCTCGACGCACTCATCGCCAGCGCGATCAAAGTGGTCTTTGAGAAGTATGTGCAGGAGTATGGATTGGCGCAGATCTCGGAGATTTTCAGCAAAGGGGTTCGGATCGAGGTCGGAGATTTGCTGCCGAGCGAAGCTTATGCCGAACGGCTCAAGCATGTGCCTCCGGTCTGGGACACGGCTTTTGAGGTCAACGCTTCGGAGCACCCAGCGATCCGAGCTTCCTGTGTCGAATTCGTCCTCTCGGGCCTTTACGCGATGGACAAGATCAGTCGAGCCAGCAAGCATGGCAAGGTCCAGTACGAGACTTAGGCCTCGGTCGCTTGCGGCTTTTCAATTGCTTAAAGAGGTCTTCTCTAAGGAGCTGGTGTACCTGAGGGGCTTTCTGAGGTCTTTGGCGTGAAGTTCATCGAGCTAGATAGCCATTTCGAGGCGGAGATTCGCAGCTTGTTCTGCTGCTTGGCGATCGACTCGTTCATTTTCAAAACCAACTTGTCGCGATACTCGGCAAGCTTTCTATCGAGGATTTCTTCGATTCCCTCCCCGATCCATTCGGCGGCTTGTCCATGGATCTGACTGATCTCGTGCATCCTGAAATCCAATAACTCGATCGATGCGTCGAGCACCTTGGGCCGAAACTCCACATCCGGCGGAAACGAGATCGGAAGCAATTGAATGTCGACTTGGCAATCGACTTTCATCCGAATGGTCGCGTCGGCTTTGGCCGAAACGCTGATGAGTTGAACGTCGCGTGCGAACTGGTTGACCCTTCCGAAGAGCTTCAACGGAGCGACGACCCAAACGCTCGTGGTAAATCTTTTTCCGTCAGGCGCGACGTCAAACTTTTTGACTTCGACCTGAAGTTCCTTGGCCGGATCGACAAATTCGATCAGATAGCGAGACCAAGTCCCATCGTTGGCCATCTTCCAACGCTGTTTGGTGTCGAGCCGCAGCCCGTCGAATTTCATATCGACACCGTCCCAGACGCGTCGTTGCTTGCCCCACTTGCGAGTGTCTTCGACGTTCTCAGGCAGGTTCATCAGGCACAGCCAGCGGACCGACTGGCTGAGTTCTTTGAGTTCGCTGGCTGTTGGAGATGGGATCGGGCTTGGCTCGAGGTGATTGACTTCGTCGAGCGTCTTGGGCAAATCGAGTTTGTGCGGCTTGAGGATCGGGTCTGTCGTCGGTTGCAGATCGACAAGCTGGCAGACTCCTTGGTGGCTCAGAGCCACAAGGATCAAAGCGACCAGTGCCAGTGTTTGTGCTAGTGCCTTAGAGCGTGAATCGTGTTGCTGCATGATTGGCCAAATCCCAACCTAGAAATCGACTACAATGGGAAGCCCGATTGTGATTGTATCTTCGTCCCTGAGCCGCAGGGAACTTGTGGACAGATACAAACTTCCGTGGTCCTCGATCCCCGCACGGCCCTCGATCCCCGCATGGCTTGGATGATGATGAACAAGAACTATTTGCTAGCATTCTTTTGGCTTTTTGGATCGCTCAGTCTGGAGCTTGGGGCTCAGGAGGTTCCTTTTTCGCAGGAGCGTCTCGAGCAGTTGGTCCACGAGGCGGTCGCTCGGGGGGATTCGCAGCGTGGGTTGCAGGCCTTTACCCGAGCGAATTTGGCTTGTTTTTCTTGCCATAGGATCGGGAGTGCGGGAGGGATCATCGGTCCGGAGTTGACGCAGATTGGCAAGCAGCGAACGGGGTTGGAATTGGCCGAGAGTTTGCTTTGGCCTAATCGCCGGCAGGAGCCTGCATACCAGACCTACAAGATCCAGACGGAAGATTCGCAGGTTTTGACTGGATACGTTGTGTCGCTTGAGTCTTCCCCGTTGGTATTTGTGGATCCTGCGACGCGTAAGGAGCAAACGGTATTGCGTGAGGCGATCGAGCAGATTGTGCCGAGCGGATCGCTGATGCCTGCGGGTCTTTTCGAGACGCTGCCGTTGGGCCAGCAGGCTGATTTGCTTCGATTTCTCATGGGGCTAGGGACCGATCGGATCGACCTTCGGAGTCTTGAAGCTCAAATACGATCGGCCAGTACCCATGAGCCGTCGAAGTTTTCTTGGACCACTGAGCCTTTGGTCGCGGAGCATTATCCGAATCACAAGGAGCCTGTGAATCGGGATCGAGTCTACGACTGGTATACAAAGCAGGCGGTGCATTTTGCTGCGATGAAAAACAGGCCGGCATGGGTCGAACCGTTCCCGGGGTTGGACGGCGGCAAGTTCGGGCACTGGGGCAATCAGACAGAGGAGACTTGGAAGGGGGACGAGTGGAACCATGTCGATCTTGGTTCGATGCAAAGCAACGTGTTGGTCGGAGAGGCCAAAGCGGTGCCTCGGACCGTTGCGATTCGCATCGCAGGGGACCAAGAGGCTTCGGCCTGTTTTAACACCGACACGCTGGCTTATGAGGCCGTTTGGACTGGAGGCTTTGTTCGATTCACCGACGTTCGGCATGGATACATCGATGGGTTTAGGATCGAGGGGACCAAGCAGGAGCTTGGGGCTTGGGCTGGTTCTTTCCGGCAGTTGGTACCCGGAGCCCGGGAGGCTCGCTATCGGGGAGTTTATCGCAGTGGCAAGGAAGTGGTTTTCGCAGTCGAGCATGACGGCAAGATGTATTTGGATCATTTGGGGCTCGATGCAAATGCTCAGTGGAAGCGTACGATCGCGCCTGCTGCAGAGCATCCGAAAAAAGACGTCTTGTCGGGTGGAAGGCCCCAATGGCCTGAAACGTTTCCGACGCCGATTCGTCAAGGCAAGGGGGCAGGTGGCTATGTAGTCGATACGATTGAATTACCGACGGACAACCCATGGAACACGTTGATCGCTGCGGGAGCCCATGCGTTTATGAGCGATGGCCGGGGGGTGGTCGTGAGCATGCAAGGGGACGTATGGTTGGTATCGGGATTGGATTCCGAGCAAGCCATTTGGAAGCGGATAGCGGCAGGAATGCATCATTTATTGGGAATCGTTGTTCACGAGGACAAAATTTACACCTTGGGTCGCAATCAGATCAGCCTATTACATGACTTGGATGGCGATGATGAGATCGACTTTTACGAGTGCTTCTCGAACGCTTATACCACCTCTGCATCGGGGCATGATTATCTCTGCGGGTTGGAGCGCGATGCCGACGGATACTTTTACTTTGCCTCGGGCAATGAGGGGCTCGTACGGATCAGCCCCGAGGGTCGCACAGCCAGCGTGATCGCAACGGGCTTTAGGAACCCCGACGGGATTGGGTTGCTCGACGACGGCAGTTTGACGGTACCGTGCTCGGAGGGAGATTGGACGCCGACGTCGATGATCTGCTTGGTCCCCGCTAGAGATTCCGCCGATTCGGCGGATCGTTACGCAGTGAATCCACCGCCGTTTTACGGATATCGCGGTCCGAGGCCCGATCAGAAGATCGAATTGCCGATGCTCTATCTTCCGCGTGGGATCGACAATTCCAGCGGGGGTCAGGTGCAAGTGCACAGTACGACGATCGGTCCACTGGATGGCCAGATCGTGCACACATCCTTCGGCACAGGAACGATGCATCTTTTGCTCAGAGACCGCGTCGGCATGCAGTGGCAAGGCGCGTTCAGTCCTTTGCCAGGAGACTTCCGATCCGGGGTGCATCGCGCGCGGGTTCGCCCGCAAGACGGGTGGATTTACGCCACGGGCATGCATGGCTGGGGGAGCTATACTCCGGCCGCCGGATGCTTCGAGCGACTTCGCTACACCGGTGCTCGGGAGGTATTGCCGACGGGTTTTCACATCCACGAAAACGGGGTAAGGGTCGATTTTTCCGGCACCATCGATGCGGCTACGGCCGTCGATGCGAGCAAGCAGTTCGCTCAAAGCTGGAACTACCGTTACTCGCCTGCCTATGGATCGCGCGAGTACTCGGTTGTGCACCAAGGGGCCATGGGTCATGACGTGCTCGACATCCGTTCGGTGATTGTCTCGGAGGATTCCAAGAGTCTGTTTCTTGAGATTCCCGACCTGCAACTTTGCAGCCAATTGCATTTGCTTTTGCAGATCGGTGCGGCACGTCCCTGCGAGCTATTTGCAACCCTCAATGCGATGGATCCGCCTTATGAGTCGGCCAAGCTTTTGGCTCGCGATTCGATCGCCAAGAAGTTGCCTCATCCGATGCTACGGGATCTCGATTGGCTGACTAAACGGGTGGCCAACCCTTGGCAAAAGAAGCTCGACGGAGCCCGTGAGATTCAGATTCAAGCGATGGACAACCTGCAATTTTCAGTCAAGAAATTGCAAGCCAAACCCGGGGAGATCCTCAAGCTGAAGTTCATCAATCCCGATGTGGTTCCCCACAACTGGGCATTGATCCAGCCGGATTCGCTCGATAAGGTAGGCGACCTTGCCAATCGGCTGATCGGTTCACCAGATGCTTATCTCAAGCAGTATGTTCCGGAGTCTGATGCGGTGATTTGTTATACCGACATCATCGAGCCGGGCAGCGAATCGGCTATTTACTTCCAGGTACCCGACAAGCCTGGTCGTTACCCTTACCTGTGCACGTTCCCCGGGCACTGGATGGTCATGAATGGAATTCTCGAAGTCGGGTTGTAGAAAGGCTGTTGACTGAATCGATGACTGAGCAAACACAGGCACCCCAGGGCCCTAGCCCTTATGTTTCCGTCCGATGGCAAGGAGATTCGCTTGGGCAACTCGAACTCTTGGACCAAACGCTTTTGCCCGACCGCCTTGAGATGATTCCGATTCACAGCGTCCAGGAGGCGCACGAGGCAATCGTCGCTTTGAGGGTTCGAGGGGCTCCGGCCATCGGCATCGCGGCAGCTTATGCTGTCGTCACAGGAATGCACGCCTTGGTGAGCCGTCGGGCTTCGATTGGCGAGGCGGTATTGCATGCAAAGTCGCTCTGCGATTACTTGGCGACCAGTCGCCCGACGGCGGTAAATTTGTTCTGGGCTTTGGATCGCATGCGTCGGATCATCGATCGCAATAGCAATGTGGCTTCGGCCGTCGAGCTTTCCAATCAGCTTTTGCGTCAAGCCCGTGAGATTCATGACGAGGATCGGCGGATGTGCCATGCGATTGGCGAGTATGGAGCATCGTTGTTTGAAACTGGCAGTGGAATACTCACGCACTGCAATACCGGAGGGTTGGCCACCTCGGAGTTCGGAACCGCATTGGCAGCGATCTTGACGGCGCATTACCAAGGTAAGGGGATTGAGGTCTATGCCGATGAGACCAGGCCTTTGTTGCAAGGGTCTCGGTTGACCATGTGGGAGTTGCAGCAGCATAGCGTACCGAGCACTCTGATTTGCGATTCGATGGCCGCCCAGGTGATGCGTGAGGGCAAGGTCCAGTATGTGATTGTAGGAGCCGACCGGATTACAGCACGCGGGGATACGGCCAATAAAATCGGAACCTATGGATTGGCTGTTTTGGCCAAACATCACGGGATCCCCTTTTTCGTCGCGGCCCCGACGAGCACCTTCGATCTTTCGATCGTCGACGGGGCGGACATCCCAATCGAGCAGCGAAAACCCGAGGAAATCACCTTGGCCTTTGGTAAAAGGACTGCACCTAAGGATGTTCGGGTCTACAATCCGGCCTTCGATGTCACTCCGGCGGAGCTAATCAGCGCGATCATCACCGAGGTTGGAATCATTCATCCGGTCAACGAAGATCACGTCCGGGGGATTGTCAGGCGGTGAATAATAAGGCACAACCTGATGCGTTTACCGATTCCCTCACCTGCAAACCTACTATGACCCATCGATCTTCGACCCCTTTATTTGCTTCGGATCGCCAAGCGATGCTTCTGGCCAATGTGTTGTCCGTAGCGATCCCTTTGGTGGTGGCATTATTATTAGCCATCCCCACGAAGTTCGATTTGGGGGGTTGGACCAAGCAATTGCCGCATTGCATCGGAGCGATCAACATAGTCACGAGTGCGGTTTTGATCGTCGGATGGATTTGCATCCGTGCGGGGAATGTGGCGATGCATCGCAGCGCGATGCTAACGGCCTTTGGCCTCGGAGCGGGTTTCTTGGTCTGCTATGTTTTGTATCACCTGACGAACCCATCGACGAGGTTTGGAGGCGAAGGTTGGATACGAGGAGTTTATTACTTCGTCCTTCTATCTCACATTCTCTTGTCCTTGGTGGTTTTGCCGTTGGTGCTCCGAGCGTTGTGGTTTGCGCTGCTTCAACGATTTGATCAGCATCGTAGGATTGCCAAGCTCGCTTATCCGATATGGCTATACGTCTCGGTCACAGGAGTGATCGCTTATTGGATGATATCGCCTTACTATCAGCATTGATTGCAGATTCGACTCAATCTGTTGCAATCCAGTGACGCGTGGTTCTTTTAACGGCTTAGCTTAGCCTCTTTTCGTAGCGTACAGTTCGGCATAGGCGATCGCCCAGTCGTCGACGGCTTTGTTGAACCGCTCGATATCGACTTGGCCGAGTGGCTGATACAACGCGCGCGTCAGGAGTTCTCTGTCGGCGATCGTTCCTTTGGCTTGGATATCGAGCACAGAGAATTCGTTGACCGGACGGACGACCAACTCGAAACGAGAGTACTTGTTCGAACGCATCCCTTTTTCGAAGACCAGATCATCGCGTGCACAGGCGCTGCCCCAACCGGACTCGCCGAAAACCGATTGGTAGCGGAAGCCGGGAAACAAGTCGATGAGTTTTTTCACGACCGACTCGATCCTCTCGGAGAGTTCCAAGCGGTACTTAGCGTGTAGCCGTTTATGCTCCTCGGCTTCTTGCTTTTTTCGTTGCTCTTCGGACAGAAGCGACTCGGCTTTGCTTGCCCCACGAGCGACGGCTTTTTTCAAGCGTTCCTCGAACTCAGACATCATCGGTCCCGGGACTTGGGGTAGTGGCTCCTTCCGGTGAACCGTTTGGAGCATCGGTGCTGGGGACAGCGTCCGCAGTCGATGAGGACGGAGCCGGAGTCTCGGGGGTGGTGGGACCTTTTTTGAGGTACTGCATCAGGTCGCCAAAGGATCGCAGGGGCTCTTTACCCTGCTGCATTGCTTCGGTGATTGGCTTTTCTGGAACCGGTCGTGAGATTTTCACTTGCCGATTGGAACGTCCTTCGCCATTCTCGGAGTAACCTTGGCCCGAATTGGAACGTCGGTTCGCATCGGGTTTGCGGTAGGAGCCACGCGAGTCACCCGAGGGGCGAGCACCGCGGTTGTCGGGTCGAGTGCTGTTGGGCCGATCGCCACGAGACCCAGAGGGGCTCCCAGCGGAGTTGGGACGCCCAGGGTCTCTTCGGTCCTGTGGTGAGCCTTGTCGATCTGAGCGATTTTTTGAATCGTTCTGCGGTCGTTGGTTGTCCGCATCGCGATGGTTGGATTCGGGCTCCGAGCCTGGGGCTCGGGTGGTCAATGCAACGCGTTTTTTCTTGTCATCGGTGTGAAGGACCCAGACAGGAATAACATCGCCGACTTGGACGAATTGGTGGGCGTCTTCGATGAAAGAGGGGCCGAGTTGGCTGATGTGGATCAGGCCTGTGCAGTCTGGTCCGAGTTCGACGAACACGCCAAAGTTAGCGATACCGATGACCAAGGCAGAGAGCATGGAACCCGGTTCGAGTCGTTCCATGGTTGGAACGTAGGATCGGAGTGGAACTGGGTATTGGAATTCACGCCCGTCGGCGAAAGGGAACTGAAGTGCCCGCGAGACCGAAAGGAGCTTAGAGCGTCCGACTTGCCAGCTACGAGCGAGTTTGTCCGCATCGATTGCCAGGGCAGGCCGTTGCATGGGGCTTTCGGGGATCTCAGGCATGCTGATCGGAGCTCGAGTGACTGCCAGGACAGGCTCGCTTGGTGCAGGCTCGCTTGGTGCAGGCTCGCTTGGTGCAGGCTCGCTTGGGGCAGGTGACTCGCTCGACTCGGGGTCCTGAGTTGTTTTGTCCTGAGTTGTTTTGTCCTGAGTTGTTTCAGAAGCCGCCGAGGTTTCTTCGGCTACGGGAGTTTCTTGCGACTCTTTAGCCGTTTGAATCTCAGGGGTCTGAATGTTCTCAGGGGCTATTGGATTTTCAGAAGCATCGGCTGGGGATTCGATGATACCAAAATTGGGGTTGATTTCGTCGGCATGGGAATCGAATCCGAAGGCTTCGACCAATTCGGAACTTGGAGCATCGAGCGCCATGGATTGTGCTGCGGCGATGGCGGCGGCGATTTTTTCGTAGTCGGGTTTCGACCAGCCATCGGGAGTCGAGGCGGGGGCTGGCAATTGGGCGTGTTCGACGAGTCGTTCGGCCAATCGGTAGTCTTCTGGATGGATGATGGTACCATCGAGGGGGTTATTGCTTTGATAGACCCGTAGGAAACCGATAGCTTGGCGAGCGCGACTTTCGGACAGGGATTCCTTGAGGAGTTTTCCGAGGGATTCACGGTCGCTGAGGGACCCCTTGGGGCGTTCTTCGACAACGCGTTTGGCTGTCGCATCGTCCATCCCGGGGATACGCTTTAGGACTTCTAGGTCGGCATGGTACATGTCGACACCGGCTTTGGTGATTGCCGAGGAGATGGCTTCCTGGAGAGCCGCTTCGAGTTCTGCTTGGGGCAGTTCCCGCTGGTAGGATCCGAGTCGCAATCGTGCTGGCTCGATCTTGAGGATTTGCCTCAAGGGGTCTTGGAGTTTCCAAGCCAACCAAACTGCGGCGCGGTGACGGCGGGAGATCTTCGGAAGTTCGACAAGAGAGTTTCTCGAGGTGCAGAACGCGTCGGCACCTTGGCGATCGGCGAAGGTCCAGAACAAGCTTCCTTCGGCCGACTGTTTCATCAGTTCGGCGACCGAGTGTACCAGATACCTTCGCGCGTGGCCGTTGGTCAGAGCCACCAGGGTGACTTGATGCTCATGGACCCATTGCCCAAGTTGGGCTACGTTTTGGGAGACAACGTCGGACTTCGAGGAGTTGCAGACGATATCGCCGGTCATGAGCAACGTGCCTTGGGCGTCAACGATCGAGACGGCGGCGGTTTTTTGGCCTACTGCATCGATCATCAGGACCCGGTGTCCACGGACGGGCCGTTGGAGCATCACCGTTTCGAGGTGTTCGACAGCCGACTCGATGAGCGCTTGGTTGGCATCTTCTTCGAGGATCGCTAAGACGTCTTGTTGGAGTCTAGGCAGAAGAAACTCCTTGAGCCCAGTGTCGGCGACTTCCATCAGCAGAGGGTGCATCGGATGCCGGTCGGGGCAAAGCGAATCACGACACAGTTGCACAAGGTACTTTGTATCGATTTGGAATTGGAGTTGGATGATCTGAGATCGCAGTCCGCGAGAGAGCATCAGGACCTGGAAAGGGGTCAGATCTCGGATGGGCTTGCGCAGTTTGCTGTAGGATTCGAGGATCCCGCGCAACCAACGTCGGCGTCGTTGGCGCGGCGAGAGTTGTTTGTCGCTGAGACTTTTGGTTCGGATCTCTCTGGGTTTCTTGCGGTCGTTTTTGAAAGAGGCGATGGCCTCTGAGGGTTCCGTAGGGGTTCCTGGAGCCGCAGCGGCATCGGGAGCTTCTGAGGCGGGAGCTTCTGAGGTTTCTCTCGACTCGATGTTTGCTGGAGCTGTGTCAACTGGAGCTGTGTCAACTGGAGTTGGAGCTGCTGTGGCTGATAACAAGGGGTCTAGGGCAGCGGGCGATTGGCTTTGAGGCTCATGGGGTTGGCCGCTGGCTTGAGTTTCGGGATTCTCTTGGGGCGGTAGATCCAGAGAAGGTTGGTTTGGGTTTTGAGAAGGCTCCGGCAGGACTTTGACATTGACGACTGCATTTTTCAGCAGAGCGCGTTGGAGTGCGAGCATCAACTGAGCGTCTTCGCTCAAAAGGAGTTGCAACCAGCGTTTGACTTTGGGGACTAGGAGTTCGGCTTCTTGGGGCTCGAGACCGGTTTGGGCTTGGACCCAAGCTTGGAAGTCTTGGATATTGTCGCCACGGTAGAGCAGAATTGCTTGGCCGACTTTCTCGATATTTAGGTCCGAGTCTGCGAAGGCTTTGGCCGTTTTTTTTCCGCGGAGATTTTTGGCGATCGCATCGACTTGGGAGATCGATGTGCATTGCACAAGTACATCAGCGACCTCGTCATTGAAATGCCCCTCTTTCTGGAGGCCTTCTGCGATCTGATCTTTATGGTTAGACAGGGCCGATTCGTAGACGACCGATCGTTTCAAACGAGCGAGGGTTTTGCCATCGAGGCCACCGAGTTCATCGGGTCGGTAGGTAGCCAAATAGTTCGGCTCGAACCCTTGATGAAAAAGCTCGACAGGGAAGCGCAGCTGCTCTTCTGGAAGCCGCATGTAACGGGCGATCGCGGGTAGATCTTTCATAGACGATTGGTGGGAGTCGATTGTGGGGGCAGTCAATGCCTTATGAAGGTCGATGCAAGTCAATCCTGGACCGTAACCTAGGACAGAATCCGCCACGAGAACCGCAATCGCAGAGTGGGGGAACTTGGGAATCTAGGGCAGAGGGGGGTAGTTGTCAAGCATTAGGTGAAAGCCGATTGGGGGATTCTCCTAGCCCCTCAGATTACCTGTCTTTCCAGCCCGGCAAGCGATTCGGCTTTTGGGGGTCTTTTTTGCTCAAGCGAACCGAGACTTTTGGTCGATGGACCATTGCAGCACGGTACGGCAGGGGACGCTAGTGGCCGGGCATTGAATTGACAATATTTGCGATTTGTTTCTTGTTTTTTCTCAGAAATTTAGTCCCCATGATTCCTTCTGCTCCTGCGTCGACTCTGATCGATTCTATCCACGCAAGCATTCATACTGTCGAACCGGTCGCTCCGGTTGCCTTTACCCTTTCTCGTCCGGCGCGGGTTGTTGCGTCGGTTTGCCCTCGGGTAGCACCTCAAAACGATGCTTCTTCGACGGAGCCAAAAGCCCGCGTACAGATGGCGGATTTGCTCGATGCGTTCAAGGCGTGTTTAGCGTACGACTTGGTCTGGATTGAGGACTTTAAAGACGAAGACGTGGAAATTTCTCGAGACCTATTCGAAGTCTTGCAGGCCTTCGCGGACCTTCGGCGACAATCGGCCGATGAAGCCTAGTCTTAAGCGATTCTTCCGATGGCTTTGAGACTGCAATCCTAGGCGATGGTTTGAGGCTTAAGGTTCAAGAATCCAAGGCTTGGGGTTCGATAAGTTCGGGGCCTTGGTTTCGAGCCGAGTTGACTTTGCTCGACACACGAGTCGTTTGCAGTGTTCCTTGGCTGGCCGGGCCGACCAGATCGCTGACGGGTTTCCAGGCCGCATCGGCCGAGAGCCATCGTTGCACATCGATCGGGTACTTAAGGACCACGGGCATTCGATCGTGCACTGCGGCAGTATCCGGTCCGGCATGCGTGGTGATGATGCTCGTCGAGAGCAGCGGTTGGGACGATGCAGCCGGATCGTGGATTTTGGGATTGGCAGTCCACAAGCTCGCCAGTGCTAGGGGTTGGTAGTCTGGTCGGTGGATCCAATAAGTTTCTTTGATCGGTTTGCCTTTAGGTCCCTCGATGGTTTTCCATTCGTAGTAGCCGTCGGCCAAGAGGATGCAACGTCCTTGGTCGATCAATGGGCGATAGGACGGTTTTTCCTCGATCGTTTCGCACCGCGCGTTGATCATGCTGTAAGCGATTTTCAGCGAGTCGGCCCACGCTGGAACGAGTCCCCATCGCATGGCTTCGATTTGCGGTTCTGCTTGGGCGTTGAATTGCCGCACGACGAGCACCGGTTGGGTCGGAGCGATGTTGTAGCGAGCTTGGAAAAGCTCTGGTAGCCCATCGGCGAGCGCCGCGATGCGAGCAGGCCAGAGGTTTGCGTAGGCTGGGAAGAATTCCGCGAGCCAATCGAGCAGTGAGGTATAGAGCGTGAGTCTTCCGCACATGGCTAGTTTATTCTGGGCTAGTTTATTCTGGGCTGACTTCGACCAGCGGTTCGTAGGTTCCATCGTCGCTGAGGAATCGCCCGGCGTAGAATTCCATGCTCAAGTGCAGGCCCATGAGGGTACGTCGAGAGCAGGGGGCCAAGGATCGGTAGAAGACCCATTGATCGTCGTCGATTTGCACGCGGCAACCTTGTGCGACATCGTCGGAAACTTTGTGCAGGTTTTCGGCGACCGTCAGAGCACGCCAGGTGAATTTAGGGGATCTGCTTTTGGCTCCGACGGCCACGAGCATGGCGCTGAGCAATCGCGTTCGGGTGGTGCGTGCTTCGAGGGTGACTTTGCCATCTTGGCCGCTGAGCGATCCGAGGGTGGTCCCACGTCGCCATTCGGGCAAGCTCAGTGGCAACATCAGGGCGACGGTCTCGGATCGGTCTTGCCCGGTGATTTCGTCATGGACATGCCTTTCGACTCGTCCTTCGTTGCTTTTGGCTTGGGGTACAAAGCGCGTTGCCGGGTCGAGCGTCCAGGTCGAGGTTGACTTCCAATCGGCCTTGAGGTCGTCGGGATTTCCCAGCAAGGAGTCTGCCATGTAGACCATCCCTTCTTGTCGCATGAGCATGACTTGGCGGTAGATCGTGCAAGTGCCTTCGAGGTCGCATTCGAGTTCGAGGTAATCGACATCGTCGTCGGAGAACCAGCAGACTTCATTCCAAGCCACGTCGATGTTGACTGGTTTGCCACGGTATTCAAGGCCGATATCCCAGTCGCCCGATAGGATTCGATTACCCGATTCGTCGCACAGGTCCAGCCAGATCGAGTCGCGGGAGAAGTCGACAGCGAGTTGGCAGTCTTTTTTTCGCCAATTGCGCCGCATGGAGACAATTTGGTTTTTTTCCCAGTAGTGGCTGGATTTCGGAAGCCTTGCGTCGTTGGTTTTGTCTTTGCGAAGTTTCGCTGGTTTGAATCCTTGCTCTTTACCGATTTCGTCGGGCAGTGCGACGGCTGTTGCTAGCTGAACTTTTTTGTGTTCTTTGGAGAGTTTCATCAGCCAGACCCAGAACTCAGGATCGTGGCGACTGGCCTCCGATGGATCGAGCATGGCGTGACCCTTAGCGTCGGTCAGGTGCAGCAGGATCGATTGGAGTTTTGCCAGAGAACGACGTTGTGGAGGATACCACTTGCGGGCTTCGACGCTATCGGCAGCCCATCGGCTTCGGATCAACGAGGCGACGAAGGCTCTGAGATCTTGAGCTCCGAAGGCCAGGAGGTTTTGTGGGTCTTCGGCGGTTTGTTCGATCAGCAGTGCGAGTCGGTTGAGGGTTTCGCTGACGATCCGATCTTTGCCCCCTAGGTGCGACATCTGCCTGGCCAGCGCCAGAGGGACTTCGCAGGCCCAGATCACCCAGGGGAATAGACCTTCGGATGGACCTTGTTCCCAAGCTCGATCGACTTGGGTGAGTGTCGATTGGAGGACTTCGAGCCACAGAGCCGGCGGAATATCTCTGCCGACTTCGGGAAGCGCATAGAGCCAACCGGTGGCCGTCAGAGCGACATAGGGGTCGTAGCTGGATTTGGGGAGTTGCTGGGTGATCCATTTGCCGATTTTGGTCGCTTGAGCGACTTGCTGAGCGCGGATCTCGTCGGGCACGACCCGAGCCTGTTTAGCGCGCTTGGATTTCCGCGAGGGTGTCGCGAGGCTGTATCCGAAGGGTTCGGCGCCGAAGGCATCGACGAGGTCTTGGAGGAACTCGCGGTGGGCTGGTTTGGCGACTTCCCAGTTTCCGATCCCCCAGAGCATGGCTTGGAGGTACTGGTGGATAGGGAAGTCAGACGGCTTGTGCTTGGACTTTTTTGGCTCGACGGGCAGGGAGCTTTGCAGCATAGCCACATTGTCCACGCAGAGCTTTTCGAGCCACTCGATGGCGGATTGATTATCTGCATCGCAAACAGTGTTATCTTGGGTGCGGTTTGCACGATGCTTGGGCTTTACCCAGTCCATAGGATCTCGTCCAACGAAGAAAAACGTGTTAGGATGGTATCGGGCGACAACAAGGCCCAATTGTTGTTCCAGAAATTCCAGATGCAAGATTCATTTCGGATGATTCCTGGAATCGCACGTTCCGGGCTTGGGTGCTCCATCGACGTAGGAACCTCCGCTTTATGTCAGCAATCGTAGGCATTTATCCAATCCCCAAAAGATCGAACGTCGCCTTGTCGACATTCTTTGCACTTTTTTTCTCTTTGTTGTTTGGGTCCTTTCGATGTTGTTCGCTCCTCGGACAGGACGAAGGCTGGGTCGAGCAACCCGAGATTCTCAAACGGATCGAGAAAAGCTTTGTCGATCCTCCCGACTGCAAGAAGATGGTCGAGGACGGAAGGATCTGGATCCATCGCGACGAGCAAGCGGTCATTGTGGATGGATACATTTGCCAGCGCAGCGCGCCTCTGGAGATGTTCGCTTGCCCGATAGGGACCAAAGAACATGAGTCGATCGTCGCGGTTTTTGCCAAGTCTCGATTCGTTCATGCATCGCTTCTGGCCGTCGGTGGAGCACCGGGTAAACCCGTTGCTTTCGAACCTAAATTTACCCCAGCAAGCGGCACAACCGTTCGCGTCTATGCGCTGTGGCACGATGAAAAAGGGGTGACCCAAGCGATCCTTGCTCAAAACTGGATCCGTCAGACCGGGACCAAAAAGCCGATGCTTTGGGACTGGGTTTTCGCCGGCAGCAAAATCTACAAAGACCCCGACACTGGCAACGAATCTTATTTGGGCGACGGCGGGGAATTGGTCAGCGTGGCGAACTTCATGACCTCAACGCTCGATGTGGCCGTCAAAAGCGATGCGGCCAACTCCGGCTTGGTCTTCGAAGCCTACACCGATAAAATCCCCAAGCGTTTCACGCCGATTCGCTTGGTGATGGTCCTAAGCGACCAGGCTCCTTACTCGAACGACACAGCCCAGCGGAATGATAAGGCTGAGCAGAGTGATAAATCTCAGTTGGGCGATAAGGACGAAACCGAATTGCCCAAGCACCTTTCTGCACCGGTTCCTAAACGACTCCTGGAATTCCTGCCACCGAAGAAGTCTTGATATGATTCCGTTCGGACAACGACTCGCCCTGGCCGTGAGCCAAAAGAAGAACCCCGTATGCGTAGGGATCGACCCGCGTGCAGGTTCCTTGCCAGAGTCGCTCAAGCCCAAGTCCGGAGCGAGCCTTGAGTCGATCGTCGAATCAATCGAGAACTTTTCTCTCGAGATCATCGATGCGGTCGCCGACTTAGTCCCCATTGTCAAACCGCAGTCGGCCTTCTTCGAAGAACTCGGTCCCTTGGGGCTCGTCGCATTGCATCGAATCGTCCGTTATGCAAGCCAGCGCGGGGTGCTCGTCGTCATGGATGCCAAGCGTGGGGACATCGGCACGACTGCGGTCGCTTATGCAAACGCTTACTTGGGCTCTGGGGCCCCGGGCACCGTTGCCTACAGTCCATGGGGAGCCGATGCATTGACGATCAACCCGTACTTAGGTGCCGACACACTTGAGCCCTTTACGCAACGCTGTGCATCGAGCGGCTCTGGAGTCTTCGTCTTGGTTAAGACCTCGAATCCAGGCAGCAGTTTCTTGCAGGACCAGCGGCTCGAAGATGGCCGCACGGTAAGCGAGACGGTTGCCGACGAAGTCGAGTCGTTGTCGTTTGCGACGCGCGGTGCATTGGGGTACGGCGATATCGGAGCGGTCGTCGGGGCGACTTATCCAAGACAACTCGAAGCGATGCGAGCCCGAATGCCTAGCACCTGGATCCTCATTCCCGGTTACGGGGCCCAGGGAGGATCGGCTCAGGACGTCAAGCTCGGGCTCGATGCGCGAGGGCTCGGGGCGATCGTCAATAGCTCGCGCGGCATCATCTTTGCCTACGAACAGTCCCGATACGAAGCCTCCCGGTGGACCGAATCGGTGCGCAAGGCGACTTTGGAGATGATCGAAGCCCTGAGCTAAGATCGCTGAGCTAAGATCGCTGAGCTAGAACCATTCTTTTTTCTCGACGGAATAGGTTTGGTAAAAACCGTCCTGAGATTTCGTCAGGTAGATGATTCCTTCGATCAGTCCGATCACCCCCATGATGGCCGGACCGAAAAGGGGCAGGATCAAGCATGGACCGACGACCAACCCTGAGAGACTTACGGCAAGCATGATCAAACCGGCATTGTTGAGGCCCAGGAGGAACTTATGAACACCAAAGCCCCCGAGGAGAATTCCGCAGATTCCAGCGGCGAGTTTTTTGTCCACGAAATCTCGGTACTCTGAATCCATCGCGCGGTGGTTTGATGCGTCCGCCGCCGACGCCTCAGGCGACCTAGCCATCGGGACCGGAACGAGAAACTTCCCTCCGCAACGCGAGCACTCGCTGATTGCGCCTGCTTGCGATGGCGGGACCGATAGGATGGCTTGGCAGTGGGGGCAATTTAGTTGCAGCATAAAGGCATCTCGTTTTCCGAGGGGGGATCTTGGATGAAATCCTTTTTTTTAGAGAAGTTGTCTTCGAGCTCGCTCGGATCGATGAGGATCTTGCAACGCACCACCCGAATCGATACCTTGAAACTCGCCGAGAAGTCCAACAAATCCTGCCAAGCGCCGAGCGCCATGAGCCCACAGCACCCGCGAGCCGATCGATGAAACAACGGATAAATTCGCAGTCAGGGTCTTGGGTGGGGGCTTGGCTCAAGAAGCTGAGTCTATTTGGAATGCAGGCAGTCGCGTGCCTGGGAGCTGCCTATTGGGATCTGGATCAAGAACTCTATGCGCAGCAAACAGCGAGTGCTAAGCCGGCGGTGATTCTGGTCCGTCCGGCCGACTGGTCCAAGTCGCTCGATGTGTGGAAGGCTTATCGCAGTGGCCAGTACCGCTTCATCGAGGTCGACTCAGCCCCGAGTGGACTGGAGCTACGTAAGCGGATCGCTGTGGCGGCATCCGATGCCGGCTCGACCCCTGCGGCCTTGGTGCTCTGTGGGGATGCGGCCCTTGAGGTCTCACCGAACCGCTGGCGTGCTTTGACCCCTGGCATGTTGGTCGACACCCAGATTCAGCTCGCAGACGCGACGACCAAGGAGCTCTGCACCGATGCACTTTACGGTGATTTCGACGGCGATGGTTGTCCGGATCTTGCTATCGGACGGCTTCCGGCCAAAACCCCCGAGGAACTCGAGCGGATGCTCCGACGAAGCATCGAATACGAAGCGATCGGTCCTGGGCCATGGAATGATAGGGTCCATGTGACTGCAGGGGTTGGAGGCTTTGGTTTTCTTGCCGACACGGCGATCGAAACCGTAACGCGACGATTTCTCACCGATGGGATTCCGCCTTACTTCCACATGAACGTGACGGTCGCCAGTTGCACCAGTACCTACTGTCCAAACCCTTGGAAGCTCCGGGAATCCTACATCGAGAGGATCAATCAAGGAGGACTTTTTTGGGTGTACATTGGGCATGGCCAAGTCAACGAGCTGGACCATTACCGAGTCGCAGATCAATGGTTGCCGATCGGACAACCGGCCGACGCATCGAAGTTTCGTTGCCCGACTCGCCCCCCGATCGCCTTGATGCTGGCTTGTTTTACTGGAGCCTACGATGCGCGGGTCGATTGCTTTTCAGAGCATTTATTGGCGCAGGCTCAAGGTCCCATCGCCGTGATCGGTGGCTCACGCGTGACGATGCCCTATGGCCTGAGTCAGTTTGCCAGCGAGCTGATCAACGGTTGCTTTCGAGATCGCATCCCTACCCTCGGTGCGTTGGTCTTTGAGGCCAAGCGTCGCGTATGGATCGACGACGAGGAGAGTCCAAGTGCTTTGCAGCAAGCCGATGGGTTCGATGTACGAAAGCGATATCGCAAGATCGTCACCGACATGGCGCAAGCCTTGAACCCCAGCGATCATGATTTGACTCTCGAACGACGCGAGCATGTCCGCTTGATGAACCTGCTGGGCGATCCGCTCCTGAAGATCCCTTATCCAGCCCCGATGGATCTGGAGGTACCGAGCAAGGCAGCCAGTGGAGAGACGATTGCGATCAAGGGCCATTCGAGCATCGCTGGGAAATTGGTGATCGAATTGGCCATGGCGCGCGATCGGCTTCCCGAGACCGCCGTGGCGTTGCGATCGTATCGAGGGACCCAAGAGGACCATCAGCAGATGGATTTGAATTATCAAGCGAGCAATCAATTGGTGGTACATCAAATGGAGCGATCGATCGAAACGGGCGTTTTTCACCTCGATTTCCTGGTTCCCGAAAGCTGTACCGGGCGTTACGTGCTTTGTGCGTATGTGTATGGGGACCGCGATTGGAGTGTTGGATCGGAGAAAATTGTGATTCGGAAGTCCAAATGAGAATCGAGCCGATCGCCTCGTTGGAGGATCCGCGACTCGAACCTTATCGAAGTCTTCGGACGACCAATTTGACCCGTTTCAGCGGTCGGTTCATCGCCGAGAGTCGGCCCCTGGTCCAACGGCTCTTGGCCAGTGGTTTGGAGGTCGAATCGATCTTGGTCGACCAGGACGATCTCGAGCAAGCCCAACCGTGGCTCCCCTCAGAGGTCCCGATCTTGGTAGTCCCTCACGATGCGATTGCCGAGTTGATCGGGTTCGATTTCCATCGCGGTTTTCTGGCCTGTGGCAAGCGACCTCCGATGCCTACTTGGGACCCGGCCACTGCTTGGGACCCGGCCACTGCTTGGGACCCGGCCACTGCTTGGGACCCGGCCATCGCAGGCCCCCAGGGGTGCTTGGATCCGAACTGGACAGGGGTAATGCTCGTCGGGGTCCAGGACCCGGAGAACATGGGCTCGATTTTTCGATCTTGTGCCGCCTTGGGGATACGTCAGATTGTGCTCGGGCCAAACTGCGTCGATCCGTTTGCCCGACGGGTGCTGAGAGTTTCTATGGGCAATGCGTTCAAGCTTTCTTTTTTCAGCGTCCCTGAGGTTATTCCTGGGGGGATCCCTCAGATGCTCCAGAGCGCCGAGCGAATGGGGATTGAGTCGTTGGCCGCGTGCTTGTCACCAACGAGTGTGGAGTTAAGGCAATACCGGCGGAGAGGTCCGGTGCTGGTGCTCTTTGGCAACGAGGCAAATGGATTGCCCGACGAGTTGATCGATGCGTGCAGCAAGGGGATTCGTATCGAGATGTCGCTCCAGACCGATTCGCTCAATGTGAGTGTCGCCGCCGGGATCTTGCTGCACTACACCTGCCGTATGGCTGCCTCCTAGGGTTTGTGCATCGCATCGGATTTCGTCGTGCTCGTACTCGTGCTCGTGCTCAGTGAAACGGTGCTCGTAATCGAATCGAGGAAACTGGGACTGAATAGTTGTTTGATCATGATCGACTTGATGTCTATTGCCTTTCGATCGAATACGTCGCGAATGCTTTTGAAACCTCGCTGCCGATAGACGGAATCCCTGAGCGAGTATACTCTGGACATCGAGTACGAGCACGAGCACCGTCCGCCGCGGCGGACTGAGCACGAGCACGACGAACAGCCAAAACAGAGCAATGCAGACCAAGACCACTATCGGTCGTTAGTGACTTGTGCTGAGTCAACTTCTCGGCCTCGCTGATCGCGGCCGATCTGGCATCCAGTCACAAATGCCGTGCTCGTGCTTAGTTAAACGATTGTTCGTGCTTCACGGATTAGTTGTCCAACGTTCCGACCTCTTGTCCGGCGATCGATGCGACGGCTTTGAGGATCTTCATATCGGCGTTGTAGCTGACTGTCCGGATCGAACCGTCGGCCATGACTGCGTTCCAGCCTGGGATGTGAGCACTGCCGAAATCGTGGCAGGAGGTACAGCTATCGGGGACATCCGAATGGGTCCCGCGAGCGATGAAGCGCACATACGAATTCGTCACGCCGCTGTATTCGGGCATGCCGGCCAGAGGGGCCCTATCACCGTAATCGCTGCCGGTCTTGTAGCGAATCGAACTCATGGCTTTCTCGCCGATGAAGAGCGTATTGCTCGTCCCATCGGTGATCTCTTTCATTTGGATTTTATTCCCGAGCGACCAAACTCCCTCTTTCTCTAGATCGACACCGGCTAGGTTCGGATCGGAGCTGTAGGCGGCACCTCCGCACATCGCATAGTCGGTTCTAGCGCCATATTCGCCATACCGATCCTTGAAGGGAGCCATTAGCGGATAGGACTTCGCGTCGCGACGGCTAGGGCAGTAAAAGCCTTGGACGACTGCTTCGATGAAGCTGTAGTCGGTTTGAGAGATAGGCACGGTACCAGGAACGGTATCGCAGATACGGCTGAGGTTTTTTGCCAGTTGTTCTTGTTCCATGTGCGGCAGGATTTGGACCATCCAGGGGACCCCTTTTTTGTCGTTCCTGACGATGCCGCCGACCATATTGACCGCAAGGGGAGCGTGCTCCCCGGCGTAGCCTGGAAGGCGTTTGGTGGCCGACTCGTAGTTGTGGGATGCGAGCACGATTTGTCGCATCCGGTTTTGGCAATCGGCACGGCGGGCCGCCTCGCGTGCGGCTTGCACGGCCGGCAATAGCAACCCCACCAATACTCCGATGATGGCGATGACGACCAAGAGTTCAACCAAGGTAAAGCCTCGTTGAGCTAGAGCACGGCGAGGATGCTGGTGAGCACCGCACTTCGTCGACAAAAAAGAATAAGTCATTGTCGGACTCCAAACAAAAAAGGGCACAAGAAAGAGCGCAAGCATAGAAAAGTACCAGCGGGCCTAAGGATCAATCCCTGGCCCGTGTAGGTAATTTAGCGGGTCGAAAAACCGCTTCGCAACAAAATTCCCAATGGGTACGTGAAGAATTAGGGAGAATATTTGCCTCTTTTCTACACTCAATGGGTCTTTTCATGGCAATCTGCGTCCCTTGGAAGCTCGCCAAGAGATTGCTGTTGGGGTGCGGAACGATTTCCCTGGTGGGGAAAAAGCCGATAGAACCACGGCATTCGTCGAAGGACGGCTTTGTCGCGAGGAACATCAAACCATTTTCAAAAGGAGAATTTTCCATGTCCGATTGGCTCGAAGTGGGAACCAAGGCCCCGGCGTTGAATCTTTTGGATGCCCAAGGCAAGAAGGTCAAGCTCTCGGATTTCAAAGGCTCACCGGTGGTCCTTTACTTTTACCCCAAGGACGATACGCCTGGGTGCACCAAGGAGGCTTGTGCGTTTCGCGATCAGGCCGAGGCCTTCAAGAAGCTCGGAGCGGTCGTTTTGGGGGTCAGTACCGACTCGTCGGCATCGCATGCGAAATTCCGGGACAAGTACTCTTTGAACTTTCCGTTGCTGGCCGATGAGGACCACGAGGTTGCCGAGAAGTATGGAGCTTGGCGGGAGAAGAACATGTACGGAAAGAAATCGATGGGGATCCAGCGGAGCACGTATTTGATCGATGCGCAGGGCAAGGTGGCTCGTGTTTGGAAGAAAGTCAGTGTCGACGGGCATGACGCTGCGGTCTTAGAGGCCTTGCACGAGCTGGTCGCTTCGGATTAGATAACGGGCCTTGCAACATTGGCCCCTGATAAATCTTTTTGCCGAGCAGACTATGACTTCTAAGATTGCACTTGTCATCCACGGAGCCTCTGGCCGAAACGGCAAGCGACTTTTGGCACTCGGATCGATGGATCCTCAAGTTCAGATCGTCGGAGCATTGGTTCGCACTGGATCGACGGCAATTGGGCACGATGCGGGGAGTTTCTCGGGTCTTGAGCCGATGGGCTTAGCCATCGGCGATCGTTGGCCCGATGCGTTCGATTGTGCGATCGACTTTTCGAGTCCGGACGGTTGCATGCGGGCCTTGGAACAATGCGTCCAGCGGCGATCGAGTATGGTGATTGCGACGACAGGTCTAGAGACGATGGACCTCGACGCAATCGCAGAGGCCTCGACGAAGATTCCGATTTGTCTTGCCCCCAACACCAGCGTGGCGGTCAACATCGGCATGAAGCTCGTCGAGCAAGCCGCCAAGGCGTTCAAGGATGTGCCAGGTGGGGCCGACGTCGAGATCATCGAACGCCATCACCGCTACAAGGAAGACAGTCCTAGCGGTACGGCTATCAAGCTCGGGCAGATCATTGCCCAGCAGATGCGGATCGATGGCCACGTGCACGGACGTCAAGGGATGGTCGGAAAGCGACCTCACAACGAGATCGGTTACCATGCAGTGCGTGTTGGAGACGATGTCGGCCAGCACACAGTCGTCTTTGGAATGATCGGGGAGCTTGTGGAAATCCGAGTCGCGGCCTCCAGCAGAGATAGCTATGCATCGGGAGCGATCTCAGCGGCAAAGTTTCTCATTGGCAAAACCCCCGGTCTGTACTCGATGGCCGATGTTTTGGGGCTATAAGCCATGGCCAAATGCGACCAGGGGTATCTGTGCAGAGTCTGCGGCTCGGAGGTCGAGACGTTGTCGGACAGCGCCCTGTACTTGCGTTACGTGATTGGGGAGATTGACCCCGAGACGCTCCATCTGAGCTCCGAGTGCCATCTGCGATGCAATCCAGTCCTTGCTCAATTCATTTGCGATGAGCGTTTTGAAAATCCGCCGCTAGCTCCCGAGGGCTTTGGAATCCAAGACCTCGATGCTCAGTACGCAGCGACGAGGAAAGAACTCATCACGCGTGGCTATCGAAGATTGCTTGAAATCCAATCGAACCGCAAAAGGTTCCCGCACGTGCAGGATTACGTGCTCGAGGTGTTTCAAGGCAAGTGGAAGTAGAGCGTTCGCAACGAGCCCAAGAGGCTTTAGCCGACCTGTAGAGCGGCTTCTAGCGAGCGAAGGATATCGGGAACTTGCATCGAGGTGTTGCCTACTTGCAGGGATTCTTTGCCATCGATCCAGCTTTCGACTTTTTTCTGAGCGGAGATGACCGTCGAATGCTGGCGGTTGCCGAAGTATTCGCCGATTTCCGAGAGGGCAGTACGGGTGTGTTTGCGAGCAAGGAACATCGCGAGCATCCTCGGTTGGCTCAACGACTGGCACTTGGATTTCGTTTGGAGCTTCTGATGCTCCAATCCGAAGGCTTTGCAAACGGCTTGTTCGATGTCGTGCAAACGAACGATCGGACGATTCGCACGGATGATGTCGCCGATGGCGCTGGTGGCTTCTTCAGCACTGAGCGCATGTCCGAGCATTCGATGCTTGGCTACCAAGCGAAGCACAATGCCTTGCAGGACGCGTGCATCCGAGCCGCATTGCTCGGAGATCCAGCCCAAGACATCTTCGTCGATGCTCAAGGAGTGTTGCGAGCACAGGCGGCTGAGCAAGGACCGTCGAGTCTGGGCGTCCATCGGTTCGATCGGACAGATCATGCCCCCCGAAAGCCTTGCATGCAGATCATTCCCCAGACCGTCGAGTTCGTGCAATCCTCGGTCGGATACCAGAATGACCTGACGCGACTCACGAAGCAGCATGTCGATCGTGTTGCGCAGTTCGATCAGCGTGCCGGATTTGCCCAAGCAGAACTGGACATCGTCGATGACCAAGACTTCGACGTCGCGGTACTTCTTGCGGAAGCTGGCAAAGCCCCCCGATTTGGCGTTCTCGGTGTACTCGATCGTAAATTGTTCGCCGGTTAGGAAGATAGCTCGGCGATACCGCTGCTGTTGCTTGAGCCTTTGAGACAACCCGACGGCCAAATGCGTCTTGCCGACCCCGTGCGGACCGTGAATCAACAACGGACTGATCTGCCCGGGCCGCTCGAGTACCATCTGGCAGGCCGTCCAAGCGAATCGGTTATGCGAGCCGACGATGAACTCGTCCCAGCGCCTTTCCTGTTGGCGGCGCATCGCGACCAATCGGTCCATTTCCCGATCCTGGAGGTTCCCATCGTCAGGCAAGTTGCCTTGAGGCTGCGGCGCGTTGGGGTGAAGGTCTGCGGATCGAGAATCCTCTGCGCGGACCAACCTCAAAGGGCCAGCAAGCGTCTGGACCGCAGGATCGCAATCCGTCGGTCCAGACGCTTGGGGTACGGCAACAAGAGGGATTGCGTTCACAGGAGCGGGGCTTGGAGTGGGCGGTACGGGAGGTTGATCAGGGCGTTGACTCGAACCTCCATGGTAAGCGATCTGTGGGGGCTTGCGACCGCCGGGAGCGGATTTCCCGGGAGAATTCTCCTTGGAGCAGGCCGGGTTTGTCTCCTGGATGGGAGTTGGTTGGGCGACATGGAGCTCAAAACCCCAACCATCGCCAAAAACCTCAGAAACCACGCTTCGGAGATCCTCGCGAAACATTCTCAGGATGCATTCGGACACAAAGGTCGATCCGACAAGGACTTGGAGCTTCTGATCGGCTGTGACTTGCCAGCCGACCTGCGGTCCAAACCACAGATTCATGCGATCCATGCCCAGCCTTTGTCGGAGGGTCGCAGCCAACTGCGGAACCAACCGGTTTTGTGCCTCAGCAACATCATGCGCTTCGAGCATCGCAATCTCCGAACCCTGCGACATTTGTCCAAAAAAATCCTCGACCGGGTACCTCCCCGATCGTTGCTCGAAAGGCCTCTAGGATTCGATGCCGAACCGAGTGGCCTGCCGAGCGGGTCCGGATTTTAGGATTGCTAGCATTCGAGTCAAACAAGAATGGACAAGAAGCTTAAAGTTTTTCCTTTGGGCGTGTGAAGATGCCGTAAAGAACGGACCAAACCGTCGGGTAGAAATGTCGTTTATAAACAAGCGACGGTCCCGAAGTCGGTGGAAAACCCGTCAGGTTTCAGACTTGGTTTTTTCGACGCTCGTAGCGTTCGTATCGCGAGGGCCAATCGTTGTGCAAATCGCTTGGAACCGACTCGCTTTCTACCAGGGAAAACTCGTGCAATGGTAGTTCGTCCAACACTGTATCGCCGTCGATATCGGCCAGGACACGTGTCAGGTGGATCAGGTCGACCGATGCTAGGCATTGGCGATAGATCTCTGCCCCACCGACGACGAAAAGAGCTTGTCCCTCAGGGACTCGCGCGCAGGCTTGCTGTAGATCGTGCACGACGATCGCCCCGGCGACATGGTAATCGACCTGCCTTGTGAGGATCATGGTGGTGCGGCCTGGGAGGAGTTTTCCGATCGACTCGTAGGTCTTGCGGCCCATCAGGAGGGTTTGGCCCATGGTCAAGCGTTTGAAACGCATCAAGTCGGATCGAAGTTTCCAGGGCAAGCGGTCCTGCAGACCGATCGTGCCGTTGCGGGCCATGGCCACGACAAGCCGCATGCGGGGCTGGCTGGGAGCTACGGTCTGACGATTCGAACTTTTGTGATTTGATACTTCTTGAGCCACTCCAACCACCGTTCATGATCTTCGCTCAATTCGATCTCGGCGACCGACTCGGCGTCCAAGGGAGAAACCACGGAGAAACAACCGTCATCCAACCAACGATCTACATTTTGTGGTTCGATCCAGTATTCATTGGGCCCGAGTTTCGGGGCACCTTGGGTGTCATTGGGGGTCATGAAGTAGACGACCTCCAATCGAAATCGCTCGGGCATTTCGATCGGTGCGCTTGCATGCCCATCCAAGGGGATGATTTTCAAGGAATTGGTCATGGTCAAGCTGCTGACTTATTCGGGTTTAGCGACGCTACAGGCAAAGTCCAATCGGGCGGCTAGCTGACCTTCGACGGTCACCTTGCCGGACATAAAGTAGGCGCTGGAAACGACTTCCTTCAAGACCACCTGGATATCGACCTTCTGGCCCGGTCGGACCATCCGCTTGAACTTCGCTCCGTCGATCCGCGTGGCCACAGGCACGACGCCTTGGCTCGGGGTAAGGTGTGCCAGGAGGATCGCGCCGCTTTGCAAGCAGCATTCGCACAGGATCACACCGGGGACCAGAGGGAAGTTCGGGAAGTGTCCTTGCAGGAAGAACTCATCGGGCTGGAAAGTCTTGACGCAATGGATTGTCGAGTCGGTTTGTTCTAGAACTTCATCGACAAGCAGCATCGGCTTGCGATGCGGAATAACTGCCTCGATCTGGGCTCGGGACATCGCTGTCATGATCGCTCCTGGTACTAGGGGTCCGTGTACTAAAGGTCTGGGCGGGGGTATTTTCTCAAACGTAATGGGATGGCTCTTCCCCGGAATGTTCGCCTAATGCCTGCGAGACGCACTGTTCGACGCACGAGGCAGCCAACGTATCGAAATCGAGTTGCAGTTGTTCGTACTCGCGTCTGCCGGAGAACTCTTTGAACATCAAACTCGGTTGGATATCGAGGCTGTTTTGGTACTTGCTCGAACAGCACTCGCGAACGTTACCGATGATTTCTTGGTAGGCGATCTGGCAGATTTTCACGCCTGGGTAGATCCGAATCGGCTGAATGGTATACAGCTCGATCGTCCAGTGGCCACGATAACCGATGCTTCCAAAGCCGCCCGATCCGTGAACAAACAGACCCAACCGCGACAGCGAGGATCGGCCTGAAATCATCGGCACCAACCGATGGGTTTCGGTGTATTCGACCGTCCGTCCGAGGTAGAGTTGTCCTGGGCTCAAGATCAATCCATCTTCGGGGATGCGAAGTCTTCGAAAGCGATTGGGTTCTTTAATATCCAGCACGACTTCTTCGTAGACCAGAAGTTCGTTGTGAAGGGTCAAATCGTAGCTGTTGGGATTGCAATGCTCATCTGCAAAGGGACAGATGCACACGTCCGATCCCAATCGAGTGCGAATCTCTTCACCGGAAAGAATCATGGATAATCCTTGCCAGAACCTGGGGATAAGGGGACGAGCCGAGAACGTCGAGACTAGAACTGCGCCCAAGCATACACGCGCTAAGGGGGGCTTCGCTAGCACTCCCCTAGGCTTTCTTGTAGGCTTTCTCGGAAGAAAATCTTCCCGAGCCTGAAACCTTGGTGCCAATTGCGATCGCTGAAAGACATTGCGTTGAACCTTTCGATCCTGTTTACTAAAATCCAAGGAATCCTGACCCAACGCGAATACGACGAGGATGTTTCCCTCGAAACGCGATCGCGCTCGACGCGGCATTTTCATTTCCCTTCATCGATCCGACTCCCAAAGCAATCCCATGAAACGATCCCCCCTTTTGCTCTTGGCTAGCTTTCTGCTGATTGGCTCGGCATGGGGCCAGAATGTCCCGACGGCTGAGTCTCCGGAGTCTCCTGGATCTCCTGAGCCCCAAGCGACCCGCCAGGCGGCCTTGACGGCCAGCCAATCGCTTGGCAAGAAGATCGATGCGATTGCGAAAATCGAAAAAACCGATTGCTTGGGAAAACAGTGGACATGGACCGAACTGGCAGGGGCCAAAGGGACCGTCGTGGTGTTCCTTGGAACCGAATGCCCGCTAGCCAAGCAGTACACGCCTCGAATCGAGGAGTTGAGCAAGAAGTACCGAGAGCAGGGGATCGGCTTTGTCGCTATCGACCCGAACATCCAGGACTCCTTGGCCGAGATGGCTGCCCATGCTCGCCGCTTTGAACTCCAAACCCCTTTCCTCAAGGATCCCGACCAATCGCTCTCAGATTTGCTCGGTGCGACCCGAACCCCCGAGGTCTGCCTGATCGATGCTCAAAACACCATTCGTTATCTAGGCCGAATCGACGACCAGCACGGCATCGGATTTTCTCGCGAGGCACCGACCCAAAACGAACTTGCCGATGCCATCGATTCGCTCATCGCCCAACGTCCCATCGCGACGTCGTGGGCCCAAGCCTCTGGGTGCTTGATCGGTCGGAATCGATCGAAGGCCGAGTCGGCCGAGGATGCCCAAACGATCAACTATGCTCAGCACATCTCGCACCTGCTTGCGAGTCGCTGCGTCTCTTGCCATCGCGCCGGAGATATCGGTCCGATGGACTTGTCGAGCTATGACGACGCGGCGGCTTGGGCCGACATGATTCTCGAAGTCACCCAAAACAAAACCATGCCCCCATGGCATGCGACCGACGAGCATGCTCAGTTCCGCAACGAACGACGTTTGAGCCAAAAAGAACTCGACCTGATTGAACAATGGGTATCGCAAGGCAAACGGCGAGGGGATACGAGTTTGGAGGCCAAGCCCCAGACCGACCGTATCGCCGAGAACACCGGATGGCTATTGCCCAAAACCCCCGACCTCATCATCCCGATGAGCGATCGGCCCTACAGTGTCTCTAAAACTGGGGTGGTCAATTACCAGTACTTCCGCGCCGACATGAACAACGACAAAGACCTGTGGGTCCAAGGCATGGAGATCATCCCCGGGGCTCGCGAAGTGGTCCACCATGTGTTGGTGTTTGTGCGAGACAAAGGCTCTAAAAAAAGAGATCTAGGAGGAGCACGATCCTTCTTGGCCGGATACGTCCCGGGCACGCGCGCCGAGATGATGCCCGTGGGTTATGCCAAGCGAATCCCCGCAAATAGCGAACTGATCTTTCAGGTCCACTACACACCTAATGGAACGGCGCAAAAGGATTTGAGCAAAGTCGGATTCATTTTGGCCGATCCTGAGCAAATCACCCACGAGGTCAAAACCACCAGCGCCGTGAGCCTCAATTTCCAAATACCCCCCGGGGCTTCCGATCACCGCGTCACCGCCTCTCTCCCGGAAAAGCTTCCTGAATGCGAACTCCTGGCGATGAGCCCTCACATGCACGTGCGAGGCAAATCGTTCCGCTACAGCTTGATCTACCCAGACCGCAAACGTGAAATCCTACTGGATATCCCCGGTTACGATTTCAATTGGCAAACCGAATACCGACTTGCTACCCCGATGAAACTACCAGCAGGCACCAGGATGTTCTGCGAAGCGACCTTCGACAATTCCGATGCCAACCTCAACAACCCCGACTCCAAGGCTTGGGTCCGTTGGGGGGACCAAACCTACGAAGAAATGATGATCGGGTATTTCCACTACGCTGAAAAACGTCGACAATAAGCCGTCGATAAATCGTCGGCTTTGGAGCATCAGGCCCAAAGCATCTTTGCGTACCTGCTCTGCGTTTCGAATCGGTGGATCCTATGACGTCACGAACCCTACGGGCCAGTTTGGGGCTCGTCGCATTGCCCATCGCTTCTTGGGCGATCGAATCGGTTGCACTTGCCCAGGAGCCTTCGGTGGCCAAACCCATTCCGATCGGTCGCCACGATCGACCTTCGGGGCCCATCTACCAGAGTCGCTCTGTGGTTGTGGCCCAACATGGAATGGCCTGCACGTCGGATCCACGTGCTACGGCCGCCGCGATTGGTATCTTGGAAAACGGCGGCTCGGCCATCGATGCGGCCATCGCAGCCAACGCCGTATTAGGGGTTGTCGAACCGATGAGTTGCGGGATCGGCGGCGATCTTTACTCGATTGTCTGGGATAGCCAAACGGGCAAGATCTCTGGATTGAACGCCAGTGGCCGCTCGCCAGCGAAACTGACACGAGAGGTCTTTGCCGAGCAAGGGCTCAAGGAGATCCCGCTTTACGGTCCGATGTCCTGGAGTGTCCCTGGATGTGTGGCCGGCTGGTATGACCTGCATACCAAGTTCGGGAAAAAGAGCATGGCAGAAGTCCTCGAGCCTGCCATCGAGTTGGCCGAGCGAGGGTTTGCGGTCTCACCGGTAATCGCTGGATATTGGGCCAAAACCGAACAATCGTTTCTTCCGTGGCCGGACTCCAAAGCCACCTTTTTGATCGACGGCAAGAAAGCGCCCAAGACCGGAGATGTGTTCCGCAATCGACGCTTGGCAGACTCGTATCGTCGCATCGCTCAGTTCGGACCGGATCACTTTTATCGAGGCCCTATCGCCGAGCAGATCGTCGCCTTCAGCGAAAAAAATGGAGGGTACTTTGGTCTCGATGACTTTGCTAACCACGTCAACGAATGGGTCGAACCGGTCTCGACGAACTACCGTGGATACGATGTTTGGCAGATCCCGCCCAATGGCCAAGGCCTTGCGGTATTGCAAATGCTCAATGTGCTCGAGCGGCATGATCTTCCATCCATGGGCTGGGGGTCCGCCGATTATACCCACCTGTTGATCGAGGCCAAGAAACTCGCCTACGCCGATCGCGCGCGATTCTATGCCGATACGGCCTTTGAATCCGTTCCGATCGAGCGATTGAACAGCAAGTCCTACGCGGAAATTCAAAACCGACGCATCGACCCCCAGCGCGCCTTGGTCGATGTCCCCCATGGCGACCCTAAGCTCGTCCACGGGGATACGGTCTATCTGTGCGTGGTCGATGCGGATCGGAACTGTTGCTCGTTGATCCAAAGCAACTTCCACGGGTTCGGGAGTCAAGTTGTCCCCGGGGAAGTCGGCTTTGCGCTTCAAAACCGCGGCAATCTATTCGCGCTTTCGGAGGATCACCCCAATCGTTTGGAACCTAAGAAACGCCCATTCCATACCATCATTCCTGCCTTGGTTACCCGCGACAAGAAGCCCGTTTTTGTCTTTGGCGTCATGGGGGGAGATATGCAACCGCAGGGTCAAGTTCAGGTGCTCGTCAACTGGATTGATTTCGGGATGAACATTCAGATGGCCGGCGATGCCGCACGCGTTCGCCACGAAGGGAGCGCCTCTCCGACGGGAACCCCCGCCGATGCGGCCGGAGGTGTCGTCTATCACGAATCGGGATTGCCCCAAGCGACCCTCGAAGCCCTTGCCCGGCGCGGCCATGCGCTCAAAGCCTCGCGAGCTTCGTTTGGGGGCTACCAAGGCATCCTCATCGATTGGGAGCGAGGAATTCTCCAAGGGGCTACCGAAAGTCGCAACGATGGGTTGGCCCTTGGAACCGATCGACCGATCGAATGACCAGGCCGCTACGCGAAGTCGAGTGAACTTGCTATCCTAACGCGATACGAATTGTTTCCTTCAAGCACTGGCACCAAGCAAGTGGCACAAATTAAGTAGCACGGATGGCCAAGCGCTGGTTGCTGAATCTGCTCTATGCAGCGCTGCTGCTGTTGATCTGGCCATGGATCTTGTGGCGCACCGTCCGTCAGGGACGCTACCAAAAAGGTTGGAGCCAAAAGCTTCTCGGAGCGTTGCCTAAACCGCCCCAAACGCTTGAACCAATCGGACTGGACAAACCCTCGTATACGATTTGGTTTCATGCCGTCAGTGTCGGTGAGTTGCAAGTCATCCGGCCCCTTGTCGAGCGAGCCGTCCTGGAGTTACCGACCTCCAAGCTGGTCATTACGACCTCAACCGACTCGGGCTATGAACTGGCCCAAAAACTCTACAACCAACACACTGTCGCGTTTGCCCCGTTGGATTTTACTTGGGCAGTCCGCAGGGCCCTCGATCGCATCGAGCCAGATGTGTTGGTCTTGGCCGAACTGGAGCTTTGGCCCAATTGGATCTCGATCGCCTCGCAGCGGCAGATTCCTATAACCGTGATCAATGGCCGTCTTAGCCAAAAATCTCTGCAAGGCTATAGTCGTATAGCGCCACTGGTCCGGAGTATCGTACGCAAGATAGATTGGATCGGAGCGCAGAGCGACACGGTTCGCGATCGATTCGTCGCGTTGGGTTATGATCCTGCGAAAATAGACGTCGTTGGGAACATCAAATTTGATGGGGCGAACCACGACCGAGAGCACCCCGAGGTGCTTGCTAGGTCCGAATCCCTCGGACTTGCCGATGGCCGTTCGACGGTATGGCTTTGCGGTAGCACCCAAGATCCCGAAGAGCGGATTTGTTTGGACACATTCGGTCAGATCGTCGAGCAATTTCCGAAGTTGAAGTTGATTTTGGTTCCACGGCATGCAGAGCGATTCGAGGAGGTTGCTCGGATGGTGCAGGCCACCGGACTTGCATGGGGGCGTCGAAGCCGCATGCACAGCGAAGGGCTGGATCCTTCGTGGCGGATCTTTCTAGCCGACAGCCTCGGGGAGTTGCGTTGGTGGTGGGGGATGGCCGATCTAGGGTTCGTCGGCGGGAGTTTCGGGTCCCGAGGTGGGCAAAACATGATTGAACCTTGCGCCTATGGCGTGGCAACCTGCTACGGCCCGAACACGCGAAACTTTTCCGACATTGTCCAGATCCTCCATGAGGCCGATGCGGCCACGCAGCTGGCGAAACCCGAGGATCTCAAGCCATGGTTGCTCCGGATGCTCCAAGACCCGTCGTCCCGAAGTCAGGGTGCACGGCAGGCTGTATCGATCACACAAAAGCACCGTGGAGCGACCGATCGGACATGGAGGAAACTTGCAAGCTTGCTGAAGCCTAAGCATCCGCAATGGCGAAAGGATTAGAAATTTTTGGCTCATCGACCAAGCCGCGTTGGAAATCAGGAAACCTTGCAAAAGACTCTCTGTCCTGGGGGGGCTTGCCAGTAGAATCTAGCAGTAGAATCTACCAGTAGAATTCACCGGTCGATCCGACACGATTTTGGATTGCCCAGAGCAAGCCGAGTCGGTTGTTGTTTGCTGTGCCGTTGTTTTTTGGGCGATTGTTTTTTGAAATCAGAGAACCAGATCCGTGGCGGAAAAAACCTCAGCAAAAAGCAAATCGGAGGCCACTGTGCATGCCTTCGATTACCTGGCTCAAAACGAGACTCGGGAATTGCCGTTGTTCGTCGTGGCCATTGGACCAGACGATTTCCTTCGGCGTGAATCGATCCAACACGCCTTGAAACTCGGTGGGCTCGACGCGATGAGCATCACCCGATTTGACGGCGAGGACGCACAGTGGCGGGATGTTCATGACGAGCTCTCGACGCAGAGCCTCTTTGACCAAGGGGGCCCGAAAGCTGCTTATGTGCGCAAGGCCGATTCGTTTGTTAGCAAGAATCGCGAGGCCTTGGAACGCTGGGTCGAGCAGGCCGAGCTCGGAACGACACTTCTGTTGGACATGCAGACGCTCCCGTCGAATCAGCGGCTCTACAAGCTTGCTCAGAACAAGGGTTTTTTGGTGGCTACTGCGGAGGCCAAGGGCTCGGAGTTCACTTCGTGGATCGCTCGATGGGGAGCTGCAAGGCACAACGTTCAATTGACCGTTGCCCAAGCCGGTGTGCTGGCCGATCGTGTCGGTTATGTCTGCGGATTGATCGATTGCGAGTTGGCCAAACTCGGGCTTTTTAGCGATGCCAAGGGCAAGGTCTCCGATGTTCGGGTCGACGAGCTCGTCGGCGGGTGGCGGACACAGACGGTATGGAACATCAGTTCAGCGATTGCCGACGGGAAAATTGCCGAAGCGATCGATGGAGTCGACAAGCTCATCATGGCCGGTCAAACCGTCGTGGGTATCGCCGCGCAGCTTTCCTGGAGTCTGAGGCGCTACGGGGTCGCGGCGGCTTGGTTCAACCAACAGAAGGGTTATGGCGTCCAAGGCGTAACGCTGCCCGATGCGTTATCGCGAGCTGGATTCCGTTATGAACATGCCAAAGAGGAAAAGAGGCTCAAGACGATCGGCTGGAATCGGGCCAAAGAGCTTTTGACCTGGTTGGTCGAGCTTGAAAAGGAATTGAAAGGAAATCACAGCCAAGAGGACCTAGCCCGTCTGGCTTTGGAAAATTTCATTTTCCGCTTCCGGTAAATGTTCCGAGCAAAAGTCTGCCCTGGATCGGGGCTTGGGAACTTCGATTACAATCCGATTTACGAGTATTCCCAATCGGGTATTCCATAGCTTCTTTGAATAGTGCCCAGTTGCCACCGGCCGATGAGGTTTGCGATGAAGAATCGATCACCGATAGAATCAAGCTTCTATGGCCGTTTGGCTAGCGTTGCTTTAGCTAGGGTTGCTCTCGCGAGGGTTGCATGTTGGGTTCTGGCGTTGTGCACGAGCGCGACGGTCGGTTGGTCTCAGGAGTTCTTTGCGTTGCGTTTGCCTGGAACGGCTTGGGAGTCGGCCGCAAAGCTCAGCGCAGAGGAGTTGCTGATCCGAGACCAAGCTGGCCAGACGACTGTCTATTCGAGGCTTCGACGCTACGACACTCCCGATGGGGCTTTGATCGGCTATGGATCGCGCCAAGCCCAACGCGTGATTCAGTGGCCGGCGGCTAACCGTGGTAACATGCGCATCGGAATCTTGAGCAACGGACAGATCGAATTTACGCCCAGTCGCATGGCGGTCTTTGCGATGGATCCGACGAATGCCGCTGGGCTCCCGCAGGATTTTTCGAATCGACCGCAGGTCGCTTCATCGGGAGTCGGCGAGTCTGGCGAGTTGAGCAAGACAGTTCTTTTATCGACAGGCGAGGCGGGGAATCGATGGTTCATGAAGGCCGGGGGCCAAGGCCAACTGCAATGGACCCCAAGCGCCGCCAATGGAGCACCCCTGAATGACCCGCAGGGGGCTTGGATGATCACCCCCGTCGGAAGCGACATGGTTCGGATCCAGCAATCGATCGGCAATCAATGGTTGGCACTCAGCGCTGATTCTCAACAGGCGGGCAATTTCGGAAATCTTGGTGGGGTATTGGCTCAGTCAGGCCAGCGGTCCTCGGTCCGCTTGATGGGGGTCAACCAATCGATCGCTCAGTGTTGGAGATTGCAACCCTTCAACGGCGGCTACTGTTTCGAAAGCGTCATGATGCCAGGCTGTGGATTGACCTATGTTCCCAACAGCGGTTTGTGGCTTCAGCCGATCCTGTATTCCCCTTGGCAAATCTGGTGGCCTCAACAACCCGCCTTCGCCCTGCCAGCGCCCTCCTACCGCGTGGTATCTGAGCAAGTCGTAGCCAACGCACCGTTAGGTCCCATCTCGCTGCGGATCGCCAACACCCATAGCGATGGGTTGTTGGTGCTCTTGGCCGATCGTCGAAACACCGCGGGGGCCAAGCGAATCAGGATTCCGCAAGGAGGATCCGAAACGGTGCTACTCGAACGCGATAGTGGATCGACAGTCCTTCAAACGGTCGAATGGGTCGATGGTCTTGGGAATTGGGATCGGCGGCAGATCCAGGTCCCGGTACCGCCGGTGGTGTTGTATGACGTGAGTGTTTACGAAGAGTTTTTGCAATCGATCGCCATCGATGCGACAGGCAAGAGTCCGAATGTCATCGAGGATATCAACTATCAACCTAGGAGTGTTGGCTTTTTGTTGCTGCCGGCGGGGGATCAGTTGCAGGACAACAGCGTGATCGATGTTTACCCGGCGGCGGCCGATTCGAAAAACCCTGGGGCGGTTCGTCGACTGGCCCCCAGCGACTACAATCGCAGTTCCTCACAGGCAGCTCCGAAGGACCCGCTTAAGGAACTTCTTGAGCAACTGCAAAGCAAGCGAGGCGCGTTTTGATCGAACCGGATGCCTCCCTGGATCCGCCTGCGAATGATCCCCTTCCATCGCGTCTTCCATCGCGTCGTAAAAGCCTGATTTCGTTTCGCCGAGATTGGCCCCTGATGCTCCTGCTCGCAGCGATATTTGCTGGCTGGGTTTTTTACGCGATGATCCTTCCGTCGGTCCAAATCCGGCACAGGATCGTTACATCGCGGTGGAAGATCGACCCGAGGGATCCTGAGATTTCCTTTGGGGTGTGGTTTGCCCGCCGGACCTTGGAATACTGGTTGGTCTGGTGGTTCTTTTATCTCGGCGCGAGCATCGGTAGCTTCATCAACGTTGTTGCAAGCCGAACTCCCCAGGGCAAGACGATTGTCACGCGAGGCTCGCATTGCCCCTATTGCGATCGTGCGCTGAGCCTGATCGACAACTCTCCGGTGTTTGGATGGCTCATGTTGCGAGGACGATGCCGAGGATGCCGGCTTCCGATCTCCCCGAGATACCTTGTCATGGAGATTCTCGTCGGATTGGTATTTGTCCTGATTGCGGCGATCGAACTGCTCGCAAATGGACTGAACTTGCCTTATCGAGAATGGCGCATCGGGACCGGGATCGTCTGGACTGTGTTCTTTCCAAAATGGGATCTGATCGGAGCCTTGGTCCTGCACTTGAGCCTATTTTCCGTTGCGATCATGCTCATCGGCACCCAGTCGGAGCGATTGAAATTCCCAAAAATACCGCTGCTGGTGATTTTGGGGATCTATGTCGCGGGCTTCATCTCGAATCGATTCGTCGCTCGTGTCCGGTGGACCGAACCGTGGGGCGAGCGATTCCCCAGTTACTCAAATTTAAGCCCGTTGGCGGATTCATCCCTTGCGATCGAACATGCCCTCACGTCGGGAATTGGGCTCATCGCCGGAGCGATTCTCGGTGGAATAACCGGCCTGCTTCTTTGCCGAATTTACTGGCCCATTCCCCATGAAAACAGCCGGCCCCATGAAAACAGCCGGCCCGCTGAAAACAGCCGGCCCGCTGAAAACAGCCGGCCCGATGAAAACAGCAACCCCGCTGGCGATTGCTTTCCGGATAGCAATCCAGCTCAGGAGCAGCAGGGCAGGGGGGCGTTTCTTTGGCACTGGAGCATTTTGCATGCACTGGCTGGAGCATTGCTCGGCTGGCAAGCCATCGCCTTGACGAGCCTCGTGGCAAGCTTGTTCGCGATGCTTGCCTGCGGATTGCTTGCGAGAAGCAAAAAGGATTGCCGCACCCATTTCCGAGGTCAGGTTATTGCATTGGGAATCTGGACCTGTACGCTATTGGTCCACCATTGCGGGTGGAGATGGTTCGCGATGGCTTGGTATGGGTTCTGACCCGCAGCCCCAACTCCACTTGCTCATGCTGGTTTTCCTCCCTGTTTGTAGCCTCTTTGAAAGGTCCTTTATTGCCATGACCAAACTTGTATCTTTGGATTTGAATCGAATCTCAAGGGCTCGGCGCGGATTGTTCTCGATCGCGTTGCTCTGTGGAACTCTTGCAGCCGACTGGGCCATCGCCGAGGTCAAGCTCCCGAATGTCTTCAGCGACTCGATGGTACTGCAGCAAAAGCAGGAGAATCGGATATGGGGCAAGGACAATCCTGGCCAGGTCGTCACGATCAGCGTTGGGGAAACGAAGCTATCTGCAACGAGCGATGCGGCCGGGAATTGGGAAGCACGATTGCCGGCGATGGAAGTCGGCGCCCCGTTGACGATCACTGTAGTCGGGAGTTCGACCAAAACGATTTCGGATGTTTTGGTCGGAGAGGTATGGGTCTGTTCAGGCCAATCCAACATGCAATGGTCGGTAGCCCAATCGAATGACTCGGATTTAGAGCGATTGGCGGCGAACTATCCGCAGATCCGAATGATCAATTTCCCGCAGACGGGCTCGCAGGAACCGATCTGGAGCCATGACGATCGGAAGTGGAAAGTATGCAATCCGGAGAACGCGCCCCAGTTTTCCGCAGTAGGTTATTTCTTTGCCAGACAGATCCACCAAACGACAGGCGTTCCGATCGGAATGGTCAACAACGCTTGGGGTGGCTCGGCCTGCGAGGCTTGGGTTAATCCCGAATTGCTCAAGTCCGATGGACGCTTCAAAAAAATGATGGACAACTGGTCTGCCAACGCGGAGCGGTTCAAGGCACTGAGCGAGAAAAAGGATCGCACCAAAGAGGAAGAGGACCAACTGAAGAACCTCGGGAACCAAATGCGTGGAAATCAGCGTCCTGCGAATATTTACAATGGGGTTCTTAAGTCCCACCTTGGATACGGTATCAAGGGAGCGATTTGGTACCAAGGGGAATCCAACGCAGGAAGAGCATATCAGTACCGCGACTTGTTCCCGTTGATGATCGACAACTGGCGCAAGGAGTGGGGCCAAGGGGACTTTCCTTTCTATTGGGTTCAATTGGCTGACTTTAAGGCCGAGGCTAAGGAACCCGGGGAGAGCGATTGGGCAGAGCTACGAGAGGCCCAGACGATGACCCTCGATCGCTTGCCCCACACGGGCCAAGCGGTCATCATCGATATCGGAGAGGGCAAAGACATTCACCCGAAGAACAAGGTCGACGTCGGCCGTCGCTTGGCTCGCTTGGCCTTGGCCAACGAGTATGGAATCCAAGTCGATCCGCAAAGTCCTCGGTACGCATCGATGCAAGCCGACGCCGATGCGATTGTCCTTAGTTTCAATCATCTATCGAATGGATGGCGTCCGTTTGACGTCAACGAACCGATCGGCTTTACGATTGCGGGCGAGGACAAGAAGTTCTATCCCGCAGTGGCCAAGATCGTCGAGGGGAACAAGGTTCGCATCTCGAGTCCGAGTGTGCCCAAGCCGGTATCGGTGCGGTATGCTTGGGCCGACAATCCGGTCTGCAACATGTTCAGCGCCAGTGGGTTGCCATTGACCCCATTCCGGACCGACGACTGGCCCGGAGTGACTGCCGGCCGCGAGTGATTCCACCTGCTGCATTTATGGCTCCCGCTCCGCGCACCGGAGAGGGGGCCAGGGGGTGAGGGTCTGAGGGATGTTGGTTCATCGTACGAGATTCAATGATTTTTTGCCCCAACGGGGCGCAAGGTGATAGCCCAGGGCAAAGCGAAGCGCCGCCCTGGGTTCGCTCTCCCGTAAAATGGATCTGCGACCCGTTTGTGGATGAACGCGATCGATTCGTCACGTACACGCACGGCCTCGGAGGGCCATGCTACGCCCCCAAAACGACCTACGAATCGCCGTATTCGCGGGTCGTTAGGATCCCTGGCTGAGGTACTGGATAGATACCCTGTGCATTGGCCCGAACCGGTGCTGGGCTATCGAAGGTCATGGTTTCGAGTCCAGGTGCGAACTCGTGCTCGCAATTGAGCATTTCGTCATAAGTCACCTTAACACCGGTGTGAGCAGCCATTCGTCCCATGCTAGTTACCAAGCTGGCCTTAACCCCTCGCTCGACTTCGTTGTAAGGCATATCCTTGCGGATGGCATTGATCAGATCGTTCCATTCGAGTTGATAAGGATTCGGCTCAGACTTTGGGCCCTCCCAAAGGATGTTGTTGCGGGTCATGTTCTGACCTTGGTAAATCCTGCACTTGGCCGGCGAGTGCCCCGATGCCGAGATCACCGCGCTGCCCTTGGTTCCGTGGGCATAGCTGGCAAACTCATTGTGGCAACCCGGAATGGTGCGCCCGTTGACGAACATCTTGGTGCCGTCAGCAAACGTGTACTCGATCGAATAGGAATCAAAGTTCTGGTCTACGCAATCGTTTCGATAGTGCCTTCCTCCGGAAGCTACCGCGTTGACCGGCCAGTCTTCCTTCATCCAGCAGCATTCGTCGATGTTGTGGATCAAGAAGTCGCTGACAGCACCGCCACTGGCCCAAAGGAATCCGTGGAATCGGCTCAGTTGGTAGAGCAGTTCGCTCTTCATGTCCTCGGGTTGCTTGGTCGCAGCGGCCGAACCGGTTGGACCGGCCATTCGGTAGGCTCTGAGCATCAGCAAATCGCCGATCTCGCCGTTGCGAATCCTATCGAGCAACTCTCCGCGCACGATGCAGTGTCGGCACATGAGACCAACGCCGACTTTCAAGTTCCGTTCGACCGAGAGCTTGCCCAACTCGAACATCTTACGGCTCGCAGGTCCGTCGACCGTCACGGGCTTTTCCATAAAGACGTTGAGCCCCTTCTCGATGGCGTACTTGAACATCACCCAGCGAAACGCAGGTGGGGTGGTCAAGATCGCCACGTCGCCAGGACGCAGCGTATCCATCGCTTTCTTGTATCCATCGAAGCTCACGAACTGCCGTTCTTTGGGCACATCGACCTTCTTGGGGAATTTCTCTTTGAGGCTCGAGTAGCTGCTCGAGAGTCGATTCTCGAAGACGTCGGCCATGGCGACGAGCTCGATTTCGCCGTTGTCGACTTGGAGTGCGTTTTCAGCCGCCCCGGTACCACGCCCACCGCAACCGATCAGCGCCACGCGGATCTTGTTGTCCTCGGCGGCATGTACCGAGCGCGAGAGCGTCGAGGTCAAGCCTGCGGCGGCAGCCAAGCTTGTGGAGGTTTTCATAAAGTTTCTTCGGCTAGCCGAAGACGCAGCAGGGTTGGTTTCAAGGTTCATAGCAAGGCTCCGAATTTGGGAGGAAGATTGGACGAGTGACGGAAAAAAAGGAAGGTGGGAGAAAGTCGCAAAGGACTCGGGCCAACGGCTGGGCCCTAATGGTTAGCGTTCCAGGGGCACAGACCGTTCCTTTTGGATCGGTTCGGAGTACTCCCAAAACTTGTTTTTTTCTTCTTCGGAAGGCTCGTTCAGGGGTCGAACGATCCGGAACCCGACATGCAGCGCGTCGGTCAAATACCAGATGCTTACGGGTGACTGTGGGTCTTGAGCAATCCAGTCTTCGGTGGAACCTTCGCGTGAGCCGCTTCGCAGCGCCACGGCGTCTTGATTCCATCCGCCGCCGCGCACGACGCGAGGATACAGGGTCTTCGGAACGAGCAACGGGTTTTCCTTCGGCAAATCGGCAAGGAAACCCTCAGGCAAATGCTGATCCAATACCCACTCGGCGACGTTCCCATGCATATCGTGCAATCCCCAAGGATTGGGCTTCTTAAGCCCGACCTTGTGGTAGCCTTCGCCCGCGTTGTCGAGAAACCAAGCGTAGTTTTCTAGTTCGGCCGGATCGGATCCGAACGAATAAGCGTCCTTGGTCCCGGCTCGGCACGCGTATTCCCATTCGGCTTCGGTGGGCAAGCGATAGTACCGACCGGTTTTGCGCGACAGCCACTTGCAAAAGGTTCGCGCCGCATGCTGGGTCATGCAGATGGCCGGATATCCGTGTTTGCCCATTCCGAAGGTCATATCGGTATAGGGCTTCGTCGGCTGGCTTTTTTGGAACTCGTCGGCTAGTTCGTCTCGTTTGGTGGCTTGGACCTTGTTGACCTCACGGTAAAAGACGTCCAAGTCGGACATCCAAACATCGTAGGCATCCCAAGTGACTTCGAATTTGGCCATCCAGAATGGACCGACCTGGACTTCGTGCACTGGGCCTTCGTCGGACTTGCGTCCCGATTCGTCCTGGGCGGTTCCCATCGAAAAGCTACCAGCGGGAATCGGCAGCATTTCGATTTTCGCTGGCGAATGTTCGATGCGTTCGACATACGGGCGCATTTGCTCTTGAGTCGTAGCAAGCGACTCGGGGACTGCAAGTTGGCCCTCGTCGGCCGAAGCCTTGGGCTCTTGGGCTCGAACCGATTGCCATGAGCAAACCGTAAGCGATACAGCCAAGCAGTAAGCGACCGCATCGAGTCTTAGGATTCTGCGATTCAAGACGAAACCTTTCGTAACGAGGAAAAAAGCAACCGCCATCGGGTGCTTTTGACCCGATGGTTCACCCATTTGGTATTCGAATCAGTTGCCCAGGGGCACGACTTCGATGCTGCGAAACTTCACAGGATCGGAGTGACCGGCAAAGCCGATGTGTCCGCTGGCTCGATCCTTGCCCGGGTGGGGGGTGTTGGCCATGAATTCGCTGACGGTTGCCAAGTCTGCATCGAGGATTCGCGTGCCGTTGAGTTCGACGAGGATCTTCGAGCCGGTGACTTTGATCAGCTCGTGGTTCCATTGGCCGGTCGGACGCAGATAGCCTCGTTTGGCCGCGGCCATGCCGTAGGCGCTGCCGTGGGCTTGTCGAGGGTCGATGCTCTTGTAGTTTTCGTGTCCGTCATCGAGGACTTGCAGTTCGGTCATGCCGACATAAGCAGGATCGCCGTGTCGAAGATCTTTGGGGAGTTGTTCGATTTCCTCGACGCTTGGATAGCGGATTGCGATTCCGTTGTTGCCTGCCGGTGGCAGCTGGAAATCGAAGCGGAAGACGAAGTCACCATAGCTTTTTTCGGTGTACAGAACACCACCTTTGCCTTGCATGCACTGAATGGCACCGTCGCTGACGGTGTAGTTTCCAGTGGCACCTTTCCAACCGGCCAAGTCCGTTCCATTGAACAGGACATTGAACTTCGAAGCGTTTTTCTGGAGTTCTTCGGATTCGGCTTGGTGGAGGATTTCGTTGGATTCGGAGTCGGTGAATTCTTTGAGCGTGATGTTGCGAAATCGGATTTCGCCACCGTGGGTTTGAAGTTGGATTGGGCCGCGTTTCATCAGGGGTTGGCCTGGAGCAAAGAAGTCGTGCAAGCGGGCGTCGGCGACGACGGCTTTGCCGTTGAGCCATACCCAGCATCGTTCTCCGACCAAGCGCATCTTCATCGTGTTCCATTGGCCGATGGCGTTGTCGGCCCGGACCATCGGGTCCTTGCCAGTCCATCCTGCTGGGTTATTCCACAGGCCGCCGCTCCCTTTTTCGTTTCCGTTCCTGCGATTGTTCTCCGCATCGGGATCCCAGATTTGGACTTGGGGGATGCCTCGGAGGTAGATCCCCGAATCACAATCCTTAGCGATTTTGTAATCCAGAGTCAGGTCGAAGTCGCCGAAGTCGGCGTTGGTCGAGAGGTAAGCCCCTTTTCCATCGTTAACGATTTCGTTGCCTTCGATTTTCCAGTGTTCGGCGACTTCCTGGTTCCATTTGGCTTTTTCGGCATCGGGAGTCGAATCCCATTTGCGAGGATCGACCGTGGGTCGGCCGTGCCAGCCACCGAGGTCTTTTCCATTAAAAAGGGGCAGGGGTTCTGCGGCTTGGACCATCGAGACGGCGAGCAATGCCGGGGAAACCCAAGCAAATACGTGGCGGAGAGATTGAAGCATAGCGGATTGCAAGGAGGGGTTAGAAGGACCGATGGGGCAACAGGTGCACAGGCACCGAATGGACATACGACCTGATTTTACCAAGAAAATCCGCGTGGGTCGATTTTGAAGTTCGAATTTGAGGGTTGAATTTGCGTCTGGAAACCAAGATAAATTGCCGATCCTGTATCCTGCCGTTCCCCAAGATGTACAGTAGTAGAGCGAATTTCATCGGCCAGTGGACTCGAGCAAGGCACCGGAGTGCTCTTGCGGTAAATCCCCCGAATTAAGAAACACAACAGCGATTCTTGCAACTTATGGTCCCCACGTCGACCGATCTCTTGGCGATTGATGTTCAACAACTTTCGAAAACGTATCGAGAAGGGATCTTGTTTCCTCGGATCCATCCTGCGCTCAAGGATGTCTCATTGCAGGTGCGCAGCGGCGAAGTCTTTGGATTGCTCGGCCCAAACGGTGCTGGCAAAACGACACTGATCAAATTACTCCTTGGGATCCTGCATCCGACACAAGGGGTTGCCGAGGTCTTGAAGCAACCGGCCGGGAGCAAAGCCGCCCGTCGAAAGATCGGATATCTGCCCGAGAACTTGGTCTTCCCAAGACACCACACGGGCCGAAGCGCCCTTTATTTCTACGGTCGCCTAAGCGAGATGAGCGATGCGCAAATCGCCGCTCGTGAAAACGAACTTTTTGATTTGGTCAGTTTGCAAGGGCGTCAGAATGAAGCCGTGCGCCGCTACTCGAAAGGGATGCGCCAACGTCTCGGGTTGGCCCAAGCCATGTTGCACGACCCGGACTTACTGATCCTCGACGAACCGACCGACGGCCTCGATCCGATGGGCCGATCGCAAATCCGCGATGTGCTCGACAAGCTCAAGCAGCGTGGCAAAACGGTCTTTCTCAACAGCCACATCCTTCAAGAAGTCGAACTGATCTGCGACCGTGTCGCGATCATGGCCCTGGGCCGACTGCGCGGCATCGGAACGATCGACGAGCTGATACGAAGCCACAGCGATGAGCAAGCCGGGAGTGTCAAGCTGGAGGTTTTCGCATCGCCCGATCGCATCAACCAATTGTCGGTCTTGCCCCCGGGTGGGATTGTCGAAACGATCGACTTTGGCGGCTTGAATGATCAGAGTTTAAGTCGCATCGCCGTCGAGAAGATCGACCAAGCTGGCGTGGACCGTTTGGTCGATGCACTTCGAAAAGCCGATCTCAGTATCTTGCGGATGGAGCGAGCTCGTCCGAGTCTCGAACAGGTCTTTATGAATATCGTTGGAGCAGCCAAGTCGTGAAGCCCTACATCGCCGTTCTGTACGATAGCTTGATCGAATCGGTCCGCTCTCGTGTGCTCTGGATTCTCATGGCCGGTTGGCTATTGATCCTCGTCGCGTTGTTTCCTCTTTCGATGTCCGAAGAGGAAACGTATCGGATCAGTTCCTCGGACCTTACCAACGCCCGCGCGATGCTCGATCAGCTAGCGCAAGCCACGGCGGGTCGAGGAACCCGAGCCCAACGCGCCGTTTACCAAAAGCTCGACGAAGATCTCCAATCCACCTTGCAGGATCGGCTGCGGACCCAAAAACGAGTTCCGGTAGGGCAGCTTGTCGCATCGCTCAACGAATTGCTCGGCCGCGAGGATCTGTACGAAAAAGAAGCATGGCCGACGGCCCAGCGGCGCGAGGAACTCAAAGAACTCATCGAGGACACTTCCAAGAACCCAGCGGAACTTCAAAAGCTCAACCGCAGGCTCATCGATCTGGCCTTCCCAGGCTCGATCCGATCGGCGACCGGACAAGCTACCTGGGTCACTTACGCCGGCATGAAGTTCATGGATCCGTTGCCCTTTACCTTGAGGCAAATTCGGCCCTTCATCGAAGCGACCTTGTTTCCCTTCATCATGTGGCTCGGCCTAGGCCAAATCGCCATGATGGTCGCCATCGTCGTAACAGCACCGATGATCCCCGATATGTTCCAAACCGGTTCGCTCCATTTGCTATTGAGCAAGCCTCTGTCTCGAAGCTTGCTGTTTCTGAGCAAGTACCTCGGCGGCTGCATCTTCGTTGCGTTGAACGTCGGATTTTTTTTGGTCGGTCTGTACTTCTACGCCGGAATACAACTGGGGATCTGGAACCGAGGGATCTTGTGGTGCATCCCGCTGTTTATTTTCTCCTTCATGATCTTCTACTCCGTCTCCGCATTGGTAGGGCTGATTTGGAAAAACCCCATCATCTGCGTCGTGCTCACGGCACTGTTCTGGGGGCTGTGCTTTACTATCGGCGTGGTGCGCGGTTTTGCCGAAGGCTTCCTCAAAGGCCCACCGACCATCCAGTCGATCGTAGCCGTCGGCGAGACCCCCATCGCGGCAAACCAACAAGGTAGGCTACTGTTTTGGAATGCGAGCCTCAACACATGGCAAGTCGGTTTCGGAGAAGTCAACGGCCAACGCGTTCTAGGCCCGATCATGGATACCAAACAAGGCATCCTTTACTTCGGTCGCACACGCTTCGTACCCTTCGGACTGGGTGGTAACGACTCACCAAGACTCGATATGGTCAAGCTTCCGGAACTGGCCAGTAAAGCGTCCGAAGCGTCCGAAGCGTCCGAAGCGACAAGCCAACCCCCGAGTGCTAGCGATACGAGCAAGAAAAAAACTCGCAATCTTTGGGACGATTCCAGACTCGATACGGCCCCGGAATTGCCCAACGGTACCTCTGAAATCCTTCCATGGCGCGATTCGTTTTTGTCCGTTACCCCCGAAGGACTTTTTGGGTTCGATCGAGAGTCGGCCTCAAAAGCCGAACAACAAAAGATCTCGGTATTGGGATTCGATCTGAAATTACCCCAAGCGACCGAAGCGCACAAGAAACTCACCGATGCAGATTGGGACTACCGCCGACCGATCGCGGCCAACAGTGTTCCGGGCACCGATTCGGTTGTTCTAGCTTCCAACGGGAAATTGGTTCGGTTTGATTTCGATGGCAAGAAACTTCAAAAACAAAAAAGTATCGACCTGGATATCCCCGCCGAGACCGTCGTGAACCTCGTCGTGTGCGGTCGCATCGCCATCGTTTGCCCCGATGCGATGACTCCGAAATTGATCGACATCGATCTGATGCAAGAAGTCGGCACTCTCGATGCCATCGGCGAAAAAACCGTCAAACGCACCGCGCAGTGTGCCGATGGCAAAGTCGCTCTGTTGGAACGTGACGGACGCCTGTGGGTCCTAAGCAACGATCCAAGTGGACCGTCGCCTCTCAACCTCACCGCACCGAATCTCGTCGGCCAAGGAAACGTCTCTTCGATGGCTTTCGACCAAACCGGCCGCTTGTGGGTAGCCCACCATGTCAAACAACTCGATGTTTGGGATAACCAAATGACGCGGTCCGAACAGGCCTTTCGCCCAAGCCGTACGACCCCTGAGTTTCTCTACGACTACCTGATCAACCCGTTCTACTTGGTCAACCCCAAGCCTTCGGCGATCCAGGAGACGATCCAATACGTCCTGAAAAACCCTGGAAACAAAATCAGCGCCATCGATCGAGCCGATTTGGATATGCCTCAAGCCGTCTCGGATCCTTGGCAACCCCTCTGGAGCAACGGCATTTTTATCGCAGTGATGCTTTCAGCAAGTTGCTGGATACTCTACCGCCAGGACTTGTAGGGTCCCTTCAGGTCGCTAATAATGATCGGCCAACCACTCGGCAGACAACTTCGGAATCCTCCCTAAATCACCTCGCGAAAGAAATCACCTCGCGAAAGCAATCCTGTACCATGAGCAAATTCAGCATCACACCCGACGCACAATCGCTTCAATCCATGGGGCGCGATCTAAACTTCTATCCGGTCGAAAACAACGCCCCGAAGACCTTAACGAGCCAGCAGATCGATCACTACAATACCAAGGGATTCATCGCTCCGCTGGACGTCTACTCCCAAAGCGAGATTCAATCGATCCGCAAGTACTTCGACGAATTGCTCGAACGCGTCGTGGCCGAGGGTGGCAACAGCTACTCGATCTCCTCGGCCCACCTGAAGTACGGACCGGTCTACGATATCCTGACCGACCGCCGGATCGTCGACTACGTTTCGGATCTTCTGGGCCAAGACGTCATCGCTTGGGGTTCGCACTTCTTTTGCAAAATGCCCCATGATGGAAAAATGGTCGCTTGGCACCAAGACGCCAGCTACTGGCCTTTGTCACCCTCCAAAGCCGCCACCGTGTGGCTTGCCGTCGACGATGCCGACGTAGAAAACGCCTGCATGAAATTCATCGCAGGGTCCCACCATTTCGGACACATGACCTACCGCGAAAGCGACAGTGCCGAACACAACGTATTGAACCAATCGATCGACAACGCCGAGCAATACGGCCAAGTCGTCTACGATGTGCTCAAGGCCGGACAGGTCTCTATCCACAGCGATCTGCTGCTCCATGGATCCGAAGCGAACCTCTCGCCGCGCCGAAGGTGCGGTCTGACTCTGAGGTTTTGTGCCGCAAGCGTTCGAGCCGGGATGCAATGGAACGAGAAGGGCATCCACGTGCGGGGAAGCGACCCGAGCCAACACTGGTCGAACAACGCGCGACCCGATCGGGTCTTCTAGGAATTTGACCTTCCGGTGAGCCAACCAGCGCCAGCGGTTGGGCGATTTAACCAAGCCCGCCAGGACGCTGCGTTTGAGCCCGAGCAGGCTGGCGATTTGCGGCGGTGCAGGCCCATCGATTTATTGCTTGCGTACCAGCGCAGCATTACAATAAGTCCCCCCTGGATGAAACGCAACGGAGCTCTGTGGGGACACAACTCTGCTAGGGATAATTCAGTCGCCGATAAGTCAACTCTTATCGAGCACGTGAGCGGGTGCAGGCCGGTTGGAAACAACTGAGCCTGCAACGCTCTTTTTCTTTT
>JAPLNM010000048.1 GCA_026692845.1 Planctomycetota bacterium | reverse complement strand
GAGCGCTCTGGCGATCTGCAGCTCAAGATCTCCCAGGTTTCCCTCGTTCGAGAGGACCCAGGTTGCTTTCGAGCGTTTTTTCTCCATGCTCCACTGCGAGGCCTCACGGGCATCGAAGTGCTCTTGAGTCCAGCCTCTGGCAAGTGCTCGCTTCAAGCGATCTTTGTACGGTGAGTCGACGAACCAAATCGCATCGCAGGACTTATCCCAACCCGATTCAAGGAGCAAAGGAATGTCCAGGGCAACCCACGGATGAGTTCCAGCGATGAGGACCTTATCGAGTTCCTGGCGTATCTTTTCGCGGATCGGTGGATGCGTAATCGCTTCGAGGCTCTTGCGCCGTTCGATGGCCTGAGGGGTATCGCCAAAAACCAAAGCGGCGATCCGTTTGCGATCGATGGACTTCGAGTCCTGCGAAAAGATCGATTGGCCGAATTGTCGTACAAGCTTGGTTTGGACGATCGGACTTTCGAGAATTTCATGTCCGATACGATCGGCTCGCAGGACAAACGCCCCGCGGGTTTCCAAGATACCGGTAACCGCGCTTTTTCCGCTTGCGATGCCACCTGTGATTCCGATCACCCAAGGGCGTTTCATAGCGGTTCGCACTCCGCCCAATTGTTTCCAACTTTGACGTCGACCTGAATTGGGACTCTCAAGGGCATGACCGACGCCATTGCGCTCCGCACCAATTCCGCAACGGCATCGACCGCATCGGGAGCGACTTCGAAGACCAATTCGTCGTGGATCTGCAATAGCATGTTCGCGGGTAGCTTCGACTCCCGCAGCTTGCGATCCACCGAGATCATCGCCATCTTGATCATATCGGCTGCGGTACCTTGGATCACGGTATTGATGGCCATGCGTTCGGGCTCAAGCAATTGCTTCTTTTTGTTCTCGTCGAGAGCCTGGAAATCCCGAATTCCTTTAAGGATCCGCTTCCTACCCGAAAGGGTGGTGACGTATCCTTTGGCGCGGCAATCGATCAATGTTTCGGAAATAAACTCCCTTACGTTCGGATACTTGGCAAAGTACTGATCGATGAACTGGCCTGCATCGCCGCGCGAGATGCCCAGCGCCTTGGCCAGCCCAAAAGGACTTTGACCGTAGAGGATTCCAAAACTTACCGCCTTGGCGCTTCGCCTCATGGCCGAGGTGACCTGATCGACCGGTACACCATGGACCTGTGCGGCGACGGCCGCATGGATATCGATGTTGCTCTCAAATGCCATGCACAGATTGGTGTCCGAGCAGCAGTGGGCCAGGACACGAAGTTCGATTTGGGAATAGTCGGCCGTCATGAATTTCCAGCCGGCAAAACCTGGCACAAAGGCCGAGCGGATCGAACGGCCCTCGGGAGTTCGAACCGGGATATTCTGTAGGTTCGGTTCGACGCTGCTGAGCCTGCCGGTCGCTGCGATGTCTTGCCGATACGAGGTGTGGATACGTTGGGTCTGCGGATGGATCAGCAACGGGAGTGCTTCGACATAAGTGCTCAGGAGCTTGGCCATTTGCCGGTATTCGAGAATCTTGGCCGGGAGTGGATGCTCGCTGGCCAGTTCTTCGAGGACCTCCGCGTCGGTGCTGATTCCGGTTTTGGTCTTCTTGACAACGCGCAGTTTGAATTTGTTGAACAAAATCGTCGAGAGCTGTTTCGGACTATCCGGGTTGAATCGCTCACCGGCGATCTCCATGATTTGTTCGTGAAGCAAATCGACGCGCTGCTTAAAATCGTTACGCAAGACGGCCAGGCGGCTCGTGTCGAGCGATACCCCCATGCATTCCATCGATACGAGGACTTGGATCAATGGCAGTTCGAGTTCCTTCATCACATGCTCGAGGCCCTCGGCACCGATGCGCTCGTGCATGTCGTGATACAACCGCATCGGAATGTCCACATCCTCGGCGGCATACACAGCAACCTGCTCAACGGGGATTTGGTCCATTGTCTTTTGCGACTTGCCGGTCCCAATGAGTGCTTGGATAGGGATCGAATCGACTCCAAGCCAACGTTTGGCGATATCCCCCAAGTCATGGTTTCGCCCCCCTGCATCGAGCAGGTAGTCGGCGACCATCGTGTCGAAAAGGATATTCGCAATGGGCATTCCATGGGTCTTCAAGACGATCGCGTCGAACTTGATATGCTGTCCGATCCAAGCGATTTTCGGATCGGCAAAAAGGCCTGCGAGTTTCTCTCGAACGGCTTCGAGCGGCAGATTCTTGCTTGGATCCGGGCTGAGAATGGGCAAGTATGCCGCTTGGCCCGGAGCCCAACAAAGGCTGATGCCGACAAGTTCCGTCTGCCTTGCTTTGGTAGACGTCGTTTCGGTGTCGATCGACAGGCATGGAGCACTTCGAAGCACCTCGATCAGATCGGCAAGCTCCGAGACGCTAGCGATCGTCCGGTAATGCTCCGATGACAACCGAATCATCGGGGCAGGTTGTGAAATCGGGGAGGGCGAGAGGCTAAAGTCCTCGTCGGTCCCCGACTCGCGTATCGCTTGCGGACCGTCCGTTGAATCCGCTTGGGTATATTGCAGAAGGACTTCTGCAATTTTCCGAAAGCCCAGATCACGGAACAAACTCTCGAGACCCTCGGCATCGGGAGCTTGTCGCCGCAGCGATTCCCAATCCTCGGGCACAGGCGTGTCGGTGCGCAACCGGACAAGATCGCGACTAAGATACGCTAGGTCGCGATGCTCGATAAGCTTCTGTCGCTTCTTGTCACCCGGAACTTTTTCGATGTTTGCGTAGATCCCATCGAGTGAACCAAATTGTTCGAGCAACTGCTGGGCCGCCTTCGGGCCGATGCTATGGACGCCAGGAACATTGTCGGTCGAATCACCGACCATCGCCTGGAAATCAACCACCTGTTCCGGACGGATCCCCCAAACCTCCTGAAGCTCCTTGGCCGTAAAGAGCTCACTTTTCCGCAAATTCAACATCGAAACTCGAGGGGTGATCAGTTGCCGGCAGTCCTTATCGCTGGTGACTAGCAACACGCGCGCTCCGTTGGAACCAGCGCGGTCGGCGAGGGTCGCCAGAATATCATCGGCCTCGAATCCTGGAATCGATAGGATTGGGATCCCCAGAAGCTTGAGTGCATCGTGGATGATTCCGAGTTGCCCTCGAAGCGCATCGGGCATCTCCTCGCGATGGGCTTTGTATTCCGGATACAACGCATTGCGAAACGTTTCCTCGGATGCGTCAAAGGCGCACAAAAGATACGTCGGAGACCATTGCTGCAGGATCGTTGCGATGTCTCGAAGGAATCCATGCACGGCTCCGACCTCGAGCCCATGAGGGCTAGTCATCGGCGGCAACGCATGAAAAACCTGATAGATCAGCGAGTGCGAGTCAACGATCACCACCAAGTCGCCAGATGTCGGCAACAGAGAACCGGATCTTGGAACCAGAGGTGCTGGATCCTCGCTAGACGATCGAGCCGTCGTCTCTATCGGAGTGGCCTGAGCAAAGGGTGCAGGATCCGGCCGAGCCTGCATATCGAATAGCATCGGCTGCGAGAATTCAGAGTTTTTAGTTTTCTTGACCATAGGGCCATTCTAACAACTTCTACCCCTAGGACGATGCAGTCACTCGTCGGACAATGCCAAGTCCGGCAGGACCAAGTCCGGTTCGATCACCCGCTTGGTCTTCCAGCCGCCATGCAGGTACCGAGCGGTGAAGAAAATCGCCAAAACGATCACCCACACACTGATGACTCCCCACCAGTAGTACAGACCATTCCAACCAAAAATCTTCTGTCCGAGGATTGCCAAGCCCACCGTTCCAAAACCCGCAATCGCATGGCCTAAAAGTACAAACAGCGTATCGCCGGCTCCCTTGAGCACTCCCGAGAAGATGACTTGTACGGAATCAAAAACGCAATACGCAGCAATGAAATACAAGAGCGGCTTGAGCTCGGGCTTGATCGCCGCAAAGCGCGCCGGATCGTTCCCGATCGCGTAGATGCTCATGACCTGCTCAGGAAAAATCCCATACAGAATCGCAAACGTACCGCTGTAGATCAATCCGATCATCAAGGCAGCTTCGACCAACCTTTGTGCGTTCTCCAATTGCGATTGGACCAGATACTTACCGACCAAGACTCCGACGGCAATCCCCAAGCCGATCAGCGGAATAAAGGCAAGCACGTTGACTCCAAGGGCCAAAGTGGTTGCCGCCGCCGGCCGTTCTCCTAGATTCCCGACGATCATCATGATGATTGCAAAGCTCCAAGCTTCTGCGACGACCGAGACTCCGGCTGGCCAGCCGAAGCGGATCAAGCGCCGCATGAGCGGGAAATCCCACCGAAAGACATCCTGGAATCGGTTCATCACCCCTGGTTGGCTCGGCCAATCCCCAAAACGAGAGGTCTTGAGATACCAATAAGCAAAACCCGCTAGCAGTACGCATTTGAGCGATAACGAAAGACTCGACGCGATGGCTGCTCCTGCGACTCCCCACTCGGGGAACCCCAGGTTCCCAAAGATCATCCCATAATCCAGAACGGCATTGGTCGCCGTTGCGATCGCATCGCAGTACAACAGAACCATCGGACGACCGCTGCCAGCAAAAAGGCCCACCATGGCAGAACTCAGGATCGTCGCGCAGGCACCTGGGACTAGCCCGAGAAAAAAGTCGTACTCGGACTTGGCTAGCTCCGGAGAATGCCCAAACGCGATAAACAATCGGTAAGAGTAAACTCCCAAGAGCACGAGTATGGGCATCATTGCAATGGCCAACAAGCAGCCTTGCCAAACCACATTCATGGCTCGATCGACTCTCCGAACTCCCAAATACTGGGCCACGAAGGTGCTGGTGTACCCGCAGATCCCTGCGGGCAAACAAGTCACTGACCAAAATAAAGTACCTGCCGACATGGCCGCCGCAGCGGCCCCATCGGAGTACTGGAACAAAAACAGTCGATCCACAAACAGGGTGATCGAGAACAATCCGGTCGAGAGCATCAACGGCCAAGCCGTACTGAGCAGTTCCTTGAAATCCTTAATCCTGGATCGGTTCTCCACGTTGTATCCTGCTGCAACCCAATGGCGCACGTGTGTAGTTATCGTACCCGCTCTAGCTTGGTCACTCGGCCCGTCCGCACCCATTCGGCTACAAGGATGTCGCCGTTGCGATCGAAACAAGCATCGTGCGGATGCACGAACTTCCCATCGATCCACAACGATTCGTCCTCGCGAACCCCCTTGGTGTCCCGAATGCGCTCGACGTCGCTACCGAGCTGGGCTAGGACCTTGTACTGTCGGTCTAAAAGCGAGACGCGTGCGCCGAGTTCTGGAACCAAGAGGACTTGGCCCTGACAATCAATGTTCGCAGGAAGTCCGAAACCGGTGATGGTTTCGAGGTACTTCCCGTCGATATCGAAAATCTGAAGCGTGTTGTGTGCCCGGTCGGTCACGACGATCTTCGGATCGGCCGCGTCGCGGTCATCGATCCAAAGGCCGTGAGGGGTATTGAATTTGCCGGTCCCCTCACCTGCTCCGCCGAACGATCCTAGCCACTTGCCGTTGTCATCGTAACGATGGATGTGGAAAGCACCATAACCGTCTGCCAAGAGAAATCCACCTTTGGGGAGGAATGCGAAGTTCGTTGGCATGAACCGATCTCTCCCCCAAACTTTCTTCGGAGCATCGTACTCCTCTTGATTATAAATCTTCGACTCCTCCGGCGCCCTTTTGGTCCAAATTTCTTTGCCGTCGAGGGTAAGCTTTGAAAAGGCTTTGACCTGCTGGTAGGCCGACACGTAGAGGAACTCCTCGGTCCCTTCGCGTCGAACCTCAAGTCCATGCCCGCCCCCTTGATACTGACTACCAAATGCACGAATGAACTTGCCTTGGTCATCGAAGACGAAAATCGACGGGTGCTCCTTGAGCTCTTCGCGACCTTCGTGGATGACATAGATACGATTTTGAGAATCGACGGCCACGTTATGCGTAGTTTGCCAAACGTACTCGCTCGGCAGTTTGACGTAATGGTGCTTGACTCGGTATTGGTAATCGCCCGCCCCGGTCATGACATCGGCGTTAAAATGTCGAACAACCGCTGCTTGGGATTTGCTGGATTCCGAGCTGGGAAACTGAGCTGTAGCAGCAATTGCCGCCGATCCGATCGCAGCATTCTTGAGAAACAACCGACGAGAGGAATTCTTGGTCATTGCATCAGCCTTATTTCGTTATATCGTGTCGATGGTTAACAATCTCTCAACGCAAACGCCTAGCGTCAGACGTTGACGCGGTTCGGATTGTCTCACAAGAGCCTAGGGCGTGCAATTCCGCATCTAAACTCCGCCGGGGCTTTTTCGCAATGGGTGATCGATTGTCCCCAATCGATCGGCGCCAGAAGACACAACCGCCCAAATCAAACAGCCGAAATCCATAAGACAACTCCGCTGCGCGTCGCAAACGAGCTATTGGGACAATAGCTCTACCATGTAAGACCCCTCCGCTGCGCGTCGCATACGAGCTATTGAGACAATAGCTCTACCATGAAAGAAACCGCCGTTGCATCAACGCTTCTTACGCTTCGGCCCACCTGAGGACTTGCCCTGGCCCTTGTCCTTGCTAGACCCTTTACCAAACACTTTCTTCGGACCCTTTGACCTTCCCCTCGATCCAGGCCCTTCCTGCGATCCTATATCCCCACCACCAGGTCGACTCGGCCCCCTGCGCTCGTGATGCACAAGCTTCTCAAAGCGGAAATCCAAATGGCGACGCGCTAGATCCACGCGTTCGACTCGAACGATCAATTCGTCTCCCAATCGAAACTGATTCCCCGAGCGTTGCCCCTCAAGGGTATGCGTGTCGCGATCGTAGCGGTAACGATCCGAGGGTAAACGATCCAGGGGGATCATCCCGTCGACGGGAATCTCAACGCCGCGAACTACCAACCCGTTGGCCTTCACCCCCCAGACAATCCCAGTGAGCAACTCGCCAACGCGCTTCTCCAAGAAATGAAGGAGCTTGACTCGTACCAATTCGCGCTCGGCTTGCTCGGCATTTTGCTCGGTGTGACTGCAATGCTCTCCCATCTGCTCGAGCACCTCGGTATTCTCTCGCGCCTGCTCGCCCTTGACGAGCTTGTCGACAATCCGATGCACGACCAAGTCCGGGTAACGCCGGATCGGACTTGTGAAATGGCAGTAATGGGTCATGTTCAACGCGTAGTGCCGCTCGAACTCGCATTGATAGACCGCTTTGGACATGCTTTTGAGAATCGCATAGTTGACCGAAAACGACGTCGCCTTTCCCTTGACGCTGTCGATGACACGTTGAATCTCAAAGCGGTCCTGCATCTCATCGGCGGGGATCCCCAAGGCGCGGATGAATTGATTCAATCGCCGAATCTTAAGCTGATCGGGTGGCGCGTGCGCTCGACGCAAAAACGGTAGCTTGAGTTGATCGAGCCAACTGGCGACCGCCTGATTGGCGGCCAACATGAACTCCTCGATCATCTGATGGCTCTGCGTATGGTGCACCACATGCGCCCCTTTGACCTTACCCAAACGGTCCAAGTCCACTTTGACCTCCGGCAAGGTCAACTCGACGGCCCCCCCCTTGCGGCGTATCTCTCGAAGTTGCATCGCCAAGGTGTGCATGTCTTGAACAAGCTGAAAAATCGCCGGATCGAGCCGCTCTTTCCATGGCTCTGGATCAAGAAGATACTGATCGATCTGCTCGTAGTTGAACCGATAAGCGTTGCGGATCACACTGTTGTATACCTCAGCATGCAGCAAGACTCCCTCCGACGAATATTCCATGAACACCGTCTTGGCCAAACGCCGCCGGTCGGGTTGCAACGACGCCAAATGGTTGCTGATCGTTTCGGGCAACATCGGAATGACCCGATCGGGCAAGTAAACGCTGTTACCTCGCTGCCGGGCCTCCTGATCAAGGATCCCTCCGACCGGCACAAAGAACGCCACATCGGCGATGTGGACTTGCAACTCCCAATTTCCACGCTCGTTCTTGCTGAGTGAAATCGCATCGTCAAAGTCCCTCGCGTCGACCGGATCGATCGTAAGGGTCGGCACAGCCGTCAGATCCTTGCGACCCTCGGGAATCACCTCCTCGGAAAACCGATCGGCCTGCGCTCGCGCATCCTCAATCACACTTTCGGGAAACTCCTCGGGAAGCGCAAACTGGATCATCACAGCCATGGTGTCGACTGCGGGATTCCGCAAACTCCCGAGCACCTTCAACAATACCGCCTCGCCCGCCTGGAGCTCATCGGGAAACCGCACCAACTCGACGACCACCTTATCGTTGTTCTCTAAGGGCATGCCTCGAACATCGCCAAGCGAAACCGGTCGCTCCAACTTCGCACCGTCGAGCCACACGAACGACTTTTGACCGTCGGTTTGATAAGTCCCGGTAAACTCCCGACGCTTCCTTGCGACTACCTCGACGATCTCCCCTTCGAGCCGTCCAGAAGCATGCCTTGGCATCTCCTTGCCCCCTCGACCCGTGCCTCGCGATCCGCTGAGCATGGGCCTGCGCAACTGCACTCGAACCGTGTCGCCATCCAACGCATTGAGTTTGCGAAACTCGGGGATGAAGATGTCCGGCATCTTCACCGAGATCTCAGCCCGAGCCAAATTCGCACCCTGTGCACTGTCCTGCGATATCTGGCTTTGCGAACCAACCAAAGCCTCTGACGGAATGGCTGCCGGGGTCTCTGACGAGACTGTCGTCCCCCCTCGCGGAACTTCGACAAACCCGTATCCCATCGAGGGAGCCGAGCGGAAAACTCCGACGATTTGGTTTACCCCCAGGGTCGATCCGGTCGCCGGTTTTTCTTCCCCACTGGTTTGGTCTGCAGTAAGTCTCTGGTCTGCAGTAAGTCTCTGATCTGCGATGGGGCTCTGGCCCGCGTAGAAATCGATCATGCCCGAATCCCCATTCTGCAACTGCATGGGGCTTGCAGATAATCCTGGCTTGGGATTCTTCGGACGCACCGCTCCGTTGCCAACGGTCGGCAAAACCAGATGGTTCGCGCCATAAAGCACCCGGCCATCGCGCACCAAATGCTTGATGGCTCTTCGCAATTCTCGGTACTCTTCGTCGGCCAACTTCAGGGCCTTGAGCATCATCCGAGGCTTCATCGGTCGGTATTCTGCCGACGATACCAAAATCAATACTTTTTCAGACAATATTGCAGAGTTCATAGCCTTGTAAGATACCCCAATCGACGCATTCTCCATAGATGCGATGGATACGAACTGCTTGGATTCCCTTGGATTGCTCGCCACGTTAGATTTTACCAAGGATTCACAATCGCAAGGTTCCCTGCTGAGTCGATTTGTATTACAAAAGCCTCCAAGCGTATCAGCCATCGACTTACTCGAATCCATAGAAACCTTGCACATGAACCGAAAAATCTCGCGACGTGGTTTTAACCTCTCCTGCTCGGCCGCAAGTCTCGGGGCCACAAGTCTCGGGGCCTCGATCGGCTTGCACCCGAAGTTCGCCCACGCCAATTGGACTTCCATCGTGCAACAGCCCTTCGGGGTCATGAGCGGCGAGGTCACAAACCAATCGGCCGTTATCTGGGGCCGCGCCGATGCGGAATCTCGCATGATGGTCCAATGGGATACCGACGCGAATTTCAAAAACCCTCGCTCGGTGATCGGACCTGAGGCTAACTTGCTTTCGGATTACACCGCTCGATGCATCCTAGGCGGACTCCCATCGGGCTCGAAAATCCACTACCAAGTCACCTTCGAAAACGCCGCTGGCATCAGCGATCCTCAACAAGGGCAATTGACCACCCCCGACGACGGTACCAACGATGTCTTCTTTGCTTGGTCCGGAGACACCGCAGGCCAAGGCTTCGGGATCAATCTGGATTGGGGGGGGATGAAGATCTACTCGGCAATCGAAAAACTCGCTCCCGATTTCTTCGTTCACAGCGGCGATATGATCTATGCCGACAATCCGATCCAACCGGAACTGACTCTCAACGATGGATCCATCTGGAAAAACATTACCACCGCAGCCAAATCCAAACCGGCTGCGTCTCTCGATGACTTTCGCGGCAATTACCTGTACAACTTGCTCGATAAAAACGTCCTGGCATTCCATCGATCCGTCCCCTTGATCGCCTCGTGGGATGACCATGAGACGACCAACAACTGGTACCCCCAACAACGACTGCGCTCACGCAAAGATCGGGACAACTACGACGCTATGGAATTCGCCCTGCAACTGGCAGACCGCGCCCGCCAAGCCTTCTTCGAGTACACCCCGCTTCTACCACAAGCCTCCGGGCAACGACGGATCTATCGAAAACTATCTCGCGGCCCACTGCTGGACCTGTTCGTCTTGGACCTGCGTTCCTATCGAGGTCCAAACTCACCGAACAAACAACCGCAACTCGATTCCCAATCGACTATCCTTGGACCAGAACAGTTGGCTTGGCTAAAACATTCGCTCCGCACTAGCACCGCGACCTGGAAAGTTATCTGCAGCGATATGCCACTTGCTATCAGCGTCGGCGATTCGATGGAAGGCAAAAACCTCTACGAAGCCGTCGCAAATGCGGACCCAGGAGCACCCTTGGGCCGCGAACTTGAAATGGCCGATCTGCTCGAATTCATGAAACAAGCTCAAATCACCAATACCGTTTGGCTAACGGCCGATGTGCACTACGCAGCAGCCCATTACTACGACCCCAAACGCGCCGCGATCCCCGATCGCTTCCTTGCCTTCTGGGAATTCGTCGCCGGACCCCTGCATTCGGGCTCCTTCGGTCCCAATGCCCTGGACGGAACCTTTGGACCCGAAGTCAAATTCCTTTTCGCCCCCCCGCCAGCAAGCAAACTCCCTCTGTCCCCAAGCGACGGTCGCCAATCCTTCGGAACCGTTCGTGTCGACGCGAAATCCAAACGCATGACGGTCGAACTTCGCGGGCTCTCGGGCGAGGTCCTCGATGGAGGCTCCTTTACGCTCGAACCCCAAAATATCCCTGCTAACTCCTGATCCAAGCCTACCTCCATGCAACGTTACCTGCTGCAAAGCAATCTGCTGTGGCCCTTGCTGCGGGCATTCACCATGCTTTCAGCATGTATCTTGCTATCCGCATGCATCTTGCTACCTGCGCAAGCCTCGGTCCTGCCAGCGGATCTTGCCAACCCTGCCGCTCCTGACAAGCCCCCGAACATCGTCGTGTTGCTCTCGGACGATCAAGGCTGGGGGGATTTCGGTTTCCAAGGCAACACCAACTTCCAAACCCCCAATCTGGACCGACTGGCTAATGGCGGCGCAGTATTCCAACGCTTCTATGTCTGCCCAGTATGCGCGCCGACCCGAGCCGAATTCCTCACCGGACGATACCACCCACGCTCAAGCGCCATGGGGGTCACCCAAGGTGACGAACGCCTGGATTTAGACGAAATCACACTGGCCGATCGGCTCAAACGTCACGGTTACTCCACCGGTGCGTTCGGCAAATGGCACAATGGCTCGCAGTACCCCTACCACCCCAACGCCCGTGGCTTCGACGAGTTCTACGGATTCTGCTCTGGTCATTGGGGCGATTACTTCTCCCCTCCCCTGGAACGAAACGGCAAGCCCGTTCGAGGCAATGGCTTTGTCGCAGATGACTTCACCGATCATGCGATCGAGTTCATTCGCAGCCATTCGACGGATCCGTTCTTCTGCTACTTGGCCTTCAACACCCCACATTCTCCGATGCAGGTCCCCGATGCCTACATGAAACGGGTCCAAGACCGCAGACTCACGATGCGCCATGAGGGTCGCCCTGCTGAAAAGGAAGACGATGCCACCACGCGAGCGGCAATCGCCATGGTGGAGAACCTCGATCAAAACGTCGGACGACTCCTTGCAACCCTCGATCAATTGAACATCCGTAACGACACGATCGTCGTGTACTTCAACGACAATGGGCCCAACAGCTTTCGCTGGAATGCAGGCTTCAAAGGCCGCAAAGGCAGCGTCGACGAAGGTGGTGTACGCTCGCCGCTGATCGTCAACTGGCCAGGACAGGTCCCATCCCAACGGCAAGTCGATCCACTCTGCGGAGCGATCGATTTGACCCCAACTCTATGCGAATTGGCCGGGATACCCATCGAACCCAATACGAATTTCCCACTCGACGGGCTCAGCCTAGCAACGACGCTCCGCGACCCGGACTTGCCATCGATTTCGCGAAGCCTCTTTAGCCATTGGGGCGGACGAATCGCGATGCGACAAGATCGGTATTTGCTTGACCCCGATGGCGCACTGTTCGACCTGATCGCCGACCCTACCCAACAATCCGACCTGTCGATTTCCGATCCGAATCGCACACGGGCCATGACCCAAGAAGTCCAACGTTGGAGAAACGAGGTTTTCCGATTGGCCCTACCCCAACGCCCGTTTCCTATCGGGCATCCCGACCGTACGACGGCACTTCTGCCAGCCCAGGACGGCAAGTGCCAAGGTCCCTCGGTCCGACGCAGCGACACGGCTCCAAACTGCTCCTACTTCAAAAACATCCGCTCCAAAGAAGACCGGCTGACTTGGGATATCGAGCCCCTGCAAACGGGACTCTACTCGGTCTGGATCCACTACGCTGCCCCCGAGTCTGCCATCGGCAAAGAGATCTGCTTTAAGTTCCAGGACCGTCAGGTCGTCGGCAAGCTCCTCGAAGCGTTCGAATCTCCCCTGCGAGGTGAATCGAACGATCGAGTACCACGAAAATCCGAATCCCTGATGAAGGAATTCGCTACCCTTCGGCTCGGCACACTCGCGCTCGATACCCGCCGAGCACTGGCCGAAGTCTCCTTGGTCGAAGCCCTCGACGAATCCACCTCAAAAAACGAACAAGAAAATGGATTCCTGGAAATTCAAGCCCTCGAATTCCGCCTCGAGTCCCCTGAGAGACCCTGACTGGCCAAGCGATCCGAAAAATCCGTTCCCGACGAAGAAACAGCAAAGAAAAAATAACGCCCCGGTAGTATCAGCACTGGAGTTCCCATAAGCGATAGGGCAAGGCGATAGGGACAGCAGACAGGGGGGACATATTGACCACAGCTAGAAATCAACTTCATCAAGGCGATTGCATCGAGCGGCTCGGGTCCCTCGAAGACGGCTCGGTCGATCTGGTCTTTGCCGACCCGCCGTTTAACATCGGGTACAAGTACGATGTGTACGACGATAAGCAGCAAGAACAGGACTACCTGCGATGGAGTTCGCAATGGATCGGGCAAGTCCAACGCGTGCTCAAACCCGATGGCACGTTCTGGCTTGCGATCGGCGATGAATACGCAGCGGAGTTAAAGGTAGAAGCCAAACGGCTTGGATTCCATTGCCGCAGTTGGGTCATCTGGTACTACACCTTTGGCGTCAATTGCGTCAACGGTTTTAGCCGATCGCACACCCACCTATTTCATTTCGTTAAGAATCCCAATCGATTCACTTTCAATCGGCTCAATCCGCAGATACGGGTGCAATCCGCAAGGCAATTGGTTTACGCCGACGCGCGAGCCAACCCCAACGGGCGACTGCCTGACAACACCTGGATCACCCGTCCACAGGACGCCCCGCAGAGCTTCAGCCCAAGCCATGATACGTGGTACTTTTGCCGCATCGCTGGAACCTTCAAAGAACGCGAAGGGTTCCACGGTTGCCAAATGCCCGAGCAGTTGCTGGCCCGTATTATCCGGGCTTCGAGCAACCCCCAGGATCTGGTCCTCGACCCCTTCGGTGGCAGCGGCACGACGCTGTGTGTGGCCAAGAAACTCGGACGCCAATGGATGGGTTTCGAACTCTCCGAGCAATACGCCAAACGGATCCAAGAGCGTTTGGAAAAGACCCAGGTAGGCGAACCGATCGATGGACCCGAAGACCCGATCGAAAGCGCTCCGAGCACGGCCAAAGGGAAAAAACGCCCCAAGCCCTTCGATGAGAAAACCGAAAAAATCGTCACCGAGGCTTATCAGGTCGCCGCACAAGGCCTCAGCGTCGATCAGCTCCTTTGCGACAAGGATAAAAATAGAGCCTTCGTCGACCGATGCTTGGACCACAAACTCGGCGGCAATGCAGAGGTTTGGAACCGCTACCTGGTCGAACTGAGCAAGGCTCAGAAGTGGCCCAAGTCCACCGAATCGAACCCGGAACTCCAACGCACGCTGTTCGAGTCGATCGGTTTTGCCAGCGAAATCGCTTGGAAATTGATCTCGATCGATTATCGCAAAACCTTGGAGGAAATCCTATGCAACCCCGACTTTGCGGAGGAATTCGATCGCTTGGCCCAACTCTACAGCCAAGCCGATTGCCAAGCCACTTCGCTCGATTACCGACGAGCCGCTCTGGAGATTCGCAGACGCTCCGAGGCGGCACGAGCACCGGCCGTTAAGGAACTCCAGGAATGGCTTCAGACCCACAAAAAACTTCCGGAAATTTCGCTCAACGAGAACCTATGGCACTTAGAGATTTCCGGCGTGTATGTGCTTTCGGCTGGCCAGAACGCAATCTTCGTCAATGAAAGCAACGACATGCGCCGTCAGATCGAAACCATCCAGGCAAACCCCCAATGGCAGAAACTCCAAATCGATCGGGTCAAATTCGTTGCGATGGAAGGAACTCCAACGCAGCGATACAAAGTCAAAGCGATGCTGGCCCAACACGACCGCACGCTGATGAACTGCTCGCTCCTGGTCGACGACTCGGAGATCCAGTAAGTCTTGCTCTAAACTTCAAAGCACTCCAAACTTCAAAGATCCTTGACTTCAACCGAAGAATTCTCGACCATGCGGATTGACCACAAAAATCACCTGCTATTTTTCCTTTGCGGCTCGCTTTGCGGTCTGCTTTTCAGTTCGCTTTTCTGGACATCGACCGCATTGGGGCAAGACCAAGCGTGGAAGCCCGTTTGGAGCGATGAGTTCGACGGCGACTCCCTGGATTTTTCGAAATGGGAAATCGAGATCAACGCATTTGGAGGAGGGAACCAAGAACTGCAAATCTACACCGACCGATCCGAAAACGTTCGCGTCGAGCAGGGGCATTTGGTCCTCGAAGCCCACCGAGGGAAAACCGGAATCGCCGGTACCGAACGAAACTTTTCCTCGGGCCGAATCCGCAGCAAGCGGCGAGGCGATTGGACCTATGGCAAGTTTGAAGCCAGAATGAAGTTGCCTGCAGGCCAAGGGCTCTGGCCCGCGTTCTGGATGCTCCCGAGCGACGAAAAGTACGGAACCTGGGCCGCAAGTGGCGAGGTCGATATCTTGGAGTTCAAGGGCCAGCAGGTCGATACGCTCTGGGGTACGCTCCATCATGGCGGTAGTTGGCCAAGAAACAAGCACACGGGATTGACGAAGAAATTCGACGGCATCGATTTCACCAAAGACTTCCATGTCTATGGCATCGAATGGGAGCCCGGTGAGTTCCGCTGGCTGCTCGACGGTCAGGTATGGCAAGTCCAGAAGGGTTGGGGAACAGAAAATGGCAACTTCCCCCAACCGTTCGATCAGCCCTTCCACTTGGTTTTCAATCTTGCAGTCGGTGGAGAATTCGTCGGAGATGTCGCCGAGCAGACACCCTTTCCAGCCAAAATGCTCGTCGACTGGGTTAAGGTCTTCCAGCGGCAATAGGTTTCAGTAAATCCAGGGAATAGATGGCACTGGGTAAAACCTCGCACTCGGCCCAGCATCCTGGGCACTTCCTGACCCAATCCCTTTGGCTTTGAATTTGAGCGCATCGCCATAGCTCGGCGAATGCCATTTCCTTTAGATTTCCTACGATGTTGCTGTTGAATTGGCAGGTAGGGACATCCCCATTTGGAAATATTCGCAGGTGCGAATTCAATGCAACACAGCTAGGGTTGGTGTACTGCTTCGTGTCAGGATCACCGAGCAAGCGTTCTGCGATCCCCCGAATGTAATAGGACTTGGCGAGTCTTGCCCACCATGGGATTTGACGTAGATCTCTCTGGACGTTGTCGAAAAGCGATTCGAGCTCTCCGTGTGGGATCTGACCGAACATCGCGAATTGTCCAACCTGTTTGGGTGCAACATCTTTGTTGCGTTCCACCGAGTAGGTCGCGCTGGTGTCATAAGCCATCACCATTTGGTGTCGCACCCCCATGGGCTTTAGCAGGGATTGCAAAAGCTGGTACTGCTCGATGCCCTCCTGGTCGACAATCGTTTGATTGACGGCAATATCTAGGTTCCATTTTTTTCGTAACTTGACGAGCGATTCGATGGTCTTCATGGCATTCGGGAAAGCGATACTGCTTCCTCGGATATGGTTGTGCTTGTCCTTGAGACCGTCTAGGCTGACCATGATCTGTAGCGGGACCTTTCGGGGTCTTTGCGTGCATAGATCGACAATCCGGTCTGTCAGAAAACCGTTGGTCGTGATGTGAACCCCCAAGGGCTTAAGGTATCGAATCGCCAAATTGGTGATCTCAAGTAGATCGGTGCGAACGAAGGGTTCGCCGCCGGTGAGTCGTACACCATCCATGGGCGGAAGCTGCTTGAAGATCGATTCGATCTGATCGATTTGTAGATCGTTGTGCCCCTGCATTTTCCATGAATCGCACATGATGCAACGTGCGTTGCAACGAAACGTGACGGTGTAAGTAAGGAGCCTTGGGAGCACGGCTTGTCCGTTTCGTACCTGATACGAATGCGCAACGAAGCCCGGCAATCGACGTAGAGCAGATAAAATCATGATCTTAGGCTACTTTTTGAAAGGGAATCTCTTGGGAATGGGTACGCGGGGAAGCCTTAGGCAAATTCGATTCGATAAACGCACGGGCTTGTTCGTTGCCAACGCAATCGATTCCTTCGAGCCGTTTCCTGAGCAACGGTAGCGAGAGCAAGAACTGACCAAGCACATGAGGCGTCACCTGATCCATCGGCAGCGACCAACCGCCTTGGGTCTGGGATACCAGCCAACCATTGACTTCCTGCTCAAAATTGCCTTCTTCAGGCAGGGCGAATACGGGTTTACCTAGATACATTGCTTCACCGACGAGTTGGTTGCCTGCGGTAGTAATCAAGGCATCGCACTTGGACAGATGACGGATGAAGTGATCGTTCTGAATTCCGAAAAACTCGATATTTTTGGTGACCGGTGGAATGGACTTGCCGAAGGCGTAGATGGGTCGGTCTATCTTGGAGAGGGCCTCCCAGAACGAATCGGGGGCTTTCCCTCGGATATAGACCAGCAGATGCCCTTCGTTGCTGGTATGGGGGCGGTAGTCTTGGATCTTCTTGCGGACCAATACCCCGATCCTCTCGATACCCTCACATCCTTCGCGTGGTGGCAGATGCGCGAAGGAACTGACCGCCTCACCGGATTGACCTTGATAGAACATACCGACCGAGAGGCGAAGCAAACGGCTTTGCCACCGCAATCTCCAGGGAAGTCCCTTGAAATCACTGACGCTCAGGAAATGCTGATGATCCAAACTCAACCAAGGGATTCGGCAACGTTTAGCGGCTCTTGGTAGCAATGGTTCGAAGTCGGTGATCGCAAGGTCGGGCTGCTCTCGCATAAGCACCCGTTGGATGGCACGAACGGACGTGCGCATATTGCACAAAAACGGAACTGCGCCCAAGACCGACCTGAAATAACAAAGCTTTCCGTTCCTGTACTTGAATCGCATTCCAGGTAGCGGAGAGACCTTGACCCAGGGATGATCCGAGTACTCGCTGCGGAAATGTTCGTAGGCATCTTCCGATGCCAAAAGCACAAACCGATGATCAGGGACAAGCATCTCGATTATCGCCTGCACCCTTGTTGCATGCCCTCGTCCTTCACCATTAACGCTGTACACGATAGTGCTCATCGTCGGCATCCTTTCACTGAGTTTTTAAGGGTCAATTCGCCATCGGCTGTTTCGGCGACATAGCTACGGTGCTCCAACCAATCACCGCAGTTTAGATACTCAAGATTATTCGCACGATCGCATTCCGGCACGTGGATGTGACCGCATATGACTCCTTGGCAGTCGTGCATATGTGCCAATTCAAGCATCAGTTCCTTGAACCGCGTGGCATGCTGTGCAAGCAGCGAATCGCGATTCTTTCTTGCCTGCATTGCACGGACCAGTCGAGTCGAAGGAAAACGATCGAGCAGCCTGACATAGAGCGGATAGAGTCGTTCTGCAACAAGCTGCTTACTCGATATACGTCTCGGTGCGAAGTAATCGTAAATGTCGCCATGCACGACCAAATAGGTCTTGCCGTTGCCTGCGGTATAGCGCTCGTGGGTCCGTATCTGGATCGAAGGCAGATACCTTCGTATCTCGATGGTCTCTTGATTCCCAAGATAGACTCGCTGGTCATGATTGCCAGATATCCAGGTGATCCGCGTTCCTCTGGATTGAAGACCTCCAAGGACACTGGCAAAGCGCTCAAAGGCTGGTCCAACCACACCGCTCGGCTTGTACAACCACTCAAGAACATCACCCACAAGATAAAGCGATCGCGTCCTTAGACCTTCGAGGAAATCAAGCAAATACGATTCAGGCACTGTCCCCCAACCCAGGTGCAGATCGCTCAGAAAAACAGTTCTGAAATCTGTAGATCCTTCTACAACCATCCTATCCTCCCTAAGCATCGATCGAAACCAAGCGATCGAACTAAAAAAATCGAATGTCCTTTTCCAGACTTGAAGCGTGAAAAATATCACACTTATCAAAACGAACGTGGGGCCGATCGGTGAATAATCAAGGAGCGAAAGATGATAAATTGATGAAGGTAATGTCGGGAACCTCTAGCGCACTCTAACGAACGGTAACGACCTCGCGCGAGAAGATAACTCAACGCAAGTGAAAAACGCTCGATCGAGCATTTTGTATCGGCTCGGTGCACGAACGCTAAAGTCTCTTACGTCGTATTGCATACCCTAAAATGACAACTGAGCAAAGAGACTTTAAACTCGCCGGCCGAAATCCCCGGCGATGTTCCGATCGGACTAACCCATCGCGACGAACCTATCGGATCGGTCTACGTCGTTTCAGTCAGCGGACCGAAGACGGTCAACATCGTGCCCAAAAAACACATGAACCGCGGGCGAGAGGATACCCAGTTTTACCAAGTCATCCGAAACGGTGGGATCAAACTCAGCTACAAGTCGCGCGCGGCAAATGGCGAACTTTTCGATCCGTTCGAGTGGACACAGTCCTGCCGTTAAGTAGACCGTCGAACTCTCAGCCGTCGACTTCGATCCGAAGGTCCGGTGTTCCGCTCGCAGGCACCGTCACCTTGATCTTCGGATCTTTAGGGTTTCCATACCTACCCCCCAAGCGATCCGCTCCAGAGCCTTGGCCTTCTCCCGAGAGCGAAAACTCCTGCTTCCCAGCAGCTTCGCCGGGCCAAACCACCGTCACTCCGTACTCCCCAGGCGCAGCCCCATCGTCGGCCGTATGGGTCCTTACCACAAACTCTCCTGTAGATTCCGCAATCGCCAATGGCTTTGGGTCATTGAGTCGCGACTTCTCCAGCGGATGGAAAACAATCAAAGCCTTGCCACAGGCTTGGCCCTGCTTGGTCTTGATCACCCCCTTGACCGACGCGGTCTTCGGCTGGCTGTTCGAACAGCCAGCCGTGACGAGCAAAAGGACCAAAACCACAGCGCGAATAACATCCGTTGTCATAGAATTACCCTGCATTGGGTCGATGGAGTCGAAGGCAAAAAACAATAGAGCTTCCGTCGGTTATTCGTCAGTTGCCGAGGGATTCAATTCGGCTGGCGTCATGCCATTGCCCCGAGCCGTTAGCAACGCGGCGTAGACCTGCGGGGAAATGTTGGCGCTCGTGAATTGGGCGCTTCCGTCAGCCATCGCATGCATCGCTCCGCTTCCATGAAACGAGTAGGTCTCGTTGTCGTTGTGGCAGTTGATAACGCAATTGCCTGGACTCGTCGTGCTACCGCTGACAGCCCCATCCAACCCGTAGTCGGCCTCATGATGCCCCCAACCTCCATCGTTGAGCTTGCGGGTCGGATCGAGTTTCCCCTGGATCCAGAATTCGGGACGGCCCGCGTCCTCGCACATCAAAATGGTTCGAGAGGTTCCGTCTAGGATGTCGGCGATTCGGAACGACTTTCTTTCCGTCTGGCCGAGCGCTGGCCGGACGCCAGTCCCCTTAAATTCAGGGGCCAAGGCACTGAAAAGGTCGCTTTGCGTCGTTCCAGAAGGGTAGCCGAAAAAGGTGATGCTGCCCGGATTGATGGAACTGCAGGTCGCGTAATCGGAGACCGCAAGATTTTGATAAGGAAACGGAGCGCCAAAATTAAAAGTCCCAGAGACAGTTCTTGAGGATCCACCAGGCGACGATGGGCAAATCAACGTCGCGATCGGAGTGCGCAAGACGGCTTGATTGTCTGGTGAACCCGGTACGACCGAGGGACTCGAAAACCATGGAAACTTCAGGCTGTACTGCTGCGACAGCGTGCCTTGTTCCATGTAAGGCAAAAGAAAAACGGTCCAAGCGTGAACATTTCCAGGGTAGGGAGATCCGGGTTGCCCTGGACCTCCTGGAGGTAAACCGATCTCGACAAACAAACTCGGCGGGAATCGTTTGAACGCACTCTCGTGGTTCTGGGCCGCCAAGCCGATCTGCCTGAGGTTGTTGCTACACGACATCCGACGTGCGGCCTCGCGTGCGGCTTGGACTGCAGGAAGCAGCAATCCAACCATAATCCCAATAATCGCAATGACTACCAGCAATTCAACCAGCGTAAAGCCACTTCTACGGAACCATCGATTTTGCATTTCCCACTCCTGTTTTCAAAGATACTCGCCGCTACGTTTGGCTAAGTATCCAGACCAACATGAGTTTTCAATGAAGCTTATCAAGTGGGTTGTGTTAAATCACCGAAGTAAATCACCGAAGATCGATCACTCGTCACCCGAAGGGGCAATCTCGCCCAACTGACAACTGATCCAGGCAGCGACGATCGAAACCGGAGTGTTGGCCGACATGAACCGAACACTGCCATCGCACATGGCTGCATGGCTACCAGCACCGTGGAATGAATACAACTCATTGCTGTTATTGCAGTTCATCGCACAAGGACCCAAAGACGTCACTCCATCGTCGGTGAAACCATCGACCCAGAACTCCGAATCCGGATCCGCCCAACCCGCTCCGCTGGCTCGAGAATTCGGAAACGCTGTCGCGCGACGGTATAGCATCGGACGCCCTGCATCCTCGACCCAACTAAACGTGTTCGATGTTCCGTCGAGAATGTTCGCAAGACGGCTTTTCGGACGCTTGTTGTAAAAAGGTGGACTCATTCCGGTAGTGAACGAAGAGATCGTGCTCATCGGGAGGATCGCACCGATGTACTGCGTCGCATCGGTGTTCCCATTGGTAGGATCGTATCCAGGGATCGGACGCATCAGATTGTACGGTGCAAGACCGAGTTTACCGTTGACTCCGTTGGCGATCGAATAATCCGAAGGTGCTGCCTGCCAACGTGGTGTGGCAGTGCTCGAAGGTGCGTTTCCCGTATCGAGCATCCGTTGTGGACTCGATGGGCAGAGCAAACTTGGAATGAATGTCGCGATGGCCGCTGCGTTGACCGGCGAACTCCACGATGCCTTTAGATTGTACTGGTTGTATACGTTCTGGGCTTCGATGTATGGAAGCAAGAAAATACCAGGTCCATGGGTGATCGAACCCGTCGTTGAATCCGGATTGATCCCCAATTCAGTCACCGGATAACCCACCAGTGCATCGACTCTCGCAGGTGGGAAAAACTTGTTGGCACTTTCAAAGTTCTGCAACGCCAAGCCGATTTGCTTGAGATTGTTCGAGCAGGACATGCGCCGCGCGGCCTCGCGTGCCGCTTGCACTGCCGGCAACAACAAGCCCACCAAAATGCCGATGATCGCAATGACCACCAACAACTCCACCAACGTAAAACCGTGTCTTTTTCGCATCGCAAATCCCCCTATACCTACCCCTAAACGGAAAAAAATAACAACAAGATCATCTCGTAAGTTCGAAAGTCGGAATCGTCGACGACTTTTTCTCAACCATTGCCTTCAGACCAGAAGTCTCAGGATCGGCATACTTTGCCGGAAATGCCGCTTGTCCGGCATCTCTCTTTACCTGATCTCCACCCTCATCGTCGACCGGTTGCATCAATGCAATCCCCACTTTGTATTCCCCGGCAGGTGCCCCGTCTGACGAACTGTAGGTGTGGATCGAGAACTTACCGTTCTCATCGGTGATCCCTTGAGGGATCTCTTGTCGCTTGAAATTCGTTTTATCCAATGGCCTTAAGACCACCGTCACTCCCTTGAACGCCTTACCATCCAATCGGACCTCTCCGTTTACCGGATAAGTAGCTTGGTTGATGCCATCACTACAACCCACAGCGAAAAAAACCATGACGAAAAGCAGCATCAGACACAGACTGGTAGTTCGCTTCATGGTCACCTTCTTGGAACTCAAATGTTGCGGTTCAGCGGTTGTTCAATTGCGTCGGAGAACGCTCGGCAATCAGATTGTAGGAGGCCGGGGCGAACCGCTAAGCCGCTACGATTGAAAAAATAGTGAATTTTCCATGAAGATAAGGCATTGATGCTGACGTCCATCGAACCTGTCACGGAGGCCCGACAAGCCGCCTTGCCGGAGCACTCAAGGGGAACAAAGCGTTGTGGTAGGCACTTGCCAAAACCGCAACAGCCCAACCGGTCGCTTGCATCGACAGAAACTGGTCGGTCTCGTGGGGGTCCCCATTGTCAAAGTACTCCTGGACCGGATTGGCTATGCTCGAAACATGCCAAGAGCCGTCGTCCTTCTGGGTTCGAATCAAATACGCTAGGCCATTGCGAAACCAAGGGTTGGTCACATAACTCCGGGCCTTTTTATAATCGCGGGTTTGCACAAGAAACAGCAAGGCAGTGGCGGTCGAATACGCATCGCTCTCGCGTCCTGGCTCATATCCCCATCCACCATCTAGATTCTGACGTTTTTGAAGCACATCGCGAAGCTCCTTGGTACGCCCCTGTCCTGCAAATCGAAGCAGTTCCTCAAGCTCCGAATCGGATAAGTAAGGCACCATCGGTTTGGCCAGATCTGATAGCTCAGGAGACTCAGGAGACTCAGGAAAATTGCCTACCTCAGGCCGCGATGGTCCCATCATGGCCTGGAAACGCAGAACCTCCAGGATCGAGGCTGTTTCGTAATCCAGCCAGAGCGTTCCGCACAAGTCCTCCGTCGAAACCGGTGCCGTCGAGACCGGCTCAGGCTGCCTCGATCGCCAAAGCACCGCTCGGTAGATCGATTTCCTGATCTCCCTAACCTTGCGCTGGTGCTGAGCTGGATCCTTGATCGAGGCTTCGTAGTGATTGAGCCCCGAGACGACCAATGCCGTCGCCATCATCTCCGAGGAAGCCGCCGGTGGACGGACCGAATGGATCCGCCATCGCCCGTCGGCTTGTTGGGTGTCGATCGCCTTTTGAACCAGGTCATCCCCTGTTTTCCCCCAGTCGGCCAGGCCGACCGACATCGTCCAGAGCGCATATCCAAGCGTCATGCCCCGGCCCCCCAACTCCTGATCGGCTTGGAGGCCCGACATCTCGCGCGCCAGGCTCTTGCGAGTAAAATCCAAGATTCTTTCCCGACGCTCTGATTGGTCTCCCCAGGATTGTTCTCCGAATAAAAAAAGGGCTGAATCAGGCGTTTGGTAGCTCCGGAATGCAAACAGCGGAACGGCTTGGTGGTGGCAGGAAAAGCACTCCCGATGCTTCGGGTAGTTATCCACCCCTGTGGAAATCCTATCGATCCCGCGAGCGATCCGGATTTTCAGTGCCGCTCGGTTCTCCATTGCATCGACACGATCGGCTTGCACATCGAAGAGCTCAAGTTTCAAATCCGAATCCTTAGAGTCCTTCCCCGGACTCTGGGCGTGAACTTGTGCCTGGGCCTGCAAGGCCGAAAAAAGAGCCACTCCAGCCAAAAAAATCTGGATAGGAAACCGCCTTGAAACGCCCGCTGGCGTGCAGATACGCCCCCCCATCGATTCCTGTGTGCTCACGGCGTTGCCTCACCCGTTCGTTGCGACCTTCTCGATTCGTATTCACCACCAGTCTAAAGCATAGAGGCCAAGGAACCCGAAAGCCACCGCACCCCCTCTTTTGGGGGGCTAGGATTTTTAGGTTTTTTTGGATAGTAACGGATTGCATGGTCGTGACGAGTGAGTAATTTGTTGCCCCATCCAAACGGTGCTGAACGCTTCTTTCCACAACTAGAGTCCACATCATGATTCAATCCCGCTGGCTGCATTTTCGTGCGAAGTTCCCGTCCTTACTAACCGCTCTGATTCTTGGAATCGCTTGGGTTCAACTTACCCACGCGGGTCTTGTCGATGGCGGCGGAGACCTTGCCAATGACCTTAACAACGCGGTCCGATTCGATCCGTCAACTCCCACCAATGTCATCGTCGCGTACAAGGATGCTAACCTTCCACTCGATCGATATATCCAAATCGGGTTT
>JAPLNM010000047.1 GCA_026692845.1 Planctomycetota bacterium | reverse complement strand
CGCCTGGTAGCTGCTTAGTTACGCCTCCGCCGAGACAAGCTCGACGGTAGGCTCTTGGCCTCCGCCGAGACAAGCTCGACGGTAGGCTCTTGGCCTCCGCCGAGACAAGCTCGACGGTAGGCTCTTGGCCTCCGCCGAGACAAGCTTGACGGTAGGCTCTTGGCCTCCGCCGAGACAAGCTCGACGGTAGGCTCTTGGCCTCCGCCGAGACAAGCTCGACGGTAGGCTCATCAAATAGAAGGGCAATGGGGAGCGCTTGCCCGGTACTTGCCACTTGCATCTGGCCACAATGCGATAAATCTCGGGGTTCGATTCTGCGGAAAATTAAGATTTTTTTATTTTCCCAGTTGACGCGGTGTTATTCTATTGTGTCTTCATAGGATGATCACTCTATTTCGGAATTCGAGTGCTCCACGCTGTCATGGAATCTATGGACCAAGTTATGCCTAAATCATCGAAGAAGAATTCGGTTAGAAACAATTTTTCGCGTCAATTGGTTTTGGAGCGACTCGAGTCGAGGGCCTTGATGGCCGTCGATGGGTTTATCGAGACCCGCCACAATTGGTTGAATCCATCGGATGTCAACATGGACGGTTTTGCTTCACCCATCGATGCACTGGCGGTCATCGATGAATTGAATCGATCGGACCGAGGCATAAATTCAAGTATGTCGATGATGGCCGACACCAACAACGACGGCTTCGTCAGCCCGATCGACGCGTTGGTGGTGATCGACACAATCAACGAGGGATTTATGGCTTACATGCCATCGCTCAATCCCCGAGGTGGGTCAGGTGAAGGCACCCAAAGTGAGGTGACGGCAGTGGACGATGGGGAGCTCGTCTATGTCGCAGCCGATGCGGCACAGAAGCCTCAGATCGAGATCGATGTACTGATGAATGATATCGGAGAAGGTCTTAGGATCGTCGACCTAGGGTTGCCTGGAACAGGAACTGTCGCTGTTCGAGCGTCGACGAGCGACCCAGACAGGATGGTGGTGGTGTACACTCCGAACGAATCCAGCGCTAACTACGACCGTTTCCTATACATGATCGAATCGAGCGATGGGCGTCGCTCGGCAGCTTTTGCTTCGATCAAATACGAAGTCCAGGAAGATGAATCGGTCCGTTTCGAGTTGCTTATGCCAGCGAGCGTCGAAGGCCTCGCAGGCCAAGAACTAAATTTCCGCGGTGCGGATTTTTCCCCATTGATCCAGATCGACTATTCTGGTTTCGAAGGGGCCAAGGCTGGTGTTTACCTGTCATGGGAGTTTCCAGAGGGTTTCTCGGTCGGCCAGCGATTTGTAGGAGAACTGCTTTCACGTAACTCTAGCGAATTGGGAGTGTATCCCGCATCCAACGGCTTATGGATGTTCGGCGATATCGCCGACGTGAACCGAATCCTTGCGAACCTTTACTTTAAGCCCGCCGATGGTTACTCCTCGCAAACCGGCATTCGACTCAACGGCTCTGCGTTCCTGTACAGCAGCATCGGCGTCAATTACGGCTCGGTGCATACCTCGACGCTCGTGAAGACAACCAAGCAGCCCAATGCCGTGGATCCCGTTGCAGTTGACGATTACTTCGCTTCGGTTAGCCGCACAACCCCTACCTCGCTGGATATTCTAGCGAACGACGATTTGAAAGCTTTCGCGGCCAAACCAGCAGAAGTCACTATTGAGATCACGCCTTGGGCCTATTCCGATGCGACCGTCGAGTGGGACCCTGTGACACGCAAAATCGTCTACACGCCAGGCTTTTTAGGGGCCTACAACGTTAGGCATGGTGATCAATTCGCTTACACCCTGCGAACTCCCGGCGGACAAGCAAGCCAAGCGATCGTTACGATCATCCATCAAGACGCGGTTTAATCGATCGCCTGTTAGTGCTCAAGGCGACGGAGCGAGCAGGTCTCGGAGCACCCGTTCGATTCGTTCCTGCGAGCCTGGTGCTACCCATAACCAGGACTCATCGAACCGGTCTTCGAATGCCGAATCGGTCGGCACATACCCCGTCCAGCATTCTCCATATCCGACCGATACCAGCGGCACCGGCCCGCCGATACTTTGAGCGATTTGCTGGTACCCAACAAAGCTCTCCCCTGGAAAAAGTACCAAACGAGCGATTCCCAAATCGATGCAAGGCATATCGATCGGCTGCTTTCGGACGTGGACTCTATTCCATGAAGCCAAACCCATTGCAGCCAAAATCCGTTTTTCGACCGTCAAAGTACCCTCGTAAAGCTCCCTCTCCATGGCCTCCTTTTGCAAAGCCTCGGATTGCGTGTAGGGAAGATCCAGAGGCAGATTTCGAAATCCCCAAATTCCGGGTACCGATGCCTTGGTCACCCCTTGGCGATTTTCAAGCATCGCCTCATAGATCTTTCGAGTGAGTTCTTCGCGAGCCTCGGGCGATCCGTCGTTGTATTTGCCAGCCGTCACATCCCCACTGCATCCAGATGCATAGATCGGATGGATCGAACGATCGAGTCTAGCGAGCCTTTTTCGAGCAAGACCGACGAAATCCGAAGTGACTTCGCCTCGTCCGTAGTAACTCATCGGATGGGTGGCATACGCATGGTATTCGATCAAGCATCGTTGCTGATTCCAAAACGAGATCGTCCGCATCCTCGGATCGATTAGCCCTTCGGGAGCCAGTTGGAAAACAGGATCGCGGCCACTGCTGCTGCCCCGAGAGAAGCTGACTCGTCCTGAACTGTCGACAACCCGACGGTTCGATGCGACATCGCAAACCGCTGACTGGGCATATCCGACATGCGTTACCGGTTGGGCCTCTTCGATCGCTTGAGATAAAGCCAGTTCGGCTCGTGTGAGAACATCTTCGTGGAAGGAACGGTCGAACAGTTCGTTTTGCAATCCCACCTGATCGAGCAAGTCTTGGGCTCCGGAGTCGATCACCGGTGCATCGTGCTGGTGCAACGAACTGACGAGCACTCGCTCGGGCTGCGTACCTGCAACCTTGGCCAATCTCGATCGCCATTCGTCGTACGATCGATTTCGGATCTCGCACCAGTCGATAGCCACGACGACGATGGGTGTTTCCTGTCCCAAGAGGACAAACCCATGCAATTCCAACCCATCGGTCGTCGATGTGGATTTCTGTGGCAAGATGCCCATGCACCGATGCCCCACGGGGATGGTCACGTCGATTTGAAAATGCCCGAGTTTGGGCTCAGACGGGCGCTGGTTCGAAGCTGTTTGATCGGCGATGGCTTGGCCAATGCCCCCCAAGCAAAGGTACGCAAACAACGCGGTGAGTCTCATTCCGATGTGCTCTACCATTGATTATCGAAGCTCCTAACGGGATTCTTGCAATGCCGGAGACTCGCCCCCGATGTAGCGCCAGTTTTTGATGTATCCGATCAAATCCGCTACCGCTTGTTGGTCCAACTGAGCCTCAATGCCTTCGGGCATCAGCGACACTCCGCTGGATTTGATCGCCTCGATTTGGTTTTTGCTAAGTACTAGACGGGCTGACTGCTGGTTTTTCAAGATCAAGTGTTCGGCGGATTCTTCGACAACGATCCCGTCTTGGATCGTTCCTTCTTTCATCTGTACAGTGACACGAAAGTAGTTGTTGTCGATCGCTCGGTTTGGGTCCAAGATTGCGACAAGCAATTGCGCCGAAGTCTGGGTGCGGGAATCGGAGATATCTGGTCCGATTGCCACGCCCAGTGCGTCGATCCGGTGGCAAGCTGAGCAATGCTGGACAAAATGCTGCTTTCCGCGGTCCAGATTCACCTCGAGGTTCAGGCAATCGGCGTAGCGATCGAGAACCTTCTGTCGGTCGGTTTGTACACGTCCGGAAAGCCATTTGGTAACTCTCGGTTGCAGATCGCCGGTGACTTGCATCAGCGATTGGATTTGACTTGCATCGAGTCCTTTGCTGGAGATTTGACCGCCATCGATCGCGTCGAGCCACCGCGTAAGCCGATCGGGCCTGCTTCGGATCGCTTGGAACATCACGGAGCGCATCGCAGGGGTCTCGCCATCGAAGTGTTCCAAGATCCAGTCGATACTTGATTTCACTTCGAGTTGCGGTTCATCGGTATGTTTTGCCCAGGCGTTTAGGTACTGCCTACGTTGGTTTGGTTGGTCGGATTGCTCGAGCGCTGCTAGCAGCGCCTTTTTGCACACGCGGGATTGCTCGGGTGCAAGTTGCGTGGCCAGGAGCTCGGCGATATCCGATTGCAGGCTTGGAGAGCTCAGTGGATTCGACAGGGAGTTGGCCCAGGCGGTCCAGAGAGGAGTTTGTTTAGCCAGCCAGGGTGCATCGGGAGATTTTGCGATGCCTTGGGCGATGGCCAATTGCAGGGACATCTGAGGTTCGAAGATCACTCGTCGTTGCGTTTGGTCGTCGGGAGGACCGGAATGAAGCCTTTCTAAAGCTTTGATCGCCCAGGCGTCGCGCGCGGAATTCCAAAGAGCGTTTTCGGTTACGGAACCGTTGGCGATCAAGGTGGTGAAAGCAGAGCTAGAAAAAGTCCGGATCATTTTTTTCTCGTCGAGGGCTTTTCCCGCCTGTTCGATCCAGGGCAAGACGAACCGAGCTGGTTCAGCGCGGTAAACTGCGCTGATGGCCATAAGCCAGCTTGGGTCATCGGCAAGGTCGATCGATCTAGCGACCGCCGCATCTAGCAATTCCTGTTGATAGGGAAGATTCCGCGTTGGATCGGATGGATTTTCGGAAAACAGTTCCGCAAGATACCAAGCGCACTGGGTGGCTTCTTCTTGCGATGCGTTCCGAAGGACATCGCGAGTCGAACCGAGCAGTGCTTCGGATCGGGTTTTGGTGTGGCTAGCTAGTCGCCAAAGAGCGGCTCGAAGTGCCGGATCGCGGTGGGAGGGGTCTTTCGGGTCAATTAAGTGAGTTTCGAGGAGTGCGCGCCACCCTTGGGAAACAGGTTCGGCGGTCGCTGAGGATTGCGATGGTTCTGGCTGGGATGCATGCAGAAGATAGAATCCTCGCAGCATTCCCGTAGGATTGATCGGTGGATTGCTCGGTTGGACTGCGATCCGGCGGCAGTGTTCCAGGAGGGCTTCGTGAAGCCTTCTTTTTTCGTCTGGATTCGCTTGTGCAACACGTTCGAAAAGGAGCCTAGCGGCTGTCTGTTGGATCCAGGTGCGCGAGTGATTTAGCAAATCGAAAAGTTCGCTGGAGTCCCTTTTGGAAAGAGGGCGTTGATGCAAATCACGCAAGATAGGATCTACGGCCGGAGCGTTGCGACTGACGACACGATAGATCCGGCCGCAATCGTCTCCCCAGCGTTCATCGATTCGTTTCTTGAGTTCTTCGGGGACCCAGTCCGGGTGCTCGATGACCGCACGATGCATATCGACGATGTAAATACCGCCATCGGGGCCTTCTTCGAGATTGACCGGTCGAAACCAAGGATCGCGGCTTGCAAGCCACTCGGTTTCGCGCTGGGGCTCTTCGGAAACTGTCCGACCACCAACTCTCCCTAGTCCGACTCGGTGTACGAGACTGCCTGTTGGTTCGCATGTCAGTGCATGGCCCAAAGAGGCACCCGGCAGTTGGGCGCTGTGACTGATCAAGACCCCGCAAGCGGCCGTAAACTGACCCGCGTGGAGGTTTGACGTCGTCCAAGCCGAGACCAAAGGGCGAACAGTTGATTTCTCTCCGGGCGGGAGAACGGGAGTGGTCATAGGAGCCAGACCGGCCAGGGGGCTTAAAGCCGCGAGCCTTGGTTCGATAACAACAGCGTCACAGGGGTTTCGGTTGCTGCAGAAGTATCGGTTTCCAAAACGATCCCAGGTCATTCCAAACTGAGAGGGCCCACCGACGGCAAGACCCGTCCGGTGAATCCAATCCCAACGCAGGTCGCTATTGGATATCGAGAGGCTTGTCGGCGACGGGGAGAGATTTGCCGTTTGAGAATCGCTGGCGATAGAGATCTTGGAACTGCGCAATCCGTTGGCCAAGTAGAGCGCTCCGTCGATTCCGAAATCTGGGTCGTTGAATCGCAATTGTGGGTTCTCGACGGCGAATCCTTCGAGCCACTCTTCGGTCCGATCGGCAGTGCCATCACGATCGGTGTCGCGCAGGAAAAGCAATTTCCCACCGACGCTTACCAAAGCTCCGTCGCGGTGCAATTGCAGGCCGGTTGGAAATAAGAGTCCCCGAGCGAAGACCTTGGCCCGATCGTAGCGTCCATCGAGATCCTCATCGGACAGAACCCGAATTCGCCCGAGTCCTTCGGTCCCTAGGTTGGTGGGATAATCGCACATTTCGACTACCCATAGGTTTCCCGCGTCGTCGAAGCGGATCGCGACCGGGTCGATCACATCCGGTTCGTGAGCGGCAAGCTCGATGCGTTGGTTTGCGAAAAGTTCAAATTGACTTAAGGAGTCTTCTGGGCTGAGAGCCGAATGGGGCCCGTCATGCGAAACGATCGGTTTGGGTCCGGCTTGGATGGCTTGCGCAGGTGGATCCGCCCGAGTGGATTGGTCTTCAGGGTCGTGTAGCTGCTGGACCAAGGACGATAGGGTTTGGACCACACGGGCTTCGGTCGACTCTTCGAGGCAGCTAGTTCGGGCCCTCCAGGTTGTATAGCCACCGAGCGGGAATTGGTCGGCTGGTGGTAGGTAGCCCAGCAAGTCATTAGCAAGCCCGATGTTGAGTGTAACTCGAAACGGGCTCGCTGCGCGTACGGCAAGACCAGTCGCATTGTAGGTTTCAGTCGGGTATCCAACGATTACCATGTCCCCGACCTTGAGGGCTTGGAGTGGAACTTGGCGGGTCGGGGGCATTTGAGCAAGGAGGACTGTCTCGCGGGCGTAGTTTTCTTCGATGTTGCTTGGAAGTCGATCGCCGAGTTTCGATGCGACATAGGAAGTGGCTTGTGCCAGTTCTGCCGGTTCGGCGATACGGACGTTTGCCGAGAGGAATTCGAGTTGTCCACCCAGAGCGGCACGATCGGAGTACTCGATCGATGTTAAGGCGCTCAGGATGCGCGCAGCGACATACGCACCTACTTCGTGGTAATCGAACGGCTTGGCAGGGCGAGCAAAGTCGATGCAGTTGGCATCGCCGCTGGTCGCATTGGCCATAATGCCCACAAAGGAGCTTGGGTCATCGGGTCGCATTTGTTGAGCGAGTTCTTTGGCGACGACACCAAAGTAATCCGAGGACAGAGCCGGGGCGCCGGCGTAATGCGTTGAGAAGGAGGCCAGGACTGCAATCGGTTTGCCGTCTTTGGATTGGATCGACAGGATGGGAATGGTTCGATCGACTTCAGCGGTTTGTCGGATCTTGAAGGGAGAATCGTGACCTGGGTTCATCGCCACGATGTTCTCTTCACGGCCGCTGAAAAGCACTCCACCGGCGTGTCCTTGTTCCATGAACCAACGGCGGCAGTGGATGTATCGATCTGCATTGGAAACTCCGGATCCAATCTTCGCTTGGGTTCGTTTTCGATAGGCTTCGACGATCGACTCGGCGATCCAACCGGGCATTTTTGAAGCGTAGTCGTCTTGGGCGGGTGTTCCATGCGCACCCATGAGGGCAGGTGCCGAATGCGAATGCGTGGCGCTGATGAGCACCTGATGGGCTTGGAGGTGAATTTCCTGGGCAACAATCGCTTTGGCTTGTTCGACAATCCAACCGGGCACACCCAAGCTATCGACGACGCACACGGCGATCGCTTCCTGGCTCGAGTCCCGAGAGCCGCTTTGGATGACGAGCGATCGAGCGTACAGCGAATCGACGATTCGATCGGCCTTGCCCGCGACAATTCCGCCGCTTACCCAGACCGGAAGGGTTTCTGGATCGATATTTTTTGCATGAGCACCGGCCCAGAGCGCATCGCCCTGTCGGTCATCGTCCCCTTCATTGGCCGATCCGATGGTCCATCCGATGGTCCAACCAATGGCCGGTGTGGTGGAAATGATGGCAAGCACCAAGGCGTTTCGGATCAGGTTTCTAGACCAAAATCGGGAAAACAGGGCTGGGATTCCCTTGCGGAAGCTTGCACAAGCATAGGAAAAGCAGGGGCTGTCCATGGTGACTCAAGGGTGGGAGTAAGGAATTTGGGAGGGGGAGCTTGGGGCCAAAGCCGGCGGTATCGACTGGATTTTAACAAGTTCTCAGCCCACGAGCGGGCTGTTTTACCTTGTAAAACCAAGTTTAACTCTTACTAAACGGAGGGTTTTTGAACGATTTGGCCTTTCCATGAACCGATTCTTTGACAATGATATTGGCCCGTTTCATTTCAGGACAAAATACATTGGAAGTGTTCGTCGATCATGAGCCAACAAATCCTTCAAGCCGTTGAACAGCCTTATCTCAAGGAAAACGTGGATGCCTTCGAGATCGGAGATACCGTGGACGTGCACACGAAGATTCAGGAAGGCGTTAAAGAGCGCATTCAGATTTTCACCGGCACGGTGATCGCCAAGAGCGGTTCTGGCTCGCGTGAAATGTTCGTCGTCCGCCGCATTGTGGCAGGCGAGGGGGTTGAACGTAAGTTTCCTCTGCATTCGCCAAAGATCGAGAAGATTGTCGTCCAACGTCACTCGGTCGTCCGGCGGGCCAAGCTCTACTTCTTGCGAGACCGAATCGGCAAGGGTGTGAAGCTTCGCGAACGTCGCGAATACTAATCGGTCCTTCGGCATTCTATCGCCCCGGGTTTCGAACCCAGGTTTCGAACCCAGGTTTAGGACCAAGGTTTAGGACCAAGGTGGAATCAGGGCATCCGTGTGGGCTTTCAAAATCCATACGGATACCAAGGAATCGTATTTTTCAGGAACGGGTATCGCGTCTGGGGGCCAAGCATCCTTCGGGGTAAGAGTGTTGGCTTGTCCGCGAGGATTAGGTGGCCGAATCATGCCGACCGTCCACGATGTTTTACGTTCCATCTTAGCATTGCCAGTCGGATTTGCCCTTCTGGCAATCCTTGCTCCGACATGGGCAGATGAGCGATCGCTCCCGGGGGATCCGAATCAAGATCGTTCTCCGGTTGATCTGGTGGTCGCACTCGACGGGTCTTGGGTTGCAACAGCCAACCAAACGTCCAACTCGGTATCTCTCGTAAGACTCAGCGATCGAATTGTTTTGGATGAGATGAGCGTCGGCGAGTACCCGAGTTCCATCGTGCTGCATCCAGATGGTCGGCATCTATTGGTGACCTCAAGTTACGCCGGAAAGTTGCATTGGCTGCGAGTCGACGGAGAGAAACTTCAGCAGGCTGGCGAGCTGGAGCTTGGGTTTCAGCCGACGGGTCTAGCCTTATCGGCAGATGGGGAGGAAGTGTATGTTTGTCTTACCGATGCCGACGCGATCGCCGTGGTCGACTTTCAGAGCCGACGTGTACTTCGAAAAATCCCTGTGGGTCGTTGGCCTCGTTCTTTAGCCGTTTCAAATGATGGAACGCGCCTTGCGATAGGCACCAGCGGTGACCGCGGCATTTCTATCGTAGAGATCCAAGAGGGCAAGTTGCTGCATGTCGATCGATTTGTAGGTCTGAACATCGGACACATGCAGACGGCCAAAACGACCGGCGAGGTTTACTTTCCATGGATGGTTTACCGTCGCAATCCGGTCAATGATCGCAACATCCGCCTCGGCTGGGTGATGGCAAGTCGTCTTGGGCGTATCGGTTTTACCGACGGGGCGCATCGTGAAGCGATTTCCTTGGATCCACCAGGCAAGGCCATTGCGGATCCTCATGGATTGGCGCTAAGCCACGATGAGCAGAAGGTTCTAATAACTGCATCGGGATCCCACGAGTTGTTGATCTATCAGATCGGAGGTCTTCCGTTTTTGGATCGAGGCAGCACTGACCATATCGATCCAGAGTTGCTCAAGGATCGCGAAAGGTTTGATCGGATCGAGTTGGGTGGGCGGCCTATGGGGTTGAGGGTTTCGGCCGACGATCGGACCGCTTATGTCGCAAATTATTTAGATAACTCCATCCAAGTGATCGATTTGATGGAGCGAAAAATCGCCGGGCGGATTTTTCTAGGGGGAAGCCAAATAGCGTCAGCATCCAGGCGCGGCGAAGCGATCTTTTACGATGCGAAGCGCAGTTTGGACCAGTGGTACAGTTGCCACTCATGCCATTATCTCGGAGGTTCGAATGCTGTGGCCATGGATACATTCAATGATGGTACTGCGTTTACTTTTAAGACCGTACTGCCACTCTATACGCTGGATCGAACCGGGCCGTGGACTTGGCATGGTTGGCAAAAGGGATTGATCGATGCGATGGAGCATTCGTTGAAAACTACGATGTCGGGACCTGACCCAACCCAGGAGGATGCACAAGATCTTGCGGCTTACCTGTCGACACTTCAGTCTCCGCCGAACCCGAATCGAAACCTCGGCGAGCCGATCCGCGAGTCGGCGGCGCGGGGCAAGGAGATTTTCTTTGGTCCGCAAGGAGCTTGTTCGGATTGCCATTCCGGAGCGACATGGACCGATAACCAGATCCACGATCTAGGGCTAGGATCGTCTAATGATGCTTACCAAGGTTTCAACACTCCGAGTCTCCAGGGGGTGTTTCGCAAAGTGCAGTTTTTGCATGATGGTCGGACATCGACGCTCGAGGAGTTGCTCACAGGAGAGCATTCTCCGGACAAGGTCAATGGTCAGGTATTGACCAGGGAAGAGACCCTTGATCTGATCGTTTATCTCAAGATGCTCTAAATTAGCGACGAAATAAAGATAGGCCTGTTTGAGTCCGCTGAAACGTTGAGGTTTGCTAGCTTAGTAATTAGGATTCAAGGACCTGCGGATGGTAACAGATCGGCCAAACGAGTGGTTCAAGGGGAAGTGACGCAATGGCGATGGAAAAAGACCAAATCTATTACTCAAGCTGTCCTGGATGCTCTTGTGCTTATAAGCCCTGGCGTTCCAAGCAGGTAGGCGAGCAGCAGTATCGCATGGATGTATGCCAGAGTTGCGGATATTGTTTTGTGAATCCTCGGCCCTCGTTAGCCTTTTTGATGGATTATTATTCGACGTTCGGGCATGGAGATGCGGAGATTGCCCAGGACAAGCCGACGCTCGAATCGGTCCAAAAACGCGAGAAAAGCTTCCCAAACTCAACGGTGGATGCGAAATGCCTAGTCCGGACGATTCAATCGCTCGCGAATAGCTCGGGTGGTTCGGCCCGCATCAGCAATCGATTTTTGGATGTCGGTTGTGGCTATGGTTTTTTCTCGCACGAGGCGCAGCGAGCCGGTTTTGAGGTGCAAGCATTGGAGTTGGCTGCTATCGAGCGGCAGATCGCCCATCAGATGACTGGGTTGGATCCGACGGCATCCTCGTTCGAGGAGTATGTCTGCGAACCATCCTCTCTTGGGGTGGTCTTAATGAGTCAGATCCTCGAGCATGTGCTGGATGTGAATTTGTGGATTGAAAAGGCGCATCGGCTTCTCGTGCCGGGTGGGATCCTAGCGATTGCGCTACCCAATTATGGAAGTATCACCCGCAAGTTGCTTCAGGAGCGTGATCCGTTTGTTTGTCCACCAACCCATTTGAATTTTTTCAGTCCTCGAAGTCTCTCTTGTTTGCTGCGCAAGCATGGATTTGAGGTTGCGAAGATCGAATGGGTGTCGCGTTTACCCAAGTCGAGTTTCGAGAAACGCTGTCCGAGTTTTGCCAGGCCGTTACTACCATTGGTCCATTTTGGGACCAGTCTGGCATTGCAAGCGATCGACTTGAGTCGATTGGGGATGGTGATTCGGGTGTATGGGCGAAAGAAAAGCTAGTGGCTCGCCTCTTGCGGTGCTCCTAGGGGCACAAACCGAGTAAAATACCGATTCAGCTCAGGCAGCAGTCGCTGCTATGAGGGTGTTATTGATGACCTTGCTGTTCTGAGGCGGGCTTAGGGAATGATGCGCAACTCCAATCAACACATCGCTGGAATGGTTTCAACGTTTTTCATAGGTGCGTTGGCCTGTGTAGGGCACTCTCAGGAGGATTCCTTTGGAGTGGTTTCCGAGGTGCTCGAGCGTAGGTGTGTGAGTTGTCATGCGGGGAGCAAGCCCAAGGGTGGTCTAGGTTTAGAGACACTCGGTGCGATGCTTCATGGAGGTGAAAGCGGCCCATCGCTCGACGTTGGGCATCCCGAGAAGAGCGTTTTGTTGGAGTATGTCAGTGGCACGGATCCGCAGATGCCCAAGGGGGGAAAGCCGCTTACTCAAGCGGAGGTGGAGGCCCTGGGGGCATGGGTTCAAGCCGGGGCGAAGTGGCCTGAAGGGAAGAAGTTGGAGGATCGTCACGTACCCGATACGGATTGGTGGTCGCTGAAGCCTTTGGAACGCCCTGCGGTTCCGGAGGTAAACCAAGAAGGGTACGTTGTCGCCAATGCGATCGATGCGTTTGTGGTTTCTCGCTTGCAGGAAAAAGGGCTTCCTCAATCCCCGAGGGCAGACCGGCATACGTTGTTGCGAAGACTTTACTTGGACTTGATCGGCCTATTGCCGAGTCCAGAGCAAATTTCGGAATTTGTTCAGGATCCTGCAAGTGATGAAGAAGCTTACCGAAGGGTGGTCGATCGGTTGTTGGACTCACCGCGTTACGGGGAACGTTGGGCGAGGCATTGGCTCGATGTGGTTCACTTTGGTGAGACCCATGGGTATGACAAAGACAAACAGCGTCCCAATGCGTGGCCATATAGGGATTATGTCATCAGCGCATTGAATTCCGATAAGCCATATCGAAGGTTCATCCAGGAGCAGATTGCAGGAGACGTGCTGTATCCGGGGACCTCCGACGGCATCGAGGCCCTCGGAATGATTTCAGCTGGGCCATGGGATTTCATCGGACATGCCGAGGTGCCCGAGACGAAGATCGACGGCAAAGTGGCTCGGCACCTGGATCGCGATGATATGATTGCGACCGTGATGGGGAGCTTCAACAGTTTGACCGTTGGCTGTGCCCAGTGCCACAACCACAAATTCGATCCGATATCGCAGCAGGATTACTATCGTCTGCAAGCCGTTTTTGCTGCATTGGATCGAGCCGATCGAGTTTACGACCGCGATCCGGAGGTTGCCGCAAAGCGATTGGAATTGGACAAGCAGATCGCATTGCTTGCGACGGAGATCAAGCAGATCGACGAGCAGATCATCGAGCGAGGAGGCAAGCCGCTTTCGGATCTGGATCGTCTCATTGCCGAAACGACCAAGACTTTAGGAGGTAACGAGCTGCCCGAGTTTGGGTACCACAGCCAGATCGAGACACGAGACGATGTCCCCAAGTGGGTGCAAGTCGACCTAGGAGATTCTCAAAGCTTTGTTGCCTTGGAGTTCGTCGGTTGCCATGACACGTTCAACGGGATTGGAGCAGGTTTTGGATTTCCCGTTCGGTTCTTGGTCGAGGTCAGCGACGATCCGGAATTCCGTGCCGGGGTGGTCCGATGGGTCGATCGTACGGAGCGAGATTTTTCAAACCCAGGGGTAGTCCCACAGCGATTTGAGAGCGAATCCCCAGCCGGATCCTCGACCAAGGGGCGTTATGTACGGATAACAGCAACCAAACTTGCTCGGAGGATGCCCACTGATTTTATCTTTGCATTAGGCGAGATTTCGGTTCTTTCTAGGGAAGGTAAGAACCTCGCGTCGGGCTGCAGTGTTACGGCTTTGGACTCGATCGAAGCGGGCCCGCGATGGCAACGAAAAAATATCGTGGATGGATACTATTATGGCCGTTCTAAGTTGGCTGATACCGATTTGAAGAACTTGCAGGCCCAGCGTTCTGCAATGGTCGATGGGATACTCGGGAACGAGACGAAGATACGAAAGGAAGAATTGGCCGGCCTGATAAGCAAGGTCCAGGGGGCGAAGTCAGGTTTGCCACCGCAGCAAGTGGTCTATGCGGGAGTGGTGCATATTGGGAGTGGAGCGTTTGTCGGTACGGGGGGCAGTGGGGGCAAGCCACGACCGATCTATGTGTTGGATCGAGGAAGTGTGACCCAGCCCAAGGATCAGGTCCAAAGCGGCGCACTGGATTGCTTTGTCGAGCTTAAAAGTTGGTTCGACTTACCCGATGACCACAGCGAATCAGATCGGCGTGCGGCTTTGGCGCATTGGATTTCTGACGACCGCAATCCGCTGACGTGGCGCAGCATTGTCAATCGGGTTTGGCAGTATCATTTCGGGCGAGGTATTGTCGAGACGGCGAATGATCTAGGACGAATGGGTTCCGAGCCGACCCATCGAGAGTTGCTCGACTGGCTAGCTGTTGAGTTTCGCGATCAGGGGCAATCGCTCAAGGGGCTTCATCGGTTGATTGTGACGAGTCACACCTATCAGCAAGTATCAAGCGTCACAAACGAGGCGCAAGCATTGGGAGCCGAATCGGTGGATAGCGACAACCGGTACTTGTGGCGGTCGAATCGACGTCGATTGGAGGCCGAGGCGCTTCGTGATATGGTTTTGCAGGTTGCCGGCAAGTTGGATTTAACGATGGGTGGTCCGAGTTTCCAGGATTTCGTCATTGAGCAGCCTGAGCATTCGCCGCATTACGAATACCATTTGCATGATCCCGACGATTTGAAATCCCATCGCAGGAGTGTGTATCGGTTTTTAGTTCGTTCGCAACCGCAGCCATTCATGGCGACCTTGGACTGCGCAGATCCATCGATGCGGGTGGACAAACGCAATGAATCGCTCAGTCCGCTGCAGGCCTTGGCGCTGCTCAACAATGGTTTCATGGTGAGTATGGCAAGGCATTTCGCGAATCGGGTTGAGATTCAGCAAACAGATCGGGGCAAGCAGATCGAGCGGATGTTTCTATTGGCGTTTGGCAGAAAGCCAACGGATGCCGAGCTATCTGCTTTCGAGCCATACATCGCCGAGCATGGCTTAGCGAACGCATGCCGTTTGGTCTTCAATCTCAATGAGTTTTCCTTTGTGGATTGAGTTGCGATCGATCCGTCTTCAAGCAAGCAGATTCCAGGGATTTTTTGGGGGATAGACAGATGCAAATAGATCCGATGGAAAACCGATGCGTTTCACGGCGCGGGTGGATTGAATCGCTGGGCCAGGGGTTCGGCGGATTGGTTCTCGGCACGATGCTCGATCGCGATATGGGAGGGTCCTCGGTACTAGGCGGTCCGTCGACAGGGACCGGTCTTGGGGTCGCAGGGAGTTTGAACACGTTGCATCATCCGGCGAAGGCCAAACGGGTAGTTCAGTTATTCATGGCCGGTGCGGCGAGCCATCTGGATTTGTTTGATTTCAAGGAAGAGTTGGTCAAACGGCACGGGCAGGAGAGTGACTTTGGCGAGCCGGTCGAAGCGTTTCAAAATGGATTAGGACCGTGGCTCAAGCCGGTATGGGACTTCAAGCGCTACGGGCAGAGTGGCAGATTGCTTTCCGAACCGGTGTCCGAGTTGGGCAAAGTGGCAGATGAGCTAGCTTTTGTTCATAACGTCGTCGGCAAAACCGGAGTCCATAGCCAAGCCACTTTGTTGCATGCGACTGGTTTTCAATTGCCAGGTTTCCCGGGCATGGGAGCCTGGGTCAGCTACGGCCTTGGGAGTATGAATGATAATCTGCCGACCTTTGTGGTTTTTCCAGACCATCGAGGGCTAGCAAGCAACGGCACGAAGAATTGGGATTCGGCGTTTCTACCAGCGCAACACAGTGGTACGGTGATTTATCCCGGTTCGGAGAATCCGATTGCGGATTTGCGTCCGCACAAGTCCGGTACCTACATCACAGGCAAGAGTGAGGCGGCCGGTCAGTCTTTGCTGGCCGAGCTCAATGCGCGACACGCTCAGGATCGATTGGGCGACCTGCGGCTCGAATCCCGCATTCGCAGCTACGAATTGGCGGCACGCATGCAGATGGCGGCCCCTGAATCGCTGGATTTTTCTCAGGAGCCCGAGCATATCCTAAAGTTGTACGGACTCGACCAGATTCCAGCAACGTTTGACAAAGAGATCAATCCCCAGGAGGAGACGGTTCATTTTTCACGCAAGTGTCTAGCGGCCCGAAGGATGCTCGAGCGAGGAGTGCGATTCATCCAGATTTGGTCGGGCAATGACAATGGATTTCCGAGGCGGAATTGGGATTCGCACGAGGATATCCAGCGCGATCACGGACCGCTCTCGACCGGGATGGCCAAGGGAGCAGCAGCGTTGATTCAGGACCTTAAACAACGAGGGATGCTCGAGGACACGCTGATTTTATGGACCACGGAGTTTGGGCGGATGCCCAGTTCCCAGGGGGGACGCGGAAGGGACCATAACCCTTATTGCTTCACGAACTGGCTATGCGGGGGAGGGATCCGAGGCGGGGTCAGCTACGGTCCAAGCGATGCGTTCGGGTACAAACCTTTGGACCGGGAAAATCCGACGCAGGTCTATGACATCCATGCGACGATTCTGCATCTGCTAGGAATCGACCATACGAAGCTCACGGTGCGACACAATGGGATTGACCGGCGTTTGACCGACGTTCACGGGCATGTTCTGACCGAGTTGCTCGCTTAGCGAGGCTAACTTGGCAGTTTTCCAGTCTGAGAGGATATTTTGCATGATCTGGCAAAACTGTTTGGGTTTGCTTTACCGAATTAAAGGGTGACCTAAAGTGGTATTGGGATCTAGACGCCCTGGATGGAATTAGAAAAATCGATGGTTTTGGTGCCACCGACCGAAGCGAAGCTATGCATCAGACCTCCTAATGTTTTTGTTTAGGGTGGTTTAGGTTTTGTAGGTATTTGGCCATGTTGCGGGATGTTTTCGTAAGAAATGTTGGTTTATCGACCGTGCTCAAACTCAGCACGTTTCTGTTGCAGTTTGCAATGTTGCCGCTTTTGATGAAGGCTCTGGGCAAGGGTGAGTATGGGGTCTGGGTGGTGCTTCAATCGTTGGTGATATGGATCGCGGTTTTGGAATTGGGGATTGGAAAGGGGCTTCGCAACAAGTTGATTGAGTCGTTAGGGGTCGGTGATCATCGGCTCGCGAGGCGGTATTTATCCTCCACGCTGTTTGGTCAAGTGGTCTTGTGGGGACTGGTTGCTTTTGTTTTGGTCGTTTTGCTTTTCCTTATGGATTTTCCGCTGGCAAGTTGGCTTAGGAGTTCAAGTTCCGATCGAACGATCGCTTGGAGTCTGTTGTTTTGTTTTCTGACGTTCGCTTTGACTCAGTTGTCTGGGGTGATGAATGCGATTTTGTATGCCAAGCATTGGAATTCAGCGACGGCCTTGGTGAGTTTTTTGGCTTCGATTGGGTTGTTTCTTTATCTGCTGATAGCTCAATGGAATGCTCATGCAGTGAGTTTACCTCGCTTGGCTAGCACGAATTTTTTATTGTTTGCGTTGGGTTATACGGTTCAAGCGAGTTACTTGATTCGTTGTTTACCGGACCTAGTTCCTCGGCGGTCGGAGGCTACTTGGGGTATTTTTCTGGACGTAGCGCGTATCGGCCTATCGTTTTTGTTCATCGAGATCACTTACATGGTGATTTTCATGACGGATCGGCTGATTGTCTTGAGGATACTCGGGCCAGCGATGGTTGCCGAGTATGATGTGGTATTGCGGCTTTCTGCTTTGGCGACGACTGGCTTTGCGTTGTGCATTGGACCGATTTGGGCGTTGTCTGGAGCAGCATGGGCGAATCAAGATCGGCCGTTGATGCTTCGGCTTTGGCGGATCGTCACAGGTTTGATGATACCCTTCGGAGTCGTTTCGATTGCGATCGGGTTTGCGATGAATCCGTTGATCCATTTTTGGATCGATAGGAGTATCACTTTGTCTCCCATGGTCCGTTGGTCCATGGTGGGTTATACGTGGGTTGTCATTTGGGGTGCTGCTTACGCGAGTTTGCTCAATGGGATCGGACGCACGCGAGAACAGGTAGTTTGCTCGATATTTGCATCGTTGATGAACATCCCACTTGCGATCTGGTTATGTGGGATCGAGGGAATCGGCATATCTGGGGTTCTGATTTCCAGTGCTTTGTCGTTATCTTTGTTTGGGTTCATAGCCCCGTTTGTTTGGATAAGTTGCATGAAGCAATGCGTGGCAAGGGCATGAGAGTCAGCACCATTATTCCGGTTTTCAACCGGCAGGATTTGGTGAAACCTGCGATTGAGTCTGCATTGGAGCAGTCGGTCGAAGGCCATGAGATTGTGGTGATCGACAATTGCAGTACCGATGCGACTTGGGCTGTCGTGCAGGAATACGCCAAGCAACATTCACGGATTCGGTGCATTCGCAATGACCGGAATGTAGGTCCGGTTAGGAATTGGCGATTAGGCATCGAGGCGGCCAAAGGTGAATATTGCCATCTTCTTTTTTCGGACGACCGACTTGAACCAGATTTTCTCACTGAGACCCTTAGATTGTTCGATGAGGAAACGGCGTATGTGATGACCGGTCATACGATGCAAGGCCAAGGGGGGTATTATGGGGCGTCGAGCTTTCAGTCTCAAACCATGTTTTCCCGTGAGGAGTTGCTCGAAGCGGCAATTTTCTTAAATCCAAAAGAGATCCAATTGATTTCTCCGCTCAATGCATTGTTTCGGCGAAGCGATATGCTTGAGGCTTTGGTGGATCAGATTCCCAATCCCTTTGAGATCGATTATGCAAGCCACGGGGCTGGTCCAGACCAACTGCTTTTTCTTCTAATCGCGCTTCGCTATCCCATGGTTCGGTGCGTTGATAGACGATTGGTGGTCATGCAAGCCCACGAAGGTTCCATCACGATCCAGGCAAAGGATTTGAATCTGCCGCGGGAATGGGTTCGATGGTACTTCGTAAAAAATTACCGTCCTGAATTTTATGATCGGTATCGATCGATGCTGTGGGTAAAGAGTTTCAAAAATCATTCATCAAGATCTGTGTATGATCAAATAGTCCAAGATTGTGGCGGAAGATTTAGGTTGAGTTTGGCTATCGAATATACGATCCAGAGGATACTCGGTAAGAACTGGACTCGGCATTTGCCACGGGCAAACGAATCGATAAGGAGTCGTTGATGCAGCCAAGTATAGCATCGGAGCCAAGAACACAAGGCCTCGCAAATAGGCGAGTCCAAGCTCAAGGCGTAAACGCATCGAGCGGCTGGCGACTGCTATTGGATCGGCGCAATCTGATTCCGTTCATGATTGCTGCATGCATGGTGATCCCGGTTAATTTGATCGGTACATTTAGACTCGGTGAGTTGCTTGTCCTGGCGTTGTACCCTTTTTACATGAAGCAGATTCTCAAAGCGCTTCGGAACCGCGAAGTCATGGCGATCGTTGGATTAGGATTGCTTTGGTTAACTTCGCAAGTCTTAAGCGACTTGTACAACGCCACCACGATGAAGAACTCCCTGCGAGGCTTGGGTAGCATCTTCCTGACGATGACGACATTCTTATTCTTTTGCGGATTGTATTGCCGCAACCCTCGCAATCACCTCGGGACGTTGCTGGGAGCGATTGCCGGTGGTGTTTTGAGTGCAGGTTTGCTTTATCGATTCGAGGGAAATAATGCTGGATATGCTGAGAATATTTGGGATTTTTACGTCTCGGGTTGGGCGCACCCTGCCTTTGCAATTTTCGCCTTTTTGTTTTATCGATCCCATCCTTGGTTGGTTTTCCCTCTCGGGATTGTTTATGGAATCGTAGCGAATATGTATGGGGGAAGATCCGATGGGCTAGTGGTATTGATCAGCACGTTGTTTTTCGTCTATTTGTGGTTCCAGGTAACGCATTCGCGAGGTGATCTGCGCTACTCGATGCGCTCTGGTTTGATGATCTGTGCGGTATTGCTTGTCCCCCTTTTTTTATTGTATGTGGTCTACGCACAAAGCGGAGCTTTAGGGAAGGCGGCTAAGATGCAGATCGACTTGGCCAAGAACCCTTACAATCCCATGGAGGTGTTGTTGCTGGCTCGCAACGAATCGGTAATCGCCTTGGATGCGATTTACGAGAAACCGATTCTAGGACATGGTTCCTGGGCGAATCCAGGACACTTACGGCGACTTTATCTCCTTAAGATGCGCGAGATTTACGGTGCAGCAGCTCCCAAAAAATTGATTCAGGATATCTTACCGGTTCATTCGGTATTGCTTGGTGCTTGGGTGTTCGGAGGTTTGGCCGGTTTCATTTTTTGGGTTTATGTGATTTATAGAACCTTTTATCTTTCAAACCAATTGCTGATCAATGGCTCAATGGGAATCATAGCGATCGCTGTAGTTTACGTTCCCTATTTTTGTTGGCATGTTCTGTTTTCACCCAATGCCTTTGCCCGGTTTTCCTGGCCTATGAGCATGGCATTTTTGATTTTTGCGAACGCGTTTTTCATGCGTCCTAACGCTGCACCAAAGCGATGATCGCTAATAGGAAAATACTTTTCATCAGCTTCGGTGACCTAAGTACAACGGGTTGCATACGTGCATTGCATCTAGCGATTCATCTGCGGAAATTCGGATGGGATGCACAAGTGGCAATTCCAGATACTCCTTCGAATCGGTCTTTTGGCCTTCCTGAGGAGACGAATGCGTTCTACTACGATCCGTCCGCCAAGAGGATCCAAGCGAGCCTAGGGGGAATCCTTCGACGCGAGCGACCCGAGTTCGTGCACATGCTCAATCCCAAAGAGAAAGCGCTTATGCTCTCGGCGATCCATCGGCGTCAACGATTCGTGTTTGATTGGGAGGACTGGACGACTTTTGTCGAACGAAATCCGATTCGCAGATGGTACAAAGAGATCCGGGATCGGTGGCTAGTACGGCGTGCAGCGACTGTCATCACCGCGAGTTCATGGCTCTCGAGATACATCATGGATCGCTTCGGCAGGGACTCGCTGTACTTGCCTTATGCATGCCTTCCGAAGGAGTTTCCGAATCCTAATCTTGAGAGTATCGCACCTGTAGCCATTGGCATGGGGAGCCTCCATCCGAATTGGGACCACGATCTATTGGTTGAGGCTGCAGGGGTTCTCCGGCGCCGTGATAAAGAGGTCCCTATTCGCTGGATCGGCACGGGAGCCGAACTGGAGCGTTGTCAAGCACGAGTCGTTGAGCTCGGTTTGGAGAAATTCGAATTTCCCGGCTACCTCGATTGGAACCCCATGCTTTTGCAATTGCGCGAGGCCCATTGCTTGGTTTTTCCTATCCGTCGTAAGGAACTGAATTTGGCACGTTGTCCATTCAAATGCTTTCAATTTGCGCAAGCACAAAGGCCGGTTATTACATCCGATGTCGGGGAGGTTCGTTCGATTTTAGGTGATCAAGCTGTCTATGTTGAACCAACGGCCGAGGCGCTTGCCGATGCGATCTACAAAGCGATGATTCGAGATAGGCAACCTGACGTGGCTTACGATCTTTCACAACACCATTGGGGGCTACGGGCTGCAGCACTCTCGGATCGTTTGCAGGCTCTATGATGCTAAAAGGTAAGTCGGTCATTCATGTCATCACCTCAACTCGGCTCGACCGAGGCGGGCCTTCTTTGACAGCAACGCAACTTATAGAGGCTCTTAGGCACTCCGGACAGGATGGTATCCTGGTCTGCCCTGATCATGAGCAAGATCTTTCTCGATTTGCTCCGGTAAATTCGGTGCATTATCCAACGATCCAGGCGTTGCTCGCAAACGAACCAAGAGAAATGATAGGAGGGATGCATATCCACGGGGTTTGGGAGTGGTACTTGCATAACGCTTCGAAAGCTGCTCGGCAATCAAGGATCCCTTACCTATTTAGTCCTCACGGAATGCTGGAGCCTTGGGCGTTGAGTCACCGGAAATGGAAAAAGAAATTGGCCTGGTGGTTGTATCAGCGAAACGATCTGAAACGCTCGGAGTTCCTGCTTGCAACTGCACCGAGCGAAGCTGAGCAGTTTGCTCGACTGGGATTAACCAATAAGACCGTGGTGCTTCCTAATGGTATTGCTTTTCCAGAAAATCTCCCTCTTGACACAAGAGAATCCAATCCCGGGGATTCAAACCCGGTCAGAACGGCGCTTTTTCTGAGTCGGATTCACCCGAAAAAGGGGCTCGGGATGCTGGCGGAGGCCTGGGCAAAGGTTCGCCCGCAGGGGTGGCGGATGAAAGTCGTCGGACCGGATGCAGATGGTCATAGGCAATGGGTCGAATCCCAAGTGGAACGGCTGGGTTTGCGTACAAGTTGGGAGTTTCAAGATGCAGTCTATAGAACCGAGAAAGAGAAGGTTCTTTCGAACGCCGATTTGTTCATTCTACCCACATTTAGCGAGAATTTCGGGATTGCAGTCGCCGAAGCGCTCGCGTATCGATTGCCGGTCATTACCACGACAGGAGCGCCTTGGCAGGGGCTTGTCGACCATCGTTGCGGATGGTGGGTAGCACCCACTGTCGAGCCGATCGCTCATGCCCTTGGTCAAGCCACATCGACTAGCTCAAAAGAACTCGGTGAGATGGGTTTGCGAGGGCGTGCTTGGGTTCGTGACGAGTTCGCCTGGCCGACGATTTCTCAGCGGTTGAAAGAGGCTTATGAACTCTATTTTCCGTGATCCTCATTCGGCCGGCGGGTTAGACGTATCGAAGTACATCAACGCGGCCTCATTGGGTTCGAAGCTTCGGCGATTCCTATGGGCTGTGGTCCAATCGAGTCTGTTTCGATGGAGTCCTCAGCGGGCCTTTGCATGGCGTCGATTTTTATTGCGACTGTTTGGTGCCAAGCTTGAGTCGAGCAGTTATGTTTATCCCACTACGGTGATATGGGATCCAGCCAGGGTACAAATAGGTCAGCACACGGCCGTAGGACCTGGGGTGGAGGTCTATTCGGTCGATCGTATCGAGATCGGCTCGCATTGCACAGTAAGTATGCAAGCGTTTTTGTGCACTGGGAGTCACGATATAACGGACCCACAGATGGCTCTGACCCACGCCCCGATCGTAATCGAAAACGGAACTTGGGTTTGCGCAAGAGCATTTATCGGTCCCGGTGTACGCCTTGGAGAAGGATCCGTAGTGGCCGCCTGTGCCGTGGTGAGCAAAGATGTGGCTCCTTGGACGGTTGTCGCTGGCAACCCAGCGACGGTAAAAAAGCAAAGACGCGTCAAGCGTAGCGACTCATGATTTCGGTTTTGATTCGAACCCTAAACGAACAGGTGAATCTGCCGCATTGCCTTGCGTCTCTTTCTTGGTGCGATGACATTGTAGTTCTGGATTCGGGAAGTACGGATCGAACAGTCCAGATCGCGCAGGAGGCCGGTTGCCGTGTGATCCAACGCCAATTTGACAACGAATCAGCCCAACTGAATTGGGCGGGTACACAGATCGAGTACAAGTATCCTTGGGTCTATTGTTCAGATGCTGACGAAGTACTCCCCTGGGATCTGACCGAAGAAATGAAATCGATCGCGTCGGACAAAACGAACAAGTATGTAGCTTATCGATTGCGATACAAAAACTACTTTATGGACCGTTGGATCAAACACTGTGGTATTTATCCCGTGTGGGTGTTAAGATTCTATCGTCCGCAGAACGTGCAATGGGAGCGAATGGTCAATTGCACTCCTGTGGTACGAGGGGAGATTGGAGAGCTCAATGGACACTTCCATCATTATAGCTTCCGCAAAGGACTAGCCGCCTGGGTTGACAAGCACAACAAATACTCGACGAATGAGGCGATTGAATCGCTTCGAAGTTTGAAGCACCGCAAGGTGCCTTGGACAGACCTTTTCCAGTTTCGCGATCCATCCTCGCGTCGCTTGGCCTTGAAGGAACTATCCTTTCGAATGCCCTGCAGAGGATTTCTACGCTTTGTCTATATGTACATTGTCAAAGCAGGATTTCTCGATGGACTTCCAGGATATCACTATTGCCGATTGCTTTCCATCTATGAGTATCTCATCGCGTTGAAGATCCGAGAGTTACGCCAGCAGGAACACGAAGGAGGTTTGGGTGTCGATCGATAGCCCAAGACGCCTGAATCGATGGACTTGGATCGGCTTGGTATTGCCATTGGTGGCTTTGTCGCCGCTTCTTTACATGCAATGCTGCATCCTGATGCAAAAGCCGCATTTGCAGTTTTTTCCGTTGGCTGTGGCTGCATCGGTATACTTTTTTCGTGAAAGTAAAGATTTAAAAGGAAACGAAAATCTTCGTACGTGGGCGCTCGGAGCATGGGTTTTTTCGATGCTGTTGGCGTTACTGGCATTGTATTATGGAAGCCCCTGGCTTGCACATTTCGTAGCGATCACGATCGTGGGTGCATGGGCTCTAGTCGCAAGACCCGGTCTGAGTATCCTGCGAATTGTGGGTATTTGTGGATTGCTCGTGGTTACCTTGCCTGCGCCCTTGGGATGGGACAAGCGACTTATCAATGGATTGCAATCACTATCCTCCTTTGCTTGCAGCCGCCTGATGGATTTAACGAATATTGTACACGTGCGGCGTGGCAATATCATCGAGGTTCCTAGCAAGCCTTTGTTTGTTGAGGAAGCCTGTAGTGGGGTCGACAGTCAGTATGCGCTGATGGCCGTCGCCGGAGTTTTGCTTCTTATTGGGCAGGCTACTTGGTGGGTTAGCCTGGTTACGATCGTTACGGTCCCGATCTGGGCGATATTGGGAAATCTGCTGCGTATCTATTTAATTGTCCTAGGTTTAGAGTGGTTCGGCGTGGATTTGTCGCATGGGACGACTCATATTTTTTTGGGGTTGGGCGTTTTCGCATTTACCGCATGGGTCCATTGGAGTTCGGTTCAATTGCTCAATTTCCTACATTTGAGGTGGGTTTCCAGAAGGCAAATTTCGACAGAATTCAATGCGTCCAAAGCAAGCAATGCCGGCAACCCGATCTCCTTTGGTCGAATCAGCTTTCGTTGGGCTGTCTTGCCATTGAGCTTGTTCGTTTTTCTTCCGGTGAGCGTCCGGGCGGTGATGGAATTCCATGCGAATTCTGATTTGCCGAGCATCACGCAAGACGAGTCGGGTGCATTTCCAGGAGCATCGGACTTGGTCGCGCCGAGCGGTTCGCAGTTGGTCGGCTTTCATACCGCATACCGTGATCGCAACGACATGTTGGGTCAGCATTCGCGTATTTGGGAGCTTTCGAGCGATGTTGGGCGATTGACCGTATGCCTGGATTTCCCATTTCGGGGTTGGCATCCACTCTGGGAATGTTACATCAATTCCGGATGGCAAAGGGAGAGGTCCGAATTGATCGAAACAGACGGAACCTCCTTCTTTGAAACTGTTTTGAAAAACGATCTTGGAGATCTTGCGATCCTGCATTTTTCGCTTTTCGACCAGCAAGGACATCCCTATAAGTATGAGGGATCCGTCGAGTTTCGCAGGCAAGCCGGGCGGTGGACGAACAATATTTTAAACCGTGAGCGGCCTGGCGATCGATCGCATGAACCCATGACTTTTCAGTTCCAGCAGATCGCGTACACCAGCGCATTGCCAACGGATGTGCAAATGGGGGATTTACGCCGGATTTTTATGGAGAATCGCCAGCAGATCGTCTCCCAATCGGCCAGTGCTCTAGGGATCGTCAGGAGTCAGCGAGCCAATGGTTCAAAGTAACGAGCTTCCAGAGACACCGGAAACCTATTGGCGATGGGGAGTTCCTTCATTGGTACTGGGGGGCGTCACCCTAGTTGCGATGGGCATGAGTCATTTTTTTGTCGAGCCGAGGATTTTAAGCCGGTATGAAACAATGGTAATTCAGGCGCGAGCTTTCGAGTTGAAAGCAGACCCAAATGCCAACTTGGCGATGGATTCGTTAGAGTGGTTTACAAGCATGAAGAAAGCGGAGCTTGCCGCGCAGCGACTGATGGTTCATTCGCCTACGGAAGCTCGCTATCGCCGCATGCATGCGGAAGTAGCCTCGGAGATCGATCGAGTTGGTGGACGAATACTAGCTAACGAACCCAATGTGGGCGAGGATAGCAAGCGATTAAAAGAGTTTGTTATGGTATCGAAGAATCGCGCCTTCGAGTCGATTCGCAGCGCGACTCGACTCGAAGGACCGGATGCGATCTGGGCGAAGTTTTACATTTTGCGAAGCGATCTGCTGAGGCTAAGGCAAAGTTGCCGAGTCGAGGAATCTCAGATCCAATCGATGATGGATCGCGCCGAGCAACTATCGATCGGCATGAAAGCGGTCGAGCTCGACGAAATCCTAGGTTCAGTAGATATTCAGCTTGCACATCGAGCATCACCGGTTTTGGAAGCAACGCAGCGGGAAATCAAGCTGCGGTCAGGGATTGCATGTTTGGAATCGAGTCTGAGCAATAGCATTCCGATCGATACGAGCAATCCAAGAAGATTGATCACTAAGGCATGGTTGGTCGAGGGGCTTGCTAGTATGGATCCAAAGCGAGCGGTCCGAGAGGCAAGAACGGCGATTGTGGAGTATTCCCCGATCATGCAACGCATGAGCGTCGATTGGTCGAGCGAAACCAAGATCGAAGCGATCGACGCATTCTTTCGATGTTTGATGATGGTCTCGGGCATCGAGGAAGCCAGTACATCGGTTCTGACACGCATCGACCAGATACTCCCTGAGGATCAACAATCGCTAAGGCATACCGTCGTGGCGAGCGAACTTCGCGCTCTGGTAGCCAAGTCCGTTTTTCCCGAGGGAGCTCATCGAGATTTACCGGTTGGTGCTCTTCTTCGATCCATGCTCAGATTCGGATCGGATCATCCCGAGGTCCGTCGATTATTGGATCAATACTACGATGAGAACTCCCTAGGGCAGGACCAGGGCTCAGACCCCTTGGTGGAGCTTCTTCGGGTAGATACGACTGGCACCCCAGAGACGTTTCTTGTGGCCTTGGAATGGACAAAGCAGATTATGCAACGCCCAGCGGAGTTTCTGCCGAAAGCGGGCGAGGCGATGCCCGAGTGGTCCGACAGAGATATCGATGGATTGGTCGGCTTGCTGGCATACTGGATCCAAGCGAGTCGTCGAAGAACGCTAGAATGGGCAAGGCTCGAGACGATTTGCGAGTCGTTCAATCAAGCACATCCTCAGAGTTTCGATTTGAAGATTGGGGCGGCGGTTTTGTCGATGGGTTTTCAAAAGTGGGATATTGCCATCAGTTATCTCGAGAAAATCGGTACGAATTCGTCGAACGGGAAGTTCGTTGAGGGCTTGCTTGAGGAAGCCAGGAAACAGTCTAGCTTTGAACATGCGACGAAGTAGGCAGGGTATGAGTCCGGAGGGAAAGCGATGAAAGCAGTGATACTTGCGGGTGGGTTGGGAACGCGGATCTCAGAAGAGACCCATCTGAGGCCCAAGCCGATGATCGAGATCGGAGGCATGCCCATTTTATGGCATATCATGAAGATATACTCAACTTTTGGAATACACGATTTTATCATCTGTGCCGGTTACAAAGGATACATGATCAAGGAATATTTTTCGAACTATTTCCTTCACATGTCCGATGTGACATTCGACATGGCCAACAATACCGTCGAGGTGCTTCACAAAAAAGCCGAGCCCTGGAGGGTGACGGTCGTCGACACCGGGGACGCGACGATGACCGGTGGTCGGTTAAAGCGGGTTGCGCCGTTTCTTGGTCAAGGAACCTTTTGCATGACCTATGGCGATGGGGTCGCGGATATCAACATCAAGGATCTCATTGCGTTTCATCAAAACAGCGGATCGACGGCAACCTTGACGGCGGTTCAGCCTCCAGGGCGATACGGTGCGTTGTCGTTCAGCAGAAATGATCCGACTAGGATCTCTGTATTTCAGGAAAAGCCTGAAGGGGATGGGGCCTGGGTCAATGGCGGTTTCTTTGTGTTGGAGCCATCGGCCATTGACTACATCCAGCAGGGAGACCAGACGGTATGGGAGCGTCAGCCACTTGCAGACTTGGCCGCATCAGGGATGCTTGCGGCATATAGGCATCAAGGATTTTGGTTGCCGATGGACACACTCAGGGATCGCAACGAGTTGCAACAGCTTTGGGAAACGGGCAAAGCGCCTTGGAAGATTTGGGAAAACTAACATGTTTCATGACCTGTTTGAGGGAAAAAACGTTTTCATCACCGGCCATAACGGCTTCAAAGGGAGCTGGTTAACTGCTTGGTTGGTCGCCTTGGGTGCGAAGGTCTTTGGGTATTCGCTTGAGCCACAGTCGCATGAAGTTCTTTTCGATCAGTTGCGATTAGCGTCTTCGATAAAGTGCGACGGTCATGGAGATGTACGGGACTCAAGATCTTTGACACAAGCCATCTTGAGCACTCAGCCCGATTTTGTATTCCACCTTGCAGCGCAGCCCTTGGTGAGAGCTTCCTACCGCAAGCCTCGTGAAACCTTTGAAACCAACGTGCTCGGAACGGTCAATCTCCTTGAGGCTCTTGTCGGATACTCCAAACCCTGTTCGGTTGTGATTGTTACGACAGACAAATGCTACCAGAACAAAGAGTGGCTGCATGCTTATCGAGAAGAAGATCCGATGGGTGGCTACGATCCCTACAGTGCCTCGAAGGGATGTGCTGAGTTGGTAACGGCGGCCTATCGATCGTCGTTTTTTTCCGGGGCGGATTCCTCGGTTCGGGTGGCGTCTGCTCGTGCGGGAAACGTGATTGGGGGTGGCGATTGGGCACCCGAGAGAATCGTGCCGGATATCGTTCGATCCGTGATGTCAGGCACACCGGTATCGGTTCGAAATCGGCTAGCGACCAGGCCATGGCAACATGTTTTGGAGCCGATTTCGGGTTATCTGTGGCTAGCTTCCCAACTAGCTCAACCTAAGAATTGTGGATATGACACGGAGCTTTTGTGTTCGGCGTTTAATTTTGGCCCGCAGCTTGAAAGCAATCGCAGTGTCTGCCAATTGGTCGAGAGTTTTCTAAACCATACCGGCGGGACCTGGATCGATGCTTCGAATCTATCGGAGCCCCACGAAGCATCTCGACTGAATCTCGCGATTGATAAGGCTTATCATATTTTGGGATGGAAGCCTACTTGGACATTCGAATCTTGCATCGAAAAGACTGCGACTTGGTATCAGGCCGTTCAGGCTGGTTTAGATCCTCAGGCTGTCACGCAAGAATGTATCGAGCGATACATTCAAGACGCACGGACGCTCAAGCAGGCGTGGACCCTAGGATAGGATTTCAGCCAATCCGTCGCGATCGGAAACCTCACGACGCGATGAAACAGTATTGGAAATATCAAATTGAGATTTGAGCGAAAGAAGTGGGTTCGAGAACGATGAATGCTCAGGAACTGCGGCAGGAGATCAGTAGGCTTGTCGGTGAATATTCGCGAATGACACACCGCGCAAATCGTGCTGGGGACGATTCCGGCCGGTCGGAATTCATCCCTGGTCAAACCCCGGTTCCCTATGCAGGGCGTGTGTTCACCGAGGACGAGGTCCAAGCGGCGGTCGGTAGCGTATTGGATTTTTGGTTGACGCTCGGTGCCGAGGGCGAACGGTTTGAGCGTTCGTTGGCGGAGTTTCTGGGGGTTAGGAATTCGCTTTTGGTGAATTCTGGTTCGAGTGCCAATCTTCTTGCGATATCTGCATTGACCAGTCCAAAATTGCCTAGGGACCGGCGATTGTTTCCCGGAGACGAGGTGATCACGGTCGCGGCGGGATTTCCTACGACGGTCGCACCTATCCTTCAGTGCGGAGCGACTGCGGTTTTCATCGATGCAGATCCAATCACGGGGAATGCGAAATGCGAACAATTGCAGGATGCTTTTTGCAAGGGCAAGACCAAAGCGGTGATGATGGCCCATGCATTGGGAAATCCGTTCGATTTGCGAACAACCTTGGAATTTTGCCGCGAGCATCAGCTTTGGCTTCTCGAAGACAACTGCGATGCGCTTGGGTGCAAGTATACGATGCCATCGAATTCGGACTGGCGGCAGATGTTTCCGAAGGATCCTGCGCAAGGCGACGGAAGTCTTTGCAAGTACACGGGGGCTTGGGGGGACCTGTCGACACAAAGTTTTTATCCACCGCATCACATGACCTTGGGGGAAGGCGGGGCAGTGAACGTTGTCAAGCAATCGGGGCTTAAGGTGATTGTGGAGAGTTTTCGGGATTGGGGTAGAGATTGCTGGTGCCCTTCTGGGAAAGACAATACCTGCAATAAACGCTTTGGATGGCAACTTGGAGAACTGCCTGAGGGGTATGACCATAAATACATCTACAGCCACTTGGGCTACAACCTCAAGCCACTGGATATCCAGGCAGCGATTGGACTCAAGCAACTCGAAAAGCTTGATCGTTTTATCGAGGCAAGGAAGCACAATTGGATCCGGCTCCGGCGTGGTTTGTCGGAATTGGAGGATGTTCTGGAGTTTTCGTTACCGACCCATGCGGCCGGTTGGGATCCTGCCAGTGGTTTCTCCTGGGACTCTACGGGTTGCCGAACGGAATGCTCCTGGTTTGGATTCAAGATTTCAGTTAGGCCCACGGCGGGTTTCACGCGGACGGAATTGGCCAAGCACTTGGATTCCAAGTTGATCGGTAACAGGATGCTCTTCGGAGGGAATCTACTCAGGCAGCCTGCTTTTGTAAATCTACGCAAAGAGAATCCCAGTTCGATTCGGGTCGTCAGCGATTTATCAGGTTCAGATCGCATCATGAATGAAGCGCTTTTTATCGGAACATATCCTGGTCTGTCCGAGGAAATGATCGATTATGTGATCACGACGATCGTAACTTTTTGTCGTGGCAAGTAAAAATCTCTGAATTGAATACAGATCAAATGACAAGAGCAGTGTAATGAACGTATTGATTACTGGCGGTTGCGGATTCCTAGGTTCGAATGTCGCTAGCAGATATCTTCGTGATGGGGCAAGAGTCACGATCATCGACAAGATGTACAAATCGGGATCTTGGGAAAATCTCCGATGGCTTCAAGGTTCCTGCAATCAGCAGCGGGATCTTGAGTTTCACGAGATCGACGTCGCATCGATCGATCGGATGGAAGATGTATTCGAGAAACGTGGACCGTTCGATTATGTATGCCATTTGGCTGGTCAAGTTGCGATGACGACCTCGTTGGCCGATCCGATTTCGGACTTTAGGACCAACGCATTGGGGACTTTGCATCTGCTCGAATGCACGCGGAAATGGTCCCCTAAAGCCTTGGTGGCCTACAGTTCGACGAATAAAGTTTACGGAGACCTGCGCCACCTGGATTATAGCCAGAATGACACTCGGTACGTCCTAGCGCAGTTTCCAGATGGGATCGACGAGACAATGCCCTTGGATTTCGCGTCACCTTATGGGTGTTCCAAGGGTAGTGCGGACCAGTACGTGCGCGATTGGTTCAGGAATTTTGGGCTCGATACTGTAGTTTTTCGGCATTCATCGATCTATGGGGGACGGCAGTTTGCTACGGCAGATCAAGGCTGGATAGGTTGGTTTGTCAAGCAAGCGCTTGAACAAGTTTCCTGCAGGAAACAAGGATCCGAAGTCGTCCCATTTACGATCTCTGGGACAGGAAAACAGGTCCGCGATGTGCTTCACAGTGAGGATTTGATCTCCCTTTACCAATGTGCTTATGAAAAACGAAGCCGCTGTGCAGGCGAGGTATTCAACATCGGAGGAGGGATGAGCAATAGCTTGAGTTTGATCGAACTCTTTGACCAGCTTTCGATTCTTCTGGAGCGATCCGAAGAATTAAGCTATTCTCGATTGCCACGTCGGCAGAGCGATCAGGATTTCTTCGTGGCAGACATCACCAAGGCACGTGAATTGCTTGAATGGACGCCACGGGTCAGTGCAAACGAGGGGCTATCACAGATGATCGACTGGGTTGGTAGTCTATGAAAGTATCGATTATCACCGCCGTATACAACCGAGTAGAAACAATCTCGCATACCATCGAATCGGTTTTGGGACAAACCTATCCCGATATCGAATACATCGTCGTCGATGGCATGTCGGATGATGGCACCGATCGCATCATCTCGAAGTATAGCGATCGGATCGATCGACAGGTTCGGGAGAAGGACCATGGGATCTATGATGCGTTGAACAAAGGGATTCGATTGGCCACCGGAGATGTCGTGGGTCTGTTACATGCGGATGACTTTTTTGCCCATCGCGATGTCATCGCAAGCCTCGTTGAGGAGTTCTCCATAGACCGAGCCACCATGGGAGTGTACGGAGATTTGGTCTATGTCGATAACCTTGAACCGACCCGAACGGTGCGTCGGTGGATTTCTGGCAAATACGATGTATCGAACTATCGATGGGGATGGATGCCTCCTCATCCGACGGTTTACTTCCGCCGGGAGTGCTATGTGCAGTACGGCCGGTTCCGCGATGACTTTCAATTGGCAGCTGATTACGAGTTGCTCCTTCGCATGATGATGGTCCACGGGGTTCCGATGAGATACATTGCTCAGACTCTGGTTTGTATGCGGGTCGGGGGCAAGAGCAACGCGTCTTTTTCGAATCGAATGCAAGCCAACCGAGAAGATGCAAAGGCTTGGCGGGTCAATGGACTACGGCCGCCCATTGGCCTGCGATTCCTAAAGCCCATTAGGAAAATCTACCAGTATTTTTGAGAAGCTTTGAGGAAATGAGGGCTTTTGTGCTGGCCCTTGGCCGGTTGCATTGCAGGGAGCTTGGTCGAATCGCCGATTCGAGTAGACATTCGGAGTTGGATTTCCTAAGATAAACCCGCAGATGGCGAAAAGCTAGCTTTGAGGGTTCTGTGGGAAACGGCAGGGGTCGAAATGCTCCCATAGGGGCAAGGGCGGTCGAGTATGGATAAGCCTAATTTGCAGTACGGTTTCGACGATTCTGGGTCGATTGGTCGCGGGTCCAATTTATCGGACGAACCCCCGATGCCAACAATCGATTTTTACGGTGCGTTATGGCGTCGAAAGTCTGTGATTGTGCTCTTGTCGGTGCTCGGCGCGGCGATCGCTAGCTTGCTCTACACTCAGGTCACACCAGTGTACGCCTCGGTCATGAAGCTGATGCTTTTTGTCCAAGCCCCTCCGAGCGTAATTAATGGAGAGGTTGTGCCGCAGGCAGTTTCTTTAGAGAAGCATCGGGTGCTGCTTTCCGGGCAGATGGTCCTTGCCGAGGCGATCCGCAATGGCCAGTTGGACAAGCTCGCAACGTTTCAAAGTGTTGACTCACCGATTGTGGATCTGCGCGATATGTTGACGATCTCGCCGGTGGGTAAAGATCTCTCATCCGATGCCCTGGAGATCATTTGCGAGGGTAAGGTCAAGGAGGATTTGCCTGGTATCTTGAACCAGGTGGTGGCTTCCTATATTTCCGCGATCGAGAAGGATTCGGAGATATCTGGCAAGGAATCTGTAGAGTTGATTGAGCGATTGCAGCGTTCGCTGGTCGATGACCAGAAGGTGGATCAGGACCGATACTATCAGTTGCTCAAAGAGCTTAATTTGACGGCTGAGAACGACAAGGGGCGGTGGGTAAATCCTTATGTTTCCGAGATCGAGAAGCTGCGATTAGAGAGAGATGACCTCCTTTTGGAATTTCGCGATGCAGATCAGCAACTCGAGCAGTTGCGAACTGCTATGGATCCGGCAACCCAAAGGGATGACCTGCTGAGGCTTGCAGTCATCGAGGGGCGAAAGTACTTCAACTTGGATAAACAAGATCGGGGCATGGACTTCCTCAACGGAATGTCCGAGGAGGACAGGCTCCGGCTAACGCGTTACGAGCAGCGAATGGAATCGGCCAATGGCGACGTTGTTTCGATGGATTCCGAACGCGCAGAGGCGATGTCCCGTTATGGGGCAAAGCATCCTCAGGTGGAGTTTGTGGAAGCGAAGTACCAGGCTGCAGTGGCAACTCGCAATCGACTGAATCAGGAGTTGGAAACGCTACGAGGTTTTTTGACAAGCGAACAGGATATTGAAAAGAAAGGTGAGGAGTTAGCCAAGCGGACTCAGAACGCAGACAGCGAATTATTGCAGTTGTATGCGGCTGCATTGTCCAAGGAGGTTCGAACCAGGGACAGCGATATTTTGCAGCTCTACGCTGCATCTTTATCGAATCAACGAGAGCGTTCGAAGTACAACATGGATCGAATTGCGGAGGATATCGCCGAATTGACGGAAAAGTCTAAAGTGATTGCAGGGGACATCACCGAAGTGAACATGTTGAGGGATCAGATCGAAGAACGACGCAACACGGTTGGACAGATTTTAGAGCGGCTATCGGCGATGCGGGCCATGTCCAACTCTTACTCATCGACGCGAGTGAAAATTATCGATGAAGCCTCGTATCCAAGCCAAGTTTTTCCGAAGCTCTGGAAATTTCTGCTCGGTGGGCTGGCTTTAGGCGGTTTGCTCGGTTGTGGACTTGCGGTGCTGATCGATCACTCGGATCTGGCGTATCGCACACCGATTGATATTCAGGAGAATCTCAACACACCGGTGTTGTGCAAGATACCGAGAATTAAAAAATCTAAGGTTCCTGCAGGGTTTGCCGGTTCTCCCATGCTTGTAGCTGCCCACCAGCCGAATTCATCGGTATCGGAGTCCTTCCGGGCGGCTCGCACATCGCTGTTGTTTACGGCCGCCCAAAATGGTGGGAAGGTCTTTATGTTCACAAGTCCATCTCCAGGCGATGGAAAATCGACCACGATTGCGAATCTAGCGCTTTCGTTAGCACAGACCAATAAGCGTGTGTGTTTGGTAGATGCGGACTACCGCCGACCCCGAGTTCAGCAAAACTTTGGAGTCCAATTCGAGCCCGGTGGGATGCAGTATTTCGAGGGACAATGCACGCTCGATGAGGCGCTCAGGCCCTGTGACTTTCAGAAGAATCTTTGGTTGGTGACCACAGGTGGCCGTCCTAAAAATCCTGGAGAGCTCGTAGCATCGCAGTCTTTCCTGGAGTTCATCCTGGAACTCCGTAATCGATTCGATTTCATTCTGATCGATTCTCCACCTGTGATTCCCGTTGCGGATGCCACCTCGATATGTGGGCTGGTCGATGGAATTGTTATGGTACTTCGAATTCGCCGTGGTGTGGTACTGTCGGCCCACAAGGCCAAGAGCCGCTTGAGCATGGTCAATGGGAATCTGATCGGCGTGATCGTCAACGGAATGGACGAAAACCTCTATTACAATGAGTACGGAACGTACTATCGTGGTGCTTACTACAACGGATATTCGTACAAAAAATATTACGACAAGAAGTATTCGGATTATTCTGATAAGGTGCGGGCCGAGGATCGCATGTCGAGCGACCGAGGATCCTAAATGGTCAGCAGTTGGTTGCGTTGATTTTGCAAAGCAAGATTGAATCGGGATTTTTTATCAAAAGACGCGTCTTAATCGACGCGTCTTTTATTTGAACGATGGGATTAGCCTTTGTTGAACGGTGATTGGTCAAATGGATAAAAAGGTCACAGTTGCGCTGCTATTGGTAGCAATGGCGGTCCATGTTCCTGCGATTCGATTGATTTTGAATCAAATCGGTTTTGCTGGGCTTTGGTTCGAATTGTTCGTAATGCTTCTGGGGGTTGCATTTTTGGTTTTGACGGGAATCGGTTTCCAAGGACCTCAGACGAGCGCAAACCAACCAAGCATTCCTGCTAGATTTTTGCTTGGTGTTCTGTTGGCTGCCTTGATCGCAAGTCTTTGGGGAGTTCTCAGCGATGACGCGGTTTGGGTTTGGCGAGGAACCGGGTTTTGTTTGAGTGCAACCATGGCGTTATTGATGGGTTTCTCGTCGAGACGGCTGTTGCACATGGGATTGCTGCTCAGTATGGTGCCCTGGGCTTTATGGAAAATGGCGCCTGAAATGCATTCGATTGGGCAATGGCTTGCGAGCAGTTTTGCAGGATCGATTTTGGATCTTGGCAAGGTTTTTTACTTTGCCAAGGGGAATGTGCTCGGTTTAGTTAGTACCGATTTCCTTGAAAATGACGCCTGCTCCGGGCTCCGGTTCACCTATCCTTGTGTTTTGTTGGTGATGACCTATGGTTTTTTCAGACGGTATCCAATCTTTCGTTGCCTGTACTTACTGGTTGCATGTTTGTTCTGGTCGATCGTTGCCGACGGTTCGCGCATCGCGTATCACGCATTTATCCAGGACGGGCAGGAGGCAAAGGTCAGTTGGGATCTAGGAGCACTTCCGCTAGTCATCATGCTGAGCGTATTGTTTCTTACCTGGAGCGGAGACCAGTTCTATTCGGCGTTTTCAGACCAAGCTAACGATAAGGATCAGGAGAGTTCCAAAGAAACCCAAGGGCATGAATTGTCGAGCGATCTTGATAACCGCGAATCGAGGATTTCTTCGTTTGCCGCATGGAGCGTTTTGCTGGGAATCGTGGGGCTCGGTGGGTGGTCGATCTCTAGGAATCAGTGGGGCCATGGTTTGGATGTTGGACAAGCAGCTGCAACCGCTGCTGTGGAATCATTGCGGCTTGATCCGAGCGTCGCGGGATGGACGATCGGACCAGCGACGGAGTCGGCGGAAAATTTTAGTGCTCATTTTCGACACACTCCGAGTTGGACTCATCGGGAATGGGAGTTGACCCCAGCCGAAAGCCTGAACGGGACGATGAAGCTTCGTGTGGACGGAATCTGGTTACGTTTGCCAAAACTCGATTGGTTGTGGCGTTGGTATGGCTGGAAGATCGACCGAGTGGTTCCGGCCGAAAACGGTAGTTCTTCCTTCGAGATGAAGCGATCGATTGTTGAAGAAGGTTATGTGGTGACCAAGGGGATTCGTGTCCTTGGGGATAGTTCCTTGGCCGGACCGCTCGTGCAGGTTTCGTTGGTTCTAGAGTCGGTACGTCCGATTTCTCAAAAGCAACGCAAAGAGCAACAAGATCTCCATGCAAGAATGGTCCAAGCGATCGAACAACAGTTACGGTTCGGCGCGGCCATTGATGGTAAGAATCCGTAGGGGGGGTGTTCCATGCTTCGATTCCTAGCGGATCTGCCAGTACGAACCATCGCTTGGATTTCCGATATTTTGGAAATTGCACTTAGGTTCTTCGGGAGTTTCTTGGATCGAGGAAATTTCGAGGACTTGGATCGGCCGGTTGGAATCTACGGGGCGTTGCGTCGTAGGCTATCTCAATTTTTTGGGTTTGTCGCTAGCTTTGTCAGTTATCCGGTCGCAGGATTTTTCTACCGTGGGCAGCGACGAAGGCAGTTCCTCTGGAGTATCCCTTTTTGTTTGTTAGGCTTGACCGTGGTCACTGGATCTTTGCTCATTGCGTTCAATCGCGAACGGATCCTAAACCGGTACCTTGCTCGTGTCCAGAATGCTTATACCAAGCAGGATGGATCCCGGGGAGTTCGGGCTGCGATGCGGTGGATTGGTGATTCGGAGTTTGCCAACGCGGATCGAAAATTTCTTTACTCTTTGGTTGAGATTCAAAATGGAAATGCAGTAACCGCCGAACGAATTCTCGAGCGTCTATCTCCGAGGGATTCGACGGGACTGGGGATAGCGCATTTTTGGAGAGCAAGTCAGTGTTTAGGGAACTTGGAGGAATCCAAGGTAGATGCATCCGAGCGACGGGAGCTTCTCGATGACTTCGATTGGCATTTGGAGAGAGCCTCCGGGGTGAGCGTTGGACAAATGGCGGTGCTCGAATCGATGAAGGCATACTGGGATGGTCGCTTGGAAGATGCGGAATCTAAGTATCGGGCGGTTTGGGAGGCCGATGCCTTTCAGAGTGTCGGATTCGGAGCCTTGTTGAAGAAACTCGGAAAGGACCAAGAGCGCGAGTTTGTTTTGAAAACGGGGGCCGCTCGCATCGCTGAGCAATTGCGTTCCGATCCATGGAATCGTGCCCTCCGCAATCAGCTTACGTCCATCTATGAGATGCTCGGGGAGTGGGGCAGGGCAGAGGTGGTCCATATCGAAGGGTATAAGATCCGTCGTGACAAGGAATCGATCGATGCTTATCGAGCGTTCCTTGAACGACGAACGGAAGCAGCCTTAAGAGAGCCTAGAGACCTCCGAGAGCTAGCCTATTGCTTAGTGAAAATTCTCCGTACCAGTGGTGCTAGTCCGAGAGTTCAAGACGTAATGGCTAGGAGTTTGCTTCGGCCTCAAGAGGAGCTATTAGGATTGCAAAAAGAGTTCAATCAATGGCTTGTTGAGGGCTTGGATTTGCCGATGGTCCATTTGAGTCTTGCGTTTTGCAAGGGGCTTTTAGGGGACGATACGTCCAGAGATTGGCACTTTGAGCAGGCCGGTCGTTACGAAAAGGAGGCAATGGGAATTGCCAATCCGCTGCTTGGATTCATGCAGGAGGCTTCTAAGGAGCAGGGTGAATATCATCAGCGAATGCAGCGATGGCAACTAGGCGACGGATCGATTGATCCGAAAGGGCCTTAGACAGTGCACTGTTATTCTTGACGCATCGAATGTTTGAGTCGATGCAAGTCATGGTCGACCATCATCGCTGCTAGTTGAGCTAGGGAAATTTTTGGTTTCCAGCCAAGTTCGACCATAGCTCGGCTTGCGTCACCCCTTAGGTTTTCTGGCTCGACAGGGCGTTGAAACCTAGGGTCATGGCGGTAGTATTCTTGCCAATTGAGTCCGACATGTTGAAAAGCAAGTTCGAGGAACTCGCGAACGGAATGCGTTTTTCCTGTGGCGAGGATATAGTCTTTGGGGGTTGGCTGCTGGAGCATCAGCCACATGGCTTCGACGAATTCCGGAGCGCAACCCCAGTCTCGAGTTGAATCGATACTGCCGAGAACCAACTCCTTTTGGAGCCCTAGTTTGATAGAGGCAGCAGCGATGCTAATTTTTCGGGTGACGAAATTTTCCGCTCGGCGGGGGCTTTCGTGGTTATAGCAAATCGCGTTGCAGCCGAAGAGCCCGAGCGAGTCGCGGTAGATCTTGACTAGTTGGTTGGCAAAGGCCTTTGCGGCACCGTAAGGGGAGTTTGGATTAAGCGGGGTATCTTCGTTTTGGGGAGCATAGACGGGTGTCCCGAAAATTTCACGGCTGCTGGCGTGGAGGAAACGCGGGGATGGGGACACGTCTCGGAGGATTTCCAGGATACGCAAGGTTCCCATAGCGGTCAATTCGCAGGTGCTTTCAGGGATTTCAAAGCTCAGTCCCACATGAGATTGGCCTGCGAGGTGATAGAACTCATCAGGGACGATACGATTGAGGATGCGTCGAAGCGAGGTCGTATCGGTAAGGTCGGAGTAGTGAAGGAACAGTCGCTTTCCATAGATCGAATGATCGTGAACCTGTTGATCCAACCTTGGTCGTTGGAGGTTACTACTGCGACGAACGATTCCGTGGACTTCATAGCCTTTGGCAAGGAGCAAGTCGGTCAGGTACGAACCATCTTGGCCGGTGATTCCGGTGATGACTGCGCGCATGGTTGAAGTCCAGGGATCGAAGCAGAGCTACTGTTGGAACGACTGGTTGTGTTGCTCACGTTTTGCCAATTCAAGGTCATGTTCGACCATGATGGATGCAAGTTGGTCCAAGGATGTTTTCGAGGTCCAACCGAGGGAATTCTTGGCTTTCGAGGGGTCTCCGAGCAAGAGTTCGACTTCTGCTGGTCGGAAATAGCGAGGGTCGATTTCGACGAATTTCTGCCAATCTAGTTCGAGTTTTGAGAAGACCATCTGTAGGAATTCTCGGATCGAGTAGGTGTTTCCAGTGGCGATAACGAAGTCATCGGGTTGGTTATGCTGGAGCATCAGCCACATCGCTTCGACATAATCCTTGGCGTATCCCCAGTCTCTTTTTGCATCGAGGTTGCCTAGGAATAGTTTTTTCTGCAGCCCCAATTTGATTCGGGTAGCGGCGCGGGTGATTTTTCTCGTGACGAAGGTTTCCCCGCGTCGGGGCGACTCATGGTTGAACAAGATTCCATTGCAGGCAAACAGATCGTAGCTCCTGCGGTAGTTGACCGTTTGGAAGAACGCATAGACCTTGGCGCAGGCGTAAGGGCTCTGTGGGTTGAAGGGAGTAGACTCTTTTTGAGGCGTTTCGAGGACCGCTCCGTACATTTCCGAGGAGCTGGCTTGGTACACTCGTACCGGCTTTTTCTGATTGAGGATTCTTGCCGCTTCGAGAACATTCAAAGCTCCGACTCCGTCGGTCATCAAGGTGTAGACAGGTTGGTCGAAAGAGACACGAACATGACTTTGCGCTCCGAGGTTGTAGATCTCGTCGGGCTCGAGGTTCAGGACCAAGTTGCTCAGGGCTTGTCCATCCGTTAGATCTCCGTAATGCAGGAGCAATCCAGGATTCTCGTGAATGTCTTTGTAGAGGTGGTCGATGCGTCCGGTGCTGAAACTCGAACTTCGTCGCACGAGTCCATGCACGAGGTATCCTTTCTCGAGCAACAGTTCAGCCAAATAGGAGCCATCTTGTCCGGTGATCCCGGTAATCAATGCTGATTTACCCATTGCGTCGTTCTTTCCTTAGATTCTTTCTTTAGAAATGGCCGGTCAACTCGTTCCCAAACGGACGGTTAGGATACCTGCCTTGGCTTTTAATTGCTACGTAGGGTCCCGCGTTCGATGCGATTTAGAAAATCTCGGTAGGTGCGAGCTAAGCCTTCTTTCAATTCGATTTGCGGTTTCCAACCTGTGGAAAAAACGAGGCTCGGATCGGTTCTTTTCAGGGGAGTTCCGTCGGGCTTGCTTGCATCTAACTCGAAGTCTCCCAAGTATCCTACAGTCTGAGCGATTTGCTTGGCCAACTCCAAAATCGAGATTTCCTGACCCGTTCCGACGTTGATCCAGTCGGGCGGCGATTCCAGAGTCAACAGATGTACCAGGGCCTTGGCAAGGTCGTCAACGTAGAGGAACTCGCGTCGAGGAGTTCCTGTTCCCCACAGGGTGACCGTTGGAGAGTTCTGGATTTTGGCTTCGTGAATCCTTCGAAGCAGGCCAGGAATAACATGACTGTGCTCGGGATGGTAGTTGTCGCCTGGTCCATAGAGGTTCGTGGGCATTGCGCTGTGGTAAAGAGCATCGAATTGCCTTCGGTAATACTGGCACATTTTCAATCCGACGATTTTTGCCAACGCGTAAGCTTCATTGGTCGATTCGAGCGGACTTGATAGAAGGCTCGGTTCGCATAAAGGTTGTGGTGCATGCTTGGGATAGATGCATGTCGAGCCCAGGAACAGAAACCTTTGGACTCCGCTGCGATGGGCAGACTCGATGGAGTTGATTGCCATGCGCACATTCTCGGAAAGAAACTCGACTGGGAACGTCGCGTTGGCAAGGATACCACCGACTTTGGCGGCTGCAAAAATCACCGCATCTGGTTTTGTTTCTTGAAAAAACCGATCCACTTCGCTGGCGTCTCGCAAATCAAGCAATTGCCGTGACCTGACAACCAATTCGACTTCCGGATGCTGGCTTTGCATCAATCGGCAGACCGATGCCCCAACCATTCCTTGGTGGCCCGCAATGAATAATCGTCGGAAGGGAAAGCTCATCTGCCTACCATCTTGAATCGGCCTTGAATCGGCGTAGTGGATTGCGTCGTACTTGACTCGACCCTAAATTGCTCTGTGATTTTAGTCGTAAGTTACCTCATGCGGAATAGTAGGGCAGGACCGATGGACGTCATTCCTTGTTCAATCGAGCGTACGGAGAGGGGTGGAATCAAGATCCAATGGAGCGATTCGTCAGCTAGCGAATGGACCCCAGTTGAACTCAGGGCGGTTTGTCCCTGTGCGACCTGTAAAGAGAAGCAAAAGGGAGTTGAGGAACGCAAGGTCGCAGCGACCGGAGGATTGTTGCAAGTGATCCCGCTCCAGGAAGCTCAGCCTTTGAGGATCGACTCAATGCATCCGGTGGGCAATTACGCTTACAGTATTCGGTTTTCCGACGGCCACAGCTCAGGGATCTTCGGTTTTGCACTCCTGAAAAAGCAACCGACCAACTAGCTCTGGTCCGCCATTGGGTCAATGCGACTCTTGGTTTGTCGCATCGCGGTACTGCTCAAGTGCCCAACGCGCAAGCTCCTGCAGATCCTGGATCGGATGGTTGGTGAACTGTTGGATCCAAGGATATGCGGTAGGAACCCGAAGGTTGGCAGCGACGATCAAGGCGTTGCGTTGCATTCGTAGAAGTCCCGTTCTCCAAAACGGAGTGTTGCGGTATAGCCTCTCGAAGCTCTCTTGATCGAGGCTCAGCCAGTGGGAGCAATCGGATTTTTGTTCGACTGCAAATGGCTTGATTTCTTCCGAAGTCGTCTCGTGTGTAGGTTGATTCCAGGGGCAGACCATTTGGCAAATGTCGCACCCGAAGATCCAAGGTCCAAGCAACGGGCGTACGGATTCAGGGACTTGACCTTGGTGCTCGATGGTCCAGTAGCTGATGCACCGATTCGCATCGAGCACGTAAGGCGAGACGAAGGCCCCAGTCGGACATGCGTCCAGACACGCAGTGCACGTTCCGCAATGGCTCGTCGCTTGCCGTACAACCTCGCCTGCTAGGTCGGCTTGGGTGAGGATCGCGCATAGGAAAAAATAACTGCCGATCTGTCGATTCAAAAGCATGGTATTTTTCCCGATCCAACCGAGCCCGGCCCGGTGTGCGTAATGCCGCTCTAAAAGGGGGGCCGTGTCGACTACGGCGCGCGTCTGGCACTGTGGAAACATGGCATGAAGCTCCCGAACCAAAGGTTTGAGCTTTCTGCGAATCCAGATGTGATAATCCTCGGCAGCGGCTGCATAGGATCCGATCGTCGGTTCGGACTGCACAGGTAGGTCTCTTTTTCTACCCTGCTTGATCACTGATTTTGTCCCAGGATGGCCTTGGTAGGGAAGTGTCAGGAGCACGGCGGTTCGGCATTCGGGAAGAACGCCGGCGGGATTTCGGTAAGCGTCTTTGCGTTTTTCGAGGTACCCCATCGACGCTGCGTAACCGCGATCGAGCCAGTCGCAAAACTCTGGGAATGTCTCCGCATTTTCACAAGGAACGAACCCGACCGAGTGAAAACCATGGGCTGTGGCGAACTGCTCGATCTGTTTTCTTGCAATTTCCGACAGGAGCATCGCAGGTCGTTTCGGTTGGCTTGCCAGGAATTCGAGCCGATGGGTTAAAAATTGTTATCGCACTGGACAATTCGCACTCTAGCCCATGTAGGAAATACTGAATGAATCTATACTTCCATGAAGATTGCCAGCGATTCTCGTCTGGTAACGATCAATTGGCAACGATCAATTCGAGGTGAACGATGAAAAATCAATTGCTGGCAATGACCTTTCTGTCCGGTCTTTTCGTCTCTCAGCATGCTGGGTTTTCACTTGCTCAGGAGACCGACCGAGGGCCTGTCATTGCCCTCGACGGGGAGGCTCAGTCACGTATGGAACGCGCAGCAGTGGCTTTTCTAAGGCAAAGTCAGGGGGTAGACGGCTCGTTTAGCTCCCAAGCCGGGCCCGGTGTTACCGGGCTTGTGGCCGCTGCTTTATTGTCCGCTGGAGTACCTAAGAACGATCCGATGGTCGACAAAGCAATCGTGTACCTGTTGAATACCAAACGGGCCGACGGCGGGTTGTATGCCGAGGGGTCCAGGCACGCGAATTACGAAACTTGCCTTGCGATTATGGCTCTTTCCAAAGTCAACGAGCAAGGCGCCCATGATGAAATCCTCCAAGGTGCCCAGCGATTTGTTAAGGGGGAGCAATGGGATGAGGGAGAAGGGCTTGGCCCGAAGGATCCGGCGTTCGGAGGCGCAGGCTACGGCAGTAAATCCAGGCCCGATCTTTCGAATACCGCATTTTTCATCGAGGCGCTTCGGACGACGGGAATCGAAGAGTCGGACCCAGCGATTCAAAGAGCCTTGGCATTCGTCAACCGTTGTCAAAATTTGGAATCGCCAGCAAACGATACCCCTTTTGCGTCGAAGCTCAACGATGGGGGATTTTATTACACCCCGGCCGCAGGGGGTGATTCCATGGCTGGTAAGGATGAAGCGACCGGGGGCCTTCGATCCTACGCTTCGATGACCTATGCAGGACTCAAAAGCATGCTCTATGCGGGCGTAGGTCCTGAAGACTTTCGCGTGAAGGCCGCCACGAAATTCCTCTCGAAGAACTACAGCGTTACAAGCAATCCAGGGATGGGCCCAGCGGGGCTTTTCTATTACTTGCAGACCATGTCCAAAGCGCTTGCGATGGTTGGCAACGAAACCTTTGAGTCCGACTCCGGTCGCCACGCTTGGAAGTCAGACATTCTTAACCAATTGCTCAAGACACAAAAGGTAGACGGGTCTTGGACCAATCCAGAACCAAGATGGATGGAGGGGGATCCTAACTTGGTAACAGGATATGCCTTGTTGACGCTGGCTAATTTGAAGTCAAGATAGCCAACCCTACAGGGGTTTCGCGAAGCGTTTCCTGGCAAGAAGTGTGAATAAGCCTGTAGCGACTAGCAACAACGACGCAGGCTCTGGCACAGCGGTCGATCGGTCAAACTGGATGAAAAAATTTGCTGCATTGCCAGCTACGCTCGACGGTACGGTAAAACCGGAATTCGTCGCACCGACGAGCCAAAAATCGAGGCGGTTGTTGGCGGCTAAAGAATCGTGGATCGCAACGCCTGCGGGAACAGCGATCTTGAAAGGTGGTGTGTTCGATGGGTTCCCGGGCACAAAAACCACCTCTGTGTTGGTCTGGGTGACGGTCGTTACCCGAATCCCAGTGTCAGTCATTTTGCCCTGAGCCAACGCGTTGTCGAAGCTAGAACTGCCGTCGCCTGCAAATAACTGTACGTTCGTCGCTTGGGCAATCGTGACGATCGCGTACATCGAGTCCATTCGACGGAAAGGTCCACCATCGACGCCATTGAAAAGGCGTCCAAGATACACGGCTCTTCGCGACCCGAAGTCTTCTGCTGCACCCGACTGTTGCGTGAACTCCTTGATGATGTCTGCCGACACAGGTAAAGGGGCCAACAGGAACAAGAACAAGAACAGTAAACGGGTAAACGAAGAAACTGTGCGATTCACGAAAGACATAAAGACTGAGTGGTTTGGTTTGGGGTTTTCTGCCACCGCCGCAGAACCGATCTTCTGCCGCGTAGCAAAAACAATGACCCGAAGCCTGCAAAAGCAAGGCCTGAGGAGGGTTCCGGAACAAAAACTAAATCCAAGGTTGAATCGAATCGTTGGTGAAAAACGATCGGAAATGGTCCTGTCAAATCCAAATACTGTCCGGATGCGGGAACAGTTATTGCCGTCAACGAATCACTAGCAAGCCACGCCTCGACTCTGGAACTCGGATCGTACGTGAGTATCGCCGAGAGGGCCAAGTTCTGTTCCCTTGATAGATTTACAAGATCGGTTTGTTTCTCAACGACTCCACTACCAGATGGAAAAAGATTGTAGGAAATCCGGATGTCGGTTCGGATTGCGTCGCCTGTGATCAATGCTTGGTCCAGGTTGGTTGTCCCAACCTTTGCAAACACGATCTGCGGAGCTAAGTCACCAATGGCTTCAGGAGGAAGTTGGACCGATAAGCGGATACGGGCTTGAAGGAAATCAACTTCTGCAAGTCCCGACGGGAAGTTGAAGTCGAAAACCCCAATCTTTGAAGCCGAGCCCCGATTCATGTTGAAACCGATTTTGGTTCCATCCTGGTCGATGGTGCTGGTTGCCATCCCAGCATTAGTGGCTTCGTCGTTCCATGCCGATCCAATAAAAACACTTAGAATCGCCGCGAGTTTGATCGCATTCATGCAGTCTAAGTTCCGTTCCGGCTGGTATCTTGTTTCACAGATCAAACGTCCGTTTCATCGCATTCTAATCTCGGTCTGGCTTTAGGCAAGAAACCCAACGACCACAAAAGCGAGAGACTGAGTAATCTAGGCCGAATAGGCGGACTGGTGAGAATGCCTAGATTTTTTGGTGCTTAAAGGACATCTAGTATGTTAATTTTTTCTTATGATGCCGGTGGTATTCCATCGGCATCGTAGAACTTTTCTACCATCTGATGGAGAAATAGAAGTGATTCTCGCATTTCCTCCATGCCGTTCATTCCGTCTTCGATACTGATCCAACCGGAGTACCGGCTTTCGGCGAGCCGACGGAAAATCTCCGGGTAATCGTTAAGTCCCTTTCCAGTTACTCCATGAAGTAGGAGTTTCGAGTACCCCGCGCTCCCCTCGGCGTGTTTGAGGTCCTCTAGGCTCGCCCCAGGGGCCAGGTATCGATCGCTCGCATGCATACTCACGACTCGCGGTAACACCGCATCGAGTAGTTCCAATGGGTCATCACCCGCTACAAACGCATTGCTAGGGTCGTACTGTACTCCAAAATTTGCCGATGCGGGTATGCGATCTAAGAGTGCCAAAAACACCTCTTTCTTTTGAGCGAACTCCGGATAAAGCCAAAAACCATCCTTGTAATGGTTCTCGATTCCCAATACCACTCCATGGGACTCCGCCGTAGGGATGCATGCCAATATTCCCTCAGCCGCGTACTCTAAACCCTGTTCGAGTTCCACCTCGGGCCATCTTTGTCCACTCAGGACCCGACACACTGTTCCTTGGCCTCCGAGTTTGAAGGCAACCTCAATCATTTTCTTTTGGTACTCGACTGCCGCGACCCGCTTTGACCTATCTGGATGCGTAAAATCCGGCGAACAGCAAAGCATTGGCATCGCAAAATTGGATCGAGAAAGTGCATCGGACAATCGTCCTAGAAAGGAATCTGTAAGCTCCCAGAGGAAACCCTCGTACATTTCCAAACCCTCGGCCGGCAAGTCCTTGGCCATCTGAATCCAATCGAAAACGCTCATCGTCCGCTTTTGGGATATCTCCTCCAAGTAGCACTTGGGGAAAGCGCTGATCCGGGGCCGTTTCGCCATGGGTGTACCTTGTAATCCTTGCGCAAAAACCAGGAAAAAAATACCACGCAGATCCATCGCTTCTGATAACCGCTGGATATTATCCTAAAGAAATGGCTGGGGTCGAAACGCCTTGAGCTCGATCCAGCTTCCAAATCCCTAGAGCCAACTCGACAAGTATAATCCGAAACACAGGGTTTTCGAGAAAACAGCTGAGCAAAATCGTGCATCAAAATGCCTTATGCAGGTCCATCGGGTTCGCTAGAATCGGATCCAGGATCCGAAACCGACCGAATATCCTCCCCGATTTACCAAATTCACCACCCTACTTGCTCCGATTTCTCTTGTATGTCGTTTTCCGAGGAATAGACTTACACACTTGACGCTTTCATCACTTGGCCCAAAAATTCAACCCGCCGCTATGTCCAAATCTATCTTCCGATATCATCTGTCTGCAACGCTTGCTCTTGTTTTGACCACGCAGGGCGTTTATAGCATTGCTCAAGAGCAAGCAGCGACCGTTGCTGAAAGCCTTGCAGTACCTGCGGTTCAAACGACCCTCGAACAGTCTTCCAGAGAGCTTCCTGCAGATGGATTGAACCATCATCAATGGCTCCATTTGGCATCTGATGGGTCTTTCTGGGGTACACTCGGGACTCCGGCTGGTGAAAACCAAATCAAACAAAGCGGCATTGATTTGGCTCTGGTACAAAACGGCAAAACGGTCGCTTCGGTAACAACAGCCGAGGACGGCTCGTTCCGATTTTCGGACATCAAACCTGGTGTTTACGCTTTGGTTGTGCACAACCCAAGTACGCTTGCTGTGATGTCCCTGACGATCCTGGATGCGACGTCCGGAAAGCATCTTCCGGGCGGGATTCAAGTAAGAACACTGACCCCTGCGACCGAACGCGTCGTTTCGCTCATTCGCAGCGGCTCGATCCCAAGGACCACCAGTTTGGAGCAGTTCGACAAAGACCCCGTCGGAGAAGGTAGGAAATTCTGGAACAGTGGACGGATTGCGATCGACGAGAACGGTGGAATTCGCGGTCGGGTTTCCATTCCAGGTGGCAACCGAGATCTCAGCGGAACACAAATTTACCTCACCCATGCGGGCAACGAAGTTGCAAAGACTCGCGCGGATCGCAATGGAAATTATCGCTTCGATAACATTCCACCTGGGAATTACGGGTTTGTTGCCTCGGGTCCCGCAGGGATCGCAGCACTAGGCTTCGTAGCCGTCGGTAAGGGTGGCGACGATAGCGGTTCAAGCACTTCGGTCGCACAAGATGGACGTAAGTTCGTTCACGCTTCGGTGCAACAAGACGCCGTCCCGATGTTGAACGTTGAGTTGGCTGCTAGCGACTGCCTCGGGGCAACGATGACCGCCGAAACAGCGGTACCCTTCGAGGAAACCTGCTGTCCGCTTCCTATGTCAGGTTGTTGCGGAGTTGCCGGTGGCGGCGGTGGTGGAGGTGGTGGAGGAGGCGGAATCGGTGGTGGATTCGGAGGAGGGCTCGCGCCCTTGGCACTCATCGGTGGTCTGACGGCCATCGGATTGGCTGTCGCTAATGACGATGATTCCAACGTGATCGTTTCGCCGGTTGTTCCCTAAAGTTGAGTTCCCTGGTTTTACTCGAGCGACTTGGCACTAGATCCACATCTTCAGTGCTACGGTCTCGTTTAATCCGACGGCTTTTGGCGTTCGACTCCATCCGATGTTTTTTCTGCGGTACAATCCTTGGAACGGCTCAAACCCTGAGTCGTTAATCGATTATTCCGCCGTGATTTCCCATTGGTTTTGCCGAACTCGGACCATGCAACTGTATCTTTTGTACCGACCTTGCGCTCGCATTTTTCTGGCCTCCTTTCTGTTGATTTCCCTGGATGTTGTTTTTCGGCTTGACCAAAAAGCTGGTGCGCAGTCCACGGAAGCTTCCACCAAGTCGTCCACCACTCGAGAGGCCTCCAAAGTCTACCCTTTGGATGGTGTCCTCGACAAATCTGGAGGCGTGTGGATCGTAGATCGAAACAAGCCAGGCGTCTGGTTTTTTCAAAACAATGAACTCAAACTCGAAGTCCAGGGTAGCAACAAGTTCCGTCAAGCGCTTAATGCCGTACGGTGTATTGCAATTTCACCGTCCGGGGAAATTGCACTCGGCGATCCGGCCACGCGAGAGGTCTACCGTAAAGATGCCGACGGCCGCTGGACCGGGACCCTCAATGCCAAGATCGGCATTGCTGTCGATTTGGCTTTCCTGAGCGATGGCTCCTTACTGATCGCAGATCTTGAACGCCGCGTCCTGTGGAAGCAATCGGCACCCGGCTCCGAACCTGCGATTTTTGCCCAAGTCAATCCGCGAGGAGTTTTTGTCGACTATGCGGATCGTATCTGGGTTATATCGCAGGACGAACAACAACTCATTAGGCTTTCGAAAGATGGCCAAATTGAGCCAATCGTTTCGACGCGGGTTTTCGATTTTCCGCATCAAGTGGTCGTCAACTCTAAGGATCAAATTTTTGTAAGCGACGGCTATCGCAAAGGGATTTGGTCTTGGAAACTCGGTGAGGAACCAAAACTGGTTGTCTCGGGTGAGCCGTTGAAAAACCCTGTCGGCCTGTTCCTAGTCGATGATCAACCCGCCATCGTCGATCCGCATGCTCAAGCCGTCTTCAAATGGACTCAAAGCGGTTTAGTCAAATGGTTTGCCATTGAAAACAAATAGCATGGGTACCCCTAGCGGTATATTGGTCACGATCGAAGGCTGGGGAGTGAATCTTGCAGGTTGCTACGGTAACGCACTTCTTCCAACTCCCAACGTGGACCGACTCGCCGCGCACGGCATCGTGTTCGACCAATTCTGGATGCACTCGATCCATCTAGAACCAAATCTCCAAGCGATCTTGCAAGGCCTCCAGGCCGATCGGTGGCTCGTGGCTACAGATAGCCTCCCTGCGATCGGAATGCTCCGGCAACTCGAGGAAATAGACCGGCTTGAGGTGACACCCGCATCGAAACAAGAGTCTTTTGAACACCTCCTTACAGAGTCCCTGGAATGTTGGCTGGAGCAACGCCAGAAAACCCCTTTTCTGTGGATCCATTCCAAAGGATTGCGTGGAACTTGGGATGCTCCCTATGAATTCCGAAAGTTGATGTGCGACAGTCAGGATCCCGATCCGCCGGTAGACCAAGTCCCTCCGGAACTGATCCTTCCATCGGATTTTGACCCCGATTTGCTCTTTGGAAACGCCTGCGGTGCAGGAGCGCAGTCCATCTGCATCGATCAAGGATTGGAACTAATCCTTCAAACTCTCCAAGAGATCGGTATCGCGGAAAATTGCTGGATCTCCATTGCCGGTATCCTTGGGTTTCCTCTCGGCGAACATCGTCGAGTAGGACTAGGCGATCGCGCCATGGATTTCCCAGAAGGCCAATTTCCTGTCGCTGACGCATACTCAGAACGGCTGCACACACCCTGGATCGTTCGGCCTAATCAAGAAATGAAACTCGGGGTTAGAAAAAGCCAAATCCATCAACCGAGTCATCTTGCTCGATGGATCGATCAGATCACCCATGGGAACAATGAGATCCTTTCGGACGATCCTAGCGCTGCTTGCCAGTTAGCGTGGGCAACCGGAGTCTACGAGATCGCACTTTGTACCGAGCATTGGAGCGCGCGGTTCGAGACGATTCGGGATCCAGAAGGTAGCCTTTCGATTGCCGAAGAACACCTTGGTGAGGTTTACTGCTTTCCTGAAGACCGTTGGCAACAAAACGAGATCGCCAATCGCGTACCGGAAGTCCAACTCCTTCTGCGTCAAATCGCTGGACTACTCCTAGAGACAGTCCCAAGCATCGACCACCGATCTCCGCGCGTCGAAGCTTTGCTCGCGGAACTCGAATCCTTTCGAAGATAACCCCTACGTCCGAAGAACCAAATCCATCGATGCGAAATACGACCAATGCGCTTGTGCCGAATCCTTCGGAGCCTATCGCCCGAGTGTACATGCCTCGCCCAAGCAGGCATCCGAATATCTTTCGTAAAAGAATCGAACGCGCCGAGGGAAATCCGCAACCTGGAGATTGGGTAGCCGTCTACGCCACAGACACCGATCCGACTCCGAATCAGCCCAAGCACGAGCCGATCTTATTCGGATACGGGATCTACAATCCTCGATCCGAAGTGGCCGTCCGACTTTACTTTTGGCAAGCTGAGCTTCCGACCCTAGCGCAGTGGGACACGCTTCTGAACGATGCGGTCCACCTGAGACACCATACGTTGCAGATTCCCAAAACGACCAATGCGTATCGAGTCCTCCACGGCGAATCGGATGGTTTCCCCGGGCTTGTCGTCGATCGCTATGGGGATTGCTTAAGCGCCGAGGTGTTCAGCTTGGGCATGGCGCAACGCGCCAACGAAATCCTCGAACGCTTGCATCCTATGCTGGGTACCAAACACGCCTTGGTTCGCCCTTCTCCTCAGTTCACAAGTCAGGAAGGCGGAATCTGGCAGGACTCGAAATCCGAAAATTTCCCGGCGTACATGACGGTCGAAGAAAACCAGGTGAAATACCGGATCCATTTCGGCACGGGTCACAAAACCGGTTTTTTCTGCGACCAACGGGAGAACCGAGCGATTCTTGCAGGCCATGCGAAGGGTAAAAGCGTCCTCGATGTTTGTTGCTACTCAGGTGGTTTTTCCGTCGCTGCGGCAAAATCCGGCCAAGCATCCGAGGTTGTCGGTGTGGACCTCGACGAAGAAGCCTTGGTCATGGCCAAGAAAAATGCCGACATCAATGACGTACGAGTTCGATACGTCCACGCCGATGCATTCGCCTACATGCGCGATATGGCACGAAACAACAAACAGTTCGATATCGTAGTACTCGATCCTCCGAAACTCATCCGCTCCCGGACCGAGCTCGAGGAGGGGACCCGCAAGCACATCGACTTGAACCGTTTGGCCATCCAATTGGTCAAACCCGGTGGAATCCTACTGACCTGTTGCTGTGCCGGATTGCTCGACGGTCCTTCGTTCATGCAAGTGGTCCAAAGTGCCGCAAGAGCTACAGGAACGAATCCAGACGGAACAAGATCGCGAGGCAGGGTCGTTCAAATTTTTGAAACGCGATCCGCCGCGATGGACCATCCAGTAGCCACGCACTGTCCGGAAACCGGGTACCTCAAAGCGTACTGGTGTCGGATTCTCTAAGATCCCATGCGAGCTTGGGCGGGGGTGGGGGCGACGTAATTAGGCTGAAGATTCAACAGTCGAGGCCATCGCCCAATCTCCTTGCCTCAATCTCGAATGGATTGTCCCAATAAGGATCCTTGCGTTGGAGCTTAAGCAACAGTCCAACGCCTAGGTACATCGGTACAAAGAGCAATCCCCATCGTTGGTATTGATCCACGTGGACTCGTTCATGGTTCCAGGTGTCGAAGAACGTCGCTCGGTCCCTGGCCAAAATCGCATGCCCGAAGGTCATCGCAGCGGCCCCGCCAAGCAAAGGTACCCTGAGCAAAAGTCGTTCCACAGCAGGACCGAAGATTCCTACAGTACCTCGATGCATCAACAAACTCCGGCTGCCTCGGATCGGAATCAGGTACACCAAGAGCCCTAAGAGGGTATAGGGTGAAGGCCAAAGGTATCGCCAAGCCGTCGACAAGTAATTCCAAAGCCGCAGGGTGAACACAATGACTACTCGACTGCACTTTTCTTGCGAAGTACCCCGATGATCAAGAGGACGAGCGAAAGAAAACCAAAGGCTGCCAACGCAGGGATGTTCGAATAGAGAAACGACTGGTAAACATCCCCATGTTCGGCAAGCTTCTTGGCTTTCTCTTCGAATCCAAGCCATACCGATAGGTCCAATGCTTCAAACCATTCCTTTTTGAAGTTCAAAAAGGAAATCAAAACCGCAGCGATCGCACCGCCGGCGATATAGCCAGAACTCAACAGAACCGCAGGACTCGAATCGTCGTCCTTGTCTTTCGGAACCCGATGGTAGGAATCGACAAACCAACGGATGATTCCACCGACAAAGATCGGAGTCGAAGCCGAAAGGGGCAAGTAGACACCTACTGCAAACGGCAAACTCGCCACACCGCTGAGCTCGAGCGTGATGGCGATCACGACACCGATCAAGACCAATCCCCAAGGTAGCCGCCGATCGAGAATACCATCGATAATCAATTGCATCAAAACGGTTTTAGGCGCATCGAACTTGCTTTTTGAAACATCTCTTCCTTGGTCGTCCTGCTTCAAACTACCGTTGATTGCTGGATCGACTAAGTACACCGGGGTTCCTTGTTCGTCGAGCAAGTACCTTCCAGGGGGAACGGCTTTGTCGGTTTCGGCCTTGCCTAGATTTAGGACATAGTACTGGTTCTTGTCGGTCGAATAATCGCCAGAGTGCACGTTGTCTTTGGGTAGGCCTGTGACATCGAGTCTTAGGTCACGATAAGGTTCGACCGCTTTTTTGCTGTAGGTTGTATTGGCTTCGTTCAGGGCCAGTAGAACGAGTCCTACGACAAGTGCGCTGGTCAGAGCCCCGATGAGGATGGCGATCTGTTGCGACTTAGGGGTCGCTCCGATCAAATGCCCGGTCTTGAGCGCCTGAGCCGTGCTACCTCCATTGGATGAAGCGATGCACACGACCCCAGCGATGGTCAACGCAGTGAGTTTGATCTCTTTGTTGATCGTCAGCCATCCAAATCCGTCGAATGCCAGCAAGATCAGGCAGGTCAGGAGCAAGGTAGCGACGGTCATGCCAGAGATAGGATTCGACGACGAACCGATCTCGCCCGTCAGCCGCGACGCAACGGTCACGAACAAGAATCCAAAAACGACAATCATCACTGCTGCGACGAGCCCCGTGAACCCGAAACCTAACCCGAGTTGCGGTACGGCCATCAAGGACGCAACGAGAATCAGACTTGCCAAAACGACAAGCGGGATCGGCAAATCCGTATCGGTACGAAGCTTTTTTGCACCTTGGCCCGAACGGCTTGCGACCAAGTCGCGAAAGCTGGTGAACACGGCCCCTAAAATCACGGGCATAGCCTTGATCATGCTCAAGATTCCGCCAGCGGCAACCGCGCCTGCTCCAATGTACAGGATGTAGGAGGATCGCAACTCCCCAGGTGTCATGTCCCGAATTAGCTTGGTCCCAGGTTCCAAGATAGTGGTCAATCCTTCTCCGAACGTCACAATCATCGGAGCGATGACCAAATAAGCCAGAACGCCACCAGCGACCATGATGCTTGCGATCTTCGGTCCGATGATGTAACCGACACCGAGCAAGCTCGGAGCCACTTCGATCGAAAGGGCAGCGCCTTTGAGTCCGACTGTTTTCCCGGCAGCCGTTGAATAAAGGGGCATGGAAGCCTCTTCCCGCCAGAACTTCAGAGCCTGCATGGCGAATTGGTAGAGGAATCCAAGTCCAAATCCAGCGAAAACCATCGATGCAGTGGCGCCTCCCTTTTCCCCGGCCATGAGGACCTCGGCACATGCCCGTCCTTCGGGAAACGTCAGTTTGCCGTGCTGCTTGACGATGAACGCTTGTCGGAGCGGAATCATCAGCAGGATCCCTAGCAACCCGCCAAAGATGCTGATGGTCATAACCCGTACGACATCGATATCAAAGCCCAGCAACATCAAGGCGGGCATGATCAACCCGACGCCAAAGGCTAACGACTCCCCAGCCGACCCGGTGGTCTGGACGATGTTGTTTTCCAGAATGGTGGTTTTTCGAAGCCCGGTTGCTTGGCTGATCGCTCGAAACAAGGTGATCGATAAAACGGCCACCGGAATCGAAGCCGATACGGTCAGTCCGACTTTGAGCACCAGGTAGATCGACGAAGCCCCGAAAACGATTCCAAGCAATGCTCCCATGAGCACTGGAAACCAAGTCAACTCGGGAAGGTTTTCGTCATCTGCAACGAAAGGCTTATGGACTTCAATTGTCATGTGTTCCCCCAATCGGTCAGTTGATCCCATGCATCATCTTTTTGATCCTCGGCGTGATAAACCAAATGAGTAAGCCTGAGAGAATTGGAATAACGGTATAGATTAAGAAAAACACCTTCAGACCGTAACGTTCGGATATCGGATCGATGTAACTTCCGGTCCAACCGGCTAGATAATTCGCGACGGCCGTAGCAATGAACCAGATTCCGAACATTAAACCGACCAGTTTTAGTGGAGCTAGTTTACTGACGTAGGATAGTCCGACTGGAGAAACACATAGCTCGCCGAGAGTGTGGAAAAAATATGCAAGAATCAACCACCACATACTGACCGTTGCCACCTTGGCTTCACGATCGATCCCCGAACTACCCAGGGCTAAAACTCCAAAACCAACCCCCAGCAGGATTAACCCCAGGCCGAACTTGACCGGTGCCGACGGGTTCGCCTTGCTCTCCCAAACTCGACTGAGCAATGGTGCTAGTGCTATGATGAAAAACGAATTAAGGATTCCGAACCAAGATGCGGGAACCTCGGTTTCGTTTTCCTGGATTTTTAGGACTTTTGCGGTATAAACATTTTTGAATTCCGCTGCTTGATCCTGCGACAGCAATTTCAATTTCCCATATCCGTCCTTGTTTTCACGGTCTAAAAGCAAGATTGATTCACCGATGTTAAGAGGAAGGTCGGATTGAAGAGTCCGCTCGATCACTTTTGATTCGGCCGTATCTATTGTTTTATCGGTAGCTGTATCAGCCACCTCGGATGCGACGGTCATCTGAATCAAATAAGCCTTCATGTTGAATTCTTTGTTGAGCATCCATAATGCGATTGCCCAAATCAAAACGAAACTAAAAGCTATCGATAAATTCGACCAAGGGATTTTACGGTAGGTTGCTAGGATAAGCCGGATGAGAACATAGGTAACAAGAACCAACGGAATAATGGTCAGAAGAGTATTTGCCCAGAAAAAAGCCGTCGCGCTGCCACCGCGAAGAATGCGGCCCGTGTAGTCCTTTGCAAAAATGGTCATGGATCCCCCCGCTTGTTCGAAGGCCATCCAGAAGAAAATGGTGAAAAACGAGAGGATGCCGATTACGATCAACCGATCGCGTTTGACGTTTTCCGGAACCGATGGTTCCTCCTCAGAGGCTCTTGTCGTTGCCCCTTGAAGCCCTCGTTTACCAACCTCTCCAAATATCGGCCGCCCAAGTGCGAACATAATCAAACCGAGGGCCATGAAGATACCCGCTAGACCGAATCCATAACTCCAACCTACTTTCTCGCCTATATACCCGCAGAAGAGGATTCCAAGGAATGCACCTGCGTTGATTCCCATGTAGAAGATCGTGTAGGCACCATCCTTCTTGTCAGTAGCATTTGCGTAAAGCTGTCCTACGATGGATGAAATATTTGGCTTAAAGAATCCGTTGCCAAAGATCAGAAGTCCGAGCCCCGTATAGAACCCAAATTGGGTCTCAAATGCCATGGAGGCATGCCCCAGGGTCATCAGCAGCGCTCCGAGCATCACGGCAACTTGATAGCCAAGGAGCTTATCTGCGATGATTCCCCCGAGGATGGGGGTAAGGTACACAAGGCCCGTATAGGTGGCATACAGTTGGAGTGCATTCACTCTTGACCAGCCCCAACCGTTGTCGGCAACTTGGCTAACAAGGAATAACACCAGTAGCGCACGCATTCCGTAGTAACTAAATCTCTCCCACATCTCCGTGAAGAAAAGTAGAAACAGACTCGGCTGGTGGCCGAAGATTTCTGGGGTTTGTGGCTCGATGTTTACCGTATTGCTCATGGGTTCAATTTCTTTATTCGAAGGAATTTAGTTTCCGGTTGGCACGACGCTTTTCATTTTCTTCAGACCCACCGTGGCATTCTCAAGCGGATCAAGCTTCCAGTACTCTCGATTGAAGAGCTCCAAGGAAAGCACTCCGTTGAACCCACTGGCTATGACCGTCTTTAAGATCTCGCCAATCGGGGCGATCCCGTCGCCAGGATAGACCCGATCTGCATCGGAGATCTTATCGCGCACCATGTCCGGATAATCGTTCATGTGAAACACTGGAATCTTGGTCCCAGCAAGCAACCCAAGGTCGTTGAAGTTCGATCCACCCTTGTAGAGATGGTACACGTCGGGTAGCACGCAAGCATCCGGGTGCTGAGCAGCAGCCGCCACATGCAATACCTCCGATAGTTTCGATAGATTCTTCGAAAAGCCCCAAACCTCTAACATCGGAAGACAGCCGACGCTACGACCAAGTTCGAGCAAGGCTCGATAGCGTTGGCCAGCAACATCGAGATTCAGCAAGTCGCCTTCGACAGCTCCTGCCGGAGGCGCGGCAATGCGTTTTCCTCCGAGTGCTACAACAATCTCCATCTCTTTTTTGGCTTGCTCCAATGCCTTCTTGTGGGCATCCAAATCGGTCAAAATCCAAGGAGCAAACGCGATGGCACTCTCGAGGGTCAATCCCGCATCGCTGATCCGTTTGCGCAAGTCTTTAAGAGTGCCTCCGGCCGAGGTGTATTTGTCGACATCCCTAAGCCAGATCTCTATGGAGTCGTAGCCTGCCTTCTGGGCTATAGAAACTTGATCGAGGATTGGGATGACTTCGCCGTGAATGGTGCTTGTGTTCAGACAGTACTTCAATTTCGATACTCCAGTGGTTTTGGGATAGAGCGAGGAACCTTGCGATTCCATCGTGGAATTCATGACCGTTGCGAGGACTACGGCCCCTGCAGCGACGCTTAGCAGGTCGCGCCTAGGAATCCGTTCTGCCATACGCGTTGTTGCAAGCATCGTTTCTGGAATCGGTTGTGAATCGTCGTGGGTTTGCATTCTTGTGTTTTTCAGGTGATTTCGGTGGGTGACTTCAAGGCAGATTTTCGTCAATGCGACCTAGCAAAGCCGGGATTGTATCAGATTTTTCGAGCGATATTACTCATAGGAACGCCGTGAGGAACGAACGCCAACGCGTAAGCTCCGGCGATCAAACCCAGCAGCATGTCACCTGTTAGCAGAATATAGCTCAGTCCAAGCAGAATCGTAAAAACGATCCCGAGACTTTGCAGTTTACGGTTGCACAGACAGGCCAAGGTTGCGGCATGTAAGAGCAAGAGGACCAAGCCGATAAGCTGCCCGATCGTATCCTCACGCGATATCTTCCCCAACCACCCGGCGCCCTGCTGCGAAAGTACCCCGATGGCCTCACCGTTCCACCAAACCGGTTGCTGCAGCATGCTGGCAAATGACAAGCCGACCCATAAGATCCAATGAATCTGAAGGCATCGAAGAGCGATATTGGCGAGCACTCTCGGACGATCGACTGATTCATCGGCCGGTTTCCTAATCCAGGTCGACTGACCAGGTTCGATCGACAAATACAAAAGTCCGGCAGACATAAGGATCTCCGAGGGCATCGTCAACCAAGGGGCCCGATGGTGCACCATCATCATGCAACCCCAAGCCAATACAGGAGCTAAGCGATGCCCAATTCCCAAGAACATCAGGACGCTGGCCAAGAGTCCCATCAAGCAAACCAATTGGCCCGCAAGTGGACTCGTCAGCCAGTAAAGAATGGACCAACGGTATTGGCTACCCGTATCGGGCATTCCTTGACCGATCAGATATAGGCCAGCTTGCGATCCGAGCCAACCATCGCCCGAAAGCCATTGGGGAACCCAAAACAAATACGCAACGAATTGCAGCGCAATGGCGATCGCAAACAGCTGCCGCACGCGGTTGATCGCGGCCAAGGCCACTGGGGCAAACCAAAAGTCGTTCCAAGTCTCGGGCAGGTGCTTGAGTGATTGCACGAAGTTCGCCGGTTCAGTTCGTTGCACGCGAACCTCCTGAATCTACTGCCCCAGTGCTGCTTGGAACTGGTCGGATGCTCGTTGGCAATGCCGATTTCGTGACAGGCACGGTTCTCGTCGCATCGATCGAGGGCACTAAAGTCAACTCTCCGTTTCGTAGAGGAACGACGGTCGCTTGAAAGAGCATTCCATTCCCCTTGCCGGTGGCATCCCGAGCCGTAAAGCGGATTTGATCGATTTCCAGCCCCTGGAGCTTGGCGCGTTGGACCAAGGAAAGTGCGATCCGTCCAAATCCCTCTTCATCCTCGTTGCTCGCAAGGGCGCCGGCAAGCTGCGATAATCGTCTCCAGCGGGCGTCAGAGTCGGCCGAATCGATCCAAGCGGTCCATGATCGGCTGTTGCGGTTCGTACGGTAGTCTATTTGAACGGGACGATCGAAGGATTCCGAACCGACCATCGACATCGGAACCAATTCGGTGTACCAGCCCAATGCGATCAGGTAGGGCTGTGCCTTTTGCAGCAGAACATCGGCAATCGGCATTCGGCTCAAACTGTTGTTCGAAAAGTAAACCAGTGAGATCAAGCCGAAATGGATGACCAACAGGATCGACACCCCGAGGCGCAACCAAGCGGGCCACGGATAGGGCCGTCGGTTGGTGTCCGGTTCAATGGCCATACGAAATCCTAATTTGCGAAAACGAACCTTCTAAATTCACTGTCCTGCCGAATTCACCGTAGAACATGCGTTCGGTTCGATGCCGATCCGGACTTCTGCTAAGCTATGCCCAAGGAGCAGGCGGGGCGATCGACTCGAAAACCTCGACCGGATATGTTAATTCGGAATCCGCCAACACAAAAGGTCGACCCGAGGGCCGTTGGACGAATCGAGCGAAGAAATCGACACAAGAAATCGACACAAGACTATGGATCAGAAAATCACTCCAACGCCCGAACCATCGACCCTTGGTCGCGATCCGATCGTCATGGAACTGTCGAACATTCCCTGCTGCCCAGTCTGTAGCGGCCGTTTGATCGAAATCCGTGCCAAATACCAATGCAGTCGTTGCCACAGGATCTGCGAGACCTGTTGCGAGGGTGGCCGCGGTTAAGCCTTGACGCTCCAAGCCTTCGGGCCATAAACTCTAGAACTTTTCGGACCACTTTTAGACGGGAATTAGCTGTGCCAGCGACTTGTGTGATCGGCCTGCAATGGGGCGACGAAGCCAAAGGGAAACTTGTCGACCTTCTGGCCCCCAACTATGATGTGGTGGTGCGTTACCAAGGTGGCGCCAATGCAGGCCACACCGTCGTGACGGGTAAGGAAGTTTATAAGCTTCATCATGTTCCCTCCGGAATTCTCTCGAGCCACATCCAGAACGTCATCTGCCCTGGGGTGGTGATCGAACCGAACATGCTGATCCAAGAGCTTACGGGCCTGGAGTCTCGTGGCATCAACCCTCGGAAAAATCTGATGATCAGCGAGCGAGCGCACGTAGTGATGCCTTGGCATATGATCGAGGATCGAGCGATCAACAAGACCGTCGTCAACGGCGAGAGCATCGGGACGACTAACCGAGGCATCGGTCCATGTTATCGCGATAAAGTAGGCCGGACCCATGCGATCCGTATGGCCGACTTGGTCAGCCCTCTGCTAGCCGACCGGATCCACGAAATCGTCGACGCGAAGCGATCGCTTCTTGCTCCCCTAGCAAGCCCCGAGGACATCGCTCAACTCGATGCCCAGAAGATCATTGCGCTTTGCCGTTCTTGGGCCGACTCTCTGGGAAGCATGATCTGCGATACGACTTATTTTCTCCACGATCAGCTCGATGCAGATAAAAAGCTACTCATGGAAGGAGCTCAAGGCTCCTTGTTGGACATCGACCATGGAACTTTCCCCTTCGTCACCAGCAGCAATGCATCGGGTGTCGGGGTTTCGAGTGGTTCGGGCATTCCCCCCCGTTCCATCGATCGAATGATCGGGGTCGCAAAAGCTTATTCGACCCGCGTCGGAGGTGGACCCTTTCCAACCGAGCTGCTCGACGAGACCGGTAACAAGATCCGAGAGATCGGACGCGAGTATGGCACAACCACGGGTCGGCCAAGACGATGCGGCTGGTTCGACGCTGTAGCCGTTCGGTATACTGCTCGACTCAGCGGTGCGAATTACCTGTCATTAATGATGCTCGATGTTCTGAGCCATTTCGAAACACTAAAGGTCTGTGTGGCTTATGAACTCGATGGCCAACGCACGGATCGACTTCCAAGTCAGGCCGACACGCTGCGGCGATGCCAACCAATCTACGAAACCCTGCCGGGTTGGAACCAAGATGTGACCAAGGTTCGGACGTTGAAGGACTTTCCAACCAACGCGCGAAAGTATATGGACCGCATCTCGGAACTTGTTTCGGTCCCCCTTGGAGTTCTTTCGGTTGGACCCGACCGCGAACAGACGATTTTTCTCATATAGTCGGTTTCGCAAGGTTCGATTGATGGCGATCTTCGGTAGAAAAAAACAAGTCGATAAGAACTCCGGATCCCTCCTAGCCATCGATCCAGAACGCTTGCCCAAGCACGTTGCGATCATCATGGATGGCAACGGACGATGGGCCAAGGCGCGCGGATTACCCCGGATCGAAGGGCATCGCCAAGGCGCCGATTCTGTAGATATCGCCCTGACTACTTGCGGAGAACTCGGGATCCCCTACCTGACTTTGTACTGCTTTTCCAACGAAAACTGGAAACGGCCCAAAGACGAACTGGACTTTTTGATGGGACTTCTCAAGACCTACCTCATCAACCAAACTAAGCGACTTATCGCCAATGGCGTGCGCCTGATGGTCATCGGTCGTCGAGACGGGTTAAGCCAAGACGTTTTGGATGTGATGGAGCAAGCCATCGACCGCTGTAAGGCAGGGACCAAGCAGACCCTCGTCCTGGCGATCAACTATGGGGCTCGCCAAGAAATCGTCGATGCGGTCCGAGAGATCTCTCGGGATGTCGCCAGTGGAAAACTCAGTCCCGAAGACATTTGCGAGACGACGATTTCCAATCACCTCTACACGAACTCAATTCCAGATCCTGATTTGTTGATCCGAACCAGTGGAGAGTTGCGAATCAGCAACTTTTTACTTTGGCAAATCAGCTACAGTGAGATTTGGATCACACCCAAGGCCTGGCCCGAGTTCGGAAAAACAGATCTCGTCGAAGCCGTCAACGAGTACGTTAAGCGAGATCGACGATTCGGGGGATTGACCTAAGGCAGCTTTGATGAAAAGCACCCCATCATGCCGTTAACGAACTATACACCGCTTGCGCTTGCCTGCGGTTTGGTCAGCCTCATTGCTCTGTGCCTAATCGCCTTCCTTCTTAGACTCTTGCACCAAATCGCCTCGCTTAAGACGCAGTTGCGACTGTCCCGTGAGAATGCACACCAAGCCTTCTACGATTATTTAACGGGCCTTCTGAATCGGCGTGGGTGGGATAGAGCGATGCGAGAAATGCCTCCAACGCGAATGCAATCGATGGTGATGCTCGATCTGGATCAATTCAAGCAGACCAATGATCGCCACGGGCATCGTATGGGAGATCGCGTATTGAAGGAGTTCGCCGACCGGCTCAAAAATGGCTTCGAGTCTTCGGGCGCTACTTTAGCTCGTTTGGGCGGGGAAGAATTCGCAATTTTTTCCCGGCAACCGTCCGAATCGCTAGTTGAAATTGTCCAACACTGGCTCGATACAGGAGCGTCATCTCCTTTGAACGACAGCCAGCAATCGATCGTTATCCGATGCAGTGCTGGGGTTGCGCAGCGAATCGAAGGCGAGTCGATCGAGGAATGGCAAGACCGAGCCGATCGTGCGCTCTACGAGGCCAAGCAGTCGGGTGGAAACTGCGTGCGATCGGACCACAGGTCGAGCTAGTACCGGGGCTCCTAGAGTGCATGAGGCGTCGATCGGAAATCAATCGGCATTGCGTTTTAGGATGTAGACAACGTCCTCGGTGGTCTCATCGACTTCGATCGGCTCGTCGATATCGTAGCTAAAATCGTAGGCCGTCTCGATGGTCCAGGCAGGAACCTTTTTGACCAAAGATGCAAACTGCTTGTAGGTGTAGCTTCTTAGGACCAAGCAATCGTCGATTCGCATCGAACCGGTCGGTCTGTAGATATCGAATTGGATATTGAACCGCTCGACGCGGGCTTTCGGGTCTTTATCGCGGGGCCACATGCGGGTGTTGACCTGCAGGTGACCTCGCCGAGCTGTCCAGCTTTCCTCGTCGGTCGTCGGGCCGACCAGTGGTGTCAAGTGAAAACCCAAAGCGTAGATTCCCCCAGGTCGAACCGCAGCGGCCATGGCGCGCAAATGCTTGACGGCCTGCTGCTCACTGGACAAGTGCCTGAAGGAGTTGATCGTGTTGAAAGCAGCATCGTAAGGCTTATCGATTTGAAAATTGCACATGTCCGCGACAAAAGCGGTGGGTTGGATCTCGTGCCGCTTAAGCCGTTGATTGCAAAATTCGATCGCCTTGGAGTTCAAATCCAGGCCTGCGCAGTGATACCCACCCTTGATCATTCGGTAGAGCAAGCGTCCGGTCCCGCAGGCCGGCTCCAAAAGTCGCTTCGTCTTGCCCTTGACATGCTTAGTAAAAGCTGCCTTAAGGAACTTGTACTCGGCAGCCCAGTCGCTCCCAAAAATCAAGTCGTAGTAGACAGGGTGATCGTAAATGCTTTCTTCGACGGTTTGCATGGGGTTGGACTCAAGGAAGGGGTTGGGACCTTTCGAGGAGTCGATAGAATAATCTAAGGTCTGCTCCGTAAGCATAGGGGGAGCGAGCTTGTAGACAGGTTTTCTCTATTTCCTGATCGGCATCGAATGTCTTTAGGCATTTTTCAAGCACGACAATACCAGATTTCGCACAGGACCAGCTATCGGCATAGTCTCCAGGCGTCCTTGTGCCACAACCAACTGCACCTGCGACCTCGCGAGGTCGCAGGCCAAAAACTCCTCCACTCGGCGATAGAAATCACCCCCGAACCAGACTATCGAACCCAAGGCTTTGATAGCTTTGGCAATCCGACGGAGTTCTTCAGCATCGAACGGCCCCATGCGGAAATGACGGTTCACTCGTCCTGTGGAGTCGAGCGATCCGAAAACCGATTCGTACCACTGGCCGGCTTTTCAATCGGCGATTTAGTGACCGAAACCCTACAGGCCAACACCAGCGAAAGCCGCTTGGCACTCGAATTCCTTAGTCCATCGCGGTACTGCGCCGTCGATCCGCAGTTCGAGTCCTTCTTGTCGGCGGTTTGGGACCCAAAATGCGATAGCCTCATGCTGCTCGACGCGATCAATCAACACATCCATCAATCCATCCGGTACGAACCCAGTTCGACCGATGTGACAACTCCCTCGCTCATGGCCCTGGAGAATCGTGTTGGGGTTTGCCAAGATCTCGCAAACGTGTTCATCTCCTGCATGAGAACCGCCGGTATTCCAGCCCGCTATGTCAGCGGCTATCTCGTCACGGTCCCGGCCCCAGGGGAATCCAAGCGAATCGGTGCCGATGCCTCGCACGCTTGGGTCAGCATCTTTCTCGGGCAACTCGGTTGGATCGATTGGGACCCGACCAACAACATACGGGCCAACTGGGATCATATCACCGTTGCTTGGGGCCGTGATTACGCGGATGTTCCACCCATCCAAGGAGTCTATGTCGGAGGCGGCGATACGCTGCTCGATGTCGCCGTGGATGTTTTGCTAGCAAACGATTCGCCTGTAAATCGTTCAAAAGACCAGGAATGATCTTGCTCTGAATGCCTTCAATTTGGACACTCCGGACTAAGTGAGTTCGGAGGCCCTTGGTCCCGAAGGATTAGGCTAGATCAGCCTGGATTGGATCAAGGAGGATCCGGATGGTAACGAGAAACAGAGCGTCAACGCACTTGCTCTGGTGGATGCTAGGATGGGCCGTGATTGGCGCACTGGCTTCTCCCGTGGCGAGGGCTCAGGTGGGGGATTGTCTAGCGATTGTTTTCGTCGATCCGCAGCATCCCGATAGTGAGTCGATGGATCAGGTCGCAACTCAAGCCATCGAGATGGGCTGGGCTGTTCGCCGCGTCGATGCGCGGCGCGAGCCGCACTTGACCGAACGATGGCGCATCCACACTGCTCCAACAACGGTCCTAACTCAAGGAGGCCGGGAGGTCGATCGGATTCTCGGTCCAGTCAATTGGACCGAGTTTTATCGAAGAATGATCAGGTATTCTGCACCCGATTCGATCAAGCACTCACCGATTCGGACAAGCACGAACCAATCCAGTATCGATCCCGATTCCTTGGTTCCCATGCAACGCTCGGCGATCCCGAGAAACCCAGAGCCATTGCTATCGGATCCCGCGGGAGCCACAGTACGCATCATGGTCGACGAGCCCGATTCGCACGCGATCGGTTCTGGCACCGTGATCCAGTGCGATGCCCAGGGTGCCGTGGTGCTAACTTGCGGACATCTTTTTCGCGACCGAACCGCAAAATCGATCATTAGGGTCGAACGTTTCGAAAGCGGGACTCCCGTTAGCTACTCGGCCGAGTTAATCGATTACCAAATCGAGGACGCCGATATCGGACTTCTTATGTTTCAACCAAGCAAAGCGGTCCCGGTTGCCCAAGTTGCACAGCAGGTTGAGGAACTCGTGCAAGGTGACCGGGTCTATAGCCTGGGTTGTGATCATGGCGGTGTTCCCTCGAGACGCGATTCGCATGTGACGAAGCTGAATCGATACCTTGGCTCGGCCAACATCGAGATCGCAGGCGCTCCGGTTCAGGGACGCAGTGGCGGTGGGTTGTTCAACAGCCGAGGCGAGCTGGTTGGTGTTTGCTTTGCAGCCGATGCCCAGCTCGATGAAGGACTCTTCTGTGGAATTCAAGTTGTCCACGACCAGCTAAAGAAACTCGGCTTGCACAAGCTTCCGAACGCCCCTAAATCCGTTCCTGAAGGGTCCTTGGCAACCGCCGGTCCGACGACCATGACCGTGATTCTAACCGATTCATCGGGAAGCACCCGGCAATTGACGATCGATCGACCTAGCGACCAGCTCATCGAAAAGATGCGTCAGGAATCGCAAAGGAATCTTCAAGCCAATACCCAAAGCCAAGTACGCTGGAAATGAATCAGCGCGTCAAAGACCAATCGATGAGAAAATTGCTACTCCGAAAATTAGGTATCGGATCGATCCGAATTGCGACCCATGCCACTGGTTTCAACCTCCTTCTCGGAACCATGCTCGCTTTGTCACTGCCCGGATGTGGTACGACCAAGTCGGTGACGGCTACAGAGCAATTGCTCATGTCCGACGCGGTCGATTCGACGATATCTAAAATCGATTTTCGTCCACTAACCGGTTACAAGGTCTACCTCGATACGACGTTCATGGCTTCGGCGGGAAAGCCGATTCCCGGCGTTGCTATGCAAACCAACCTGGTAACCTCTGACTATGTGATCAGCTCGATTCGCCAGCAACTGACTGCCGCCGGGTGTCAGATCGTCGATACCAAAGATGTTGCTGACATCATTTGCGAAGCCAGATGTGGAGCCTTGGGTACCGACGGTCACAACGTCACCTACGGAATTCCTGCGTTGAATATCTTTGGAGGTGCCTCTTCGTTGATGGCTGCCGCTCCAATGCTTCCGACGATCCCCGAGGTTTCGTTCGCCAAAAAAGAAGTTAAAAGCGCAGCCTCGAAGATCGCGGTATTCGCCTACGACCGGGATACTAGGGAACCTCTGTGGCAGTCGGGGATCGCCCAAGCAGGCAGCAACGCCAAGGATACATGGTTCCTGGGAATAGGCCCCATTCAGCAAGGATCCATCTACCGAGGGCCAAGGTTTGCGGGACGAAGATTCAATGGGCAGAGGATTCTTAACGACGAGATTCCAAAAGGTGATGCACCCAATGGTGTGGATCCTCGCTCGCAAATCACCTTCGCTCACCCTTGGTTCGAGTCGAACAAAGCCGAACCGACGGAACCTTCCAAGACCAAGGCCGAGGGCTCGGGGCTATTAGCCAACGATCCGGGTTCTACCAAGGAACCCTTCGGTGCCAAAAAAGGCGTTAAGGCCCGCTTGACGAGTGACGCCCGCTGAGCCCTATTGCGTATAACAGTCAGCCGAAGACGGGATGGTCCAAGCTTTCGTAAAGGCATAACAGGCAGGCGATTCGGAGTGCAGTTCGATTCCATGAGAGAACCGGTATTTTCATCGGTTGTGGTCCTTGAATCTTTTTCAAAGATAGATATCTGCTAGGAAAATCATCGAGTGGGCTGAATCAGCGCTGCGGGTTAGATCGCATCGTCGCGACGTTCCCCTGTGAACTCGACTTCCCCTGCATCGTTACCCAACGCATAGTCGATCGATCCTTTGATCTTGTCGCCCAGGGGGCTACCCATGAAGTCTGCCTTGATGCGGGAGCCTTGAAAGTCAGCTTCTACAGTAAATGTCAGTTCATTTTTTTCGATTTTCACGTCCTTGGCTTCGATCTTGACATCATTGCCTAAAGCGTAGCTCGCCTTGAGTTGCTCGCCATCTTTGGTGATCGTCAGGATCGGTTCCATGACGTTTCCGTTCGCATCGATCCGCAGCTTCCATTTCCCGACAACGTCATCCGCAAGAACACTTCGGGTGGCCGTCCAATCCAGGTCCCTGCTGCCGGCATCGGTCGAAGCCTTGACCGTGCCATCGAGCGAGTCTTTTTTGACGGTTCCATCGAATAGCAGTTTGACGTCCATGCCTTGGTAGTTGATCTTGAATTCGAAGCTGATTTTATCTCCACTCACCCGCCCGTTTTCGATATCGATTTTACGGCCTGAGCTACTTTGGTATTTGCCTTTGAGCGCTTTGTCCTTCGAGTCTTTTATCGCTTCTCCGAGCGTCAAGCGAACCTGATCCTTAAACTGTTGGCCATCCAGATCGTATTCCCATCTCCATGTCCCCGAGGGATCGACCATCATCTTGACGGTGTCTTGTGCGACTGGCTCCGCAGAGCATTCCCAGCACAAGAATGCGAACACGAAGGCGAACGAAAAGCTTGAAAGAATCCGTGGTAGGAGGGCAACGTGCATGAGCAATTCCGGACTTAAAGAAGAAGTAAGAAACGAGTAAGTCGTCTTAATTCTAATGCTTCTGGGAGTTTTTTGTAGTGCAACTCAGGCCAAATAATCGATCGAGCTGTCGGTCTGGCTTTCAGGCGGTTCAGCGGATTGCTCGCCGGCTTGGCCGCCAAATCCGAGTTCATCGGTCGGGCTTTCATCAGACTCCGGATTCGCGGAGCTGGGCTTTGATCGAGCCGCGTACGATTTCCCGTCGCCGAAGCGCTCGGCGTTCTGTCCAAGTGCCGTGGCTTGCTCGACCGGTCGGTCCTTGACAATCCGTTTGAATCGGAAAGAGTCTTTGAATGAATCGATCGGTTGTGTCATCCCAAGCCTTCGGTTTCCAAGCTGGATCAAGGGGCGTCAAGGATGACTTGGTCGATCGAATCCCGCAATGGCATCGGGGGGCGAATCTGAGGGTTGCTCGTCGTACCCCCCACTTCGATTCGCATCCAATTGGCGTTGGGGTTTTGGGTGAAGGGTCTGACCAACGCACCGACGATTCCGCGTCGACCTACATTGGCCACCAATTCTAAATCCAATTCGCGCCGAAAATTCACAGATCCCTTCCCTTGCATTGAGATCAAATCGCCGTCTAGTTGCAAGCTCTTGATCGGAATCCTATCACCATCGATGCCAAACTCAATGTCCGCCGAATCGAAAGCACCTTGGTCAGGTCGGACAGCCAAAAGATTCAGCAGGCGAATCATCACAGGGAGCTCATAAAGATTCGCGCCTCGCAACCAAGCCTTACCCACTCCGGAAAACGCGTTGAGATTGTCCATCGATCCGTCAATATCGCACTCGATGAAAAGCCGTCCATTGGCCGTTGTTAGGGACTCTCCGAGATCGACAAGCATCCCGTGAACGTCGGCATCCACCAATCGCAAGCGTAAGTGCGCTCGGTCGCCGTTCAATGGTACGACACCGCAGAGCAACAGCGTCCCGCTGAGGGTCCGAGCGCGCATGTCGTTATCGCTGATATCCATACTCGGGGATTCGATCGGCGCGGTGTGTTTCGGGCCGAACCAACTGGGCACCCCTTGGTCTCTTCGCTCGACCAAACTGTTTCGGACGCTCGATTGAAAGGATGCCGAGACGACCGGTGCTTGGATGCTCGTCGGATTGGCCGCCGAGCTGTTCGAGGCAATTCGACGGCCCGAGGGGTTCCTGGTATTCCAATCGCTTGCGTCTCGTCCTAAGTAAAGGATATTGTGGTTTAGTGCAAAGGGTCCTTCGACTCCCGTTACGGCCACACCGCGAACCGACATCGCATCGAGAGCAAGGGAGCCATAAGCCGTCGTCGAGTGATTGCTGTTCTCCCCAGTGATTTGGATCGTTCCTCGCAATCCTTTTACTTGCTCGATCCCGATCGACGCATCTTCCAAGTCCGCCCGAAGGTTCCAATCCCTGAGCAGCGATGCGTGGCCTTCCTCGGGCGAGGCGACATAGGTAGAGCCGGTAATACTCACCGGTCCTCGAAAACCCCATCGAGTCATCGGTTCGCGGAGCACTTTGGGCAAACAACCGATGAGCACTTGGTCGACGAGCAAACGCGAGGTGGGAAGCCAATTGAGCATTCCGTCCCATGATCCATCGCTATGGAGCCGGATTTGTCCATTGGTTTCGATGCGGCTCGCATCATGGATTCCTGATAGGGATCGAATGTCGATCCTTCCAGGTCGGAAATCAACCACGCAGTCGATGTCGTGCATCGCGTAAGGAAACGATAGCGGATGAAGCGATACACCTGTCCCGCTCCGATCGCTGTTTCGGGTTTCTTGGATCGCCACTTTCAGATCCAACGGCGAGCGCAAGTTAGGTCGCTGGATCTTGATCTCCACCCTGTCGATCGATCCACTGGGTTGCAATTGAACCCACAGGTTTCTTGCACTTGTAGGTAAAGCTTGCTTGAGTTCCTCGTCCAAGGACACCCCGAAAGCTTGAAAGACAAGGTCCACCGATTCCAGACTCGTGCTGCTGCAATTGGCAACACCGGAACCCTGGATGCGCGCCCCATCGTTGCGTCCGATAAAGTCCTTGAGCACTAATCGATCATGGTCCAAAGTCGCATGTCCGTTGATATCTGTAATCGGATAGCGAAATCCATCGTAGCGGATCGAGCACTCGGAGAACGTCAGTTCTAGCGACCTCGAAACCAACTCTGGCCTTGTGGCCGATCGTACAAACCTCGCTTTCTTGACCAACACGGTCCCGGTCGGGTGGAGCGAATTGGCAAAGCGTTGGAAACCGCTCTCAGGCTGACCACGGGGTGTCAAAGCTTGGAGTAAGGATTCGTCAATCGCGATCGGTCCATCGGCTGCCACGCTCATATCCATGAGCCATCGAGGCTGGGATTTCCATAAAGTTAAAGATCCATGCAGCTTTTGATTTCCAGCATAAGCGATCAGGTCCGGGGCGTGGATGACTCCATTTCGGTATTCAAAATCCCCCGTCAATCGCTGGATCGGATAGGGGAAATATTCCGCATGGACCGAACCATTGACTGCACGTACCATCACATGCGGATCCCAAACCTCTCCGTCGTATCCGACCACCGCAGTGGCATCGATAATTCCTTGTACTCCCAACTTCTTCCAATGCTCCTGGACCCCCTGCGGAAGGGCATTGAAAAGCTGCTCATCGAGCGCCAGATTGCTGACCCCAAACTTGGCGGATAACGGTGCGCGCTCATCTAATCCATAGACATCGCACTCGAGCGAAACCGAAGCACGCCCCGATCGACCGACGGTATTCCTGAGTTGAAGCAGGTTCTTGCTGACGTACAAATCGCCAGAGATCTGGTCCAAGGGATAGGGTACCTGCGGATGAAGCAACCGTCCCTGTTGAATCTGCACATGACCATTGAAATCCGTGTGCTCACCCTTTTTTACCCACCGAAAATCCGTATCGAGTCGACCCGAGAAGCCTTCAAGCTTTCGAATCCGCTCTCGGACGATACTCGGCAACTGGTCGCTCAATTGCGATGAGTAATCGAGCTTGGAAATCGATCCCCGCACGTCCCACTGCAAAGTGGCAAGGTTTCCTACCGCATGGAGTTCAAGCAACGAGAAATAACTGCTCGATAAGGTAGCGCGTACCTCATGACGCAACTCATGGACCGAGGGATCCTCGGTCGCAAGGGCGTGCTCGATGAAAGTGCCTTGGAGATCATGACATAGGATCTCTCGCCGCTGCTCGCCTGTGGGATGTCCAATCCTTAAAAATCCTGAACGAACCTGCACCGACGGCATCTTGAGCGATCCCGAAGGGCTTCGGAAAAGCTCCGAAAGACTCCAGTTTCCATCGGCTTTAGGCCAGAGACTTACCTCCAACCCGTCGATTAGCACCGAGTCGACAATCGTCTGCCCCTGCAAAATCCCCATCAAATCAATCGGCCCGTTGCACTGGACCCTGGCGATCTTGACCACGTCCCGCATGCCCTGCTCGGTCGATTTGCAGATGCTCAATCCATCGATGAGAATGGACTTACCCGGAACCAAACGCGCCCGATCTACCTTGATGCAATGCTCCGGAAACTGCTTCCGCAACCGGCTCTGGATCTCTGAGGTCAACGTGTGATCCACCCTGTCGAACAAGACATAGTAGGCCATCACGGCCGATGCGCATAGCAACAAAATCCAACTCAGGCGTCCGCCCGATCTGGGTCTCGTCAAGTTGAGGTTTTGTTTGGACTCTGTTTCCGTCGGCATCCGTTGGCGATCCTATTCCATCCGGTTGGTCTATCCCGCGCTCTGTCGATGTATCTAGTCCACACGGCACTTAGGCCAATTCCAGCCAAGCCGCACAGCATCAAAACTCCTGGTTGCCTGTAGCGTACCGATCCGACGAAGACCATGTGGAGCATCGCCAAGTAAACACACGGGGCGATGAACCAACACGCTTCGGTCCATCGCCTGCGGTCTGACCGCAAACTCCACAAACCCACTGCACTCATGCTCAAAATGAACAAGTAACTGCCGGCCTCCCACAGCACAACTATGGGATTCGACAACTCTCGCGCTGTAGGAAAAGGCGACCAAGTCTTTCGGAACTTTACCAATCCTAGCCATAGAGCGTCAGATGGATTTTCACCAGCCCACGCCCAGGCCTCCTTGTGCAACCGATGGTCAATCCGCCATTCCAAGGTCGATTCGACCCCCAAGGAAGGGTTTGCTAGCATCGTTTCTTCGCGGAGGATCCGCTGCATCGTTTCGATCGAAAAAGCCATGTTTTCGTCGCTCGAACCGCTCGCTCCAGCATGCCATCCATCGTACAAGCTCGCTCCAACCTGGAGCGTCGATGGTACGAACTTGCCCGTAATCGAATAATTGCGAACCCACCAAGGTGCCATTAGGCAGCACAAAATTCCTAAAAAAAACAAACCCTGAACAATCCAGTTCCTCCAAAAAAATAAATCGCATCGATTGCTAGCAAACGCAACGAGCGCAAAGGCGACCGCTGGCCATAGACCCCAACTAGGTCTGGCCAAGCACGCCAACCCCAGCGCAAGAGCCGAACAAGCGGTCGTAAACCAGCGATTCGAAAACCAGCGATTCGACCAGCGTAGGTCTGGATCCTTTTGAGTCGATCTCCAGAGCATCCAGCAAGAGAGGACCATAAGCGGGGTGGCGATTGCCTCGCTCAAGACAAAGATGCTCATTCCTACCGCACCGCAGTAGGTCGCTGCCAAGAGTCCTGCAAAAATACCTGCCGCCAATCCTGCGACACAGCGAGTCCAACGTATCAAGATCCAGACGGTTATCGCCCCTAAAATACACCCAGCGATTCTTGCCCCCAGCACAAAGGGCAATTGCGCGCGCTGGGTTGAGAAAAAACTTTCGCTCCAAGCGAAAGGTACAAGAAACAACGGGTAGGCAGGGGATCGGAATATTTTCGATTGATCGCTTCCGTATTGATACTGACCCTCGACTGCCAAATTCGAAGCGATTGTCCAATAGGAATGGCTGTCTCCAAATTTCAGAGTCGTGTCGAGCAAACTGCATTGCGACTGCCAGGCCAACGCAGCGAGGATCCTCAGCGCGAGTGCCAAAGCGACGATGGTTGCCGTCGAGCTCCGTACGTACTTCGGAGCGTACTTCGGGTCGTACTTCGTGCCGAGCTTCTCGCCGCTCAAGGTTTCCTGGTCCTGGCCGTGAGTTCCATGTCTGCAGTTAACCGAATCGCGGTGAGTATAGGCTCGTAAGCGTTGATCGACGGCATAGTCGACTCGGTTATTTTAATCCGATCGATTGGAACCGTATCGGTGTCGAGAAAGGAATCGATGGGAATCCAGCGGATCGAATCGTGGTACTCGGCCCAAAGATGGAGCTGATAGGTCGGTCGGATACCCGAGGGGCTGGCTCGGAATCCAATCGCCACACGCGCCGGGATGGACAAACCTCGCAGAGCTGCCGTGAGCAAAATCGCGTGGTCGATCGAATCTCCCTTGCGATTCCTCAGGGTGCTTGTTGCCGATTGGAGATTGCGGTCAAGCTCAGTTCGCCCCACGTTTTTCGATATCCAAGCCCGAGTCATCCCCGCGCGGTTGCGACGTTGCTGGCTGATGTCGCTTGAAGATTCTTGGGTCGGCAACGCGGTAGCATCAAGCTGCGAGGAGAGCCATCGCTCGATCGTGGGCTCTTTCCAATCGATGAGTCCTGTTGAAGCCAATGCGTCGTGCTCGGGCGAATCGGTAGTTTGGTCTTCAAGGTCCTCGCTGGTGATCGAGTTTACCTGGATATCCCACGTTTTTTCGTTGACCCGCTGTGGGTTTTGATTGGTTTTGCTGCTGATCGAGCCATCGGAACGAAGGAATTCTGATGCAATGCGGAAGATCCCCGATCCGGCATCAGGCAGCTTCGCAAACGATCCGAGCAACGGGAGATCCTTGAACACCGTCGCATCGAATTCCTCCTTGGATATCACCAACCGTGCCGTGACCGGATCGCAGTCATAGGTTTGGCGATCCAAACTGGCAGTGTAGGACTTGCGGACAATACCCAATCCATCGGTCCATATCAGGGAGCTCGTCGTTCGACCCTGGGAAGTCGACCGATTTTCGATCTCGAGCCGAATGGCAAATTCACCCTCGAAGTCGACTGTCTCGCCCTCGGTCAGACCTTCAAGCGAACTTTCGGTAATTGCCATTTGGAAAGGATCAAGGTACCTTACGACACGGATTTCTTTAAGTTTCATCGGAGACTTACGCAACGATTGCTCGATGGCAAAGGGTCCTCGATAACTAGGGTCCCAGGGGACGGAATTGCTCGAAGTAACTTTGTCTTCGGTACTTTGAATGTTTAACGCTCCGTCTCGGACCACTCCTACGAATTTCCGCTTGTTGATGCCTGTATCGATGTTCCCTTCGATACCAACCAATTCACCGTCGAGCTTTTCTATGGTCCTGAGAAAAACCGTTTGATCGATCGCATCGGAGGTCTTGCGGCTGATCCGAATACGGCTTTCGGCCTCCAGGCACAGTAACGGGGTCGTAGCCGACGTGTTGGAAACTCCGATCGATTCGAGTCGCTTAGGGGACGCTGTCTCGATGCTTCGACGCGTGTAACCTACAGGTCGATTGCCCAGATAAGTGATTTCCCACTGAAGGACTGGCAGGCTGCTTGGATCGATCCATACATTTCCCAAATCCGTTTTCGGTAAATCCGTTTTCGGGGGCTGCGGTGGCTTTGCAGTTTGCGTAGGGTTCGGTGGGATCGCTGGCGTATTGGACAGCGTTTCGGATGTCTTCGTTCGGTTGGGTTCGATCTCTGAGTTTCGACTCGGCTCGGGAGTTGTCGGCGGCGTTTCAGCCGGAGGCGTTTCGCGGATCGGAAGCCCGATTTCGCGGACCAAGCTCTCACGCGAAGCGGTTTGTTGGGCTTCGACTCCGCCGGAGGGCTTTTGGCGGTAATCGCACCCAGAGATCAAGAGCATTCCAATCCCTAGGATGCAGGAATGAAAAGTGAGCAGACGGCTATCGTTCATCGTCGTGAGCCTTCGAGCGATGTGGAGAATTCGCATGGAGTCCAAACCAATAAAAAATATCGAAATCGATCCGTTCAACTCTCCAACCATTGGGGGCTATTCCCTTGGATCTCTTATTCCTGCTGTTCGGATTGCAACGATCGTAGCGATAAGAAAAGCCGGGGAATTTACGGAGTTTGCGTGCCTTGCGTAGGAGCCTGACCTATTTTTGGATATTCCGGGCAAGTTCCATTCAAGTTTAGAAGGCTCGGATGGACTATTCATTCTCCAAATCGACAAAACACCATGGGCTTCCCAGGCTTCCGATCCGGTCAGAGCAAACGCAATTTTTGCGAGTCGCGTTCAACCCCAACCTCGAGTTTCGCTTCCCTGTCGCCCGACGAGCTCGAGATGCACATGGAGCGTGCTCGCTATGGCACATTCGAACTGACCGATGCGATTCGACCTTCCTACAACATGCAGATTGTTCCTCGCCAAGGTTTTCGACACGACCAGTACAATGACCCGGATTCCAAGACATGCGTTCCTGTGATTCTGGCTTCAGCATCGCGAGAGCGACTTTTCGATTTGTTTATCGACCTCGTTGCATGCCTTGGTGATATCGTCAACGTGGTTCTCGAAACGAGCCATCATGGCGATACCGGTACACATCAGGATTTCGTTCGTGAGCATATCGATGTACCGGTACTATCGAGCTTATTGTACGAATTTGAAGATATCCTGTTGAATGATGGTTGTACTGGAATCGCTGTGGTCAATCCTCAGCGCAAGCAAGAAATCCAGTTCGACGAGCACAAACTGCTGATCTGTTACGGAACGCCGCAAGAACTCTACGAAAGGGTTCTGATCAAGCACGATGTGTACCCCGATGGAAACATGCGATTCATCACCGAAGCCGAGCATGTCCATAGCAGCACCGATCGGTATATCGATCAATTCGATTCATTCCAATGCCGCTTAGGGATCGACGGGTATTTTCAAGACGATACCCATTTCGAAACCTAATCGCTTCGAGTAGACTTCGAGTCGCTCGTATCCGAACCAACCCGTAGCGACTTACTCCTGTTCAAAGAAAATCGATTCGACATTTCCTCGCAAGATTTGTGTCCCTAGGTCGATGGCAAACGACTCTGAGAGGCCGCGCTGCTTGACGATCGATTCGGCGAGTATATCTGCAAGGATCCGCTTGAACATGCGGTACTTCGGTAAGATGAATTCGAGTTTGTAAGCGTCGCTGTAGTAGCCGATGATCTTGTTCCTTGGGATTGCATCGATACGGGCTTGCAAGTCATGGCGGATATAGGTTGGGGTGTTGCTGTACCACCAGTGCCCGTTTGCGATGACATTCGGGAAAATCCAAGCGTAGTCGACCAGTTCCTGATTGCTGACCGAAGCTAGTACCGAAATCGGAAATTTTACCCTTGGAAATGCGTTAAAAAGCCCGCCGTACTGGATCATCGACCACCGCGAATCGTACAAGTCCTGGCCTTGGTATACCCCTTCTGGATATACCTTGCGATTCACACCGATCATCAGATCGAACGGTAGTTTTAGTTCTTCACAGAATTCAGCCAATCGCCAAAAGACCCAATAGGCGATGGTTTCTCGATCGGCTTGGGATGGTTCCTGGTTTGAAACAAGTCGCTCCCAAGCGCTTCGAGCCGACGCATCATCGATGGCCACGGCTCGTGGTGCAAACCAAGGCGGAAGCGAGATCGCACAAGCCCGAACTTGGTTTCGCATGAAATGAGTAAACAACGCTCCAATCGCTTTTTGCAAGTCTTGAAGCGTTCCGACCTCAATGCCGGTCGCCTTGGCCACGCGTTCTCGCGTCGTGCCTTGGGCTAAGTGGAATACCAAGTCATCGGTCCGCAAGCACGGCACATAGCGGTAGGTGTCGAAATCATCGAGTGGATCGTCGAAATCATTGGTGAGAAAAATCCGCTCGACATTGCTCTTGCGCAAGACCTCCTCCTCCCAGTCTTTTTGCGACATTTTTTTGAGGGAAAGATCGTACAGATCTCTCCAGTTGCCCCGATCGATACCATCGGCTTCAAAGCCGAATAGATCTTTCGATAACTCAAGAAACCAAGACCATTGAACCGTGTGGTTGATCTGGTGCAAGTACTCGAATAGACGTGCCACTTTCTCCTCAGGCGCAATCCCTGACTCCTCGATCCACTCGCGGGGCATTCCGGCACTGTGCGCCAATTCTGTATAATAATGATACCCAAGCAAATCGCTGATGTTCGTCGAAGCCGGCCTACGCGGATTGATATGCGAGTGCGGGTCTATCAACGGAACCCTGTCGAAAGCTTGGAATAAGGTTTGTGTCAAAGTCATCAGAAAACTCGAATCCAACAAACAGAATGCAAAGGTGCAGAAAAAGGCTCCGGGCAAACCCCGATGGTACCGAGCACGGATTGTACTAAACACGGATTGTACTGAGCAGGGATAACTCCACACAAGACGCCTAGGCAAACGCACTGAGGAACCACCCACTCAGGCCAGGAGTTGTTCCAAAAGGGTTTCCCCAAGACGCATTCCTATCGGTTATAATCTTTGCTGATGTTCTTCTTTAACTTGCGAGGTGATGATGAAAGCCCTGATCATTCCGAACCGGTTTCTCGGCGTTTTATTCGTTTTGCTTTCCTTAGGGGCTCTAGGGCTAGAAAAGCTCCAACCATGCACCCTGCTGTGCGCATCTGAACCTGAAAACACCGCTCGGCCCGAAAAGACCGCTTGGCTTGTAGGGGCTTCAAAGGTGGATATCACTCCTGACGAACCAGTCCGCCTGAGCGGATACGCAAGTCGATTGACAGCCAGTCAAGGGATCGAGGATCGCTTGTCGGCCAGAGCTTTGGTGATCTCGCCAATTGCCCCGAGTCCCAGCCTCCTGACGGATCCACCCGATTTAGCTCAGCCCAAATCAGATCCATCCAGTAGCACTTCATCCCGGACGGCTCGGCCCGGAGCCCAGGAGCTCGATGGCAATGCGCTCGTGATCGTTTCGATCGATGCGATCGGCATCTCGGCGGTGATGACCGAGCGGGTTCTCGAAAAAGTTTTGCCGACGCTCAAAATCCCCCGGTCGCGAATCGTTTTTTGCACAACCCACTCCCACACCGCCCCGCATTTGGATGGCGTGATCCGAAACCTCTTCGGGGTAGCGATGCCACAGGCGGAAAATGAAGCGATGCTGCGCACCACCCAGAAGACGATCGATGGGATCTCTAAGGCGGTTCTCGAGGCGGCTGCGAACCTCAAGGCTGGGACAGTCGATTATGGGCTAGGTCGGGCTGAGTTTGCAATCAATCGCCGAATGCTCAAGGACAAGCAGTGGGTAGGAATAGGAACGGTAGATGATGGTCCGGTCGATCGGAATGTTCGCATTCTGCGTGTGCGGGACGACGCAGGGAAACTCGTCGCGGTTTCCTACCAATACGCTTGCCACAGCACCTCGATCTCCCCGGATGCCAACAAGATCAGTGGCGACTGGGGTGGAATCTCCGCGGCGATACTCGAAGAAAAAAATCCCGGCTGCGTCGCTTTGCCGATCATCGGATGCGGTGCCGATGCGAATCCAAATCCGCGAGGCACGATCGAACTTTCTCGCAAGCATGGGGCCGAAATGGCCGCATCGGTACAAGAGGTCCTTGGCAAGGAGCTTAAAGCCTTGCCCAAGCCTACTCATGCGGCATTTGTACTGGTGGCCCTTGCTAGCCAACGGCCAAACAAAGCGACGCTCGAGGGAATGCAAAAGAACGGCTCGGCCCACGAACGGAACTTTGCCAATCAGTGGCTCGAACTGCTATCGCGCAAGGACCGTATCCCGGAGACTTATCCTGCACCGTTGCACCTTTGGAGTTTCGGCAAAGAGCTAGCCTGGGTCTTCATGGGAGGAGAAGTCGTCGTCGATTATCAAATTCGGCTCGAAAAAGAATTGAGTCAGTTTGCCAATGTCTGGGTCGCAGGCTACGTCGATGATGTGTTCGCCTACGTGGCAAGTGAACGGGTTCGGGAAGAAGGAGGCTACGAAGTCGACGGTTCGATGCTCTATTACGGGCAGCCCGGCCGTTGGGAGTCGGGGACCGAGGAAAAGATCGTCGATCGCGTGTTGCAGATGACCCAGCAGCAACAGTTGGCCGACCAACCGCGAAGCCCCGAACAATCGCTTGCATCGATGGAGGTTCCCGACGGCTACACCATCGAACTGGTTGCCAGTGAGCCGCTTGTGACCGATCCGGTCGGGATCGCTTGGGGCAAAGACGGAAAAGTTTGGGTGGTCCAAATGGGTGACTATCCGCTGGGCGGACCGAAGACCGGTTGCGTCAAAACGTTGACCGACACCGACGCCGATGGAGTGATGGATCAAAGCACGATGTTTCTCGACGGATTGAATTACCCAGCCGGGATCTATGCCTGGCGCGATGGAGTCGTCATCGCTTGTGCACCGGATATCTTCTTTGCGCGCGACACCGATGGGGATGGCAAATGCGACGAAAAGGTCGTGCTCGTCACGGGGTTTCCTGAAGGCAATCCGCAGCATCGGGTTCATGGATTTACCTACGGCTTGGACCACCGTTTGTATTTCGGACCCGGCGGAGGCGCCAATAACGTAACCGTCACAGGCAACGGTTTGGTTTCCCAACGGCCTGCCCAACAAATGACGATTTCTGGATCGGATTTGAGCCTCGACCCAGACACCGGCGATCTGCGGCTCGAAACCGGCGTTACCCAGTACATTCGAACGACCGATGAGGTGGGAAATTGGTTCGGCAACGAAAACAGTTTGCCGATGTTCCATTACGTCTATCCGCAGCGTTGGATCGAACGAAGTGGGTACAAGCCCAAGCGGCGTTATCAGTTGATCACCAACCCTCCGGTCATTCCTCCGGTATTTCCGCTCAGTCAACAAGCCGACCGCTTCAACGATCTTTATGCGATCAACCGCTTCACTTCGGCTTGTAGTACAGTAATCAATCGTGGGGAGGGCCAAGGCGAGGCGATGCGAGGATTTGCGTTGGTGTGCGAGCCTGTCCATAACCTCGTCGTGCGGTATGAACTTTCCGCATCCGGAGCGACGTGGTCTGCAAACCGTATCGGTACCGATTCGAAGAGCGAGTTCCTACGCAGCAGCGACCCTTGGTTTCGCCCCGTACGCATCGAAAACGCCCCCGACGGTACGATGTGGGTCGTCGACATGTACCGCTATGTGATCGAGCATCCCGAGTGGATCCCCGAGGAGTGGCAGCGGCGGATCAATGTGCGAGCCGGAGAAGATCGAGGACGTATCTACCGCATTCGCCGAACGGATTACGCTCCACGAACGATCGAGGACTTTTCGAATAAAAAGGATAGCTTGTTGATTCAAGAGATCGCTGGCCTGAACTCGGCAAGATCCGATCTTGCACAGCAAACGCTCTTGAGTCGTTGGAAAGATCGCCAAGGCATCGCGACGGTCGCTACGCCGCTTCAAGAATTACTCCTGCAGACCGATCGGCCAGGCACCCGCGTTCGTGTCGCGAGTGTGCTCATGGCGCTGGGAAGTTTCCCGATCGACCAATTCGATGATTTGGTCCGTTTGAGCGATCCACAAACACTCCGTTTCCTAGCCCAGAACGTCAATTCACTCGGACTGGATCCCGAAGTGAGAAAACGTTTTTGGAGTTCAATTCCCCAAGAGTCGATCGCCTCGTGGCCCTCTTTAGCGATGGTCGCAGCCGTTGAATCCAGTCAAGGCAATGATCCGCCGATCGAATGGATCGCAAACGCGTTGTCGGTCCACGCGCAGGATGCTTGGGTCCAGGAATCGATCCATTTTTTAAATCCAACAAGTGTCGATGGGGTTCTACGAGCTGTGCTCAATGGCAAGGCGCAGATCCCCAATATGCAAAAGATTGCCGAGAAACTTGTACCGAGGATTTCGGCAACGTATCGCGCTGAGTTGCTCGCATCGGTGGCAAACGAAACCGGCCCGAGGCCAACTTGGCATTATCTCTTGGCCAAGCAGTTTGCGGCGGCCGATATCTCGGGCTTGGACGAAGCATCCATCGTGCGTATTCTTGACTCCGCTCGCGCTTCATTGCGTTTGTACAATCAAGACGCAACCAAAGTCGACCCAAGCCGAGTGCTCGCCGGTGTGAACCTACTTTCCTCACGGATGGGATCAACTTGGACCGATGACCATGCGCTGATGCTTGGGGCGTTAGTGCGAGGCGAAAACATGCCGATCGATGGGGAATTGGCCCTCGGTTTATTGAATCTAGGCGGCCAAGCCTCCGCGCAACTGATCGACCGATGGCGAGATTTGTCCCAGACGACTCGATCGGGCGTCTTGAGCAAGCTATCCCAGGGCCCAGCGGGTTCCATGGAAATTCTCGATGCGGTTCGAAAGGGGAAAATTCCAGCCGGTGATATCGATGCAATCACGATTCAACAGATGCGATCCGATGTTTCCGAACAAGTATCCCAATTGGCCATCGAGGTATTCGGACCCGCACCGGGAGCCGATCGACCGGCTCTGGTTCGCCAAGCACTGCTTGCTTGGCCCAAAAAGGCCGATGTGAGTATCGGCCAAGTCGCTTATAGGAAGCATTGCGCATCGTGCCATGAAGGACGCAAAGCCGAAGATGGCACCCAGGAGAGCCTGGCGCCGAATCTTCGCGGTCTAGCCCATTGGACCAACGAAGCTTGGGCGATCGGCATCTTGGATCCGAATCGATCCATCGAGGAAAAGTACTGGGTCTTTCAAGCCAGCACGCATGACGCACAGGTCTTGACGGGCTTGAAACTCCGAGAGGATGAATCGAGCATCGAATGGGTCGATAGCAACGGAAGAATCGACAACCTCAAGAAGTCCGATATTTTCGAATTCCGCCAGTCCGAGCGGTCCCTGATGCCCGAAGGCTTTGAACAGTTGCTCAGTCCTGAGGAAATCGCAGGTATTATTAGCTACCTTAGATCCTCTGGACCGAGGAAAGGGGACTAGAGGATGTTAGGAGCCTTACCGGAATTTATCGGTCCTTATCGGGTTGTTAGCCTCCTAGGGCGCGGTGGCATGGGAGTCGTCTACGAAGCGATCCACGAGGAGAGCCACGAACGCGTTGCCGTAAAGATCATATCGGAGGAACTTTCCAAGGAACCAAGGTTTCATAGCCGGTTTGAATCCGAAATTCAAACACTTATCCGACTCAAACACCCAAACATCGTCCGCTTGATCGGGATCGGGGAAGCCGAATCCTTGCCCTTCTACTCGATGGAATTCGTCGATGGGTTGAATCTGCATCAAAAACTCAAGCTCGAGCGAAGGATCGAATGGCAGATCGTCCTGGATTGGGCAATCCAGATCGCAGGAGCGCTCAAACAAGCACACGATTTTGGAATCATCCATCGCGACTTGAAACCCGCAAATATGATGGTCACCCAAGCCAATACGATCAAACTCTTGGATTTCGGTATATCCAAGTTGTTTGGAGGCGACGGGTTCACACAGCCAGGCGCGACGGTTGGAACCGCCGACTTCATGCCACCTGAGCAAGCCGAAGGGGCCGCGGTCAGTCCCCGAAGCGATTTGTACGCATTGGGTGCAATTTGTTACGCATGCTTAGCAGGACGCGCTCCATTTACGGGAAAAAACATCCCTGAGATTCTCTTCAATATTCGGTATGGGCCCTACACTCCGATGAGCCACCTTGTAACTGAGGTGCCAGAAGAGTTTTGCAAAATAATCGATGATTTGCTCAGTCGCGATCCGAAAAAACGACCAGCGACCGCTTATCTGACCATGAACTTGCTCCAAGCCCTTCGAGCAGGGCTTCGCCAACGCGAGGCCAAGCAGCAGGAATCGAAGTTGGATAAACAACCCACTGAGGTTCCCGATGTGCCGACCAACAGCCCGAAAACAAGCATCGACGTCAAGGAACTGCCTTCGATCGCCGATTTGTCGGACTCGCCCTACCATGACGCCACTCGCATTGAAATCGTACCCCTAGACGAACCGACTAAAGAACACATCACCGGCGGCTCGCAGTTCCAACCGCAGACTAATTCCACTATCACACCCGCTCGCCGGACATCCTTTACCGAGGTCAGCGACCAAGACCGAGCGAAGGTTTCGATCTTTGAAGGTCCAAGTCCTGAGCTCGAGAAACGTGAACGCTGGGGGGAAATCCTGTTGATCCTCGGTGCGCTACTCGCATGCGTCGGAGGATTTTACTATTTTTCTCAACCCGTGAATCCCGACCGGCTATACGAGCCCATCGAGGCAGCGATCCTCAGTGGGGACGAATCCCGATTGCTCGACATCGAAGATCAGATCGAAGCCTTTCGGGCCAAATATCCGAAGGATTCGCGGATAGATAAACTCGAAGCGGCATCCGAACAAATCGCTTATTTCAAGCGTCTGCGTTTTCTGCAACGTCGATCGAGTACACGGTTTCAAGGCCAGGATGCGATGGTTTGCGTTTTGCGAGAAATTGTAAATATCAAAGACACCCAAGTCGCATTGGCAAGGTCCAAGCTCATCGCGTTCCAAAATGCATACCCTGTCGAACTACTCGATAAAGACGAGGAAGTTTGGTTCCGATTCGCAAAACGACTCGAAGAGGAACTAGAAGCGCAGCGGGAATCTGAATCGGACAAAATCAGATATTCGCAACTCGAAAGCTATTATGCTAGGGTTCTCGGTTCGGCATCGGCACCCGAAGAACTCACGCTACGCTTGCGAGGCCTAATCGATTTGTATGGTAAAGAGGCTTGGGCTGTACCGATCGTAACGAAAGCAACAGCAGAATTAGGGAAGTTGATGCCGAAGCCTTAGTGGTCTATGATCGGTTTCAGTTGAAATAGGTGGCTATTGAGGCTAAAATCTCGGTTTGGCGCGGACTGATTCGTCTGATGTCCAAAGATTGCAGGTTGATTTCCCTGGGAAACTTCCAATGCGCCGATGCGCTAGAGCGTGTCGGCGTTGTTGTTTTATAGCTCAATTGCAGGAACCAACGTGGACGACCAAACCCAAGCGGTCCAAAAGGCCGACGTACTAATCGAAGCGATGGGCTGGATCCGTCGTTTTCGAGGCAAAACGACTGTCATCAAGCTCGGAGGTTCGCTCATGGCCAACCCCGAGGCGATGCACCATACGCTTTTGGACATCATTTTCATGGAAACCGTCGGGATGCGACCGGTGGTGGTCCATGGAGGGGGCCCGTCGATCAACAAGGCGATGGAGGCCGCGGCAATCGAGCCGGTATGGGTCAAGGGACGCCGGGTGACCGACGCCAAGACGCTCGATATTGTCGAGCAAACACTCGGATACGACTTGAATACGTTTTTGACCGAAGAGGTCGAACGGCTCGGGGGACGAGCGATGAATTTGAACTTCCGCACCACCAATGTTCTTTTCGGCGAAAAATTGCTTCTTGAGGAAGTCGGCAGCGATCCGATCGATTTAGGGTATGTTGGGCAGGTGACCCGGGTCGACCGTCAGACGATCGAAAGCCTGACCTATACAGGGCAAATCCCCTTCATTCCGTCGATGTGCATCGACCCTCAAGGGCAGAAGTACAATGTCAACGCCGACACCGCAGCGATGGCTGTGGCGGAAGCCTTGGGGGCAGAAAAGCTGATCTTTATCAGCGATGTCAATGGAGTGCGACAGGACAAAGACGATCCAAAGAGTGTGATCCATTCGATGACTGCCGCGGAAGCAAAGTCGTTGATTGAGCAAGGCGTTATCAGTGGTGGGATGATCCCTAAGGTCGAGGCTTGCCTGTCTACCTTGAACCGGGGTGTTGGGAAGGTACATATCATCGATGGCCAGTTGCGCCATTCGCTCTTACTGGAGATCTACACAACGGCTGGGGTAGGCACGGAGATCCTGCAACAACGCAACACGGCCGCTTCGCGAATCTAAGCAAAGATCCTACGATGAGACATTTAAGATCGCTTGTCGATTTGCGAATCGACGAATTTCAAACGATCATGGATTGGTCGCACCAACTCAAAAAACATTTGAGCCAGGGACATCGACCGGACCTACTCAAGAACCGGACCTGTGCGTTGGTATTCGAGAAGGCGAGTTTGAGAACTCGCGTTAGTTTCGAAACCGCGATGGCCCAACTCGGCGGAACCGCTTTGTACTTGACCGGCGATGCCGGTTGGCGCGAGCGGGAGACGATCGGAGATTTCGTGCGAGTTCTCGGAGAATACTGCGATTTTCTCGTCTGCAGAGCATTCTCCCAAACAACGATCGAGGAGCTGGTCCGACACAACGCGGTCCCTATCATCAATGGTCTTACCGATGATTCGCACCCATGCCAGGCGTTAGCCGATGTCATGACCATCGATGAATCGACCGGAGGCAACTTGCGAGGAAAACAGCTGACATTTGTCGGTGATGGGAACAACGTCGTGCGATCGCTGATCCGGGCCGCGGCCATGAGCGGACTGCGTTTCCGACTCGCTTGCCCCGAAAAGTACCAAATTCCAAACGGGTTTCTCGACGAAGTTCGTAAGGTTGGGAAATTGGATTTCGATCAGAGCGATGACATCCGATCGATGATCAAAGACGCCGATTTTATCTACACCGATGTTTGGACGAGCATGGGGCAGGAAGAGGAAAACGAGGCTCGCAAAGCCGCCTTTGGACCTTATCAGGTCAACACCAAGCTCATGGGGATGGCGCCCGATCGATGCAAGGTTCTGCACTGCTTGCCTGCACGCCGTGGGATGGAAATTACCGATGCGGTGATCGATTCGAAAAATAGTCTGGTGTTTGAGCAGGCAGGAAATCGTTTGCATGCTCAAAAAGGGCTTTTGATCTGGCTCGCAATCGAAAACGGATATACCACCGCAGCGGATGTTCGTGGGATGCTGTAAGCTGACGAGAATTTGAGTATAATCTAGCTCGCACGCGTCATTGGATCCGAGGTCGGACCGCCAGGAGCCAAGTGTTGTTCAAGAGCTTGTTTACAGAGTGGTCGCTAGAAAAAAAAGCTCTCTTCTTTTTAGGGCTCGCCTTGCTTTTCTCCTTGATCCTAGGAGCAGTCGCCGTGCAATTGGTTGCCGAACGGCTCGTGAGCGAAACCATCCGACAATCGGCCCGCGACCACGCAAATATGGTGATTTGGCGCACGCACACTGTCGTGATGACCAGCAAACAGGGGACCGAGGGTTCCGGGCCCTCTGATTTTGATCAACAAACACCGAGCAACCAATACGAATCGGCTTTGCTACGTATCAACGACGGCCTTGAACATAACTCGCTCGGTGGACGCCTAGCCGTTGATGATGACTTGAAGATTCTCAACCGAATCCATACCAAACTCTCCGAACTCGAAGAGCAGGCCAAAACGCAAGCGCGTGCCGATGCGGCCAAGAATTCCACACCGGTGAAAAGCAATCCAACAGCCGAACCAGTTTCCCAGCAAGGCAACTGGGACCTAATCGCCGGTCCGACCCAAACGGTATTCGCAGAAGTTGGACCGATCGACGGGTACCACCTCTATTATCAACCTCTTCATTTTCGAGAGTCTTGTCGCGAATGCCACGGCCGCAACGAAGCCCTTTCCCTCCCCAAGCTTTCGGTGATGTCGGTCGACCCTTTTCGTGTCCTACAGATTCGCATCCCCGTTACCGACAAGAGATTCTGGAGAATCTGGAGCTATTCGCTACTCTCAGCAATCGGCATTGCAACCCTTGCCCTTTCGCTGTTCTTTATCCACTGGGTCCTCAAACGCTTGGTCATCAACCCACTCTCAGAACTGAAATTTGTTTCCGATGAGATCACCAATGGAAAAACCGATTTGGAGTTCCAAGTCGATACCAACGACGAGTTCACGGAACTCTCGGAATCCTTCAACCGGATGCTTCGACACATCACAACGACTCAAAAAGAGATCCAAGCGGTCAATCAAGAACTCGATTCGCGGATCGATGAATTGGCCAGCGTCAACCTGCAGTTGTACGAAGCCAATAGGCTCAAAGGGGAGTTTTTGGCGAACATGAGCCATGAGTTGCGAACCCCACTCAATAGCATTTTGGGTTTTAGCGATGTGCTTGCAGGAATCGAGTCATTGACCGACAAACAGCGGCGTTGGGTCGGTAACATTCAAAACTCAGGCCGTGTCCTGTTGGAAATGATCAACGACATCCTCGATCTTGCAAAAATCGAGGCCGGTAAAATGGAGGTTCGGCCAACCCATTTCGATCTCTTGGGATTGATCCAGGCTCAGATCGAACTATTTCGCAAAATGGCCGAGGACAAAAATATCGACTTGCAGGTCGACTCAAGCGTCCAAGAACTCAGGGTAACGCAAGACCAAGGCAAGATCTCTCAAATCCTTACGAACCTGATCTCCAATGCGATCAAATTTACCCCCGAGGGTGGTCTCGTGACGATCTGTGCAGAGCCCAATGAGGATGGAACACTTGGGATTTCAGTGGCCGATACCGGCGTTGGAATCGCACCCTATGAACACGAGGTGGTCTTTGAGAAGTTTCGGCAAGTCTCTGGCGAGGTCGGCAAAGATGCCCTTACACGAGAGCACTCAGGAACCGGATTGGGGCTGTCGATCGTCCGTGAATTATGTCGCCTCCTAGGAGGCGATATCGGACTCACTAGTCAGCTTGGACAAGGCAGTACCTTCCGCGTCGTTCTGCCTATCGAATTCGGCAAGGAAATCGAAAAAACTCTCTAAATTGTTGATGATATCTACCGGCATTGACCGAGTGCGAGCGTTAGCGGCCGAAGTTTGGCGGGCGCTTTTCGATGAATGCTCGGATTCCCTCAATCGCATCGGGCAATTGCAAGCAACGCACGTAAGCTTCCGTGTCGCCTCGGTAGGCTACTTTAGGCTGCGCACCCTCATCCAAATGAACCAGCATCTTGGTCGCCCGGATCGCTTCGGCAGGTAGCTTCAACAAACGCTCAGCCCACCACTGCCCACGTTGAGCTAGTTGCCCTCGGGGTGCGAGTTCATGGACCAAGCCCCATTCGAGAGCTTTCTGCGCGTTGATCGGCTCGCCGAGCAAGCACATCTCGAGGGCTCGCGATTTGCCGATCAAATTCGTTAGCTGGGCGATCCCATAACCGGGTGGCCACCCAAGTTTGATCTCGGGCATCCCAAAGCGAGCGTCATGCGATGCGAGCCGAAAGTCTGCCGAGTAAGCTGCGACACATCCGCCACCCATCGCATCGCCATGCACGATGGCAATGACAATCTGTGGCAAGCGTTCCCAAGCCAAATACAACTCGGCCTGGCGCAAACTCAATTCTCTGGAAAACTCCGGCGTAAAACCAGGCAGTTCCTTGATGTCATCCCCGGCGCAAAATGCATCTCCCGCCCCGCGAAGCAATACCACACGAAACTGATCTTTATGCCCTAATAACCAACTGACAAGCTTCTCGAAATCTCCTGTCATCTCTGCGTTTACCGCGTTGAGTGATCGAGGTCGATTCAAAGTCACCGTAACGATTTTCCCCGATAACTCCACGAGCAACGTCTTGAGGGATGGCAATTCCGACGCGTTTGGGGTCAATCGCATGGCCCTGGGTTCTTCCTGGTTTTGCTTTTCCAAATTCTCGATAAGTCGTTCGAGTTTGACCAGCGCTCGCGTGTGCTTTCCAAACCCCAGTTGGCGCTCCCCACACCAAGCTGCCACATCGAAATGGATCCTTTTGCCATCCATATGCGTCACCCGGGCTTCGCCTCGAACCACCGAGCCGATCCCAGCACCGCTGACATGCTGGATCTGGACATCGGTCCCAACGGACTCCTCCCCAGGTTCCAGATAAGGACGCACCGCCTCACGCGCTGCGCGCTCCATCAACATAATCATGTTGGGAGTCGAGAAAACCGTGGCTCGCGAATCGCCCCCGAGCGTGATGACCATCGAGCTATCGACGTTCCAAATCAGTTCGCCGATAGCTCCGGTCTGCAATCCTAGTTTCATACACCACGCTCAGGCTTAATGGTCACCATGAGTAGCGTCGCCATGCTCATGACCTTGGAACGCCGGGGCCTTTTTGTCTCCGCGAGCCAAAACATAGGCCATCAGGTCGAGAATCTCTTCTTTCGTCAATTTGTTGAGCAATCCTTGAGGCATGGTTGAAACGGCCGAGACTTTCTGTCCGACAATCTCTTCCTTATCCAGAACGGTAGGTTCGCCCTTGGCTAACGGATCGACCATCACTTTGATTTCTTTGTCCGATTCCTCGACGACCATCCCCGTAATGATCGCATCGGAATCCATCTGGAAGATCCGTGCGCGGTACTTGTCCTCGATGTCGGCAGAGGGCATCAGGAGTGATTTTAAAATAGAATCGGCGGACATTTTCTTCTCATCGAGTTTGCTCAAGTCCGGTCCGAACTCTTTGCCTTCCCCTGCGAGTTTGTGGCATCCAATGCAACTTGCCGCCGCGAACAGACTCTTGCCGACCTCGTAGGATCGGCCTTGCTTGAGCCCCTTGAGTTCCCCGGCCAGATCCTCGATTTTCCATTCGGTATTCCGACCGATCGATTTGAGCAATTCGTCCTGGATTTCCAGGGGGTTGGCCGCAAGATAAGCTTCCGGATTGTTGTTGTACTGCTCGATGCTCGAAACGACGACCAAGACACCGAACATCCGTCGCCAGTGACCTGGATACGTGCAGACATAGGGGTACATTCCAGGTTCCTTAGGCACCTCGAAGCTGATCGCTTGCGATTCGCCCGGTCCGATCAATTTGCTCGCAAGCAGGATCTTGTCGGACTTGGGAACAAAGTTTCTTTCGCGAGCGTCTGGGTCTTGTGCCGAAGCATCGGAACTCAAACCAACCTCCTCGAGCGATCCGGGTTTGACGATGACGAAGTTGTGCGGCATGTTGTCGGTATTCGCGAACCGGAACTCGATAGGCTTGCCGGCCTCGACAACGATTCGCTCTTTATCGTAGATCATTCGCTCTACGACGGCGCCAACAGCGATGGTTCGCACATCGAGATTGCCGAGTCGGTCGGAAACGGCCTTGGCCGAGTCTGCTGGCAATTTGCTCGAAAGGGACTTGACCAATTCGACCGTGTCGGTGGCTGGACCGCTGGTCCGGAGTTTGGCGGGAATCGAACTGAGGTAGCCGACAAGGTTGTCGACCAAGCTCGGCAGTTCCTTCGCATCCCAACTCGTATCGGGAAGCAGTCGCAACGCTTGTACGGCGGTCGTTCTTTGGCGATCGGATTTGATGAGCTTGGTAAAGTCGGCGAACTTTTCTTTTTCATTGCCTGGAATCGAGTTCACTGCCCGGATGGCAAGATCATGGAGCGTCTCGCCAGTTCCCCCTGCGGTCAATCGATCGGTTGGGATCGGTTGCTTTTGGATCCCCGGACCGCTCCATGCGACGCTCAGTCCGTCTCCTCCACCATTATCAAAATAGGTGACCATGAGCTTGTGCGGACCGGCTGCCAGATCGACCGTAGCGGATCGTTCGGTCATCCCTTGCAATCGGTCGTTGTCGACCAAGAGTTTGTCGTCGAGATAGATCCGAGACCCGTCATCCGAAGCGACAAAGAAGGTGTATTTTCCTGCCTGAGGAATGTTGAGATTTCCAGCAAATCGCAATGCGAAGTTGTCGGCTTGCTTGCGTTGCGGGACGTTCATAACGATCTGCGGAACGATTCCGCTATCGGTAGGCTTCATAGCCGCGAGGGTTTCTGCAGCGACATTGTCAGTCGCTGGATAAAAGTAATCGACTTGGATTCCTGGCTGTTGGAGACCGCTGCCGCTCGGTTCGGTCCCGAGCGACGCAGGCAGATCGAACATCAGCGCACGGGCCGACGAGAAAAGGTTTTTCTTTACCTCTGCGTTTTGGATTCCGGGGATTGCCTTGAGAAGATCTTCTAGCCCCTGTTTGCTCGCCGATGCGGTGGCAAAAGGAGCATCGCCGTTGCCTTCTGCGGTAGCCCAAGCTGCAAAGCCGAGCTGTCGGGTATCGGCCTGTTTGGCCTTGGTGGCGAGGTTTTGAAGCGCTCCTCGGTATTTGCGGATTTCACCCAAGGGTTGTTCCAAGAGCAATTCTCGCAAGCCTTTGAGGGCCTCGGTTTGCCCGGCTTGATCCCGATCATTGACGAGCTTGAGCACCACAGGGATCGAGCTTTCTTTTCGCATTTTCGAGAGACCTTGCAAGGCCTCTCGAAGGGCTCCGGTCGAAGCGTTGGATCGATCGAGAATCGCTTGATAAATCCGCTCCGACTGTGGCAATTTCAGCAAGGATTCTGGACCAGCGTTCTTGAGCGCATATTCCATCGCTGCCTCGGAGAGTTGTTTGTTCGAGGCGATTGCGTCTTGCAATCCTTGATCGATTTTGGCTCGCTGTTTGGCATAGCGAATGACCGTATCGAGTTCCGCATCGGTCGGACGGACCGATGCCTCAAAGATCGCTTCGATCGCGTCATAGCCGTCGAATTCAACGGCTGCTTTGACCGCCTCGGCACGTACCAATGCCGCCTCGTCCTTGGCAGCCGTCAGGAGGATCGGACCCCAATTTTCGATACGACCCGACCAGTGACCTAGGGTGCGGATCGCGGCGGCGCGCACTCGGGGATCGGCCGCAAGATAGGTCTTGGCGATCCAGCCCAAGTCAGGTCGGCGATGTTCCTCAAGAACCCAGAGTCCTTCCAAGAGGGCTTGTGCATGCGTTGGATTTGCTGGGTCGAGGGTTTTGGACCAAGCGTTTAGCGAAGCGACCACATCGTCGGCTTTTCGTCCGCTGAGTTCGATCCGGGTACGGTACCGTGTCCCGTTTTCCTTGGACATAAAGGCTCCTAGGACTTCCGGGATCGGTTTGCCTCGCAACTTCGTCGTTTTGAGTGCCTCTTTGCCCTCTGCCGTTACCCGATAGATCCGCCCGTGTTGGTCATCTCGGTTTGGATCTCGCATGTTGTGCTGCATATGCCCGATGATCGCATTTTGCCAGTCAGCGACATACAAAGCTCCGTCGCCTCCGACTTCGACATCGCTGGGTCGGAAGTTCGGGTCGCTCGAAACGACGATCGGTTCGACTTCCTGGCACGTGATATCCGCGCCGTTGTATTGGACCTTATGCTGAAGAACACCTAAAAATCCGATGCAGTTGCAGATCAAGAAATTCCCTTGGTTCTCCTCGGGGAATAAACTGCTTGAGAGGATTCCCGTGGCGGCCACCGGACGAACCCGCATTTTGAACCATTGCTTGTTCCCGATCCCTTTGCCGATGTTGACGTAGGAGCCCGTGCCGCTGGTTCCATCGTTGGCGAATTGATAGCCCCATTGGTCGAAAACATCTCCGTGCGGGTTCGGACCGATCGGGAAGTGAAACTCCATTTCGAAGGTGCGTGGATTGAAACGGTGAACGCCACTTTCTCCCGATCGAACGGTTTTCGTCGGGGTTTCCATAGCAGCGATATTGAAAATCCCGCGCGACCAATAAAGCCATCCGTCGGGACCGATGAGCATCGCGTTGGCCGAGTGGTGGGAGTCAGCGCTGCAGACCCCTTGGAGCATGCGGATTTTCAAATCCGCTTTCTCGTCGCCGTCGGTATCTTTGAGGAACCAGATTTCCGGAAGGGCTGCGACGAGCATCCCACCATTCCAGAATTCAAAACCTGTGACGCTGTTGAGCTCGTCGGCAAACGTCACGCAGCGATCGGCAACTCCGTCGCTATTGTCGTCGGGCAAGCAAATAATCTTGTCTTTCCTTGGCTGCGTCGGATTCCAGTGAGGATAGGACGGCCAAACCGAAGCGAAGAGTCGTCCGTCGGGATCGACAGCCATTTGCACCGGATTGATCAATTCCGGAAACATCTCTTCGCTCGCGAAAAGGTTCACCTTCATGCCTTGGGCGACTTTCATTTTGCTGATCGCCTCTTGGCCCCCCATGTACTTGTGTTTGCCATCGGCAAGCGCACCTGGGATATTCGTTTTCACTGCGATCACTTCGGGTAGATTGTCGTCTTTGACTTCCAGATCCGAACCCTTGGCCACGGCCCATACCCGCAGGTCACGGTTTTCGGTTTTAACATCGAAAATCTCCATCTCCCGCATCATGACGTCCGCATTGGACTGGCCGAACCAAGCCAATTTCGATCGCCCTCCGAAGACGTTGTAGCCGTCGACGACTCGGTATCGATTGAACCAATGATCATTCTTATCCAAGACAGCATCGCGTAGTTTTCCGATTCCGTTGGAATCCATACGCAGCTTTTCGTTGGGGAACAACGCCTTGGCAATCACCTGCGAGACAGCTTCGTCGCCGTTGTCGTCTAAGTGAATCCCGTTGATGGTCAAAGGCTTTGTCGCCTTCGAGTAAAGTGCTTTCGATGGAGCGAAAATATCGACGAAAAGGACATTCTTCGATTCGCATACCTCTTGCATCGCTCGGGTGTACATCGCAAAGTTCGCGTTGTTCGCATCGCCGTTAGGTAAGTTCGGATCGTTGAGGTTCTCATGAGCGATCGGCGAGAAGAAAACCAGGCGCGGTGGGGTTTGCCCGTCATATTTTTGAGCGAGCATGCTGTCGATGGTTTCGGAAAGGTCCTTTTTAAAGCCTTCGAGTGCTCCCGGTCCCTTGAGGGCCTCGTTGTGCCCAAAGAAACAAAACACGACGCTCGCTTGGACTTTCGTCAACCATTCGTCGGGACTACCGAAATTTTCTTCCCGATTTCGGGTTTTGAGTTCATCGCCTGGATAGCCCAGGTTTCGCACCGTCAGGTCGTAGTCTGGAAACATCGCGTGGATGTAGGTCTCCAACCAAGCCGAGTGCTGCATTCGGTCCGCCGTGGCATTGCCGATGTAGGCAATATGGTCCCCTTTGCGTAACTGAAGGGGCGGTGCGGCCTGCACATTCCCGAAAACCAATAAAGCAACAAACAGACAACAACGGGCTAAGCGGGTTAAACGCAAGGCAGATCTGGGTGAGTACATGGACCGATCACTCAAATAAAGTGGTTGGGATGGGGGGACGGGACGTCCCGAGGAAGGGCTTCTATGATACCACAAAAAATCCGCTGGATCCGCTGGATAAGACGGATCTGCTGGATGCTGTTGGTGATTGGAGCGTTTTCGAGCATAATTGATCCATCAGCTAAATTCGCTTAGGAGAAACAAAGATGACACCGCATCGGACCAGCCAACTCGAACGCAAGACGGCCGAAACGAAAATCGCTCTGAAAATCAATTTGGATGGCACGGGCAAGCATTCGATCGAAACCGGGGTAGGCTTTCTCGACCACATGCTGGTTCTTTTTGCAAAACACGCTTTGATTGACCTCGAGGTACAAGCCCAAGGGGATTTGCAAGTCGATGCGCACCATACGACCGAGGACGTTGCGATCTGCTTAGGTCAAGCCCTCGGCGACAGTCTAGGAGACAAGTCGGGGATTCGACGCTACGGGCACTTGGTCTTGCCGATGGAAGAGACCCTGGTCACCTCGGCGGTCGACTTCAGTGGACGGAGTTACTTGGTATTCAATGCACCGATGCCCTCGCCGAAACTCGGGGATTTCGACAGCGAACTGGTCGAAGATTTCTGGCAGGCTTTCGCCAACAATGCCAAGTGCAATCTGCATATCCTCCTTCACTACGGACGAAACACCCATCACATCGCCGAAGCGATTTTCAAGGCAACCGCCAGGGCCATCCGCATCGCGATAGAAAATGATCCCAGGCAAAACGGCATACCTAGCTCCAAAGGAGTTCTCTAAATGAATCGGCTATCCCAAGGTTTACTCTTATCGCTGTCGCTCGGATCGACGGTTTTGGGGCTTCCAGAAATTCTTTCCAAACCATGCACTGCGGCCCAAGAAACGGCTCAAGAGGACGCCAGGCTAGCGACAAGGTTCAAAGAGTGGCTCGAGGATCAGTGCAAGCGGCATCCGATGTTCGCAACCTATTTGGGCAATCACGACTACGATCACGAGCTCGACGACCTGTCCCCTCAAGCCCGAGCACTGGACGTCGCGAACGACAAGAAGGTGCTTGCAGATTTGCAACAGCAAGTAGACCTCAAGCGGCTGTCTCGCAACTCCCAGATCGATTTGGAAATCTGGCAGCACTTTCTGGAGTACCGGATCTGGCAAGCAACCCAGAGCAACGACTTTGCAAACGATCCAAGAGTGTATTTAACGTATGCGTCCGATAGTGTTTTTACGCTGCTGACGCAATCGACTTTGCCCAAACATCGGAATATCCAGAACGCAGCCAAACGGATCGAGAAGATTCCAAGTATCGTCCAGGCCGCCAAGGAATCGATCGGCACCCCCCCTAGGATTCTTACGGAAATCGCGATCAAACGCACCGATGGAGCGATCGCGTTTTATGAAAGCGAAATCTTCAAACTCGCTGAAGAATCGCCCCAGCTCAGCCCATTGCAGTCCCCTAGTCGCAGCGCGGTTGCAAGCCTCAAGGATTACAAAAAGTTCCTACAAGAACAGGTGCTTCCACGCTCCGATGGGGACTGGCGTATCGGTAAAGACAAGTTCGCAAAGAAGCTAGAACTTGAGCTCGATGCGGGTTTGACCGCCGCAGAGGTCATCCAGGCTGCGAACGCCGAAGCGGATCGAGTCGAGCAAGAAATGTATTATGTCGCCAAACAACTATGGAACTCGCTCTTCGACAAAACAAGCCTGCCCCCTGACGACCAGCAAGGTCGAAGAGATACCATCCGCCGGGTCTTAGGGGAACTTGGAAAACAACATGGCAAACCAGACGGGTTGGTCAAAGACGCACAGGATACGGTCGCTTCGATCAAGGAGATGATTCGCCGCGAAAAGATCCTGACGCTACCTGACCCCGACCAATGCGATATCATCGAGATGCCGGAGTTTCAACGCGGATTCTCGGCGGCTTATCTGAATCCAGCGCCCGCTTTGGACCCCAATGCCAAAAGCCTCTATGCGATCGCTCCTCCTCCATCGGACTGGCCCGCCGAACGCCAAGAAGCGTTCTTCCAAGAGTACAACAAGTACATGCTTCAAATCCTCACGATCCACGAAGCTTATCCCGGGCACTACGTCCAGCTCGACTACTCGAACCGCGTGCGCTCCCCGATCCGCAAAATCCTCTCTTCTGGAGCGTTCGCCGAAGGCTGGGCGGTCTACACCGAACAAATGATGCTTGACCAAGGGTACGGCAATGGCGATTTGGCGCTGCGGTTGCATCAGCTTAAGTTTTACCTGCGCGCGGTTCTCAACGCGATCCTCGACCATTCAATGCACTGCTCCGAGATGACCGACGAACAAGCCATGGAATTGCTAGTCGGTCGCGGGTATCAAACCGAAGCAGAAGCGTTCGGAAAAGTTCAGAGAGCCAAGCAGAGTTCCTGCCAACTTTCGACCTACTTCGTCGGACGAACTGCCTTTTACCGTCTCAGGCAAAATGTCCAACGAGCAAGGGCAGAGAAGTTCGATCTGCAGGAATTCCACGAGCAAGTCCTCAATTGTGGGACGATCCCGGTGAAGTATCTGCCGGAACTGGTCCGCTGATGAGAATCCCACCACGGAGTGGATTTCTAAACGGATTAGCCGGTGGCGATCCTGGAAATCCCCTTGACGTAGGATCGCGAATTCATACACTTTGAAATCCTCAGACGAAGCACAAGAAACACGCTGTGCTTGATCTGGATTGATGCGGTCGTGGCGAAACTGGCAGACGCGCTAGCTTGAGGGGCTAGTGGTAGAAATACCTTGGAGGTTCGAGCCCTCTCGACCGCACTTTGAACTCATCTAATGTCACCACTCTCTACGGTGACACCCGTAAGTCTTGGGCTTGCGGTTGGTAGCCGGGATATCCACCTTCCTCAGCGAAAAACTCACACCAGACCGGAAGATGCCGACTGACTTGGTTGGCTTGGTCCAACGTCAAATTGAACTTGCGCAAGAAATCGATTACACCCGCTCTTCCCGTGAATTCATCGGCAGTCTGTGGAGAAAAGACAATTTGATCGAGCATTTCGTCCCCAGCGACCGTTGTTGGAAGATTCTCGATTGCGAACCCCCACTTGCGCTGGCTCAGTGCCCCTAGCTGTTTGTCCGAGCATGAAAATCCACCAGCCAGAACGATATCGTCCTCGCCACGACCATCGCGCTGAATACTCTCGGACAAAGCCGCCAGCAGGTTGATCTCCTGATCGATGCGAGTGGGTGAAAGGTAGAGGTTTACAAGCGAAAACGTCAAGGCACGCTCTGGCGAAACGGTCTTGGTGCGAAACCAGCCGACCAAGGGTTCAAAATCGAGCAATTCACCTGGGTCCTCTACGGTGTAGAGTTGATAGCGATCGGTTTCGATGCGTTGGGTGTTGTACAGAAACGCCAGATGCATCGACTCGTGGACGGGCCCGACTCTCGGTCCGATCATATAGTCGTAAGCCAGCTTCTGTTCGTTGATTCGATCGACGAGTTTGGGAAGCGTATCGCGTTGTTTGGACGTTATCCCTTGCAGAGCAATCACATCGAAATTTCGCAATAGCCTCACGAGGATTTCTGAGATAGCCACGCTTTGCACTTTTCGGTCATCGAAGTCGCTCAAATCAAAACTGGCGATGCGCACCGTCGGAGTCACGGGCTTCGTGGGCATCAGATCCATGCCGTCGGACTTCGAGGGCAAAACCGAATTTCGATCGATCGATGCAGCGCTGGATGATGAGTTGCTGTGGGTGACCGGCAACCAGGTTCGTGGATCCGCCCAATCGCGAACCGGAGCATTCGCATCTCGGGACTCGAGCCGGATCTGGTCCCAGCCGCTTAGGGTGTAGTGCTGGGAGGCAAAATAAAGTCCGCCCCCTAAAACACCAGCAAGCAACAGATTGGTTTTATTGATCCATCCCATATTCTTCCGGAATCGACCGGATGGCCATCGACGATCGATGGAACCTTAGGAAGCTTCATGAGGAAAAAAACTGCGGTTGGGTTTCTGCAGATCCTGAGGATTATGCGGGTGTTCGCCTAAAGCGTTGCGATCTGGAGAGCTTGGGCTATGTCGATTTGAAGCTGGCTAAGGAGCTCGTCTTTGGAGCTGAACTTGCGGACGCTGCGGATGCAGTCGATGATTTCTAATTCCAAAAAACTCCCGTAAAGATCTCCCTGGAAACCGATCAGATGGGCTTCGACTTTGCTTATGTCCTCTCCAAATGTCGGATTCGGGCCGATATGCAAAGCAACTGGGTGGCCAGCAAGTTCGCTAGGCGCCGCGACGCGCGCTGCGTAAACACCATGCTTGGGGATCAACACCTCGATGCCTTCGAGGTTGGCTGTTGGAAAACCCAAGGTTCGGCCTCGTGCGGCTCCGTGTGCCACTCGACCTGCGATTCGATAAGGTTCGACGAGCAGCTCGTTGGCCGCTTGAACCTGACCGAGTTCGATCCATTCGCGGATTTGCGTGCTCGAGATAAGGCGTTGATCGAGAGTTTGAGGATCGGCGATTTCGAGTTCTACCCTATGCAGATCGCATAGCTCTCTCAAGGTTTGAACGTCTCCAACTCGCCCTTTGCCAAAGCGAAAATTAGGACCTTCAACGATTCCTTTCACACCCAGTTGTCCGACGAGTATCCGCTCGAAAAACTCGCTAGGGGATTGCTGCAAAAGTTCGTGCGTCGTCGGAAAGAAATGGACACGGTCGATGCGAAGTTTCCTAAGAAGCTTCTCGCGACGATCGTTCCAGGTAAGGGGTTTGGGAACTAGTTCAGGACGAAGCAGTTTCAATGGGGGTGGATCGAAACTAAAGACCACCGACGGGACCTTGAGTCGCTGGCTCATGCCAGTGAGCTTCTCGATCAACGCTCGATGTCCTAGGTGGACGCCATCGAAGTTGCCGATCGTCAGAACGCAACCCGCGAGCGGTGAAGATGATTGACGGCTATTCATAGAAACTTGGATTGAATCCGAGAGACAAACCGAGGTCCTTTACCCTAGCAGGGATTGGAGCAGATCCCTCGTGCGAAGCGCACGGGTTGAAATGAAGGTCTCTCCAGCATAGCAGTTGGCAGCAGCGCCCGCGGCGATCGCCAAGCCTCGGACCCGATCGAAGACATAGGCCTTTGAAGGTGGGAATTGGGTCTTATAGCATCGGATCGCTTCGAGTTTCTGTTCCAACGTATCGGTGATATCCATCGTGATCGAGTTTTCGATTCCCGATGGAGGGGCCGGCTCGAAGGACAAACGGAAATAGAGCTGGCGATCGATCATATGGGGCGGGAGCCCTTGAAAGTAATTGTCCCACTTGGTCAGCCGGGAGTAGAAGACTGCCGCGTCGGTAATCTGCATCGCTTGGTAATGGTCCGGTGAAGCCATGGGGGTCTTGCTACCGAAACCCAAGACAATTTTCGGTCGATACTTGCGAAACTCGAGTGCCAAAGCCACGCGTTCGTCAAAGCCATCCATCAAGCTTCGATTGGTGAAGCTCAACGTCTTGCGAACATGCACCCCCAGGACCTCGGCAGCCGCAGCAGCCTCGGCCAGACGGACATGCGGACCCGGTGAAAGCGGTGTCGGTTCTCCATCAGTAAGATCGATGATCCCTACCCGGTAACCTTGTTGGACCAAAGAGGCCAAGGTCCCCCCGCAAGAGATTTCCACATCGTCGGGGTGGGCTCCAACGGCGATGATGTCTAGTGACTCCTCCAAGTGGCTCATACACGAAATCCTAAACATACGTTTTGATCGTTGGGTGACCTCGGAAGCCACCTCTATGGACATTAGTGTATCCGGATTCCCATCCTTCATCGATTGCAAAATCCCAAGGTTCTCCATTACGGCATTCGAGCTACGCTAAGGGACCCGCTTGGGGTCCTAGAGATACGGTTGCTAACAAAACATGCGTTTTTCGCTCTATTGCAGTGCAAGTAGGCAAATCCCCCCGGACTGGACAATCGATTCGCCTAATCGAGAATCGGTGCGATTTATTACCCATGGGAAACTCTATTCGAAACGGAGTCATTAGGATTCCTGAATCTATTTGGCCCTGCATTTGCTGGCAGTAATCTCAGGCGGTATACCTGCGCAATCTCTCGGCAATGGTATGCTGACGGCCTAGTTACGGAGAGAAATGGAAAAGGCGGTGTTTGCGATGATGCGTTTGATGAAAAGTTTTGTGGTGTTCCAATTGATCTGCGGTAGTTTGGTCTACGCGCAAGAGGCAACAGCGGAGATTGCACAATATGTAGCCGCTGTGGTGCAAGAAACGGTTGAAAACACCATTATGGCCGAGATTGCGGCACCCGCTGTACCCGCCGCACCGACTCTGAATTCTGGCGATCAAGCTTGGATGCTAACTTGTGCTGCGCTAGTCTTGCTGATGACTCCAGGTTTGGCCTTCTTTTACGGTGGATTGGTCGGTCGAAAGAACATTCTTAGCATTTTGATGCAGTGCTTCATGAGCATGTCTGTCGTCACGGTGCTTTGGGTATTGGTTGGCTACAGCATCGCGTTTTCTGGGACCGAGATCGGCGAGGGCTTCTGTGGAAATCCTATGACGCACTTTCTGCTCCAGGATGTTGCGACGGACAAGCCCTTTCAACCGGTCCCCGGCTTTTCGCTTGGACTCAGCCAGCAGATGTTCATGGTCTTTCAGATGATGTTCGCGATCATCACGCCAGCACTGATCGTAGGAGCGTTTGCCGAGCGAATGAAGTTCACGGCATTCACGCTTTTTATCGCTTTATGGTCGCTCTTGGTGTACAGCCCTGTGGCGCACTGGGTTTGGTACGGACCGACGCACTCGATCTTTGGATTGGGTAGTTTCAACGCCAAAGATGCTGTGCCTGAAGGGGCGTTAGATTTTGCTGGTGGTACGGTCGTTCACATCAACGCCGGAATCGCCGCTTTGGTCACCTGCTTGATCATTGGCCCACGCCGTGGATTTCCAAGGCAAATCAATCCTCCGCACAACCTGCCATTCGCAGTCTTGGGTGCAGGATTGTTGTGGTTCGGATGGTTCGGATTCAACGGTGGTAGTGCTTTCGGCGCAACCCCTCAAGCCGTCCAAGCCTTCGTCACAACCCAAGTGGCTGCTGCCACGGCTGGTTTAACATGGGCGATCATCGAGATGGTTCGCAATGGTAAGCCAACAGTTCTTGGCATGATCACCGGTGTGGTCGCTGGTCTTGTCGGTATTACCCCCGCTGCCGGCTTCGTCGACGTCCGGGGTGCGTTGATCATCGGTTTTGGTGCGACCATCGTCAGCTACTTCTTCGTCGCATTCGTCAAACCGGCGTTGAAGTACGATGACTCGCTTGACGTTTTTGGAGTTCACGGCATGGCAGGTATCTTCGGATCTCTTGCTACAGGACTCTTGGCCTTGCCAGGTGTCGGTGTCCATCGTGCTGGCGGCAGCATCGAACAGTTGATGTTGCAAGGCAAAGCAGCAGTCGTGACCATTGTTTATTCCGCAATCCTTACGGCGCTGATCCTGAAAGTCATCGATTGGACGATCGGGCTTCGAACTACCGAGGACGGTGAAAAAATCGGCCTGGATCTAACCGATCATGCTGAGACGGCCTACACGAACTCCTAGTATTTCTGACTCCTAGTACTTCTGAAATCATCGACTCGCGTCCGACGCCCGGAGCGAAGATCAACCGACAGCGAGGCGTGGGTTTCCCACGCCTCGCTGTCGTTACGGAACCATCGATCGCCTAGGTCACCCCTAGGTATCCAGGTGCCGCCCTTTATTTTTGTATCTGCGATCCTCTTGGGTCCTTTCGATCAGCTAAACTTTTAGCTTGTCCCGCCAGGCAGGCCTAGCCGCTAGGAGATCACCCTTGCTAGGTAGTGAATCATCGAATTGAGGTATCCTTCGCTATGACACGAGTGCTTATCCGTCTTTACTTGGTCGTCCACGTCTTGGCGGCCTCCTTTCCTAGCGTCATCGCTGCGGAAAATTCTCTTTCTGCCCGCCCGAACGTATTATTGATCGTTGGAGACGACATGGGATATGCCGATGTGGGATTCCACGGATGCAAGGACATCCCGACACCCAACTTGGATGCACTAGCCGCAAGCGGCATGAGATTCACCTCGGGTTATGTCAGCGGTCCGTATTGCTCACCGACGCGAGCCGCTCTGCTTACAGGCCGCTACCAACAGCGGTTCGGACACGAATTCAATCCCGGCGGCAACGCCGAAGGACTGCCGATTGCCGAGAAGACTCTGGCCGATCGTTTGCAAGCCGTCGGGTACAAAACCGCACTGGTCGGCAAGTGGCATCTGGGCAACACTCCGGATCGGCGTCCCTTACGCAGAGGTTTTGAAGAGTTCTTCGGCTTCTTGGGGGGTGCTCACAGCTACTTTGCAGCCGAAGGAATTTTTCGCGGCGATCAACCCGCCGAAGCGATCGACTATGCAACCGACGCTTTCGGTAAAGAAGCGGTTGCGTTTGTCCAAACCCATCGCGACGAACCTTGGTTTCTGTACCTGGCGTTCAATGCGGTGCACACTCCGATGCATGCAACCGAGGAACGCCTGCGCAAGTTCGCTTCGATCGAGGATCCCCAGCGCCGCAAATACGCAGCGATGATGTCAGCGATGGACGATGCAATCGGTTCGGTTCAAGCGGCATTGAAAACCACCGAACAAGATCAGCGAACGCTCGTCGCGTTCATCAGCGATAACGGTGGTCCAACAATGCAGGGGGTAACCGTCAACGGTTCGAATAACGCTCCGCTCCGCGGAAGCAAACGAACGACACTCGAAGGGGGGGTGCGGGTCCCGTTCGTCCTTTCCTGGCCAGGAGTGATCAAGCCCGGGGAGTATCACCAACCGGTGATCCAAATCGATCTGTGCGCAACGGCTCTGGCAGCTTGCCAAGTCCCCGAACTCAGCGATTGGAAGCTCGACGGTGTCGATCTGATCCCATACATCACAGGTGCCAACCAAGCGGCTCCCCATGGTGCATTGTATTGGCGTTTCGGACCGCAAATGGCGATCCGAAAAGGGGACTGGAAACTGGTTCGCTACGACAAAGCCGCCGATGGCAATTCCACAGGCGCAGGCCCCCGAGCTCGGGTCACATCGGTCAAGCTTTATGATTTGTCCAAAGACATCCATGAAGACCACGATCTGTCCGAGCAAAAGCCCGAACTCACCCGGGCGCTCCAAGCCGATTGGGACGCTTGGAACGCCTCGAACATCGCTCCTCTTTGGGGAGCAGGCCCAATGCCCTACAAGTAACGCAAGGCGTTAAAGGCAAGCTTGGGAGTCATCTTCTCCGCTGGGATCAACGGTTCAAACTGGATCGTTACTAGACGCCAGAGCAATTCGTCTCCGTCCTTCAATTCGAAATTGTCAAAACCGGTAAATCCATTGTCGCCCGGAGTGGTGCGACTTCGCAAAGTACCTTCTCCGTCGCGTTCGCGGACGTAGTATTGCCACACCAAATTTATTTTTGGCGAAGTCTGAATCATCTGTGATTTGAGCGCATACAGACCGCCATCGCGGTTGTTATTTCCGAGTGTTTTCCCCTTGTTGTCCTTCCCCGCCGTGATCTTCCCGTCCCCATTGAAGTCGTAAGCACCCGAGAAATTGTGACTAATCGACTCGACGAGAGAAAACTTCGTTCCATCCGGCAAGTCAACTGTCTTAGGACCATAATCAAAACCGCCAGTTCCGCCGATGGGGTACTGTGCTTTAAAAAAATCCATCGCGTTTTTGATCGTAATTGCCGTACCATCCGCATTCGGTGGGATATTCCGCTTTCGGTTGAAGTAAATGCCGGCCACTCTCAGTCTGATTTCCATCATCCAATCTCCTTGGTTCTACATCGGTCGAGTTAACGCCCCAGAGGTTAAACGTCATGGCACTAGGAATTCTGTCAGAAAACAAAATCTTTTTTTCAGATCCAAACACGATGAGATTCGCACGAAAACGAAATCAACGAGAAACCGTGAGGGCAGGGGGGCTGGCGCAAAATTTCGCTGCGTCTTATCCCAACGGTAGGTTTCTGGACTCAAAACGTCCAGCGGTCATCCATTACAATGGTACTTCACCCCCAGAGCGACAGAACGTTTTGATTCGAAGGATGCACCATGACGGGATTTCTTTTTGGTGACGAAGCCGATGAGTTCTTTTCAAAGGAAACCGATGGCAAGCCATCGACGAGTCGGAACCGTCGATCCACAGACAACCTCAAAAACGAAAAAAACCTGACCCCAGGTGTCTCCGACGGATGCCCTCTGTCGGTGACCCAATTGACCGCTTGGATCAAACGCACCCTCGATCAGAATATCGCGAGCTTCTGGATTGCCGGGGAGGTCAGCAACGTCACCAAGGCGAGTTCAGGGCACGTGTACCTGACGATCAAGGATGCCACGAGCCAAATCGGTGCAGTGATCTGGCGTTCGAGTTGGGAACGATGCAAATTTGACATCAAAGAAGGGATGTCCGTCCTGGGGATGGGCAAACTCGATGTCTATGGGCCGAGGGGAACTTACCAAGTCGTCTTGCAAAAGATCGAACCCCAAGGGCTCGGGCCGTTACAAATCGCGTTCCGAAAACTCCATGCGCAGTTGGCTGCCGAAGGGTTATTTCTTCCCGAGCGCAAGCGAGCTTTGCCTCGCTTTCCCAAACGAATCGGGTTTGTCACCAGCCCACACGGGGCTGCGATTCACGACTTCCTGGAGGTCCTTCGACGACGGTGGCCCCAAATCAATGTTTTGGTCGTACCTGCCAAAGTCCAAGGCCCCGGAGCGGCTGAGGAAATTGCCAACGGAATCGCGATGGCAAACCGAATCGATCCGCCTTTGGATGTCCTAGTCGTCGGACGTGGAGGGGGCTCGATCGAGGACCTCTGGGCCTTTAACGAAGAAGTCGTGGTTCGCGCGGTGGTCGCTTCAAGGATTCCCGTCGTATCGGCCGTCGGCCACGAGATCGATGTGACCCTGTGCGACCTTGCTGCCGATGTCCGCGCCTTGACCCCTTCAGAAGCTGCCGAAAGGATCGCACCGAATCGCGAGGAAATGCTTGAAACCCTCCAATTGTATAAGCATCGGCTCGCTTCGATCGTCGCAAGCAAAATCCGTGAACTCGAATCCCGTCTCCACGGGCTAGCGCGCCGGCCGGTAATCGAACAACCCGAAAGAATGCTCGATTCGTCGATCCAGCGATTGGATGAAATCGATTATCGCTTGACCGAGTCGCTCGATCGGCAACTCGAGAAACGCGAGTTCGAATTCGCGAAAATAGCTAGCCAGCTCGAAACGATCAGCCCCCTAAAGACGCTCGCTCGCGGCTATTCATTGACCATGGATGCACAAAAGGGAGCAATTTTATCTCGCGTTGAACAAGTCCACGTCGGCCAACGAACCGAAACACGCGTCGAGAACGGGAAATGGACGAGCTTCATCGAGCGAATCGAACCGGCCCTGCCGACTCCTTAAAAGCCGACTCCCTAAAAAAGTGGCTTTCACGCAGATCCTTATCAATCTTGGAAAAAGACCTCGTCGGCTGTTCGGGCGAGGATGGCTTTGACCTCGATTTCATTGAGAAATGGGGACTGCGTTCCGATCAAAGCAAAGGAACTTTTGTAGTTGTGCGGTAGTTGGACCTGATAAGGGCAATCGCTGCCCCACATCAATCGATTGGCGGTAAAGGCGTCACGAAGCTGCTTGATCATGGGCAAAAGATCCGTATAAGGGGCTTGTTTCGCCCCCAACGCGTAAAAGGCCGACGTTTTGACGAAAACTTTTTTGAATCTCGAGAGGCCACAGAGTTTGTTGAGGTCCTGTGGATCGATCTGGCCACGCATCCCGATTCTGGAAAAGTGATCGATGACGAACTTCGTCCTGGGATACTTCGTCGCCATCGCTTCAATCGCCGGAAGCACTTCAGGATCCGATAACAAGCAGATCGCCTGCTTGGTCTTCGCAGCCGTCTTGAACATCGTATCGATTCCAGGGTTTCCATCCCACTGGGCAACATTTGTTGCGTTGGCATACAACCGAAATCCTCGGATGCCTTGTTCGAACAACCCGCTCATCGTTGACTCAATGTCCGGCGCGTTGTGATCGATAATCGCGACACCTTTGAACTGCTGGGGTTGTTTCCGGATGCAATCGAGCATGTACTTGTTGTCGAACCCAAAGAAACTCATTTGGATCAAAACCACGCGGCGCACGTTTTCGGTCCCTGCAAGTTTCAAGATCGCCTCAGGGGTAAACGATTCGGGCACGACGTCGCTTGCCGTGTACTTGGTATCCAACGGATAGTCATCAGAAGTCTTAGGCCAAACATGCACGTGGGCATCGATGAATCCGGATTCGAGGAAACTGGCCTCGAACGCGGCGGTCGCTTGCGAGGCCGTTTTTGCCGATGCACAGAGGGCCATGGAGGAGCCTGCAGCCAAAAGATTCCTTCGACTCCAAACATTGCGTTGTTGCGTTCGGTGATTCATCGTTAAAACTCCTGAATGATCCCTCGGTAATAGTCAAAGGCTGCCCGGACTTGGTCGAGCGCGATGTACTCGCATTCGGTGTGCGCTTGGTCGATACTACCGGGTCCGAAAATGATCGTATCGATCCCCAATTGCCGGATATGCGTTCCGTCGGAACCATAAGCGACCCCCTCGACCGCATCACTATACCCCATTTTCTTAAGAATATCGCAGGATAATCGGGCGATGGGTGCATCGGCAGCCGTCTCTAAACCACGGTCATAAAGTAAAGGAGGTTCCATTTCGAACCGGGAGCCGGGAGTCGAGGCTGCGACCGTATCGATGACCGCTTGGTACCCGGCTAGGACCTCTCGGATATCTTCAAACGGGAGTAACCGTCGATCGATTTGGATCGAGCAACGCTCCGGCACAAAGTTGACTTGTACCCCCCCTTCGATCAGTCCGATGTTGCCCGTTGCAGGACCGAGCAAGGGGTGTTGGATCGAACCGAGGGTTCCGTGGAAGATTTCGATCGCCGAAACCAATTTTGCCATGTGATGGATCGCGTTGATCCCCAAGTGGACCTTCGAGCTATGCGCCTGCTTGCCCAACGCAACGATTCTCCAACGCAATACTCCCTTGCTCGCGATAACGGTCTTGAGTTCGGTAGGCTCGGCCACAATCGCCGCGGTAGCTTGCAGCGATTCGCACAACTGGATAACCCCTAAGCAAGAAAACTCCTCATCAACCACACTGGCCATCCAGATCTCGCCATCGGGGACAAATCGGTCACGCTTGGTCTGTGCCATGGCAGCCATCATGCAGGCCAACCCGGCTTTGGTGTCGCACGATCCACGTCCATACATGCGGCCATGTTCGATCTTCGGTTCAAAGGGATCGATCGTCATCCCAGAAACCGTAACAGTATCCATGTGGGCTTCGAGCAACAGTCGTCGATCTGCAGACGGACTGGCTTCGGTCTGAGGTTCTCCTCGACGCCCCGGAAGCCTCGCAATCACATTGTCACGTCCAGGTAGGACGGGTTGACGCCAAGTTTGAATTCCATGCGATTCCCAGAACGCCTCGATGTAATTCGCCAAACCGCCTTCCCCAGGTCCATCCTGGTAAAACGCATTGATGCTGTTGATACGGACCAAGTCGGATAGGATTCGAATCGGATCGATGGTCATGCAACGTAGCCACAGCTAGCAAGGGGGCAGGGTCAATGGAGGGGGCGCAAGTACCCGCAGGTATCTTATCAGATCCATAAAAAAAGGTCTCGGTATCGATTACAATCACCGCCTGGGCGTTTCGGAAAACTTCATTGATCCTGTTCGATTTCTCCACTGTTCGATTTCTCCTATGAACCGATTGCTTAGAGCAGCTACCTGGACTGTGATCTTGTTTTTCCTTGAGACGCACAGCAACGCCCAGGACCCAAACCTAACGCTGGCTTATCCAAAGTCCAAGGTCGTCCCGCAAGTCGATGATTATCATGGAAAAAAAATCGACGACCCATTCCGTTGGCTTGAAGATGTAGATGCACAAGAGACCAAGTCCTGGGTCGCTGAGCAAAATCAGCTGACTTTCGATTACCTCGGTGCCATTCCCGCAAGAGCACGTTTCAAAGATCGCTTGACCAAACTTTGGAACTTCGAACGCTACGGACTGCCACGCCAATACGGCAAAACCTATTTCTATACCTACAACAACGGACTGCAAAACCAGAACGTACTTTACACCGCCGACTCGATCGATGCCCTAGGGCTATCGCAGCAAAAACTGTTGCTCGACCCGAATCTTCTGAGCCAGGATGGCACGGTAGCTCTGAGCGGATATGTGCCAAGCGACGACGGACACTATCTGGCTTACGGGGTCGCTCAGTCCGGAAGCGATTGGAATGCATGGCACATCCGCGATGTTCAATCCGGTAAGGATCTTCCAGAGACGATCCAGTGGGTCAAGTTCAGCTCCGTCGCTTGGACGGCCGACCATTTAGGCTTCTTCTACAGCCGATACGATGCCCCCAAGCAGGACGAATTCACTGGGGTAAACTACTATCAAAAGCTCTATTACCATCGCCTTGGAACCGAACAAGCCACCGATGTGCTTGTTTACGATCGACCCGATCAAAAGGAATGGGGCTTCGGTGCGTCGGTCTCCGATGATGGCAAGTACCTGCTGCTTTCGGTCTGGCGCGGAACCGAAAAGAAAAACCTCCTGTTCTATGCTCCGATCGCAAACGGAGCGATTCCGAACAAATCGGATGTCGTTGAATTGATCCCGGAATTCACCGCCGATTGGCAGTTTCTTGGCAACGACGACAAACGCTTTTATTTTGAATCCGACGACCAAGCGCCCAAGCATCGGATTGTGGCGATCGCTATCGATAATCCCGAAAGATCTCAATGGAAAACCATTGTTCCTGAATCTGACGAATCGATCGAGAGCGCAAGCTTGCTCGGTGAGCGATTGCTCGTGCACTACCTGCGCGATGCGACGAGTTTTGTCCAGGAATACTCGACCGATGGGAAGCTCGGAAAGGAAATCCGCATCCCTGATCTCGGAACTGTCGCTGGATTCGAAGGCAAACGAACCGCAATCGAAACGTTTTTCTCCTTTACCAATTACATCATCCCGCCGACGGTTCTGCGTCTGGATTTGACAAACCTCGAATCGGAGGTTTGGAAATCTCCCAAATTAGAATTCGATCCTGCAGATTATCTTACCGAGCGAGTGTTCTACAACAGCAAGGATGGGACCCGCATCCCGATGCTTCTCTCGCGAAAAAAGGGAATCGAAAAAAATAGTCGCCTACCCACCATTCTCTACGGCTACGGTGGGTTCAATATCTCGATCACACCGAACTTCTCTCCAGCCAATCTGGCCTGGATGGAGCAAGGGGGAATGTATGCCGTAGCGAACTTGCGGGGCGGAGGCGAGTACGGTCGGAATTGGCATGAATCGGGAATGCTAGAAAACAAACAGCGAGTCTTCGATGATTTTATAGCAGCCGCAGAGTTTCTTGTTTCGGAGAAATATACCGACAGCACCAAGCTTGCGATTTCGGGCCGAAGCAACGGCGGCCTGCTGGTCGGTGCGACGATGACCCAAAGACCCGATCTATTCGCCGTGGCCCTTCCGGCCGTTGGGGTGATGGATATGCTCCGTTTCCATCGATTCACGATCGGTTGGGCTTGGGTCAGCGAGTTTGGAAGCTCTGAAAACCCAGATCAATTCGGCAATTTGCTCAATTATTCGCCCTTGCATCGGCTCAAGCCTGCCACACGGTATCCAGCCACCTTGATCACCACCGGAGACCATGATGACCGCGTGGTGCCCGGACACTCCTACAAATTTGCCGCGCGGTTGCAAAGCTGCCAGAGCGGGACACGGCCAACGCTGATTCGAATCGAAACCAGTGCTGGGCACGGGGCCGGTACCCCAGTATCCAAACTGATCGAAACCGCTGCAGACACTCTGGCTTTTGTTTGGAAGAATTTCGGGCTCGAGTAAACGCAAGAAACCCCATCCCTATCGTATACGGCTTAGACTTCCAACGTGCACGCCTCGCAAATCCTTTACGAAGACAACCATTTACTCGTACTCAACAAGCCCGCCGATTGGATCGTCCAAGGAGCATCGACCGACGATCGTAGCTTGCTCGAATCGGCACGTCTCTATCTGAAACATAAATACCATAAACCAGGCAACGTCTATCTCGGGGTCGTCAGCAGGCTCGATGCCCCCGTCACCGGCGCGGTACCCTTTGCCCGCACTAGCAAGTGCGCCGCAAGACTCAGCCAACAGTTCCGCGAACATAGCGTAGAGAAAGAATACTGGGCGATCGTCTCTGGATGCCCCTCGGCGATCGAAGCGCGCCTCGAACAGACCTTGCTTCGTCGCCCTCAGGATACCATCACGCGCCTTGTCGCTGCGGATCATCCCGAAGGACAACAAGCGATCCTCGAATATCGGGTTCTCGCCTGCGCAACAAAACACACGCTGCTTTGCATCCGTTTAATCACAGGACGCAAGCACCAAATCCGCTGCCAATTGGCAGCGATCGATTGTCCTATCCTCGGCGACCGACTCTATGGATCCGACGAAAGTTTTCCACAAGGCATCGCATTGCACTGCCAACGCTTGGAATTCGAACATCCAACGACTAAGCAACGGCTGAAGATCTGTGCCGACCTGCCGATCTACTGGCCGAAATTCCAAACAGCAGGTGTCGCTCTCAGTTGATGAACAAACTCGGTGCGATCCGCAAAAAAGGTTCGAGCTCAAAAACCATCCCTGGTTAGTGGGACAAGTTTTCCATCGATCGCCTTGCGCAGCGCGCTGTGGACTTGCGCAAGGGTACCGACTGCCACTAAAACGCGAAAGCTGGCTTTCGGTTTGGTGATCGAAGGGATTTCGCGGTAACGGTACACCACATTCCACTTGACGACCTGCTCGGATGGAAAACGAAATCGACCATAGCCTGCTTGCGAATCGATCCAATCGGGACGCCCTGCGGAAATCGTACCCATTGCAAATTGACGATCCGGCGTCGAGAGGATCACCGGATCGGGTTGCTCTCCGGGGCCGTCGTCGAGTTTATGGAGTTCTCCATTCGGCGCTGTAACTTTCCAGAACTCCGAGAATTCTTTTGGCATGTAGCCGGTTAGAACCTCGAACTGGGCAAAGCGATTCGCCTGGTTGCTATCCAATTCAAAGGTGTTGTCGATTTGAATCACGTGCGGATCGTCGTACGCGCCCAAACGTATGCGCTTGTGCAGTTGGTGACCGGATAAAACGCGGGTGTTTAGTGCGGACCGTCCTTCGGACTTTTCTCCCGGGGCGAGCCAAAATGCCATTTTCGTGGAGGTACGCACTTCGCGTTCGTCGCGTTGAATTGCAAGAAGTTGGCTCGTAGTTCGTTGGCCTACACCGTCGCGTCGCGAGCCAGCTTCGGTGGGATTGAACCGTTCTGCCCAGAAAGGTTCATCGCACATCGCATCGAAACTACAAGCCGACTGCAATTGGCGCCCGTGGTCGACGCTGTCGATGAACTCATGATTTCGCCATCGTATCGAATGGACAGCACCGGCCAAGCGCGATGTCGTCGTGATCGTCAAAGGCGTACCGTCGAGATCGATCGAAATCGATTGGTTCCCATCGACCACCGGCGGATCTTCTGCAATCAACCCATCGCTCGCAAGGAATAGAATCGTGGTACCGAGGGCCTGGCGCGCAAAGCCGTTTAGGAACCTAGCGATTTGCCTTCCGGTGTTTTTAGTGGCGCGACATGGGCATGACGACATAGGTATATCCGTCATCGGTGTTATACAGGGCCGGTTCGGTGTTGGACTTCACCAAAAGATTGAAGGTGCTCTCGGGAGGCAAAACCTTGAAAAAATCTAATACAAAGCGATAGTCCATGGTCAATGCCAAGGGAGCTTCGTGGAAATCGATCGGGATCTCGACCCTGGATTGCCCGATGTCTGCGGTTTTCGCGCCGACAATCATCGACCCGTTCCCAAATTGGAACTCGATCCCTCGGCTTTCGGGATCCGCAACAATGGATGCTTGTCGGACCGAAGCGAAAAACGGTCCAACCAAACCGGAGATGCGCGTGCGTCCTTCGGAGGTGGGTATCACCGACTTCCAGTTCGGATAACGGCCTTCGACCAATCTAGAAAACAACATGCAACGATCGGTTTTGAAAAGGATATCGTTGGTGCGTGCTGCGATCTTTACATTCGAGTCCGAATCGGCGATCGAGCGCTCGATGGTCTGGAGAGTTTTGGTAGGGACAATCGTCGAAGCCCCGACATTTTTAAACCCGTTGACCGACATCCCTTTGCCCCTCATGCAGGCCAAGCGTCGGCCATCGGTAGCCACGGTGGTGATGTCTTCACCTTCCATCTCAAAAAGAACGCCACCGAGTTGATAGCGGGTGCTTTCCGTATCGGTTGCGAAAATCGTTCGCCGAACCATTTCCCGAAAAGCGATCGCCGGCATTTCAAAGTAAGTGTCTTCTACGAACTTACCGACCGATGGATACTCGTCTGGGTTGGCCAATTGAAGGTGGAACTCAGAGTTCACTCCGTGGATGTCGAGCGAATTGGAGGTCGTTTCGAAAGTAAGGGTATCGTCGCTTGCTTCCCGCAAGATATTTCCGATCCGCTGGACGTTTAGCAGCGCTTTGCCGGGCGTGAGGATTTCCACATCTAAGATCTCCAAGCGAATACCGGCTTCCTGATCGGTGGCCATGAGGACAAGTTTCCCGTCGATGGCTTCGAGTTTGATGTTGCTCAGGATGTCCTTGGGGCTGCGGGTAGGTACCAAACCTGAGACAATCAGAAACCCGCTCAGGAATTTTTCACGGTTGCATACAATCTTCATATCGTCGCTTTTCGCTTCGTTTCAACGGTTCGAAACTACCCTCTGCACGTCCTTAATGTTGTACCCTTTTTGCCGTTCTTTTGTAGACGGCTTGGAAGATCCCGTTTTCGATCGAAAATCTACGGAAACTTCCAGGTTTTTAGCCCAAGTGCAGGCCGGCGCTGTGGCCGGTGCTCCAGGCGGCCTGAAAGTTATAGCCGCCGATCGGTCCGTCGAGGTCGAGGATCTCTCCGGCTAGGTATAGGCCCGCTTGGTGGCGGCTCTGCATGTCTTGGAAGTTGACTTCACCAAGCTCGACTCCTCCCGCGGTCACCTCGGCCTTGGGGTATCCCAAGGTCCCTGAGATCGCAATTCGGTACTGTTTCAAGCTTTCGATCATTTTCACTCGGATCGCTTTGGGTAGTTCGGCCATGTGCGGATCGTAATTGGCCCCAATGCTTTGGAGAATCGAGCTAGCCAGCCGCTTTGGGATTCGGTGAGAAAGAACCGTCGACAACGCACGGTTGCTTTGCCGTGTCTCTTGGGCGATCCACTCTTCGAGTTGCTGAACCGACGCGTCGGGCAATAGATCGACGACCAACTCAAGGCGATCCTCAAGGCCTCGATCGGAAAAACACCGCGAGACGTTCATGCAAGTCGGTCCGCTGCACCCCTTGTGGGTCCAAAGAAACCCGCCTCGCGACTCCCTACGCTCGAGTTTCAGTGGCTTGGTGTCGCGAGTCTGCGCAACGACCTCGGCGCGGACCAACACATCCTCAAGCGTCAGTCCGCTGAGCTCATGCACACGGGATTCCGGAGAAGTAAGCGGTGTAAGTGCAGGTCGCAGCGGGGTGATCGAGTGCCCCATGTTCTTGAGCCAAGCGTATCCGTCTCCGGTGGTACCGCATCCGCTGTAACTCAACCCGCCCGTGGTGACCAATACGGTCTTGCAATGGGTTTGCATCGGCCTGCCCTGAACGGTTGCCTCGATCCGAAATCCATCGCCTGTGGCATCGGGACCGACCGATTCGACCGCGCATCCACAGAGCAACTCTGCGCCGAAACGTGCCAATCGACGCACGACAGCATCGCGAACATCGATCGCCCGGTCGCTTACAGGAAACACTTTTCCGGTCTCTTCGACCTTGGTCTGAACCCCTTCGGACTCAAATTCCCGTACCACATCCTCAGGCGATAGCCTTTTGAGGACCGAGAGCAAGACCCGTCCTTGCTTGCCGAAAGCTTCGGCGATTTTCCGGCTATCTGCATGGTGGGTGATGTTGCATCGAGTCCCACCGGACATAAGAATTTTGACCCCAGCCTTGTTGTTTTTTTCCAAAACCAATACTTTTTTGCCTCGTTGGGCGGCGGTTCCAGCAGCCCAAAGACCCGCGGCCCCACCGCCGACGATGATCGCATCCCAGCGTTGGTTCTGAAGTTTTTCTAAGTATTCGTCGGCTTGCATTTTTGATCCTCTAGGTCCCGAAACGGCACCTATCGGTTATACTTCGGGCAGGTTTTACAACAACCCGAGATAGAGACTCCAAGAGGTTGAGATTTGATGCACACTTCCCTAGCACGACGCAAGATCTTGGGGGCCGGACTTGCGGCCACCAGCAGTTTCCTAATCCCCTATCGCGAAACGATCGCTGCGATGCAGGATGCCCCGAAAAAACGTGTAGGGCTCATCGGAACCGGTTGGTACGGAAAAGCAGACCTGTTTCGGCTCCTTCAAGTCGCACCGGTAGAAGTCGTCTCGCTGTGCGATGTCGACAGCAACATGCTCAGCGAAGCGGCCGACATGGTCAAAGATCGCCAAAAATCAGGTCAAAAGCCTAGGACCTACTCGGACTATCGGAAACTCCTTGCCGAAAAAGATCTAGACATCGTTCTGATCGCAACCCCAGACCACTGGCACGCTCTGCCGATGATCGAAGCCGTCAAAAACGGTGCCGATGTCTACGTGCAAAAGCCGATCAGCGTCGATGTGGTCGAAGGCCAAGCGATGCTCGCCGCAGCCCGCAAATACAATCGCGTGGTCCAAGTCGGTACGCAGCGGCGCAGCACCCCTCATTTGATCGATGCCAAAAAACAAGTCATCGATGCCGGTCTGCTTGGGAAAATATCCCACGCCGAGGTCTACTGCTATTACCACATGCGGGCGCGCGAAAACCCACCGGATTCTGCTCCGCCAGCAAACCTTGATTACGAAATGTGGACCGGACCGGCACCCTTGCTTCCCTATAACAAGCTTGTACACCCGAGGTCGTGGCGAGCCTTCAACGAATACGGCAACGGTATCGTCGGAGACATGTGCATCCACATGCTCGATACGGTCCGCTGGATGCTCGGACTCGGCTGGCCCACGAAGGTATCGAGCCAAGGAGGCATCTTTGTCGATAAAGCTTCGAAAGCCAACATCTCAGATACGCAATCGGCTGTCTTTGAGTTTCCGGAATTGAACGTGCTTTGGACCCACCGCAGTTGGGGAGATCCACCCGATCCTGCGTACCCATGGGGTGCAACCCTGTACGGCGAAAAAGGGACGCTCAAACTGAGCGTACAGAGCTACGACTTCATCCCCCGAGGCGGCGATGCCAAGCCCATTCACCGCGATGTGAAACTTGAACTCGACGAGTACCCAGAAGACAAAGTCGAAAAGGACCTCGAAAGGCACGTCGCTCCAGCGATCCGAGTTCACATGCTCGATTTCCTCAAAGCGATCGCAGAACGAGGCAAGCCAATTGCGGACATCGAACAAGGACACATCTCGACGGCTTCTTGCATCCTTGCAAACCTGTCGATGAAGCTCGGTCGTACACTGACGTTCGATCCAAGCAGCCATCAGGTCATCGGAGACGAACAAGCCACAGCGATGCTGCGTCGACCCTACAGGGCACCTTGGATCCACCCCGAACCGAACCAGGTTTGATGCGTGTCCTACCGATTGCCACCTGAGAACGTTGCCCGTGTCCTAGAGACGATCCCAGATCCAGCGGTCCTCTGGAGCCCCGATGCGGCGTGGGCCGTTCTAGGTTACCGCGATCCTTTACCTGACCTTACCGATTTGGCCAGAACCATGCACCCCTTGGCTGGGATGCGTATCGACCCGGTCGGTAACTGCGGCTTCCAAATCGATTTCTACTGCGGTCTGAACCTTCGTGATCGATCGGGAAATCTGCTCGCTACGATCCGGCTGCCGGACACCCAAAACGCTCGATCATGCCGTATCGGTTTTGTCTCCTGGTCCCATCGCAGCGATGCGTTCGTGTTTTCGAGTCTTACCCATACCGGAACCGAACTGTGGTACGTCCGTTGCGATGAACCCAATCGGCCCATACGACTGACCGACCGACTTCACACCGTCCTGATGGGGATCGATTGGATGCCCGATGGAACAGGGATCTTGTGCGGAACGATCCCAAACGATCGACCCGAGGCTCCCATGCCATCGAAACTCCCAGCCGGTCCGAATATTCAATTTGCCGAAGGTCGAAAATCGCCCGCGAGAACCTACCAAGATCTTCTTAAAAATACCGATGACGAAGCCCTCTTCGAATACCATGCGACGTCTCGAATCACCATCCTTCGCCCAGGTTGCCTCCCGGACTACGTCGGACCCGCGGATATGTTTAGCCACGTTTCTGTCTCTCCCGATGGCGGATCTTTGCTGACTGTCTGTTTGAAGAAACCTTTTTCCCAAGCGCTCCCGGTTGATTTCTTTCCCCGAAAAATCGAGGTGCGTCGATCCGATGGGTCGGTCCTGATGCAGCTTGCCGATGTGCCGCTGTGCGATAACATCCCGATCGAAGGGGTCCGCACCGGACCCCGCGCAGTGCGCTGGTGGCCCGGCTACCCGGGGCGGCTACTATGGACCGAAGCGCTCGATGGCGGGGATCCGAATCGCAAGGTCGACCTACGCGAGCAACTCTACTACCAAGACGCACCGTTCAACCAGCCAGCGATCCGAGTTCTGCAGTTGCAAGGCCGCTACTCGGGCACGACCTTCTTTCGCGATCCAAAACAATGGATGACCACCCAGTACGACCGAGACCGGCGATGGACGACCTCGACGATTCATCGCCTTCTCGACGAATCCCAAAACAAACCTGAATTGGAATCCCGAGTCTTTTTCGACCGCAGCATTCGCGATCGCTACGGGGACCCAGGACGCATCCTGCTCGAAGCGGACTTGGCCGGTTTCTCCGTCGCCAAACAGATCAAAGACCAAGTTCTCCTGGCGGGAATCGGTGCAAGTCCACAAGGCAACCGACCGTTTCTGGACCTAAAAAGCCTTCGAAATCTTCAAACGCAAAGACTCTGGAGATGTTCTGACGACCGCGCCGAAAACGTCGTGGCTGTCTTGAACTCGGACTCAAATATCACTTTATTAACTCGAAGTGAATCCGCCTGCGAGCCCCCAAACTATTACCTGCGATCGCTCCAACGCCAAAGCTCCGAACCCCTTACCGATTTCGTCGATCAAAACCCCGAGATTCGGGGTATCACCAAGCAGATCGTGCGCTACCAAAGACACGACGGAGTGCCCCTGTCGGCAACGTTGTACTTGCCAGCAAACTACCAACCCGGAACCCGTTTGCCCCTGGTCTTGTGGGCTTATCCCATGGAGTACAACGATCCAGATACCGCAGGCCAAGTTTCAGGGAACCCGAATTCCTTTCTGCGAATCGCTGGCAGCAGCCACTTAGCTCTGCTCTTGCAAGGCTACGCGATCATGGATGAAGCCGCCATGCCTGTGATCGGCGATCCGGAAACCATGAACGATTCGTTCATCGAGCAAATCGTCCAATCCGCTCATGCCGCTATCGATCACGCCGTGGCGATGGGTATTGCCGATCCAAACCGAATCGCAATCGGCGGACATAGCTACGGCGCATTCATGACCGCCAATGTGTTGGCCCACAGCGATCGATTCAAAGCCGGGATCGCTCGAAGCGGAGCTTACAACCGTACCCTGACCCCTTTTGGCTTTCAATCCGAAAGACGCCCACTCTGGGAGGCCAAGTCCGTGTATGTCGATATCTCCCCGTTGATGCATGCAGATCGAATCAAAACCCCCATGCTGCTGATCCACGGAGAAATGGACAACAATCCAGGAACCTTTCCCATGCAGTCGCAGCGAATGTTTCAAGCCATCCAAGGAAACGGAGGGCTCGCTAAACTCGTGATGCTGCCCTACGAAGGCCACGGCTATCGCGCTCGACAATCCGTCATGCACATGCAACACGAAATGGTACAGTGGCTCGATACTTATCTGAAACAACCTAACGACGGTTGATCTGATCGATCACAAACAGAACGTCCAAAGGATCCAAAGCTCCATCGCGATTCGGATCCACAAAGAGCAATCCCGCATCGCTGATCGGGTCCAACACACGCGATCTACTTCGATTGATCTCATCGATCAGCAACAAAACATCCAACGGATTCAGAGCGCCTGACTGATCGATATCGTAAGGGTTGATCGGATTGGTCCATCGTGCTGGATCATCGTCTCGGACCAACAGGTTCAACGTGCCAGGGATCACCCCCGGTCCGCTGCTGCTCAAGACGACAGTCCGGGGATTCGATGGCCGATCATCATTGAATACCGAAACGGTCCAACTGGCCTGTGTACTCCCAGCCGGGATCAAGACGCTGGCCGGGAAAACCAGCACCCCCGCCGGATTGGCAACCAGATTGACCAAAACCCCACCAGCAGGCGCCGGAGATCGGATATTGACCGTTGCGACCGTGGACGATTCCCCATCGACTCCCTCCTGAAGTTCCGACCGGGTCGCGGTAAGTATTAGCGGTTGGAAATCGGTCACGTCGAGCGACACGCCCACGAGTTCAACTCCCAAAGCTCCAGGGGTGAAATTCACCCGTTGTGTGCCGTCGAACAACGCATCATCGACGGCGGTGATCGAAACGGTCGTACTGGCCTGATTTGCCGGGATCGTCGCAATCGCAGGCACTGTCGCTTCGCTGGTGTCGCTGCTGGTCAATGTGACCAAAAGAGGATTCGTTAGACTTGTGCCTGAACGAGTCACGGTCAAAACCGCCGCACCAGGACCCGCATTCTCCGACACCGCGGACTTGTCCAAACTCAAGCTAACCCTGCCACTTTGTGCTACAGTCACCTGAAAGGATCGATCGGCAAATCCTCCGTCGTCATCGCTGACTCGAACCGTCGTGGTAAACGTTCCAGAACTTTGGTAGGTGTGCAAGGCATCGAAAAAACCCACCGTCGCTTGTCCTGGACTACCTAAACTCGAAATAATCGCAGGACCGGATTGGTCCGGACTGCCATCTCCCCATTGAATGCGGTAAGTAAAGGTTTCGGACCGTGAAGGTGTGGCCAGCGGCATTCCGAACCCGCTGTCGGTGAACTGTCCCAACCCAGGCTGGACGAAAGGTACACCCGCTTGCGCGGTTTTATTGCTGATCGACGCCAGGACAGGGGGCGCATTGGCGATCGACACCGCACTGGTCGTGGACTTACTTCCTAACGATGCGCCGACCAAGGTCACACGCACACTCAAGTCGGCATTGTCGCCGTAGTTGTGGCTGCCTGTGACCCGAACCGTCTGCGGAATCAACTCCCAACCGATGTCTTTGAGACCGGCCAAATCCAATCGACTCGGCAACAAACGCTCTCCGGTTTGAAAAATTTGGACCATCGCCGGGCGTCTTGCGTCGATCGTTACGCTGTTAGAAAAATGATCGCCATCGGCCATCGGCACCGCCGCTCCAAAGACCGCGACGGCATTGGCCCCAACAAATAGGCTGTTGACCACCTTGCTGTCCCAGACAGGGGTAGTACCAAAACCCATCACATGCATGAGCTCATGGGTTGCCACAGAGACAAAATCGAGTTGATTGCTTTTCAAATTTGCGGAATTCGCCCCAAAGTACCAATTCTTCGCCGAATCAAATGCGATCGATCCGCCCCAGGGCCCCACGTCGGTCACTGGGCTTGCCAAAGCGCCTGCCTGCCCGCGAGACTGCACCGCACTAAGAAACGCCGGCCTGGGAGATTGGGCCGAAAACCCGCCCCGATCAGCTACACCACCCTCGGCTGCCCCAAGATTCCTTGCCCCCACGAACACCAAAAGCTCGTTCGCAGCAATCGTAAGATTTGTCCTTGTTACGCGAAGGCCAGTGATCGGATCGAGAAAACGAGCCTCCCAGGTATCGCCCGCCTGAGGCTGGATCGCCCCGAGCGAATCGGTGAATTTCGAAGAAACCATGTCGGCTGCCGTCTGCAATAACACTCGACGCGATGCGTCGGAAAAAAAGCCCGTCGTATCGAGCGAATAGTCGAAACGGAATCGGATCGAACCCGTCGCAGGCGGATTTTGAATCGTCGCAGAACTGGCGGTCCCATCCCCCCAGGCAATCGCACCAGTGACGTTTCCATACAAGTCCGAGACGTCGAGCGTCTGGTCGAATGCATAAGCTTGACCCTCGGCGGTCAACAGGGCCCGGGATTCAAGCCGCTCGAAACGCAGTCTCCTTCTGGTCAACGGGCTTCGGCGCTTCATCGAAACATCTCGCAAACAGAGAACGGAACCAGTCCAATCAGCCGGCGCTACAACCGAGCCATATCTTATACGTGCGTGGCTCAGGGGAATATACGATATTCCTCAGATTCATAGCGTAAAACCAAAGCCTCCGGGCAAGTGCCACGGTAACTATTTCGAGCATTCTGAGGCTTCCGGAACAGACAACTGGGCAACTGCTATGGCCCTGAACGGTAAATTTTGCGACTTTATAAGGCAGTGATCGATCCAGAGAGACCCTTGGGAACGCCCATCGCATGCGCGCTTTGATCTTCGAACCCCAGTTCGCCGGCCACAATTTGGTGTATGTACGCCACATTGCCCAAGCCCTTTTGCACCTGGGAGTTGAGGTTCACTTGCTCACCAGCCGCCAGGCGGTTGAATCCGAGGAATTCGGTAAACACCTCGGAGAAATCTCCCATGCATTGTCTATCACCGCCTCGGATCTGTTTTCGAATTCCTCCAAGGCAAGCGGCGTGCGGGTCAATGGCCCAGGTGGCTTGTTTGCCTCGATGCGCTCGCTGCTCGGGGAGCTCAAAACCGCTCGGCCAGATCACTTCTATCTGCCGTTTGGCAACCCACTTGCCCACGCCCTGGGGATCCCAAACCCAGTCTCACGATCGCTCCGCCAGCAGGGAATCGAGTCGGAAATCGTCCTGCTCTTTGGCAAATACGCTTACAACCATTCGGACCTAAGCTCCAAAGCCAAGCAGCAAGTAGCCTTGCAATTGCTCGCAAACGGGCCTTGGACCCGCATCCACCATATCGTGCCTCATGCAGTCGAAGTGATGCATCGGCACAGTTCTCGACTCCGGGGAATGGCTCACTTGCTAGCCGATCCGGTAGATCCAGCACCCTCGATGACCAAATCGCAAGCCAAAGCCATGCTCGGACTTGATCCGGCCGCGAAATACATCTCACTCATCGGATTGATCGACAAACGTAAAGGGGTACACGATTTGCTTGCTGCCGCCAAGGAACTCGCAACGCAATCGGATTCGCCAGCCAAGATCCTTCTTGCGGGAAAGAACTCTCTGGAAGCTCGCGAATTGCTGGCAGCAGAATACGGCGACTTGGTCTTGAGTGGCCGTGTGGTCGTATTCGATCGTCATTTGAGTCCATCCGAACTCTGGGCCGCGTGCATCGCCTCGGACGTCGTTACGACGCCTTATCCCAATCATCAGTATTCGGCGAGCCTTCTCATTCGTGCCGCGTCGGTCGGCGTACCGGTTCTTGCCAACGCGATCGGATGGATGCAGGACGTGACAGAACGATTTGGTTTGGGGTGGGTCTGCGACACGAGGAATCCCATCGAGTTTGCTCAGATGCTACGAACGATCACCGAAGGAGCCCAGGAGTACAGCGTCGACGACCGATCGAAGCGATTCGTGGAATTCCACAGCCTGAGCAACTTTCAATCGCAGATCACCGAGCGAATAGTCCAGCGGCTCGCATCAAGAACCAGCACCACCCATTTGGGCTAATCGCCCAACCGCTCGCGCTGGTTGGCTCACCGTAAGGTGTTCAACCCGTGAGCCGCAAGGCGCCAGCCGCGGGCTGTTGCCATCAGCCACGCACCAAATCGATTGTGCTACGCGGCCGAAATTCTTTACCTGCCCGGGCCTAAACGAAGCGTCGTTGGGGGTTAATTTAAATCGCCCAACCGCTTGCGCTGGTTGGCTCACCGGCAGGTGATTCAACGCGTGAGCCGCCTAGGCGCCAGCCGCGGGCTATTGCCATAAGCCACGCACCAACTTGATTGTGCTACACCGCCGGAATTCTTTACCTGCCCGGGCCTAAACGAAGCGTCGTTGGGGGCTAATTTAAATCGCCCAACCGCTTGCGCTGGCCTAAACGCAGCGTCGTTGGGGGCTAATTTAAATCGCCCAACCGCTTGCGCTGGTTGGCTCACCGGCAGGTGATTCAACGCGTGAGCCGCTAGGCGCCAGCCGCGGGCTATTGCCATAAGCCCCCTACCAACTTGATTGTGCTACACAACCGAAATTCTTTACCTGCCCGGGCCTAAACGCAGCGTCGTTGGGGGCTAATTTAAATCGCCCAACCGCTTGCGCTGGTTGGCTCACCGGCAGGTGATTCAACGCGTGAGCCGCAAGGCGCCAGCCGCGGGCTATTGCCATCAGCCACGCACCAACTTGATTGTGCTACACCGCCGGAATTCTTTACCTGCCCGGGCCTAAACGAAGCGTCGTTGGGGGTTAATTTAAATCGCCCAACCGCTTGCGCTGGTTGGCTCACCGGCAGGTGATTCAACGCGTGAGCCACCCCAACAGCCATTTTAACCGGCGCCTAGACCCACCAAACCGGACAACTAATTTCTTTCCTAGCCATGACCAAACATGCTACCCCCGATGTGCTCGGGCCGTTCGACGAGCTTATCCTTTCATCAAAATCGAAATTCAGCCGTGATCCCAGAGCCTTCACCAGAAGAATAGGGATAAAACCGCCATCGAGAATCAGGATTGTCTGTTGCGCCGATCGCACTAGCCGCGAGGTAAGCCATCCACCATCCCAATGCGACCTGCGAGGGGTAGTGTGCGTTGTCGTTGACCCTCGAAAGGGGTGCGATGGCTGAACCCGCATAGAGGAGTATCTTGTAGCCACGGTTGTCCGTCATCTTAGCGGCCGTGATGAAAGGCAGCGAGCCCATGAATGCGTGACCGCTGATCCCATTGTTGTCCCGCATCGGATGCCACTCGGAACTTTCATCTGTTTCCGTCGGCCTTGATCCTCCCGTTAACTGTTGCATGAGGATCAAGGGGGGCGCACCAACGATAAAGCCGCGAATGATTCGTTCTCCCCAGCGTCCGCTCGTTTCCGCAATTTCGTTATCTGGAAACAGTCCACCGGCAGCCCAAGCGGTTGCGAAAACGGGTAGTGTGTACATTCCGTTGCCGACTTCCTTGCTCGTGTGCAGGGATTTAAACCAATCATCCGACGTTGCGCCACGTACGCTACTTTGAAAATGTCGATGCAACCCATCGTCGATCGATGAGTTGGCCATCGCGCCACCTACAATCAAACCTCCGCCCAGCAAGGTTAAGGACTCCGGTGAATAGAAGCTCTTTTGGTCGTCCCACATTCGGCCAAGCAAAGAAGCGGGACGGTTTTGCTCCAACGGTCCGCTGAAATCCCCTAGATCGGTTCGTGCGTCAGTTAGCGGGTCGAATTTCCATGAAGTCTCCGCAGCCAAATTTGATTCCGCTCCGCTCTGAACCATGGGATGGTCATTCCCTACCCAAACATCGCGCGGCGACTCGCTCTCTGCGGACCGATCAATCGACATGATGGAACGCATTCCTGAATCGATCAGGATCGGCCAAGCCTCTGTCGACTTAGAGGGAGTCTCCAACGACACCCGGTGGACCGATGCGGTCACGTTCCGCGATGCATGCGGATTCAAAAAGGGAACTCGGCAACCTAACCCCAACAGAAGAATGCTAGCAACTAAAAAGACGCCTTTCACCGTTCTCTTCTTGGAAGCGTGCCTCGATCGTGGGAGCCAATTCATGGACAACAACAGCCTTCAGTTGCAACGGCGCGTATTTCGAGCCCCGCATGGAGGAACCATCGCGCTGTGACCCGAAGGAACAATAGGTGTGTGTGCGACGGTGCTACAAGCCGAACTTTGGTAAGTTTATTAATTATGCGGAAAAAATAAGGAGAATCGAGCGACTTCTGTGTCGGTAAGAAGTGGAGTGTCTCTTTCTTTTCTCATGACTCGCCACGCAGGTTCGGTTGTAGCGGTTAGTACGGATGCTCCGCGAATAATCAATGCATGATGGGAGTTGGGTCGAAACGACGGTAGGCAATATACGCTTTATGCGGCTTGGATGCATTGGTCTCGGAGTAACGACATGGATGTCCAATTTCGTGCATGCGCAGCGATCCTTTGCTGTTTTACCCTGCCGGTTGTCGGTTGTCGCACGACGACACCATGCTCTGATCCGCACATGGTTTCACGACAAATGGTATGCCGGATATCCAAGTCCATGGAGACGGTGCTGCCTTGCCAAACCCGAGTGCCTTCGAGCGTGTTGTTGGAAGATGGACTGAGTGAAGAGGAAGCGATTCTAACGGCTCTGTCGAACAACTCCGCTTTTCAAGCAACCTTGGCGCAGCTAAGACAGCCGGCGGCGATGCGGTACAAGCGTCGCTGCTTGCGAACCCTCAATTCCTCACTTATTTTCCCAGTGGAGCCAAGGAAGGGCAGTATACGCTCTATGCGCCGATTGAATCCTACCTGTTGCGCCCAGCACGCGTCAAAGTTGCCAATCGTGAGTACCGTCGCGTCGGAGAGCAATTGGTCCAGAATGGGCTCAATCTTTCACGCGATGTTCGTTTGGCCTATGCGGATTGGGTGTTAGCCAACGAGCAGGCGAACCTTGCACACGAGGCCGAAGAGATTCGTGACCAAATATCAAACTTGACCCATGAGCGTTTGAAAGAAGGCGAAATCAGCGAACTCGAGACGATCGCTGCAAAGGTCGATGCACTCAATGCCAAAGCGAACCTGGGGGTCCAACAAGCATCGATCTATATTGCTGAGGCTCGATTAGCAACGCTCATAGGACTCCCCCAACTAGGGAAAGCTTTAGTTCCGGGAGAATTGACCCTACCGACACCGCCAATTCAAACCGAAGAAGAACTCGTTGAAGCGGCGCTGGTCTGTCGCCCCGATCTTCACTCGGCGAAGTGGGCAGTTGCTGCCGCGACTGAACGTTCCCGTTTGTCGCGATGGTTGTGGCTAAGGCTCGATGGAGTGCTCGATGTGCGCGATGGTCGCGGCTACACGCACACAGGCTCTGGTCTTCGCTTCGACATTCCCCTTTTCAATCGCAATCAGGGTGGGATCCTCCGTGCCGATTGGGAGCTCAACGCCGCGATGCACACGAGAGACGCAATTGCCGATCAAATCATCGCAGATGTTCGCACCGCGTATCGTCAGTTAGATCAAGCTTACAAGAATCTAATAATTCTCAAGCGCGATGTCGAACCAGCGTTAATACAATCGCTACAAATTGCCAAGAAAGGCTTTGAAGATGGCGGTTCTGATTACTTGATCGTGCTCCAGACGACGACCCAGTACTTGACCGCCAAAGGGCAGCTACTGGCTCAAACCGCCGCTTGCAATCGTGCCATCGCCGAACTCGAACGGAGCGTCGGCCGTAGCCTGAACACCCCTGCTCTTGCCGTCGATGAAGTTCTAGCAGCAACAAGTCCCCCGGAGGTCGGCAAATAGAATTTGATTCATCCCAAATGATCCCAAGCAGAGCATATCCGGAGAATCAGGAAGTATCTCGACTACAATGGCCATCCATGATAACGAAAGAACTACGATCCGCGAAGCCCTCTCAAACTGCTGCATGGGTACATGTCGCACTGTGCGTTTTCCTCATTTCCATGGGTTGCTCAGAGGGTTGCTCAGGGAAAGCTGAAAAATCTTCTTCCGCCAAGACTGCTCCGGCCAAGATCGAAATGGTGCCTCATGAGACGGAGTTGGCAACGCTGAGCCTGACAAGCCAAGCCGTTAAACGCCTCGCGATCCAAGTAGTGCCTGTTGTCCAACGCGACGTATCGCGCCACCGAACTTTAGCAGGTGAAGCCAGCGTTCCGCCAGGTAGATCTATCATTGCCTCCGCTCCAGTACCTGGTGTCATCGCCGCAGTGAACAACGTATTTCCACAGCCGGGAACCAAAGTTTCGGCAGCTCAATCACTCATGATTCTTCAGCCGTTGTTGTCACCGGAACGCGATGTACCAACGCCAGCCGAACAAGTTCAAATGACTGGCGCGAAAGCGAATTTGATCGTGGCTTTGGTTACCGCTCAAGGGGAACTGGCTCGTAGCGAGTCGGAAATCGCGGGACTGCAGATCGCACGTGATCGAGCTGAAAAACTTCTCGCCGATCGGGCCGGGAGCCGGCGAGCTTTCGATGATGCAGCAGCAATGTTGAATGTCGCGCAGTCGGTTCGCGAGGCTGCCAAGCAACGCGAAACGGAATTGAACTCACTGTTAAAGTTGCTCGATAAAAAAAAACGAAAACGGACCAGGAGACCCCGCCTCGCCATTGACGTTGACCGCTCCGCTGACGGGTGTCGTTCGCAACGTGCAAGTTTCGCCCGGACAATCGGTTACATCCTCTGCACCACTCTTTGAGGTCGTAGACCTAAGCACGATTTGGATAAGGGTGCCTGTCTATGTCGATCTGCTACCAAAATTAAAACGCGATCAATCGGTTCGACTCGTATCGCTCGACGGTGCATCCCTTGGTGACGCATCGCATGTTGGCAAGCCAATCGCCGCTCCTCCCACTGCCGATGCAGCAAGTTCATCAGCCGACTTGTACTACGAAGTCGACAATCGCGAATTGCAGTTGATGCCCGGCCAACGTGTCGGCATCGACATTCCTATGGTCAGTGTTACGGAGGCGTTCGTCGTTCCCGCTGCAGCGATTCTGTATGACATCTATGGCGGGACTTGGGTCTATGTTCAATCCTCTACTTCCGAAAAGGGGACCAAGTTCACACGCAGTCGTGTGTTACTTGAATGGGTCGAGGGAGACTCGGCGATCCTCTCCAAGGGGCCATCTGTCGGAACCATGATCGTGACCAATGGAGCTGCGGAGTTGTTTGGAACCGAGTTTGGAGCCGGCAAATGAGCTGGCTAATTAGAACCTCACTCGAACTACGACTACTGATCATCATTCTGGCGATCGTGCTGGTTGTCGTTGGCATTCGTAATAGCAGCTCGGTACCCCTGGATGTCTTCCCGGAATTCGCTCCACCGCTCGTCGAAATCCAAACGGAAGCACCAGGAATTTCCACAGAAGATGTCGAAAGTCTTATTACCGTGCCGATCGAGAATGCCGTCAATGGCATCCCGTTCGTACAAACCGTCCGATCGAAATCCGTATTGGGCCTTTCGAGTGTACGAATGATCTTTGAGCCGGGCACCGACCTGTTGGTAGCGAGACAACTTGCGCAAGAGCGTCTGGCGCTTGCCCAGGCATCGTTACCCCAAGTGGCTCGACCTCCAGTGATCTTGCCACCTCTTTCGTCACTGAGTCGCTGTTTGAAGATTGGTTTATGGTCGGATACCAAAAATCAAATGGAGATGACCACGCTAACCAAGTGGACCATTCGGCCACGTTTGATGGGAATAGCCGGCGTCGCCAACGTCGCGGTCTGGGGCGAGAAGGACCCGCAATTGCAAGTGGTTGTTGATCCGGTGAGGCTCAACAATCACAGCATTACCCTCGACTCGTTGCTACAGACAGTTCGCGCTGCGACCGCCGTCGGTTCCGGCGGTTTTGTCGATACGCCCAATCAACGTCTGGCGCTGCGGCACGTGCCTGCGGTCTATACCCCTGAACAACTCGGCGATATTCCGATTCAGACCACACGAACGCAATCCGTTACCAATCGAACGGACAATAGTGCATTGGCGGCCAATGGTACGCCGCTACGAATTCGGGACGTTGCCGAAGTCCTATTCGATCACGCACCTCCGATTGGTGATGCAATCATCAACAATCGACCAGGATTGCTACTGATCGTCGAAAAACAACCATGGGCAAATACGCTCGATGTGACGCGGCTCGTCGAGAAGGAGATGTTGGATCTAAAACCGGCTATGGGTGAGGTGCAGTATGACACGACCATTTTTCGTCCAGCGACGTTTATCGAGCGCTCACTTACGAATCTCAGCCACTCGATGTTGCTTGGCTGCGTACTGGTAATCGTCGTTCTGGTGTTATTTCTGTTCGATTGGCGTTGTGCCTTGATCAGCGCCACGGCGATTCCACTATCGCTCATCGTGGCCATGCTGGTGTTGTACTATCGAGGCGGCACAATCTCAACACCATGGTGTTAGCCGGACTCGTGATCGCCTTGGGCGAAGTCGTGGATGATGCGATCATCGACGTCGAAAACATCATGAGACGATTGCGATTGAACGCGATCGCCGAGCATCCGCGCTCTGCATTCGACGTGATGTTTGACGCATCCATGGAAGTGCGAAGTTCCGTGGTCTACGGCACGATCATCGTGATCTTAGCGTTTTTGCCAGTGTTTTTTCTCACTGGCTTGGCGGGTGCATTTTTTAAGCCCCTGGCAGCATCCTACATTCTGGCAATTCTCGCTTCGTTGGCTGTTGCCTTAACCGTCACGCCAGCCATGGCGCTGTTCATGCTACCCCAGTCGGCCACGAAGCGGCACAAGGATGGACCGTTGGTACTTTTCTTTAAACGCTTCTATCGTCTCCTACTTGAAAAAGCCGTTCGCTTTCGCTGGGCAACTTTGATCGTGACCTCAGTCCTTTTCATCGGCATCGCAGGTACGATCACGCGATTGGGTGAACAGCTCATGCCCAAATTTCGCGAAACGGACTTTTTAATGCACTGGGTCGAAAAGCCCGGGATAGGTATCGATGCAATGGATCGCATCACATTGCGTGCCAGCCAAGAACTGATGGCCGTCGATGGAGTTTTGAATTTCGGTTCGCATATCGGACGAGCTACGGTCGCCGACGAAGTCGTCGGCCCAAACTTCACTGAACTGTGGATAAGCATCGACGACAAGGGGGATTATGACACAACGGTGGCTCAGGTCCAAGAGATCGTCGATGGCTACCCAGGCTTGTATCGAGACTTGCTGACTTACCTGACAGAACGTATCAAAGAGGTGCTCACCGGCACGAGTGCATCGATTGTCGTTCGCGTCTTTGGCCCTGACATGGATGAACTCAGGTCGACAGCAAACTTGGTTGCAACGCAAATCAAACCAATCGCTGGCATCACGACACTCAAGGTCGAACCCCAAGTGCTCGTACCGCAGATATCCATACACATGCGCCCCGAGGCTGCCTCACAATTCAACCTCACGCCCGGTGCTCTAATGCGCAGTGTTACAACCTTGGTCAATGGAATGCAGGTCGGTGAAATCTACAAGGATCAGAACATCTTCGGCGTGATCGTGCGTGGGAAAACCTCTTTGCATAGCGATCTGCGGACACTTAGCGAGTTGATGATTGACACACCGAGGGGCGGGCAAGTCCCTTTGGGTGATGTCGCCGAGCTATCGATTGTCCCTGCGCCCAATGAGATCAAACGGGAAGCCGCTTCGCGCCGAATCGATATAACTTGCAACGTCGATGGTAGGGATCTGGGTGCCGTTGCCACCGAGATCGAGCGTGCCGTGCTCGCAAATGTAGACTTCAAGAACGGCTATCATCCTGAGTTTCTAGGCGAGTATGCTGAGGCGAAAGCCTCACGCAATCGACTACTGCTTCTTTCGCTTGCTTCCATCTGTGCGATTGCCGTAATCCTATACATTGACTTTCAATCTTGGAAACTAGTGGGCGTGATCCTTTGCACACTACCTTTAGCTTTACTCGGCGGAGTGCTCGGCGTTCACGCTTCCGGTGGTATTCTGTCGCTTGGCTCGCTCGTAGGTTTTGTGACCGTACTCGGCATCGCTTCGCGCAACGCCATCATGCTCATGAGCCATTACCGGCATTTGGCCACCCAAGAAGGCGTCACCCACCAAATAGAACTCGTGATGCGTGGAGCTGAAGAGCGACTTGCACCGATCCTGATGACGGCGCTTACGACCGGCCTGGCCCTCGTTCCACTCATAGCGACGGGCGAAATTCCTGGACAAGAAATCGAGTATCCTCTAGGCCTTGTGATCCTATTTGGACTGATCACTGCAACGCTGGTCAATCTGGTCATCCTGCCCATCCTGTGCACCTTCAAATTCGCCTTTTGCATACTTGCCAAGCCCGCTTCGATTACTGTTTTGTGAAGGCGTTACTCGCGCCGCACCACCGCTTGGCAGCGGATGGCTACGAAGAGCCCGTAACCCCCTGTCGCCCGTAGCCACCTGTCGCCAGACGGTGGAGGCTTTACTCGCGCCGATCATTTAGAAGCCCAAAACACCTTGAATGCATAAATACACATAAAGATGGGCAAGCCACAAGCGAATACAGTTCCAAAATCAACATTACCGTCCCTGAGGGATTTCCAAATTGTGGAAATGGTCGCCCAGACAACTGCAGCCGTCATCATGGTCCAAACCCAGGGAAGAAACCAAGACGGAAGGCCACGTCCACGATAGAAGGAGTAAGAAAGGGCACCACTACTGAAAGCGATCGGTGCGATGACAGGAAGCGCTTTTAGGAGTTTCAAATCGCCTCGGATAATCTCAGCGGCCATTCCCAACCCTGCCACTAGTAGGATTAAAGTTGGAATCGCGAGCATTGTCGCTAAGATTCTCTGCGGACGGTGCGATCTACCGTCATTGATGCTTGCCGCCAGCTGTTCACTTGAATGCGATTCCAACATGTTCAGACCTCGTATCTCAATGATTGGCGCTGTTCCAGTTACCGACGCTCGATTCCGCCAGTATCCGTCGCGATTCGCATCAATGAATCTTTTGCCGTTTACCATGAATTTCTGATGAAGAAGCAGTGTGAGCTTGTTCTGATTCTCCGCCTACGCTCGGATGATGGCTCTATCTAACCACTTAAAAACCACCCTTCAATCACGTTGGTCGGCTATCCCATCTGCTTAGAAGCACCAGCGAGTGAATGAAGCAAACCAATTGCGACGGGCTCTCGAGCGTTTTTTTCCTGTCTTATCTTAAGAAATGATTAAGTTCGCAAGAGAAATCAGCGTAACCCACTAGGTAGAAGGATTCACCGATTGCTATCGCAGAAACATTTCATTCAGATGGATCTAGAAAGTCTTTTCGAACTTTGGCGATCTGGGTGAATGGATCATGAGCTTACGAATTCAGTTTGTGGCGTTGTATGTTTGTCTCGTGTTCGTATCGATCGCTGCGGCCCAGGATGAATGGCTGTTTTCCTCGCCCGCCGAAGATCGTTTCGCCAAGATCGTCCCCGATGGCGAAACCGTGCTTCCTAACGGACGCTTGCTGACCCCCAAGGGGCCGCGTTTATACTCGGGCGAAAACCTATGGAATTCTATCCCCAGCCCCGACGGCAAGTATCTCATAGGCATGTGCAACGCGGGGATCGTTGTCTGCGAGGCATCGAACATGGATCCGCGGGCACCGTCGCATCTGCTGCCTTGGAAATCGCCAGCATTTTGCGGCGTATTCATGAAAGATAGCAGCAAGCTTGTCATCTCGAGCGGAGACTCAGGACACGGAATCCAAGTTCTTTCTACCTTGTCCTGGTCGCAGAAACCTAGCGGGCGTTTAGCGAAGCTCGAACCGGAAGTTGTTTTATCGATTTTCGCAGACCGCGAATGCTACATCAACGATCTGGCATTGTCTTTGGATGAACGATACGTTTTTGGGGCGGATGTCGCTCGACAACGCATGGTCGTTTTTGATCTCGTCGAACAGCGAGTGATCAGCGACACGCCGGCCGGGCGCGAACCGTTCAGCGTCGCCCTATCGTCAGATGGAAAACGTTTGTTTGTCGCGAACATCGGCATGCTCGACTACTCATTGATCATCAATGAAGAGGGGGATCCTCGTGGTTTAAAGACTCCCGCCTTCGGATTCCCGTCGGTCGAAGCAGAAGAAGGGGTTCGCAAAGAAGGAAAGATGGTACCAGGCCTCGGAAGCCCTCATGTTGCAGATGCCCATTCGGTTTGGATGTTTGATGTGTCACAGCCTGACCATCCGACGGTACAGGCTAAGGTCAAGACGGGATTGTTGCTTCAGGCGCCAGCCGATCGCGGGCACACCGTAGGAGGCAGTTCACCCAACGGTCTCCTTGTCCACCACAACCGTTTATTCGTTAGCAACGCGAACAACGATACCGTGCAAATCTTCGATACAAGCTCGATGGAACTGCAGGAGACGATCAAGCTAACGCCGGAGCCAAAACTCGCGACATTGCGGGGCGTGATCCCAACGGGCATGACAATCGATCGGGCCGGCAAGCGATTGTTTGTCTGCGCCTCAGGATTGAACGCCATCGCTTCAATCGATTTGGAGAATGGCAAATCAACCCGCTGGATAGCAACGGGTTGGTTTCCAACCTCATGTAAACTGACTCCTGACGAGAGACAACTTGTGGTCTCGACCCAAAAAGGATTGGGGCGAGGGCCCCGAGGGCCAAAACACCGCCGCGACATGGATGACGAACGATTTGGGTTGCCCGACATGCCGGGTATGTTGCATATCGTCGACCTTGACCCAAGCGTTGACGAAACACAACAGGTACTCAAGAACAACGGCATGGCCCTTGCCTCTCGATCTCCCGCTTGGCTACCTCCAGCGATCCAACACGTCGTTTTCATCACCAAAGAAAATCATACCTTCGACGGCATTTTCGGGGGGCTCCCCGGATCGACCAGTGAACCCGAGTATGCGGAATTTGGTGTCAACGGTTGGATCAAGGAGCATGGGAAAGAAGAGCGAGTCCCGATCATGCCTAACCATGTGCGGTTGGCCGAGCAGTTTTCGATATCGGACAATTTTTATATGGAACCACAAGCTTCGGGAGATGGGCATCGATGGTTGATCGGCGTCTACCCAAGTTTTTGGACAACGCGCGTTTTTTATTCGGGATGGGGATTTCAGAAGAGCGAAACGGCGAGGGGGCGGATGGTGGTGATGGGGTCCAACGGCTCCCAGATCCCTGAGGACTATCTCGAAAACGGCTCCATGTTCGAGCACTTGCACCGTGGTCGGATCCCTTTTCGCAACTATGGGGAAGGATTTGAGTTCCCCGACAACGATGAAGGACCCATGGCCAATCGTTCCGGTGCCTACACAAAGGTCAATTACCCGATGCCCAAGGTCCTGTTTGAGAATACCGACTTCGATTACCCAGCCTATAACAACAATATTCCTGACATCGCCCGGGCGGATTGGTTCGTCGAGGATATTGAGCAGTATCGCCAGGAGCACCAAGGAACGCTTCCTCGCTTCATCAACTTAGCTATCTGCAACGATCACGGCGCAGGAGCGAATCCGAAACGCGGCTATCCCTACGTCGCAAGTTACATGGCAGACAACGACCTGGCGTTGGGCCGGATCGTAGCCTACCTTTCACGCCAACCTGAGTGGAAACAAATGGCGATCTTTGTCACACAGGACGATTCCGGTGGCGACAACGATTCGATCGATCGGCATCGTTCCTTCGTGCTGTGCATCAGCCCATGGGCAAAACGCGGCTATGTCTCGCACCAACACACTTCGATCATGAGCATCATTCGGACGATCTACAGGTTGCATGGCTTGCCCCCCAACAATCTCTACGATGCAACGGCAAACGACCTCAGCGACATGTTTACCGAGCGACCCGACTTCAGTCCCTACTTTGCAGTACCTTCAGATCCACGCGTCTTTAAACCAGAGGATACCTTCGATCCGACCGATCCAAAATTCGAACGTCGCCGAAGCGAAGGTCCTCAGACCAAACTCGACGACCCCGAGTTCGTCGAATCGCTTCGCGACAAAGATGACAAGAAATAGGGGTATAAGCCACCGACACGCAAACCCGTAACCACCCGCTGCCCCGTAGCCACCCGCTGCCAAGCGGTCGACAGCGCCATCGACCAGCCCTACTCAATCGTATTGACCCTTCCGGATTCTACCACAATCGTTCGGCTATTTGGGTGATCGATCGTGTACCTGGTTTACGTCGACATGAGCCGTTTCAAACAGAACCCAATCAATGTCCATTGGATGGTGTTCTGGTTCTAGACGCGTGGAGTGCAATAGCTGGATTTTCCAGCGACCGACTTCTTTGACCATGACCGCACTTTCGAGCCAGACGATTGTCCGCAGCCCACTCTCGCTACGGATCTCGGCTTTGTTCCAGTAGCTTACCCAAGCAACGTCTCCATTTTGCCGGGCGCGAATCTGGCTAAAGAAGTTCTTTCGCTCGTAAGGCTTACCTTTGGGTTGGACCGCTTCGATCAATCTCTGCATTGTCCAGTCTTCGCCATGCTCGAGCAACTGGAAATCTTCTGTTGCCGTTTCCTGCATCGCTTTGCCATCATGTTTAGACATCGCAGCAAACAGTTCTTTTACCGATTCGAACGCCGGATGGTCAGCGGCATCTGCCGTTGCAATGCATAACAACGGCCAACAAAGCCAAAAGCTCAATGACATAATCACGCGTTGCGCTCCAGACGTTCTCATAACTTCCACTCCCACGATGCAATTGAAACAGGATTCAAGAAATCATTCTACTACCGCACCCACCTGTCGCCAGACGGTGGAGGCCTTCCTCGCACCCCCCCACCGCTTGGCAGCGGATGGCTACGAAGAGCCCGTAGCCACCTGTCCTGGACTATCGCACGCCTCGGAGCGATTGCAGTAAGCAACCCTTTTAGGGAGGACCAAGGCCCTCGGTGGGATGCTCCTCTAGAACTCTCGCCGCCGCGGCGTGAGCAGGCCCCAGTCCCATGGCTCCGAGACCTTCGGCCCCTAAGGCCATGTCGGAGCCCGATCGACCGCCAGTTTCTTTCTCTGTTCCTTCACCGCGACCCCCGCCACCTGCCTTCCCACTAGAAACCGTTGGTCTGAGCGGCCCCTGGTCTGGAATGTGCAATTCGGGAGATATTGGCTCTAGATCCAGAGCATTGCGAATGAAAGTCCGCAATGACACAATAAGCTCCGACAAATGAACTTTGTTGCCCACGACCATTTCACGTGCAGCATGTGCAGCTAGGTGTACTTGCTCCTCAGTACCCAGCAAGATTACATCCGAGAGCGCAGCTTCGACGGCATCTCGGATTCTCCGGCGTCGTTCGGACGATGCGGCCTCCAGAGTCGATCCGATTTCGGTGCTCCCTTCGATGGGATCGATTCCTAAGTCCCCATTCTCGCTGATTTTTCGCAACGCACGAAGGTGGGTAGGATCGACGCTTAGCTCACCCGTGAACGAACCGCCCAAGATCTTGTAAGCGGCAATGAGCGTTCGCAGACGCTCGTTGATCTGACGGTTCTCCCGCTCGCGTCGCCGCTGAATGGTCTGCATGAGCAGCAGGCGAGTTCCCACAGCAATCACAGACACGATGACCAAGCCTAACAGAGTCGTCAGAGC
>JAPLNM010000046.1 GCA_026692845.1 Planctomycetota bacterium | reverse complement strand
GGCTGGCAATGGCTGGTACTCACCGGTGAACAACGCGCAGTGGGGCACCGACTACCTCAACCGCACCGCCACGGCCAAGTCGAACATGTATGACAACAAGCCCGACGAGACGAAGTACATTTACCGCGATTACGACAGCGAAGGCCAGCAACTCCACGGCCAGAACAATTACACCGTGACCTTTGCCAAAGGCCAGGAACCACCGGTCAAAGGCTTCTGGTCGCTGACTCTCTACAACGAAAAACATGTCTTCCATGCGAACACCCTGAAACGCTACTCGCTGGGCACCAAGAGCAAATCGTTCCAGAAGTACAACCCAGACGGTTCGCTCACCTTGTATTTCGGCGCGACGTCTCCTGGCAAGGACAAGGAAAGCAACTGGGTGCCTGCGCCGGACGGTACGTTCTCGCTCTACATCCGCGTCTACTGGGCGGAGCAGCCCGTACTCGACGGTACCTGGATGCCGCCGCAGGTTCTGATGGTGAAGTAATCACCGTCCGCTGCCAAGCGGTGGTGTGGCGCGAGTAAAGCTTCCACCGTCTGGCGACAGGTGGCTACGGCCGGAGAACACACGGAACACACGGAAACAAGACCCACTAGAATCTGAGCTCCTTTTCCGTGTATTCTGCGTATTCCGTGGTTAAAATTCCGTGGTTAAAAAAAGGGGATAACGGATCCGGCCCATGATCACTTGCCTGACGGGGGGGCCTTTCTTTTCGAACCGCACCATCACCCAACGCCTCGGTTCACGGTATACTCTTTCGATCGAGGAGCCGATCGGGTACGCGTACCGCGAAGGGTACACCAAAGTCGCCGTCGGTGCGTTGTCAACCCTGGAATCTCCTTTCACCGCTTGCGGATCCCTTGGGCTCTAATCCATGCGATTTGAATCTGTTTGTCTAGCATCGATCGGCTACTTGGTCCCCGAGGTCGAGATCACCTCGGAGTGGATCGAGCAGCAGTTGTCTAGTCAGTATCAGCGTTTGCGGCTGCCCGAGGGTCGGCTCGAGGGGATGAGCGGCATCCAAAGCCGCCGAATTTGGAGCGACGGAGTAAGGCTCAGCGATTGCAGTGTGGCCAGTGGAAGAATGGCGATCCGTGCTGCTGGCCTTAAAGCAAGCGATCTAGGGTGTTTGATCCATGCGAGCGTATGCCGAGAGTACCTCGAACCGGCCACCGCATGCCGCGTTCATCACTTGCTGGGGTTGCCCGCTAAATCGTGGGTTTACGACGTGAGCAATGCCTGTTTAGGGATGCTCAACGGAGCGGTGCAAATCGCGCAGCTGATTGAATCGGGTTGCATTCGCGCCGGTTTGGTCGTCGGCACCGAGGATTCGCGAGGGCTTTTGAAAGCGACACTCGATCAACTCATCCAGGACGGGAATCTGACTCGTCAATCGATCAAACCTGCCTTTGCCTCCCTGACGATCGGCTCGGGAAGTTGCGCTTGGTTGTTGGCCAAGACCGACTGGTATCGGCAGAATTTTAGCGATCGAGGAAGCGACGTGCTCGGAGCCGTGGCAATCGCTAGGACCGAGCATCACGGGTTATGCCAAAGCGATACCGATCAAGCCGGATCGGCGATGTTGCCGACGATGAACACCGATTCTGAGATGTTGCTCGAGGCCGGATTGAGCACTGGCAAGGAAGCTTATGTCGAGCTGCTCTCCGAGCTAAACTGGACTGGCTCAGATGTTGAGCAAAGCGTCTGCCATCAGGTGGGAGCTACCCATCGGCGCCGGATTTTAGAGACCCTGGGGCTTGGCCCTGAGAACGACTACGCGACGTTTTCCAAGTGGGGCAATACCGGTTCGGTGGCCCTGCCGATCGCGTTAGGCCAAGCCATCGAGGCGGGAGCTTGGAAGGATTCTTGCAAGGGAGCTTTGCTCGGGATCGGCTCGGGAGTCAATTCCTTGATGCTAGGGATGCACGGTGGATCGATTGCCGTTGAGCATGCCAGTGAATCTTTGGGTTTGGCTGAAATGGGATTGATTCGGTAACTTGAAGCGATCAACGAGGCTTGGATGAAGGCGGCATATTTTCGAAAAACGGGCGGTCCGGAGTGCATTGAAGTCGGCCAGATACCTTCGCCGGTGTTGGACAAAAATTCGGTCTTGGTCGAGATACACGCCGTATCGGTCAATCCGATCGACACCTATATTCGCAATGGGGCTAACTTTTGGCCTCTGCCGAATCCTTATGTGATCGGTTCGGATTTTGCGGGTCGAATCATCGCGACGGGTGCCCATGTGCGCGATTGGAAAATCGGGCAGCGCGTTTGGGGATCCAATCAGGGTTTGATGGGTCGTCAAGGAACATTCGCCGAGCAAGCCGTCATCGATCCGGTCTGGCTATACGCATCGCCCGACTCGGTGAGCGATCCGGATCTTGCCGCCAACGCTTTGGTGGGGATCACCGCGCACCTGGGGCTTTTCGATCGGGCCCGATTAAGGCCTGGGGAAACGATTTTCGTACGAGGCGGGACCGGAGGTGTTGGAGCGATGGTCTTGCAGATGGCCAAAGCCATCGGGGCCAGGGTCGTCACGACGGCGGGCAATTCGGAAAAAGCCCAACGATGCCGAGATCTCGGAGCCGATCGAGTGATTCGGTACCATGAGGAATCCGTATCGGAGGTTCTGGCGGGTGAATTCCCAGGGGGAATGGATGTTTTTTGGGAGACGCTGCGCGAGCCGGACTTTGATTTAGCCGTCCGCTCCATGGCTCCCAACGGACGCATGGTGCTGATGGCAGGCCGCGATGCGCGGCCGGAATTCCCGGTCGGTCCGTTCTATGTCAAAGGTTGCTCGGTTTTGGGATTTGCGATGTTCAATGCTTCACCCGAGGTGCAGCGCAAGGCCGCCGAGGACATCAATCATTGGATGCAGACGGGTAAGCTTCGGGCTCAAATCGATCGAATTTTGCCGCTCGATCAGGCCGCAGAAGCCCATCGGCTGCAGGAATCCAATACGATAAGCAAATCGGGGGTTTTGCATGGCAAACTCGTGCTTCGTATCGAGCATCCCAAGGACGCTTGAAGCAGAGGGTGGATTTGAGGGAGGGAACCAGGGCATGCACGGATGGCGGCAGTTTCTTGATTTGCTATTTCCTAGGTCGTGTTTGCTCTGTCGTCGATTGGTCGTCGAGGAGCGATCCGCGTCGCTTTGTAGCCATTGTCAGGAACAACTTGTGCCGATCGACTGCGGTTGCCAGCGGTGTGGGGCACCAATGCAAAAGAGCCAGGGGATGCTGATGGGTTCTGGGCCAACGGTTCTTGGGACGCAATCGAAGCGACCGATGCGAAAGGCAAGATTGGCGGGGTGTAGATTTTGCAAGGACCAGCGATGGGAGTTTGGGAGGGTCTGGTCCTATACGGTATACGATTCGGCGGGGGCCAGGGCGGTGCGTTTGATGAAAGATGCCCACTGCGAGTCGCTTACCCAGAGCATCGGTGACATGCTAGCTCAATGGCTCAAAGCCGACGAGAGTTTCAACCCGGTGGCTTACGATGCCATTGTGCCGATACCGCAGCATTGGCTTAGGCGATTGGCACAACGGTACAACCAAGCCACGACGCTCGCGGAGCGATTGGCCAAGGCTTTGGATATGTCCCTTTGCGAGACGGTGCTTCGGCGCAATCGTTGGACCCAAAAGCAGGGGATGAAAACGATCAGCGAGCGGCGAGAGAATCTTGTGGGAGCTTTTGAGGTTCCCCGCATCGAGTCGGTCAGGTACCGAAGTTTCCTGCTGATCGATGACGTGATGACTTCGGGGGCGACGTTGCAGGAGGCAGCCCGGGCATTTCGCAGGGCTGGGGCTCGGCAAGTCGATGCGGTGGTCTTTGCACGGGGCGTCAATGCGACGAAAGCCGCCGCGAGAGTCCAATCCGGCGAGCCCTCCGAGGCTCGCTTGACTTTCGGGCAAAATAACGAGGAATCCCCCGGGACGGACAATGAGGCACTTCGTCGCAAAATCCATTGATTTTCGTTGGCTTTGACGGCAATCCACGAACCGAAACTCAAAGCGACCCGTACTGACGTAACCTGGGATTTCGTTATACTTTGTTTGCGGTCGGTGATCCGAGTTGGGTTCAGGACCTCCGAGAATCTCAGGGTGAGGTTTACCTTAACTGCCACTTACTATCAGCAACTTACCAAGAAGAGTAACGGACGATGGGTGACAAAGCTGCGAACACACAGCCGATGATCGAAGCGATAGGTTTATCGAAGTTTTACGGGCCTTTTGCAGCCGCGCGAGAGATTTCCTTCAAGGTCAATCGCGGGGAGTTGGTCGCATTTCTGGGCCCCAACGGCGCGGGTAAAAGCACCACCATGAAGATGCTCACCGGATACCTTTCGCCCAGCGAAGGCTCAGCGAAGATCGCCGGTCACGATATGTTTGCGGACCGGATCGCCGGCTCGAAGCACTTGGGCTACCTTCCTGAAAACGGCCCGCTCTATCCGGACATGACCCCTCATGGCTTGCTGAGTTTCTTCGGCGACGCCCGAGGCATGGAAAAAGGTTACAAAGCCTCCAGGATCGAGGCGGTGGTCGAAATGTGCGATTTGAAGTCCGTATTGCACAAGGCTATCAGCAAGTTATCCAAGGGTTTTCGCCAGCGTGTGGGGATGGCACAGGCACTGCTGCATGAGCCCGACGTATTGATTTTGGACGAGCCGACTGCAGGTCTCGACCCGAATCAGATTCGCGAGGTCAGAAACACGATGCGAAAACTTGGTGAGACCAAGACCATTTTGCTCTCGACACACATTCTCCAGGAGGTCGAAGCGATGGCAAGTCGCGTGATCATGATCAACGAAGGCCGCAAGGTATTCGAAGGTTCGGTCGAGGACCTCAAGAAAGTGCGTGGGGACTTGACCGACGCGTTCCACAAGCTCACTGGCGCAGCGGCCTGATGTGTTTCCTTTAGAACGCTTCCTTGCGTTCTGCAAACGGAGCGCCTCGAGAAGAGGTCTTCGGAGTTTTTTTGTTTCAGTCCAAAGTTCCATTTCGGTTTGAAGAAGGATATTCGAAAGTGATTGCAAGTGCTCTGCTTCGATTGCTCTTGCTCGACATCATCTCCTTGGGTGTCTTGCTCGGAATCATCTTGCTCATGGCTCGTCAAAGGCCCGTGGCCTACGCGGTCCTAAAGCGCAATTTTTACGGGTACTTCGCCAACCCGACCGGTTACGTCTTTTTGTGCCTCTTTGTGCTGCTGACGAGCATGGCTGCTTTTTGGCCCTACGAGTTTTTCAACTCGAATTTAGGGACCCTAAGCCAGCTCAACAAGTGGTTTACCTACATCATGCTCTTTTTCATCCCGGCCATTACGATGAGCATCTGGGCCGACGAGCGCCGACAAGGGACCGACGAGCTTCTTTTGACGCTCCCTGCGACCGACTTTGATATTGTCATCGGCAAGTACTCAGCCGCTGCGGCCATTTACTCCGTGTCGCTTCTGTTCTCGCAACTTTCAACCTTTGTCGTTCTTGCAGCACTGACTCTCGGCGAAGTCGACACAGGGCTGTTTTTCTGCAACTATCTAGGGTATTGGTTGATCGGATTGGCGATGATCGCCATCGGGATGGTCGCTTCGTTCCTTACGAATAATTTGACGGTAGGATTCATTCTCGGGGCGCTGTTTAATGCTCCTTTGGCTTTCGCCGCAAGTGCCGATGCGGTCTTCGGGAGAGAATACTCCCGCGAAATCAAAGCATTCAGCCTGTCCGAACGGTTCGATGATTTTGGACGCGGTGTGATCAGCCTCTCGGGCGTTGGCTACTACCTACTGCTGACGGTTCTAGGGCTCTACCTATGCATGATCCTGATCGGCAAACGGCACTGGAGCAGTGGCAAAAACGGGAATGAAAAGCTAGCGCATTACATCCTTCGTGCCATTTGCTTAGCGGCGATCGTCCTGGGTGCTAGCGTGTTTTTCATGAACAAAGACAAGCGTTACGATGCGACCGAACTGAAGGTCAGTTCGCTCTCGGACGTCACGACCGGTTTGATCCGCGGGATGGGCAAGGACCGAGACGTGGTCGTCGACGCCTACATTTCTTCAGATGTTCCAGAGGCTTACGCAAAGACCAAGTACGAGTTGATCAGTTTGCTCAAAGAGTTCGAGTCGACGGCCAAGGGTGCCGGGGTACCGATGCAAGTTCGCATCTATGATTCGATCTCGCCTTCGAGCGAAGAGGAGAAACAAGCCGAACAGCAGTACGGGATCACTCCTCAGATCGTACGTGTTCGCGAACGCGGCGCGATTGCCGACCAACCGATCATGCTTGGAGCTGCGTTCCGAAGCGGGCTTCAAAAGATCGTTATTCCCTTTTTTGAGCCAGGGATTCCCGTCGAGTACGAGCTGGCAAGATCCTTGACCACGGTGGCTAAACCCGCCCGAAAGAAACTTGGGATCCTCAAGACCGAAGCCAAGATGATGGGTGGGGTCGACATGCGATCGTTCCAACAGACCCCCCAAGAGCCGATTGTCGAAGAGCTCGGCAAGGAGTTCGAACTCATCGACGTCAATCCGGCCTCGCCGATCGATGTCGAACGGCTCGATGCGATCTTGGCCGTTCAGCCCTCCTCCTTGGCACCCGAAGAGCTAAACAACTTCATCGCGGCCGTCAGGGCGGGATTGCCAACCGCGATTTTCGAAGACCCCCAATCGGCGATCAATCCGTCGATACCAGGCACGGGGGATCCACGGCCTGCGGCCGGTGGAGGAATGTTCGGTGGGGGCGGAGCTCCACCCCCCAAAGGAGCGATTCAATCGCTCTGGGATCTTTTGGAAATCGATGTACCTGGCCAGCCTAGCCCCATGGGATTTGTGGCTCCAGATCTTGCTTGGCAACAGTACAACCCTTATCCAATCCTCGAATCGATGCAGCAGTCGAACGATCTGTGGATCTTCGTCCGTCAGGAAGCTCCTGGAGGCAAGGATGCATTCAATCAGGAAAACGAAATCACCAAGGGCCTCAAGGAGTTGATGTTCCTTTTTGCAGGAACCATCAAACCCAAAAATGGAACCAAGAATGAATTCACTCCGTTGGTCTCGACCGGGGATGTCGCTGGAACCATGCCGATCAGTGAGCTTCGAAACATGCAACGAACCACGCTCGATCGAAGCACCGAGATCCGCAACCGAAGAGGCAAAACGCTAGGGGTTCAAACCATAGCCGCATTGATCGAATCGAAACTGCCCGCGGCGATCGAAGGTGCTCCGAACGCGACGGCTGCCAAAGCGCTCAAGGTCGTCTATGTGTCGGATCTTGATTGTATGTCAGGCGTATTCGTCGATATCCGCAAAAACCCCTCGCAACTCGAAGCCGTCGAATTCCAATTCCAAAACATCACTTTCGTTCTGAATGTGATCGATATTTTGTGCGGCGAAAACAAGTATCCTGCGATCCGACGCCATATCCCTACCTACAGCACATTGAAGTTGGTCGAAGCCCGCGCCGATGAGCAAAAACGTGACGAAGCCGAACTACAACGAGCAGCTAACGAAGGCTACAACACCAAAAAGGCCGAACTCGAAGACGCCAGCACCAAGGCTAAGCGTCAATTCAAAGAGGCGGTCGATAAGTTGCAGTCCGAGGGTGCCATCGATGTTTCAAAGCAACAAGAGCTCATCCAACGAATCACCGAGTACCAGATGAAGGAAGCCCAGTTGGCTCGTAAGCTCGAAGTCGAGGATGAGAAACTGCGCCGGGAACGCGATCGCAACATCCGAGAGGCACGTCGCAATACCGATGATGCCATCCGTAAAACGCAAAACGACTACAAGACCTTGGCGGTGTTCCTACCAGCGATTCCACCGCTGATCGTTGGAGTCGTCGTCTGGGTTTCGCGACGCCTAAGGGAGCGCGAAGGTATTTCGAAAACCCGTTTACGTTAGCCTTTTGGGCCGACGAAAACGCAAACTGAACCAATCGATCGAATCCATCTACGGAGAGCTGAGCAGTGTCTGAATCGGCAAAAACTGGGATCTTCGCGGCAGCAGCTGCACTGACGGCCTTGCTAGCTTGGTCCACGACGACTCGTAATTTCACCACGTCGGAATCCAACGCCACGGCGCGGGTCAACCAAGTCCTCTTTGAGAAGTTCACCGATCCACTCCAAGCCGCCTCGCTGAAGATCCTCAAGTACGATACCGACTCGGAGCAGTACCAAGAGTTCGAGGTCGCCAAGGACAACCGCAACGGCGTTTGGACCATCCCATCCAACGAAAGTTATCCAGCCGATGCCAACAAGCAAATGAGCGAGGCAGCGAATCTTTTCGTCGGCCTCAAGGTGCTCAATGTCGCAAGCGAAAAGCGGGATGATCAAAAACTTTATGGTGTTGGCGAACCCGATAAGAAAAAGGAAGCCGAAGGGGGCGAAGGGGTCGGGATGCTCGTCCAATTCCGCAACACCAAAGGGGATTCGCTCGTCGACCTCATCATCGGTAAAGAGGATGCACAAGATCCCAAAAAGCGGTTCGTTCGTATCCCCTCCGAGGACGTGATCTATGTCGCCGAGGTCAATACCGCCCCGCTGAGCACCGACTTTAAGCAGTGGATCGAATCGGACCTGCTCAAGCTAAGTGCAAACGACATCGAAGTCTTGGGAATTCGAAATTATTCGCTCCGGCCGACGAATCAAAACACCCTCGAATTCGCCCCGAACTACGATGCCGATATCACTTACAGCGTCCGCGATGCGAAGTGGAATCCAACGTCGATGACCGTCTACCAAGATGGCAAGCCAACTCCGAAGCTTCTCGAGATGAGCGAGGAACTCAATTCCACGAAGCTCAACGAAATGAAAAGCGCTTTGGACAATCTTCGTATTGTCAATGTTTCCCGAAAGCCAACGGGCGTTGCAGCGGATCTTAAAGTCGAGCAACTCGGCGACGAAACCAAACTGGCTTTGCAACGTCGCGGTTTCTTTGCTCAAAAAGGTACGTCAGGCAACGGCTACGAAATTTTCTCCATGAATGGCGATCTTCAGGTCACTCTCAAGGACGGCGTTCAGTACCTGTTACGATTCGGGAAAGGGGCAGGCGCTAGCTTCGAACCTACGGAGGCCGAAGATTCGACCGAAGAGGGCCAAAAGAAAGTTTCGCTCAACCGATTCTTGATGGTCACGACTCGGATCGACGAGGCAAAGTTCCCACAACCCGAACTCGATCGTGTTCCCCAGAGCGTCGAAGAGCTCAAGGCACTTGAGGCAGCGAAAAAGGCAGCCTTGGCCCCCAAGCCCCCCGTCCAAGTTCCGATCCCTGAAGCAACCGAGCCGACTGAGCCTGCTGCACCGACTGAGCCTGCTGCACCGACTGAGCCTGCTGCACCGACTGAGCCTGCTGCACCGACTGAGCCTGCTGCACCGACTGAGCCTACTGCACCGACTGAGCCTGCTGCACCGACTGAGCCTGGCAACCCTGAGAATAAAGCTTCGGCGCCTAGGAACGGTTCGGCGATCAAATTCGTTTCGTTGCAGGATCCAACACCGGCACTCACAACGGCACCGCTCGGCGAAGTGCCCGCAGCAGATCCACCAGCACAGGAAGCTGCCAAGGAGTTGACCGACCAGGAGTGGGCAGAACGGCTTGAGGCGGAAAAAGAGCGCATCAACAAGGAAAACCAAAGGAAGATCGATTTGCGTAAGGACCGATACGAGGCGGCCAAAAAACGCGTTGCGGAACTCAACGCGCGGTTTGCCGATTGGTACTACATCGTCAGCGATACCGAGTTCCAGCGGTTGAAGATTGAACTAGTCGACCTGGTCGCCAAGAAGGGTGTGGGATTGCCTAGTGGTGGACCGGCTGGATTGCCAGGGGGTTTGCCAGGAGGCTTCCAAGGGCTTAACATTCCAGGGTTGCCTCAGCAGTAGGCCATCCTTTCCCTGACCCTCGAAGCAAACTTCATGTTAGAAGCCAAGAATACCCAGCGCGCCGTGGTGCGAATTGGGTATGACGGACGTGTGCATAAACAGTTTCTCGGTCCCAAGGCGCAAGAACGTTTCGAGAACGAGTGCCGGGTTTTAAAGCACCTCGAAGGCCGGGGATGTTCTTTTGTTCCTCGGCTGCTCGGATCGGATCCCCAAACGCTCGAAATCATCACGAGCAATTGCGGTGCTAGGGTCGAGCACATGAACGAGGCTCGGATCAAGGAGCGCTTTGCCGAGCTTGAGGTCTTTGGAGTGCGACACGACGATGCCTTCCTTCGCAACATAACCTATCGATCGTCCGATGGCCGTTTTTGCATCATCGATTTCGAGTTTTCGACGATCCTCGACGACAAAGTGCCGCAGGAACTCGAGACCAACGCGGCCGATCAGCAATCGACCAAATTGGCGATGGAAAGTGGCGTGAAGATCCGGTGGAGTGCTTATTCTCATCCGGGAACGTTTCGAAGCAACAACGAAGACCGTTTTCTTGGGGTGATCTCCAATCGACACGGCGTACGGTACCTTGGCAAAGTAGGTTGCGCTTCGACAGCCGATGGAGATACGGTTTTTGCCGTTGCCGACGGGATGGGTGGTGAACGCTCCGGAGAGCTTGCAGGCAAGATCGCCACCGATGAGCTGACACGGATGCTGCCCAAAGCACAAGCCTTGAGCAAGGGGATTTTGGCAGAGACTTATCCTCAGATCTTAAAAGAGCTTTTTCTGTCGATACACAGAGAGTTGGATCGCATTGGTTTTGACGTGCACTGTCGCAACATGGGTTCAACGTTTACGGTCGTGTGGATTCATGGACGATTGGCCATGTATGCTCATATTGGTGATACGCGTTTGTATCGATTGGTTCGAGCCGAGGGGGAGAGCACTTATCCGTTAAAAATGACGCAGATCTCCGAGGACCATACGTTTGTTGGATGGTTGCGACGAACGGGGCAGATCAATGAGCGCCAGGCTCGGTTTCATCCCAGGAAAAATGTTCTGTCTCAGGCCTTAGGTGCCGGCCATCAGTTTGTCGAACCGCAGATCGGATCATTCATCTTGAGCCCCGGAGAGCGATTGTTGTTATGCACCGACGGGGTGATCGAAGGGTTATGGGATCATGCGATTCGCGATTTGGTTTCCGATACGCAGGCCCAAGACGATCAGATTCCTGCCGCAGAGCGGCTTGTCAGCACGGCAATTTCCGAATCGGGTCGGGACAATACCACGGCGATCATCGTCGAGTTAGTCGATTAGTCGATTAGTTGATTAGTTGATTAGTTGATTACGAGCTGAGATTATCGAGGCTTTTGCCCAGTAAATTTCGAACCGCAGAAGCGACGTCTTTGCTGCGCATCAGGGATTCGCCTACGAGCATTGCATCGATTTGATTTTCTTGCAGGTACATCGCATCGTTTCGTGTTGCGATGCCGCTTTCGCCGACGACGGCGAGCTCCTTGGGGATTTTCGAGCGGAGGCGAACGACATGGCCGAGATCGACCTCGAAGGTGTTTAGATCGCGGTTGTTGACACCGATCAGTAGGGGCTGTGCATCGAGAACCGCCGGTAGTCGTTCGGCGGCATGGAATTCCACCAGCGCGGTCATGTCGAGTTCGTGCGTGAGCCTCAGGAGATCCTTGAGTTTGTTTTCCGTGAGGCATTCGGCGATCAGAAGGACCGCATCGGCTCCCGCAGCGCGAGCTTCCCAGATTTGGTATTCATCGATGATGAAGTCCTTGCGGAGGATTGGCAAGGACACCTGTTTGCGAATTTCACGAAGGTATTCTAAGTGGCCTTGGAAGAAATGCTCATCGGTCAGCACGCTCAGAGCCGCCGCGCCGGCCGATTCGTAAGCTTTCGCGATGGCGACGGGATCGAAATCCTGGCGGATGACACCTTTGGAAGGACTGGCTTTTTTCACCTCGGCGATCAGCCGTATCTGCGGATATCCCTGCACGGCTTTGAGGAGGTTTCTTGGAGCCGGAGCCTCGGTCGCATCGGTTTGAAGCTCACGCAGGGGACGAAGCAACTTGGCCTGCTCGACCTCTTGGCGTTTTTTTTCGACGATCTTCAGAAGGATCGAACTCATGCGTGCACCAAGTCGGAATCGAACACCCGAACTTGCTTCCAGTTCGGTTTTTGTTCTTCGATGAATTTCAGGTGTCTGGGTTCGGTCTGGTAAATATCATGGGCTTCTCGGCTTTCGAAAACGACATTGATCGTCACGTCGTAGCCGAGGTCATTGACGGGTCGAGCCAGGTCGCGGTTGAGGGTTCCGACGGAAAAGTAAACCGTTCCAGTGTGTCCGGTCAGGTACTTATGGCAGGCCTCAAGGAGCTCCTGCACCTTGGGAGCAGAAGCGTCATGGAGGGTAAAGTAAACCATGTGAGACAAATGCTGTTTCGGCGAGCTCATTGTTGCGACGTCCATCAAAATATGGGAAAATGCCGTGGGTCTAGCGAATCGATCGTCGTAGGATAAAGAATTTTCTCAAAAAGTGATAGATACCCCACGCGAGGAAGCGATGACCGAGCACCCAAACTTTCGATCGCACCGGCGCGCGTTCCTAGCGACTTCGTTGATCGGAGCGGCCCAATGGAGCTTTTTAACGAGGATTTCTCAAGGGGCACTCCAAGAGGATTCGAGCGTTTTCAAGGGCGAATCGCTCGACGGTTGGATGACGCTCGAGGGCCAAGTTGTCAGGACCGGGTGGCAAGCCAAAGGGGGCGAGATTTTTCTCAAGCGAGGGTTGCTGCGGGCCGGGCACATCATCACCCGCAAAGAATTCGGCGACTTTGAATTGAGCTTTGATTGGAAGATCGCCAAAGGGGGCAACAGTGGCATCAAGTACCGGGTACGCAAGTACGGCGATCGCATGCTGGGTTGCGAATACCAAATCTATGACCCCAATGGCCAAAAGGTCGATGGCAAGAACAAGACCGCGTCGCTCTACGATCTTTATGAGCCTGACGAATCGATCCAATCGCTTCCGGTAGGGCAGTGGAACTCGGCTAAGATTTCCGTGCGTGAAGGCAAGATCGAGCACTGGCTCAATGGATCGCGAGTCGTCATGGCGACCGTAAGCGATAACCAATGGAAACAAAAGATCGCACAGAGCAAATTCAACGACGCCGAGAAGTTCGGCGAAAACCGTTGCGGACGCATCATGCTGACCGATCACGGAAGCGATGTGCACTACCGAAACTTTCAATTCACCTCGTTTGAGCCAAACTGCTAACCTGAACGACCATTCAACCACCGATTGGAAATGCAATATGAAACGTCGATCCTTTATCCAAGGTACCGTCGCTGTCACCGCGACGGCTAGTGCTTGGGTCCCTGGCGCTGTGCACTCCCAAGAGCCCGTTGCACAGGAGCCCAAACCGGTCATCGTCGGAGTCATGGGTTATAGTCGCGGTAGGGACCTGGCCGAGGAAATGATGAAGATCCCTGGCGTGATCATCAAGTACATCTGCGAGACCGATCGTCAGCGTGGAGAGTCTGGAGTTGGCCGGGTCGCCGAGGTCGGAGGAAGTGCGCAGTGGGTCGGCGATTTTCGCAAGGTCTTGGACGATCCGACTGTCGATGCATTGGTATGCGCTGCTCCCAATCATTGGCATGGACCTGCTGCGATCTTAGGATGCAAAGCAGGCAAGCATGTTTACGTAGAAAAGCCTGCATCGCACAATCCGCAGGAAGGAGAGTGGATGGTCCAAGCGGCCAATAAGTACCAGCGTTGTGTGCAAGTGGGCAATCAGCGTCGCAGCAGTGCCGGTTATCGCGAAGCGATTGGTAAGTTGCATGCCGGGGCGATCGGCAAAGTCTATCTCGGCCGTACGTTCTTTCATCGTATCCGCGGGCCGATTGGCACCGAGCGCGATGCAATGCCGCCGGAATATCTCGATTACGAGATGTGGCAAGGTCCGGCGCCGAGGCGCGCTTATCGAAAGAATGTCGTTCACTACAACTGGCACTGGTTCTGGCACTGGGGAAACGGCGAGCTTGGCAATAACGGACCGCACGGCCTGGACCTTTGCCGCTGGGGACTTCAAGTTCAATATCCGATTCGCACCGTTTCGGCGGCCGGAAGGTATCGCTACGACGATGACCAAGAAACCCCCGATACGCACAATGTTAGCTGGGAATTTGAGGGTGGAAAGCAGATCGACTACCAAGGCCTTTCGCACACGAAGCATCCGAATGGTCCCTTCGTATCGTTCTACGGCTACGAGGGTTACATGGAAATCGACAGCGATGGCGGATATCAGATCTTCGACAACGACAATAAACTTGTTCAGACCTCCCCAAAAACCGATTGGGGTCAAAAGGAACACGTCGGGAACTTTATCGAAGCCGTCAGGGCCAACGATCCGAGCAGGTTGCGACAACCGATATTGAGTGGTCACCAAAGCACGCTGCTATGCCACCTTGGAAACATCGCCCATCGTACCGGTCGTGTCATTCACACCGATCCAGCAAGTGGTCGTTTGCTCGATAACGATCTGCCTGAAGGACTCTGGCGACGCGAGTACGATCCGAGTTGGGAGAAGCTCGTCAGCGAAATCTAGCGCCGAGGACCTCATCCCAATGTTTCGCAAGAGAGGTCAATACTTGGTGGCCCGATTCGGTCACCAGAATATCGTCCTCGATGCGGACCCCTCCGAAACCGGGAACATAGACCCCAGGTTCGACCGTCACGACCATTCCGGCTTCGAGCTGGCGATCTTGGCCTTTACCCAGCCGAACCGATTCGTGGATTTCCAGGCCAAACGAATGCCCTAAGCCGTGGGTGAATCGTTTTTCAAGTCCCGCTTTTTCGAGTGCCTTGCGAGCTACCGCATCGATCTGGCTCATCAAAACACCAGGCTTGATCGCTTCGATCGCATCCGTTTGCGCTTGGAGAACCGCGCGATACATTTTCTCCAGTCGTGTCGGTGGCTTGTTGGTGAAAAACATCCTTGTCAAATCGCTCAGATAACCGTTTTTCTTGGCCCCCCAATCGATCAATACAAAGGAAGAGTCGCGGAGCAATTTATTTGACGGTCGTCCGTGGGGCAACGCGCTGCGCTCGCCTACACCAACGATGATCTTGAATGCAGCCGATTCGGCTCCGAGCCTTCGCATCGCAAACTCCAGGTCGTCTGCGATTTGTTTTTCAGACATTTCCGGCTGGAGTAACTCCGTGGTGGCTTTGAATGCCCGCTCCGCAATATGGATCGAATCCTGGATTAGATTCAGTTCGTAAGCATCCTTGATTTCCCGAAGCCGTTCGACGGCTCCCGAAAAGCTTGCAAGTGTTTTATTCGGCAATCGATTGCGAAGTCGTTCCCATTGTGCGACGCTAGTGCTTGCCGCTTCTACCCAGATTTCGCTCTCGTGGCGTGTGTCCAAAACGCTTGCAGCCGCATCGATAATCGTGGCACTCGCTGGGCGTATGAGCAACTCGACGTCCTGGACCTCCGATTGGATTTGCTCTTCATAGCGAGCATCGCTCAAAAGAATCACTTCTTTTGGCGTGAGCCACAGAAAACTGTCTTCGCCCGTGAAACCTGTCAGGTAGCTGACGTTGTGCGGTGAGGTTACCAAGAGGTTTTTTGCCCCCTGGGCTTTGAGTCCACGCAAGACCCGATCGCGGCGTTTGGAATAGTCCGGTGCAAGCTTTTTGTTGGTGACCATCAGGTGTTCGCTGTGCTGAAGAACTAGGGTGCTTGAAGGGAGATCAATGATTGGTGTTTGAGAGATGCTGATAGAGCGATTGGATCAATGGCTCGGAGAAGACCTCCGCGTGCATCAGGAACCCGGAGTCTACGACCAAGCACTCGGCAAGCTGGCTATTTGAGATTGGATTTGCCGCTTGGCTCTCGGGTGTATTCATTCGTGGCGAAATCTCGGTTACCGGCGCTATTTTTTGGATGATGCCGTCGAGCATCGCCATCGCTACGGCCGAAAGTGTCAGGTAAGGGCAAGCCAAGGCAGGCATCGAACGGACGACAAGCGAGGGGTATCGAGGGTCATTGGCTTGCGGTTCGACTCCAAGGAAGCTTTCGAGATTCCGATCCGAGAGCAACACTTGGCAATCGGGCTTGGAAGCGACTGGAACTGTTGGAAAACTCGCTGCGATGGCAGTGAGTGCCGTCGCGTGTTTGAGCAGGCCACCGGCCGCGTACCAACCTACATCGCTCAAACCAAATGCGCGCGATCCTGCAAAGATAGGTTCGGAGTTTTTCGCGAACATCCAAGCCGACTTCGAGAAAAGCGTTGCTCCTGGGCCGATTCCTACGCCTTGCTGCTGGGCGTTGGTTTCCATCAACGACCGCAACATCAACTGATCATCGCAAGCTTGAACGAGAGATCTTGCTCCAAGCGAAAATTCGCTGGTGGATTGCCGACCGCGATAGTGTCGATCGATTGCAAGGCCTGAATCAACGGCCACATGCATCAGGTCGGATCGAAAACTGGCGTCTGGATCGAATCGACCCCCTTCGAATTGCGATTGCGACGCGGGGGCAGCAGCCAGTGAGCCCTCCGGGACGTCGAGTGAATTCGACGGATGCGTCAAGTTGAAGGGCAGGGTGGTTGCCACAAGGACATCGTCGGCTATTCCGGATCCTCGGAACGCTTCGAGGGTCCGCCCGGCCAACGAGCGAACATCGAACCACGCTTCCTCTCCTGTCCAAGCTTCCTGGATCGAGGCCATGAGGACCAGGGTCGGTTGGCTTTGGAGGGGATCGATGTATTTGGACTCAGGGATCGGAATAACGACCCAGGGAGCATGATCTTTCGCGCCGCGTTGAAACCCGCAGGATTCGTGACCTAAGCCTGTTTCGAAGACACTTTCCGTCAGCCCCGCGACGGGCATCGTAAAGTGCCGCCAACGCCCTAACCCGTCTGGGAACCGGATGTCGACGGCCTTGATCCCCTTTTCGCGACAATAAGCCAACACAGCCTTGGGCTTCACGTTGAACCTTCCCTTCGTTACCAGGATGCAACCCCGTTCGTTTGCAACGGTTTCCGGCCTACAAGGCACCCCGTTTGCTCAAAGCATCATAATTGGACAAGGAGAACATTGGAACGGTTGATCGTTATCAAGATCGAGAAACCGTGAACAGGAAAGACGCCTGAAATTGACTCCTGTATGTCCTGCCTTGACGAGGCCGTTTTCTAGAAGAGTTTTGCTCAACGACCTCGTGGCCAGCGTGGATTTTCGTTGAGCACTTATCCAGCAGAAAGGCTAGTTTCTCCAGAAATCGACCCACTTGATTTGAACCATCTCTGGGTTCTCCTTCGTGAGCCATTCGTTCGGTACCGTCCACTCGAAATATTCGCCTGCCTCCAACGGGAGCCGCACCTTCTCGAGTTCCTTCCCCGATGCATCCATCAGCCGTAAAGACGTGTTCCCGAACTCCTTGGGCAACTTCATTTCTCTCGTCGTTGTTTTGATCTCCCCGTTGGCATCGGAGTGCCGTTGGATCTCTGACCAAACCTCTTTCAATCGAGTCGTGCCGTACTCGCCAGAGTAGGTTGTGGTCATTGCGCCTGCCTGCGTTTGCAAACCGATAACCAATTGGATCTGCTCAAGTCCCCTCGTATGCACTCGAACGCGCATGTGAGCTGGCCATTTTTCTACCCGCCGGCGCAGGGTAAATCCGCCGATCCCGCGCTCGCTGTGGATGTCGATCATCCAAAACTCACCGGTTCTTGTCCCGGTCACAAATTCGATGCGATCTCCTTGCTGTATCTGCAACATCTCGCAATCGATCATCGTGTTAACTCCCTGTTGATTTGGACCCGAGAGTTGCGGATCGGGCAGTGGACGCGTTGGTTGGGCAAAGACTGGTTTGTTACCCAACCCAAGAAGGGTCAGGCTCAGCAGAACCATAGCCTGGAGTGCCGGTTTCCACGAACAGCCATCGGCCGCATCCTTGGATGGATAAGCCGCGACGATCCTACCGTCTCGAACAAGAAATGCCCCTGACATCTGAAAACCATCTCCGACGAGCTTCCCAAAACCATAACCCTTGAGGATCGCTGCCTTAAACCCCTCGATCCAGATCCTCAATCCAAACAGTTGCCGCCAAGTGCCCCGAGGTAGCTGATACGACCGAAAGATTCGGCAGTCCGGATCGCTGATCACAGGACAGTCTTCAAGCTGGTACTGGTCCATCATCTTGAGCCCCTGTTCGTTGCTCCCCATGTGAACCACGACAGGTTGCAATCCGCGCTTTTCCCAGGTTTGGCGCGACTTTCGGAGCTCATCGAGCGTTTCGCGACAGAACGTACATCCTGCATGTCGCAGGAATACCAACAGCACATCTTTTTTTTCGCTGAGTTGGCCAATCGTCTGGCCCTGGGCTGTTCGGGCCAAGGTATTGGCCTCGATTAAACTCCATTCCTCGGCAGCTTGTTTTCCTGTTGCTGCGGCTTGCCGCTGCGGATCCGAATGTTGTTTGAATGCCAGATACAACATCGCACCAAAGGGCAACCACCAAATCAGATCGTTCGTCAAGATCATCCAACCCCAGCTCCACGGTAGGGCACCTTGGAGAACCGATTGGAGAAAACCGATCGGTCCAAAAATCTTACCCAGGAACCCTACCGCGATTACCGGCCAATGCGTGGCAAAGTCTCGCGATGCCCACCAATACCCCAGTCCATAAACGCCGACAATCATCCCGACGCATTGCCATATCCCAGGGTAGTTCGGATGGGGAATTCCGGTAAGGTCGAACCAGTGGTTTGGGAACAAGACAACCCAAGCCCCCCAAACAAGATTGTAGATCGCTGCAGCTTGGAGTACCCTCTGCGGCCAAGTTGGCTGTTGTGTCATATTTTAGGAATTCTCTGCAGATCCGAAGTGGTCGGATCGAGTCGGTTTTGGATCGAATCGAGGTTGGATCGAATCGGTGTTGGATCGCAGGATCTAGCGATCAAGTTTGACGTCCAGTTGCCTTAGAAACTCGCGCAGTGCGCAAGACCGGTGACTGATCGCTCGCTTGACGTTCAATCCCAATTCAGCAAACGTCTGGTGGTATTCTATCACCTCGAACAGAGGGTCGTATCCAAATCCTTGGGTCCCGCGTCGTTGGCGTAAGATTCGGCCCCAACACTGACCCTGGACCTCCAGCACCACATTCCCTGATGGATCACACAATACAATCGCCGAAACGTAATAGGCATCGCGCTGGGGGTCGGGCACCGAATGCATTTCTCGGAGCAGCTTGTCATTGTTGTCTTGGTCGATGACCGCCCTCTCGGTCGCATCGGCGTTTTGGCCTGGTTGGAGCGAGTATCTGGCAGAATAAATGCCCGGATCTCCAGCTAACGCTGGGACGCACAGGCCACTGTCCTCGCCGACGGTCCAGAGTCCCTGCGCGACGGATTGGGCTTTGCCTTTGAGCCTGGCATTCTCTAGAAACGTTGTGCCTGTTTCTTCGACATCAATGAAGCTGGGCATATCGGCCAGCGTCAGAAGTTCGAATCCTCGCGGTTGCAAATGCGCGTTGAGTTCGATGAGCTTCTTGCGATTCGTTGTGCCGAGCAGCAGTTTTCTGGAGCTCTTTAACGTGGACCAATCCATAACGGCCTTGCACTCTAGAAAAAGGAGTGATTGCTACTTGGCCAGTTCCCGGAGTTTGATGTTCTTGAACTCGGCCCACATCGGTTTGCCGGCGTGGAGTTGGAGTGCCAGAACACCTTCGCGAAGCGCCAGGTCTGGATCGTTGTCGGTAAAATCGAGGATCAGTCGCCCGTTTAAATAATGTTTAATCCTGTTGCCTTGGGCGACGATCACCGCATCGTTCCAATCGTTCAACCGGAACAAGGATGCAAATTCGTCGGCCGTGATGCATTGTCCGATGAGCTTCTTGGCACCCTGTTCCCAAACGGACTTTTCGCCCGCGAGGCACAGGCGGCCTCGTTTTCCACCCTCGTCGTAGATAAATCCTGCGACGTTGGGCTGTTTGCTCTCGTTGCGAATCTCGTGCTGGTAGCCACGTACGACCCACTTGTTTTTGGCCTGGGGATTTTCGATATGTTTCGAGCGGTACTGGACCCCTGAGTTGTTTGCGTCATTGCATCGGAAGGTGAATCGCAATTCGAAATCCGCTGGTTTGCCTCCGGTCCAAATCAGGAATGTATTTCCATTGGCGGGATGCTCAGCAGTAGTCTCTCCGTGGATGATTCCGTCTTTGACCGACCACAAATCCGGATCGCCGTCCCAACCGCTTAGATCCTTGCCGTTGAACAGGGCCTTGGAGTTTGCAACCTCTTCGGCGGGCGTTTTTTCGACGATGCTCGGCAGTGCGTCTTGTGCGACCGTCGGCTTGGAAAGGCAAGCAAGAGAAATCAAAGCAGCAAGGAGGACTGCGAAAGGCTTTTTCATGATGGAATCTGAAGAGTTAGGAATCGTACGTTCGTTTAGCGGCGCATCCGGTTACGTAGTTTGTTCGCGCGATGCCGTAGAGCTTTTGGCCAAATGGGGTTGGATATTCGCCGGTGATGCAAGCTTGGCATAGATGATCTTTAGGTAGTTCGATCGCTCGGGCGATCGAGTCGATCGGCAGGTATCTTAAGGAATCGCATTCGAGATTTTCGGCCATCCGCTTTTGGGCCTCTTCGGTCAACCCGTCGGTTCCGAGGAACTTCGGAGCGTAGAGCTCATCGATCGTGGACATATCGATGCCGTAAAAGCAAGGAGCAACGATCGGCGGGCAAGCGACACGGACGTGGATTTCTTTGGCGCCGCCCAAGTCTCGGATTCGCTTGAGGAGGACTTTCATGGTTGTCGAGCGCACGATCGAATCCTCGACGAGGATCACGCGTTTTCCTTCGAGGACTTCTCGCAGCGGCGTGTATTTCATCGCAGCCGAAACCTTGCGAGCGCGGTTGCCTTCGATGAATGTTCGACCGGAATACCGATTTCGGATCAAGCCTTCGCGGCAAGGGATTCGCAAACGAAATGCCATCGCATCGGCGGCAGCTTTGCTCGTGTCTGGGACGGGTACGATAATCGTGTCGGAGTCGATAGTGATTTCGTTCCGCGCAAGTTCGATTCGAGCAAGCTCCTCGCCCAATCGAGTGCGGGATAGGTATACGCTTCGCTCATCGAGTGTGCTGGCGACGTTGGCAAAGTAAACCCATTCGAAAAAACAATGGGACGGATTGATTTTCTCAACGAATCGTCGTTCCTCGATCCCCTCGGGAGTGATCATCATGCAGGTACCGGGTTGCACGGATTTGATCAGCGAGCGGTCGAAGCCAAGATTCAGCAGTGCGACGCTTTCGCTTGCTGCGGCAAACAAAGAACCATCGAACGCATAGCAAAGGGGCTTGATCCCACGTGGGTCCCGGGCCACGAGCAATTCTCCTTTGGCCGTAAGGAGGGCTAGCGAATAAGCGCCATCGAAGCTCTTTGCTGCGTTGGCAAAGACATCGATCAACGAGAGGTTTGGATTGATCGTAAGCTCGCGACCGATTTCATGCAGGATGATCTCCGTGTCGGTATCGCGAGCCAAATGGTGGTCCCCCTCGCGGGTGAGTTTTTCTTTGAGCTCTTGGTAGTTGGCCAATTGGCCGTTGAAACAAAAACTGAACCACTTGTGTTTGTGGATGTGCTGACGCTCGAAGGGCTGCGCGTAGTTTTTATCGTCTTGTCCACAGGTTGCATAGCGCACATGTCCGATGGCTGCCGAGCCGACAAGCTGCTGCATGATCGCTTCGTGCTTGCCGCGATGCGAGAGGCGAAAGACTTCGCTGACCGTGCCGATATCCTTGTGGGTTTCGAGCAGCAACGAACGCTTGGGGTTGTAGCTGGTCATTCCCGCTGCCAACTGGCCTCGGTTTTGGATATCCTGAAGCATTCGGGGCATGAGTGTCGAGGCTGCATCCATGCCAATACCGACACACAGAGGGCTTTCGGACGCCGATGGCAGATGGTAGACGGCAGCAACCCCACACTCGTGATACAGTTCGCTCATAACACTCCGCCGGATGAGAACCAAGGAACCGCTTGCAAATCGGACCGTATCTTACAGGATCGACGAACCATGGGAAACGGCTAACTGGTTTTCGCCGATTGAATCGATACGACTTGGGGTTCGCGTTCCCGGAGCCTGCGAAGTTGGCCGCATGCGGCCTGGATTTCGTCCCCCTTGCGTTGACGAAACATGGCATTGATGCCGCCGTCGAGCAAGGTCCGGCGAAACTGCAGCACGGCGCTTGGGCTGGGGGTAAGATAAGGTAGTCCGGGGACCGGGTTGTAGGGAATCACATTGAGCATCGCAGTCCGGTGCCGGAGCAGTTGAACTAACTCCTTGGCGCATTGTACCGAATCGTTCAGTCCCCCGAGCAGCACGTACTCGAAGGTCAGTCGACGCTTCGTTTTATCGAAATACCTGTCGGCTGCGTCGAGAATCGCTTGGATTCCAATGGTTTTATTGACCGGGACCAATCGGTTCCGCAGCGGATCGTTCGGAGCATGCAAACTGATGGCCAAATGGTAAGGGGCATCGGCAGCGGCCAGTTTATCGATCGCCGGCGGCAAGCCCACGGTGCTGATGGTGATCCGCCGAGGACTGATTCCCAGGCCGAACTGGGCATCCTTGGCGATCGTCAAGGCCGCTAGGACTTGCGGTAGGTTTGCAAGGGGCTCGCCCATGCCCATCATGACGATGTGACTGAGTCTCTCGTCGGGTTCGAGCAAATGCTGGAGCTTGAGCATCTGCTCTAGGATTTCGCCTCGCGTGAGGTTTCGCTCGACGCCATCGAGCCCACTTGCGCAAAACACACAGCCCATCGCGCAACCGACTTGGCTGCTAACACAGATGGACCGTCGAGGTCCATCCCGGAGCAATACACATTCGATCCGTCCTCCGTCTGCCAACTGCAGGAGCAGTTTCTCGGTCCCGTCGGCTGCTTGTTGGCAAGTGGCCGTTGTGGTGCGAAACAGATCGAAATGCTCATCGAGCAGCATACGAAGATCCTTGGGCAAATCGGTCATCTCGTCGAACCGCTTGGCTCGCCGCTGATAAACCCATCGCTGGATTTGTGCCGATCGGAATTTTGGAATCCCTCGCTCGACAAGCCAGCTTGCAAGCTCCTCGGTAGTCCAATCGAGCAAATGCGCATGCTCGGACTCTTTTGCCGATTCGGTGCTAGGCGGATCGATTTCGATGGGTAGTTCGCTCATGGAAGTCTTTGGTAAGTTTTTATCAGTTTTTTTTGCGATCGTTGGTCAACCATTCCTGAACGAAATCCCACAATCCAGAAAAAACCAACAGCATCGTCGGTGGCCGATCCGGGAGGCTATCGTGCCGCGACAGCTCTTGGATCGTAAGCAACGTGCGAGCGTCGAACAAGTGTTCGAGGGGAACGATTTGGTCCATCTGCAGCGCGATCGTAAGGTCTGCGAGGATCCCATCGGGGGTTTTGCCACGGATCAATGCGCATTCACCCAACCGATAGCCATGCCGGACCAATCGGAGCGTCCACTGCCAATCCGATAGGATCGATTGGGTCGTCGAGTGGGAGTTGGCATCCGAGTTCTGCACAGCAGGTAACCGTTCCGAGGACCGTACCGTATCGATGCTCTCGGTGATCGTTGGCCTAGTGCTAGCGGTGTTGTTGGTGACAGTGTTGTTGGTGACAGTGTTGTTCGCAGGGCTCGGCGGCTTGTCGGCCCACACCGCGTCGCGTTGCTTGCCCGTCAGGGGCGCTGCGTCGAACTGAGCATCGGGCTGGCTGCTGGCTGTCCAAGCTGCAGCGGTAAAATCGATGACCGCTCGTGGGATTGAGTCGGCCGTCTGGATGCACGTTTTACCTAACTCGGTGATGGCGATCGTCTGCTTACCGAGCTTGAGTTCCCTTGGAGCGAGCAATTGATGCTCGATCAAGGTCTCGATCATCTGCGATGCATGGGCTTTTTTCCAAGCATTGAGCATTCCGAACTCGGCGAGCCGTTCGAGCCTCAGTCCCATCACGGCCTTGCTAGCTGTCCCTGCGAAATGCTGAGCCAGCACGGTTTTGCTCAAATACCCATGGGTTCTTTCGATTGCCGCCAAGATCATCTGCAGGGATTGGATGCTTTTGCGAAGGATCTCCTGCGTCGGCGGTGCGTCGGACTTCTTGGTCGACTTTTTGTTCGCCGCAGGCTTTACGGCCACCGGGCTAGCTGCTGGATTGGTGGCAGCAACAGGGGCCGCTTTTGCCTGTATCGGTTTATCTGTAGACGGTGCGCTGATCTCGGATTTGGGTTTTTCCTGCAGGTTCGCAAGAATGTTTGATTCGTGTGGATCGAACGGTTCTTTTTGAGGGATCGCTAAAGGTTCTAGATTGGTCGCTTGCTGATCGGTGGATTTCGGAGACGCAAGTTTGGCGATTGTTGCTTTGGCCGGCTGCTTTGGAAGCTTGGGCCAGCCCGATCGGCCTTGGCACCGGTCGCAGATCTTGCAATCCGAAGCGGTGGTATCGCCGAAATACAGGAGGATGGTTTTTTGTCGGCAGGTTTTGGTGCGAGCATAACCGACCATTTGATCGAGTTTCTCGTAGTCGGCTTTTCGGCGCGCATCGAGCGTGGCATGATCGATCTTCAGGTCGTCGAAATGGACGTTTTTGCGGCGGAAATGGATCGCGCGTCCGCGGAACGGAGGGACGTACTCGAAGTCTTCGAGTTTGCACAGTTCTCTTAAATGTCGAACCATTTGCTCGCGGTCCATTCCGAGCTGTTCGGTCAGCCATCGGGGATGAATGTAGACGGCTTCGTCCCGCCGATCGCCGATCGCTTTTTCGACCGTTCGCAGCACGTGCCTGCGCTGTGTCGCATCGCGAGGTAACAGATCGACGAAGGTGTTCATGCGGTTTGAAAGGCGGAACATGGCAAGTCCGCTAGCGACCTCGAGTCGCTCGAGAACCCCTGTACGACCTAGAATTTGTAATGCAGAGTTGACCGCTTCGGAGGTGGCAGATTGGGGGATTTGCTCTTTGATTTCCTCGGCGGTCAACTCGATGGGATCCTCCGGACAGGAGGCCAAAAAGTTGTAGACCGAACGGAGCAGATCCTTCGAGGGGTTGGCGTTCTCGATGAAGAATTCTTGGATGTAGCGGTCCTGGGGACTAAAAAGCAGGACGCATTGCGAGAGCAGTCCATCTCGGCCCGCACGGCCTGCCTCTTGGTAGTAGGCTTCGAGGGTTCCGGGCATGTTGTAGTGGATGACGTACCTGAGGTCCGATTTGTCGATTCCCATCCCAAAGGCATTGGTCGCGACGATCGCTTTGAGCTCGCCGGCCATGAACTTCTCTTGGATCAATTTCCGCTGCTCAGGCAGTAAGCCGGCATGGTAAGCACCCACGGAGATTTTGAATTCTTTACCGATCTGTTCGACCAACGCTTCACAGCGCTTGCGAGTCGCTACATAGATGATCCCCGATTCGTCTCGACCGGTGAGGAAATCCGACAGATGCTTGTCTTTATCCCGGTCGCTCATGCAAAAAGCCGAGCCGAAGTAGAGGTTGTCGCGAGCAAAGCCCGTGATGAAAGTCCTGGCATTTTTGAGCTGAAGGCTATCGAGGATGTCGGCTCGCACCCGAGGCGTGGCTGTGGCGGTTAAGGCGATGGTTTGAACGTTCCCAAGCGCTTCTCGGAATTTCCCGAGCCGATGGTAGTCGGGTCGGAAATCATGCCCCCATTCGCTGATGCAGTGGGCTTCGTCGATCGCCAAAAGCTGGACGGGAGTGGCTCGGATGGCGTCCAAAAACCTAGGGTTTCGCAATCGCTCCGGAGCGACATAGACCATCGAAAACTTCCCGGCTGAAACCTGATCGAGCCGATCGGATTGCTCCTGGAGCGAAAGCGAGCTGTTGATCAAGGTTGCCGAGATCCCCCGTCGCTCTAGCCCGTCGACTTGGTCTTTCATCAGGGCAATAAGAGGTGAGACGACGATCGTCATCCCCGGCCGGACCAAACTCGGTAGCTGATAGCAAAGGCTTTTTCCGCCCCCAGTGGGCATGACGCACAGGCAATCCTTGCCGGAAATGATGTGCTCAATCACTTCCTTTTGCCCACGCCGAAAACTCTGTAGGCCGAACTTGGCTAAAGCTGCCGATAAATCCAGCGCACTTTCGGATACTGTCATGAGCCAAGCGTTGAAAGGCGAAAATAGGACTAGGTGGACCTGCGGCACACTCTGCCGTAGTTTAACGGATTCGGACGCAAGCAACAGCAACCCGCCGGGCAAGCCACTGTTTTCGTGAGGTAAATCCCCGTTTCGAACCTGGACAAGCCGAAGCGGCCGGGGAAAACTTTCCCGGATAAACCGACTTGGACAGTTGGGGGACCTGCGCAGACCATGGTAAAATTTTCGGAGGCCTTCGAACGGCCTTCCCTCATCATGACGCAACTGCCTAGCCAAATTGTTCCCATGAACTGCTTTCTGCCCCGTTCTGAACCTATCCTTGGATTTCGTCTTCCTAGTTGTCGTCGCGTTGTTGTGACGCTGTCGAAGTCGGCCGTCTTGGTCCTGGGTATATCGCTCGGTGCTTCTCTAGACGGATCCTTGGGCTCACGGGCCATTGCCCAAGACCCATTCGGGGAGCTTGGCAATTCACCCGCTCCAGTCGCTTCGCGAATCAATCAAGGTGCCGACTCAGGGATCGATGCGAACGAAACCAACGCGGTGGTACGGTCGCTTCGGGCCAATCCGCCATCGACTCCTAGCGAACTGGCACAAGCCGTGGGGCTGATGACCCGAATCCGTCGTTGGGACGAAACGGCTCGATGGCTCGATCGGATCAGTAAGTTGGAGCTCGACGGTCCTATCGCCTTGGAAATTCTCCGAGCTGCTGGTCCGAGAACCTGGGCTGACATCGATGCCAACGCAGGTGCCTTCAAGACCGAACAACTGCAATGGATCGCTAGGCTCCGAAAGCTTGCCGATGACGAAGTCCATTCGCCCGCGAATCTCGCAGCGCAAGTCAATCGTTTGACCAGCCCCAATCAAGCCGACCGACTCGTCGGCTTCGACGCGCTGCGGGCCGCAGGCGATTCGGGGATCGCGGCTGTGCTCGATGCGGTCATGCGCACCAACGGCCTGACCCCGAGCCCCTCGATGATCGAAGCTTTTTCGCTCATGGGTCCCTCCGCCACGGCCGCTTGGCACACCGCGATGACCTCTCCGCACAATGAAGTCCGCGATCGGCTGATCCAACTGGTTAGTCGAGCACCGAAACCCTCGATGGGCCCGGAACTATTGACCGCGATCCATGACCCAACTCTCTCAGAATCGACCAAAGCAGGAATCCGCAGCTCGCTTGCCGATCGCGGTAAAGCAGTCCCCGAGCCAAAACAGGCCTACGATTACAACATCGCAACACTCGATAAATCGCTCGAGCAGTTCCGACAACTCTCTGCCCTCAACGATGTCGACACCCGCAACGTATGGACGTTGAACCAAGATGGGCACGGGGTTGTGACCCGTCCAGGAAACAGCGCCGATGAATCTCTGGCAAGAGCATCCCAAGCTGCAATTCAGGCGCTTCGAACCGCCCCGCTCGGCGATACGGTCTCGGCGCGAGCTCTTGCGACCTACCTCGAAGAACTCTCCAGAAACAACGCGACCGACCTGTCGAAATCGACCGTCTTCCAATCGCTTCTCCCGGAATCGCTTCGCGATAGCCACGAGTTCGCTTGCCTGATCTCGGATGCAGCCAGCGAGGAACGCTTACCAGGTGCTCAAGCCCTAGCGACCGTGAATCTCGCCCGATGGCAAGGGGCCTTGATGCCAAACCCCGTTCGGGATCGCTTGGCAATGGCCGCAAAATCCGGTCACCCAAGCGTACGATATCCAGCGACGATCGCTCTGATGAATTCACTCCTGGACCAAAGAAATCTTATCCCAGTTTCCAAGGAGCAAGGCGATGCAGAACCGTCTGAAAACACCGACGCACTAAAGGCAAATCCAGTAGGGGCTATCGAGGATGTTTCGCAAGCGGCAGCCACGCGACGGTTTGCAGATCGATCGGCTCGCACTGGCCGTTCTGCCCTCCGAGGGGATGCTCAATTAGGATTCGACCAACGCGGGTACCTCGACGGGGGATTCCAAGGGGCCAGCCGAGTCGACTTCAACGCTCGGGAAATGCAGCAACTCATGGCCGATCCCATGGTCATGATCGTCGGAGCAAGTGCCTCGCTGCGCTCCCATTCCCACGACCTGCTGAGTTTGATGGGGCTGCGGTACTGGGAAGCTTCCTCGGTCGAAGACGTCTTCAATGGCTTGAGGAATGCCGTTCCGATCGAAGGCATTGTGATTGTCGATCATTTGCGAGACCTAGATTTAGGGCAGCTTATACAGCGAATCCGATCCAACCCGTCGACCTCGACGGTCCCGATCGCACTGCTTGCTGAGAATCTCAGCAGCGGTGAGCATCTAGTGGCCGCCGCCGACCATGGGGTGGTAGTGGGGAGTGTTCCCCCTTCGATCGATGGCTTGGGGGATATTCTCTCCCGAATGAACCAAATGCTCGCGTATCCCAGAGCGACTCCCGAGGATCGAATCCTCTGGAAAGACAACGCCGTGAACTACTTACGGGCTGCGCACCCCGAAAATCCGAGCTTGCCCAACTCAGGCGTCTCGATCCGGTTGGCCGATACCCAAGAGGAGCAAAACAACCTTTTGCGGGTTGTCGGAGACGCCGGTCAGACGCCCCGTCAGCGAGAGCAGGCTAGCCAAATTTTTGTGCAATCGATTCGTCGATTTGGACTTTTGATCTCTTCCGATACGCTCAATGGGCAGTACGATGCTTATAACACTCGCGGGGAAACCGAGCCGGTCACCCGCTTGGTGATGGGCCAAATCTTGGACGCCATCGATGAGGTCTATGGGCGTTCAGCTTCGGATCCCCAGCCTTAAACGTTTCCACGGTCCGACCGGCTCGAATCCTTCAAACCGGATGAGTCGATGTCAGGAGACGTTCGCACGAACGGCAGGCTAGCCAGATCGTTAGGAGAGCATTTGCCCGGCGTTATCGGGTCCTCTCCGGCGATGCAGGAAGTCGCGCACATCACCAAACGGGTCGCTAGGACCAACGCATCGGTTCTTTTGTTAGGCGAGACCGGGACGGGCAAGGAGGTCATCGCCAATGCGATTCATCAACTGAGCAATCGGGTATCGGGACCTTTTGTGAAGGTCAATTGTGGGGCGCTTAGCGAGAGTTTGCTTGAGAGCGAATTGTTCGGGCACGTCCGGGGTGCTTTTACTGGTGCGGTTGGAAACCGGGCGGGGCGCTTCGAAGCAGCCCACACCGGGACGATATTTCTCGATGAGATCAACAGTACCTCGATGCACCTGCAGGTCAAACTGCTGCGTGTCTTGCAGCAGAAGCAATTCGAGAGAGTAGGGGACACCGAAACGGTTACCGTCGATACGCGCTTGATTGCCGCGAGCAACCGGAACTTGGCCGAGGAGATTCGCTCCGAGCGGTTTCGAGAGGATTTGTATTGGCGTTTGAATGTCGTGCCGATCGAGCTTCCTCCACTGAGGAAACGCCGAGAGGATATACCGTTGCTCGTCTCGTTTTTTCTCAAGCATTACAACGAGCAAAACGAGCGTTATGTTGTACATATTCAGCGCGAGGCGATGGCCGCGATGCAGGATTATCATTGGCCCGGCAACGTTCGGGAATTGCAAAACTACGTCGAGCGGGCCGTGGTCATGTCCGACACCGATGAGCTGACGATCGAACTTCTGCCGGGAGTCATCACCGGCAGCCAACCGGCCCATGATTTTTCCGTCGCAAATGCAGCGATTCCTCCGGACTTTGAGAGTTTGGCCAAGTTGCTTGTTGCCGAGGGTTTGCGGTTGGCACCCAACGACAGCAATGACTTGCACTCGCGGGTGGTCGACAAGGTCGAGCGCGAGTTGATCGTTCAGGTATTGCAAACGTGTAGTCAGATACAGACCAAGACGGCATTGAAGCTCGGGATCAACCGCAACACGCTCCATAAGAAGTTGAAAGATTACAACCTCGAAGGGGATGAGTCCTCCGAGTCCTGATTCCACTATTCGGTTAAGAAATTTCCAGGAGAGCCCAGTATGACGGATCGATTTAGCACTATCCAAGCGGCCGTCGAAGCGATTGCGGCTGGCAAAGTCGTGATCGTGCTCGATGACGAGGACCGGGAAAACGAAGGGGATTTCGTTTGTGCAGCCGACCGAATCTCGCCCGAGTTGGTCAATTTCATGCTCGCTGGCCATGGACAGTTATGCTGTTCGATCCTGCCGTCGGCCGCCCAGCGTATGGATTTACGTCCGATGGTCGAGACGAATACCTCGCCGCTTTCGACTGCATTTTTGACCCCCGTAGATTTTGCTGGTTGTAAGACAGGGATTACCGCTGCGGAGAGATCCGAGACGATTCGCCGGTTGGCTTGTGAGACGACCGAGTCGAAGGACTTCGTCAAGCCTGGACATGTGTTCCCTTTATTGGCGATGGAAGGTGGGGTGTTGCGTCGTGCCGGACACACCGAGGCGTCGATGGATCTTGCGCGGATGGCTGGCCTGACTCCGGCCGGGGTCCTTTGTGAAATCCTCAATTCGACTGGGGATCGAGCCACCCGGGATGAACTCGTGCAGATCGCAACGCAGCATGGCCTGGAGATCATCACCGTCGAGCAGTTGATAGCGCATCGACGCGTCAACGAAAAGCTCGTTACGCGATCGGCACAGTGCAAGCTTCCGACCCGATTTGGCGAATTTCGCGTGGTGGTTTACGGAGTTCAGTATGAGAGTCAAGAGCCCATCGCATTGGCCTTTGGCGATTTGGAAGCGGACTTGGAAAAACCGCCGTTAGTGCGCATGCACAGCAGTTGTTTTACTGGAGATTTGCTCTCGTCGCTGCGTTGCGATTGCGGAGATCAATTGCATTTAGCGCTCGAAGCGATTTCCAAAGAGCAGCGGGGAGTATTGGTGTATCTTCCGCAGGAGGGCCGCGGGATCGGTCTGGCGCAGAAAATCAAAGCTTATGCGCTTCAAGACGAGGGACTCGATACGGTCGAAGCCAACCACCGCTTGGGATTCAAGTCCGATATGCGCGATTACGGAGTTGGACTTCAGATTCTCAAAGACCTAGGCCTGAAGAAGGTTCGGTTGCTGACGAACAACCCGAAGAAAACCGAGGCGTTTAATCTGCGGGGTTTCGATATCACGGTGGTCGACCAAGTCCCTATCATCTGTCCGCCCAACGAGCACAACGCGCAGTACTTAGCGACCAAGCGAGACAAGATGGGCCACAAATTGCCGTAGCCACCTGTCGCCAGACGGTGGAGGGTTTTCTCGCGCCGCTGTCCACCGCTTGGCAGCGGATGGCTACGATTCGACCGATCTGGTGGATTTTGTTGTGCTATAATCAACCTGCGGCACTGCTTGTCCAAAAGGCCCTCGGCGGGGTTTGGGCCCTGAGCCTGCCGCTCCTGCCCTGCCTTGCATTTTCCGGTTTTGACTCCCACCTTAGGCGACCCCAACACGGATGCGACCTTCACCGTACTGTTCCGATTTCCACCGAGTTCTTCAGAGCAACCGCAGGCAAGTGCTCCAGGCTGGGGCTTTGTCGCTCCTGGGGCTCGGTTCGATCCCGACGCTTCGGACCGTTCGAAGCGATCAGGCCAGCCCGCTTCCGATTCGGGCCAAGCGGTGCATTTTTATCTTCATGTGGGGTGGGCCGAGCCAACTCGATACGTTTGATTTGAAGCCTGACGCACCCGCAGAGATTCGCGGTGAATTTCGTCCGATTTCGACCGCCGTGCCGGGCATGCAAATCTGCGAGCATTTTACAAAGCTTGCGAAGTTGACCGATCGACTTACCATTGTGCGTTCGCTTGCCCACGACGACCCGGCGCATCTTTCTAGCGGTCATGCGACCCTCACCGGGAACTTGGCTCCTGTGCTCAAAAGCGACGCGGATCCTCCGAGCGAAAAGGACTCGCCGCACTTGGGAAGCCTGCTTACGAAGCTTAGGCCCAACGCCGACGGACTGCCCTCCTTTGTCGCGATGCCTTGGAAGGCCCTGCATCCGGCGGCTCCCGGTGGCGAAGCACCCGGTCAACACGGTGGCTGGCTCGGTCCATCCTACAGCGGTCTGCTCTTGAAGGGGGATTTGAATCACCCCGAGTGGAAACCTCAGGCCCTTTCGCTCCCAGCAGATGTCACCCTCGAACGGCTCGAATCGCGATCGCAACTGCTCAAGACGATCGAGTCGCAGCATCGGTCCATGAGACAACTCGCTGAAACCGGAGCTTTGAACCAACAACAACTCCAAGCCTTCGAGATGCTATCGAGTCCCAAGGTCCGCCAAGCGTTCGATTTGAATCAGGAGTCGGCTCAGACTCGGGATCGCTACGGTCGGAACATCCATGGCCAATGCGTCCTAATGGCCCGACGGCTCATTGAACATGGAGTTTCGCTCGTTTCGGTCAACTGGCAAAACGATGGCCAAAATTTTTGGGACACCCACGGAAACAACTTCAACCGTTTGAAAAACGATTTGATCCCGCCGGCCGATGCGGCTTTATCTGCGTTAATCGAAGACCTCGAAGCCCGTGGGATGCTCGACGATACGATCATCGCTTGGGTCGGTGAGTTCGGACGCAAACCCCAGATCACCGCACAAAATGCAGGCCGAGAGCATTGGCCCTATTGCTATAGCGGGATCCTCGCCGGTGGCGGGATTGCCAAGGGAGCCGTCTATGGCCAAAGCGATCGCCATGCGGCTTACCCTAGCTTGAATCCTGTATCACCTCAAGATTTCGCCGCGACGATTCTGCATCAAATGGGGATCGACAGTTCCGCGATGCTGCTGGATCGCGAGAACCGCCCGCATCGAATTTCGACCGGAAAAGTCATTACCGATATCGTTGCAACCTAAGCTCCCGAAGGGACCTTTGATCCCAAGGAAAATCCATGACGACAACCATCGCTAATCGCCGGAAGGTTCTCGGATCGCTTGCGGTTTGGACTGCCATGCTCGCCTGGGACCGACCTTGTGGCCTGTCGACTCGGGCCTTGGGAATTGAACCCATCGCCAGGATCGCTCCTGGCCGCATGCAATTGAGCTTGGCGGCCTATTCGCTTCGCGATTGGCTCAAAGACAACAAGGACGGATGGGACCTTTTCAAATTTGTCGATTACTGCCATGCCCATGCGATTCCCGGGGCTGAGCTGACAAGCTATTACTTTCCAGCCGATCTGACCGATGCTTATATTGTCGAGCTCAAAGAGCACTGTCGAAGGCGCGGAGTGAGCATTTCCGGAGGGGCAATTGCAAACGATTTCTGTCAGAGAGACGATGCAAAGCGAAGCCGAGATATCGAGCACACCAAGCTTTGGATCGATCGCTATGCGTTGCTCGGTGCGGGTGCCATACGGGTATTTGCCGGAAACCAGCCCAAGGATGAGGCTTGGCCTGCGACGCGCGATCGGTGCATCGGGGCTCTCGAGGAAGTTTGCAAGTACGCCCATACCCGAGGGGTTTTTCTGGCACTTGAGAATCACGGCGGAGTCACGGCCCGAGCCGACGGGCTATTGGAGATCGTTCGCCGGGTGCAAGCCCCGAGTTTTGGGGTGAATTTCGATTCGGGGAATTTTCGCTCGACGGACGATCCCTACGTCGAGCTTGCCGCGATCGCTCCTTATGCGATCAACGCGCAAATCAAGGTCGAAATGTTTCCCGGAGGCAAACGGGAGATGGCCGATTTAGGCCGGATTTTAAAAATTCTCAAGGAATCCAACTACAGCGGCTGGGTGGCTTTGGAGTACGAAGCCGAGGAGCCAGCGATCGAAGCCGTTCCGCGATGGGTGCAAGAAATAAAAAAATCACTTGACGCTTTGACATGAGGATTTCAGGAACTAGCCTTAACCCAACGGGCAAACTCTTCATCAACGGGCCTGATCCGTGTTGAGGCTTGAACCGAACTTCGCAACTATTTTCCCTGAAAACCCAAACAGATGGCTAGTTCGCTGACCGACCGCTCCGCTTGGGGACCGGGAAACGAAAACGGTTTCCCCTCGATCGGGATCCTTGAGACCAACGGCTGGACTTCCGGCATGGTCGCTTGCGATGCGATGGCCAAATCGGCCAACATCTCGGTGATCCAAGCCGAGTGGAACGACATGCTAGGCGCGGTTCTTAAGATCTTCGGATCGCCCAGCGACGTGCAGTCGGCCATCGAGGCCGGCGCGCAGGCGGCCAAGTCGATGCAGCAGTACCGTTCGAGTCATTTCATCCACAGCCCTGATCGCGACGCGCTCAGGGCGATCATCAGCCCCCCTGAATTTAACGCTCTGATAGAGCAAGCCGTCGTCAAACAACCTCTTTCGGAATCTGAAATTATGTCCAATTCGAATGGTCAAGCTCTAGGCTTTATCGAAACCCAAGGCTTCACGGCCGTCTTTGAAGCGATCGACACGGCGTGCAAGGCTGCATCGGTCGATGTGGTCGGTAAAGAAAAACTCGGTGGCGGATACGTCACGGTGGTCATTCGCGGCGATGTCGCTGCGGTCAGCGCAGCGATCGAAGCGGCCAAGCCGAAAGTCGAGGGCCTTGGTAAGCTGATCGCTTGCCACGTCATCGCTCGGCCTTCGACCGCCGCCCTTGGACTGCTGCCGAAATAAGGCTTGAGGCTTGAGACGTTAGGCGTTAGGCGTCGGTGGGATGGTCCAGGCGCTGAGGTGTTGGATGAGTCCGATATGGGGATAGTAAGTCTGTGCTTTTGGGGCAGAGAGCAGGATCAGGGTCGTATGCGAACCGGCTGCTCGGTGCGTTCTTGCGATGAGCTCTTTGCCGATCCCTTGTCTTTGAAACTGGGCATCGACGGCTAGGTCCGACAGATACGTGCAGTAGTGAAAATCGCTGATTGCGCGCGCCACACCCACGAGCAGGCCTGTTGGGTTTCTGGCTGTAAGGACCACATCGGCATGGCGAAGCATCCCTTCGATCCGCTTCGGATCGTTGACCGGACGCCGTTGGGCTAGGGTCGATCGAATCAAGCAGTCGATGAATTCCGCTGAGGGCAAATCCGGTTCGTTTTCGTAGCGAATCATTGGGTTTTTTACCTAAAAAAGACAGAAGCCACCCGGCCGCATCGATTCTCCCTTGTCGACTCGAATCGCCCCGACTAAAACCTTGGGCTGGCACTCCCGATTAAGGACCCTTGTACCCATGATTTTCTGGAAGAAAAAGAAGTCGGCTTCGGACGCCGTCACCTCCAATATACCTGAGGAAGCTTCCGGGCACGCACAAGAGAGCCCCATTGCGGATTTGCGGACTTTGGATGCTCAGACGCAGGATTCCCGGACCCAGACGGTGTCCGACGTGGGCCAGTCAGACCTCGCCTCGACGGAGCCTTCGGTTGAGAGTTTGTCGGAGAGTTCAGCAGAGACTTCAGCCGCCAAGGTCAGTTGGTTCCGGCGGGCATTGCAAAAGACCAACGACCTGCTTCGTACCGATATCCGCGACTTGTGGAAATCCGAAGGCGAGTTGGTCGACGAGGCGTTTCTGTCGAATCTCTATGCGATCTTGATCCGGACCGATATGGGTCCGAGCATGGCGACGAAAATCAAGGATTCGATTCACGATCAGTATCGGGCTCGGAAAGTCCATCAAGAAGATGTCTTGAGGATCATCCGCGACCGGGTAGCCGAATCGCTCAAGAGCAAGGGTGGGACGCTCAATCTTCCGAATACCAAGCCTGCGGTAATTCTAGTCGTCGGGGTTAATGGATCGGGAAAAACCACATCGATCGCGAAAATTGCGCATCGCTTGACACGTCAGGGCAAGCGTGTGTTATTGGCTGCAGGGGATACCTTTCGGGCAGCGGCCGTCGAGCAGCTTAGAATATGGGCCGATCGGATCGGATGCGATATTGTCATGGGGGAACAGGGTTCCGATCCGGCTTCGGTCGCCTTCAAAGCCATGCAGCGCGCAGTGGCTGAGGGTTACGATGTTTGCATCGTCGACACGGCCGGTCGATTGCAAACGCAGAGCCATCTGATGCAGCAGCTTGAGAAAATCAAACGCGTCTTACAAAAGCACGTTGAGACTGCCCCCCATGAGGTTTTGTTGGTCCTCGACGCGACAGCAGGCCAAAATGCGATCAGTCAGGCCAAGGGTTTTTCCGAAGCTGCCGGGTGCACCGGGATTGTCCTATCGAAGCTCGATGGTACGGCCAAAGGGGGGGTGATCATCCCGATCGCCGAACAGTTTGGTCTGCCGGTGAAGTTTATTGGAATCGGCGAGAAGCTACCGGACCTTCAGGAGTTCTCGCCCGACGATTTCGCTGCTGCATTGTTCTCCTGAAATCCGAATGCCAGTGAGTGAATTTTGGGAACAGCACAGTCTGACTACGAGCGAAACAAGGAAAAACTTGAAGCTAGCATTTCCAAGGGGGAAGCGCTTTCCAAGAAGCTCAGTATGGGGCGCTTGGCTACGGCATTGCCGGGTCTGTTGTTGGCCATTGCCGGTTTCAGTGAGCCTCAATTGCCCAGCTTGGTTTGGCAGTTCGGGTTGCTGCTGATCGTTGCATTTTTGGCGTTAGCATCATGGCAAGAAGTGCTCCGAGACCGGCTGGATTGGTCGATTCAAAAGCGAAATTTTTACCGCCGGATGCAGGCCCGTTGCATAAGGGATTGGAGTGAACTTCCTGCGTTGCCCACCGAGCAAGCGGCAATAGGCTATGCAAATGAGTTGTCCAAGGATCTGGATCTTTTCGGCGATCGATCGTTATTTCGTTGGTTTTCGCTGGCCGTGACCGAATCGGGAGCGAAAACCATCGCCGAGTGGATGGGCAACTGGTCTGCATTTTCAGCGATTGCCGACCGTCAGCAAGCCGTCGAGGAGCTTGCTCACCAGCGCGTTTGGCGCGAGTCGTTTTGGGATGCGGCATTAGGGTTTCGAGGTTGCGATACTTCGCCCGAGAGGATAGCGGCCTGGGGTAAATTTCCAGGACTCTTCGACGATCGAGCTTGGCTGCGACCGCTGACGTGGATCGGACCGATCGGCGTGCTGATCGCAATTGCTGTCATGATTGCGGGGATCCTGACGGCTCAGGCATCTGTCTTCAGTATCGGTTTTTTCGCATTCCTAGCGGCCGTGACGATCAATTTGCTCGTCACCGTTTCGATCATCGGTCGAATCCATGATTTGTTCGTCCAAATTGGAAACGCGAATCGTGAACTTTCGTCGCTCAAAGAGCTGTTTGGACTCGTCGAAAAGCTCGAGCCCGAGTCGATATTATTGGTCGAGTTACGGAAACGATTTTTCGTAGGAGAAATACCGGCGACCGACGCGATTGCGAACCTTCAGCGACGCATGCGGTGGGCTGGCATTCAGCGCAATCCATTGCTCTTTATACCGTATTGGTTCGTTCAGCTGACCCTGTTTTGGGACGCACGGGTTTTGGAATCGCTCGAGGCGTGGAAGGCTCGCCATGGGACAAAGGTCGAGGCTTGGATCGAAGGGCTTGGACAGATCGAGGCCTTGGTCAGCGGTGCTGCCGTCTCGGACGAATATCCTCATTGGAAGTACCCGAAATGCAATGATGTTTCCAGCCGAGACTTGAGGGTTACGGAATTGGGACACCCGTTGATCCCCGATACCCATCGGGTGCTTAACGATGTGCATATTGCTGAGAGTCACCCGTTGCTGCTCGTAACCGGCAGCAATATGGCAGGCAAGTCGACGTTGCTCCGGTCCCTTGGGATCAATACGGTTTTGGGTCGGCTCGGAAGTCGCGTCGCTTGCAGTTCTTGGGTCGGTCCGAATTGCGCGCTTGCCTCGAGCATCCGTGTCCAAGACAGTTTAGCCGACGGCGTATCGTTTTTTATGGCCGAGCTCAAGCGTCTCCGGTCGATCACCGATGCGACCCGTGAGCATCAAGCCTCCGGGGGCAATCGCGTGTCCTTGGTCCTGCTCGATGAAATCCTCCAAGGGACCAACTCGCGCGAGCGACAAATCGCCGTCGAGCAGGTTCTCGATCAATTCGTCCAGCTCGGAGCGTTGGTCGTGGCCAGCACGCACGATTTGGAGTTGGCCAATTGCCAGGGGATCGCCAGGGTGGCCCAAGTGGTTCATTTTCGAGAGTATTTTGAGTCGATCGACGGAGTCGAGCAGATGCGTTTCGATTACAAAATGAGGGCTGGAGTGACCCCGACGACCAATGCGCTCAAGCTCTTGGAGATGGTCGGGCTGTCGAAGCGATCCCAGAAGCCTTGATGGTCAAGGGCTCGTCGTAGTCAATGCGACGCGGTGCTATTCCAATCGAGGAAATAACGCGTAGAATTTCCCCCCAGATCGTCCATCTGGTCCTTCGTTTTTCACTCGAAAGCTCGCTTGCTATGTCAAACGCTACACTCCGAGGCATCGTCCATTTGATCGAGGATACAAAAACCTTCGGGCAAAAAGGTTTCCGCAAGCGGACCGTCGTGCTCGAACAAAACCTGGGTCGATTCACCAACTACATCCCCTTGGATTTCATCGGAGATGCTTGCGATAGCGCCGATGCGTTGAGTGTCGGCGACGACATCACCGTCAACTACAGGCTTTCGGGCCGCAAGTGGCAACGAGATCCACAGAGTGAGGTCAAGTACTTCCTCAGCGCAGAGGCCTTGTCGTACCGTCGATCGGCTGAGGGAGCTGGTGAATCCGGTGGATCGAGCGGATCGATCAATGATGAGTTTTCTCAAGCTTCTTCCGACGATGCAGGCGACGCACCGTTCTAGGTCGAGCGCTAGAGGCTATATCTAGGTCCTGCTTCGACCGCTAACACTAGAAATCGATTTGGCATCTCAGTCCGAAAGCGTGGGTTGTCGATGCGATCAAATCGTTGCCTGTGATGATGCCGTTGCGAGAACTGCGGGCCATCGCGTCGCAGTGGATGTAGTTGAAGACACACTTGCAGTTTGGATTGACATACCAGTTCAATCCCGCCGTAATGTTTTCCATTTCTCCTCCTCGAATTTGACGATCGAGCAAGTCCAGATAGGACCATCTGAGGGCCACTTCCCATGCCCCTATCCCGCCGGACTTCGTTACGCTGCTCAAGGGTTTGACACGATCGATGGTTCCAGACTTGCGATCGTAGGGGCGATGTTCCCCCGTCAGGAAATAACCCACTTGGGAATACCCACCCCAGAGCAATCCATTCGAGATCACTGAACTGTCGATGTGCTGAGCCATCCATTCGGATTGAATCGACAAGGGGCCCGTTACCCATAATTGTTCCGTTCCATACGTGTTGACCAAGCTCACGTCGGACAGCAAGCCGGTATCGACGAAGAACGGCGTTCCATTTGCGATCGTTCCTACCGGTTGCCCACTGGTCCCATTGGGTTCACCCGCTGGCGAGACGTACTCGCCTACATAGATTTCCGGAACGCTTCTAGAGCGGATGCGTCCATTCGAGGGTGCGTTCAGGTAGTAGCCGAAGCCCAAGTGGAGGTAATCGTTGCCTTCAGGATTGGACCATGCCAAGTGAGTCAGTCGACCAGCAAGGCCATTTCCTTGATCGGTGCTGAGCGATCCGCCGAATTGGTCTTGCCCGGTCCTTAGGTACGAGCCAGCCCATGTCCATCGCTCGTCCTTGGAGTGGTCATAGAACCCGATACCCATGTGCCGAAAGGGAACGAACGCTTGAAATACCCCAGCACGTTCCATAAACGTCGTGTAGCGAAAGCTACTGACGGCTTCGAGGGAAAAAGGTTGCTTCCACTGTCCTACGCGGACGGTTCCCAGAGGTCCCACTTCTTTGAAATCTACCCAGAGGTCTGTGAAAGTGGGACGACCGAAGAACGCAAAGTCCATTTGCATAAAATAGTCCATGCGGTCGGTCAATGAGCCTTTGGCACCGAGTCGAGCGCGTCGAAAATCGGCACCGCTTTCGATTCGCCCGTAGGCCAGGCGACTCGCGTCATTCTGATCGAAGGCGACTCCGTCGGCTTGAAAAACTCCGCTGAGTTGGACGCTCGGCAGTTTCTTTTCAGCAACCGGTGCCGGTTCGCTAGGGCTTAGAAGGACCTCGGTTGGTGCAGGTGGGTCTGCGGGGATGCCCGTCTGGGCAAATCCCAAAAACATCAAGCCCAGCAGACGAATGCGGAAACCGCGAGAGCTAGCATTCATTGTGAGATCCCAACCAAAAAAGAGTGATAATCTGTAGAGTTTGTATCGCCTTTCGGGGTTGTATCGGATCAATGATATTCTCGGTATTTGCCTGGAATCGAGAGGGGAGTTTGATGGCTAAACCGTAAGAAACAGCGTTTTTCCATCCCCTTGTGTCTCTTATGGGGAGCCGATCGAGTGGTTATAATCAAGTTCCTTTTTGCGGGCTGAATCTAAGCCTGCTGGTGCCTTTTCCCGCCTCGATCCCCTCGATTGGTACGGAACATGAAACGATTTTTTACCCAAGCGATTGCGTTTGGATCGATGGGTTGTTTTGTTGGTGCTCTGATGGCACAGCCCCCGATCAGTTACAACCGCGATATCAGACCGATTCTGGCCGACAAATGCTTTGCTTGCCATGGTTTCGACGAGAAGAAACGCGAGGCTGGCCTGCGGCTCGATACGTTCGATGGAGCGACCTTAGAGCGGGATTCCAAGAGGGCTATCGCCCCTGGGGATACGAGTCAAAGTCTGCTTTGGGATCGCCTGCACACGTCCGATCCGGATACGAAAATGCCTCCGCCAGAGAGTCACAAGGAGCTCACACCGGCAGAAATCGAATTGCTAGGTCGTTGGATCCAAGAGGGGGCCAAGTATCAAAAGCACTGGGCTTTCGAAGCTCCGGTGGAGTCTGAGGTGCCGGCTCAAGTCCTCGGCGGCAAGAATTCCATCGATGCGTTCATCGGCAAGCGCCTAGCGACCCAGGGCTGGAAGTTATCTGAGCAAGCCAACCCATCGACCTTGATCCGCCGCGTGGCCTTCGCGTTGACCGGATTACCGCCGACGGCCGAAGAGGCCCAGGCGTACCTGTCCGATACCTCGCCGGACGCTTATGAGAAAATGGTTGACCGTTACTTGCAGTCGAATCGCTACGGCGAGGAGATGGCTAGGCACTGGCTTGACATTGCAAGGTACGCCGACACCCACGGCTTGCATCTGGATAACGAACGTCAGATGTGGGCTTATCGCGATTGGGTCGTCCAGAGTTTCAACCGCAACATGCCCTTTGACCAGTTCACCATCGAGCAACTCGCGGGCGACCTGTTGGACCAACCGACGATCGATCAACTTATCGCGACCGGTTTCAACCGCTGCAACGTCACGACGAGCGAAGGTGGATCGATCGATTCGGAGTTCTACTACCGTTATGCAGTCGATCGAACCAGCACGATGGCCTCGACATGGTTGGCACTGACGGCCGGCTGCGCGGTGTGCCACGACCACAAATTCGACCCCATCTCTGCCAAAGAATTCTATTCGATGTACGCATTTTTCAATGCGTCGGCCGATCCAGCCATGGACGGTAATGCGTTGCTTACCAATCCGGTTTTGAAACTGGAAACCGAGCAGGAGAAAGCCAAGTTAGCCGACTACGATCAAAAGATCACTGCTGGCCAAAAAGCTCTTAATGAAGCGGTTGGAAAAGTCGTCTACCAAGATCCGGGGTTGGCCGACCCGAAGCCCGAGGCGTCCTCAACCGAAGTGGTATGGATGGAGGACGATTACCCACCAGGAGGCAATGTCGCTGGGGCTCCAGGGCACCCGACGACTTTTGTTACTGTCGAGCAGGGTGAAAAAGTACTTAGTGGCAAGCGGGCCCTGAAGCGCACCGATGCTGGGCTGTCTCAAGACGTGTGGGACCAATCGAAAACCCCCGTGACGGTTCCTTCCCAGGCCACGTTGTTTGCAAACGTTTACATCGATCCTGCGAATGTTCCAAAGGCGATTATGTTGCAATACCACCGAAGTGGCTGGCAACACCGAGCCGTGTGGGGTCAGTACGATGCGATTCAATGGGGGGCACCGAACACTGCTGAACGCGTCCACATGGGCGAACTTCCAGCGACCGGGCAATGGGTACGATTAGAAATCCCAGCCGACAAACTAGGTCTCAACACCGGCGATAACCTGACGGGATTTGCAACCACCCAATTCGGTGGGACGGTCTATTGGGACAAAATCGGTGTGGTGGGAGTAAGCGATCCTGCGAACGATCCGCTCCGATCTTTTGTCGCTTGGTCCAAAGCGGCTAAGGGGAAGGATACGCCGGGTTTGCCTGGCGACTTAAACAACATCGCCAAGGCTGGCATTGAACCGGCTTCGGATGCAGGTTCCGTTGCAAGGCTCAAAGACTACTACCTAAGCCGGATTTGTACCGAGACCAAGCCAGCGTTGAACGAATGGGTTGGCCAAGTCGATCGCATTCGAAGCGAACGCGAGAGTTTTTACAACGCGATTCCCAGTACCTTTGTCTACAAGGACAACCCTACCCCCCGGGAAAGCTTCGTAATGCTGCGAGGCCAATACAACCAACCCGGCGATAAGGTACAGCCCGGTGTGCTCTCGGTTCTGCCAGCGATCCAAAAGCACGAGTCTCGCCAACTCAATCGCATGGACCTTGCCGAATGGTTGGTTTCACCGAGGCATCCGCTGACGTCACGAGTGGCCGTCAATCGATACTGGCAACAGGTCTTTGGGATCGGTTTGGTCAAGACCAGCGGCGATTTTGGAACTCAAGGTGAATCGCCCTCGCATCCGGAGTTGCTCGATTGGCTAGCGATTCAATTCGAAGACTCCGGCTGGGATGTCAAATCCTTGATGCGGTTGATGCTAACTTCGTCGACGTTCAAGCAAAGCTCGCGAATCTCCACCGAGGCGTTGGAGAAAGACCCAGAGAATCGACTCGTGTCCCATGCGCCGCGACTTCGGCTCGACGCCGAGCAGATCCGCGACAATGCCTTGTATGTCGGTGGGCTGATCGATCTGACTCTCGGGGGTAAGGGGGTCAAGCCCTACCAACCACCCAATGTTTGGGAGCCGGTCGGTTTTGTTGGATCCAATACTCGGTTTTACCAACAAGACAAAGGATCAGCGCTGTATCGAAGGAGTCTGTACACTTTTTACAAGCGGACAGCACCACCCCCTTTCATGGTGAATTTCGATGCGCCCAACCGCGAACAATCCTGCACGCGTCGCGAACGAAGCAATACTCCGCTTCAAGCCCTCCAGTTGCTCAACGATGTTCAGCACGTCGAGGCCGCTCGCGGACTCGCACAGCGGGTGCTTACCTTGGGAGAAAAGAACCCGCAGGCCCGGATCGAATTCCTCTTTAAGACCGTTCTTTCTCGAAATCCGACGGCAAAGGAGATCGAGTTGCTCGAAAAGCAGATCGCAACGCACATGCAACGCTACCAGGGAGCACCGCAGGACGCTCAGCAATTGATCCAGCTCGGTGAATCCAAACCCAATGCGGATTTAACTCCCGCAGAACTTGCTGCCTACACCCTGGCAGCCAGCACCATTCTCAACATGGACGAAACCCTTACGCGAAACTGATCCCATGAACGACCTCCATGATCTGCAGATGCGGCTTAGCCGCAGAAATTTTTTCGGCTCGTCGGGACTCAGGTTCGGCGGACTTGCCACCGCATTGCTTGCAAGCCAGTCGCAAATGCCACGATTGCTCGCCGATCCAGGGCAGCCGGCCTCGAGAATCCACCCGGCTTTACCAGGTCTGCCTCATTTCCCTCCAAAAGCCAAATCCATCATCTATCTGCACATGAATGGAGCACCCTCCCAGATCGATACCTGGGACTACAAACCAGGGCTGGCTGAATACTACGATAAAGACCTTCCACCGAGCGTCCAAGGCGGTCAGCGCTTATCGACGATGACCAGCGGTCAGACCCGATTTCCCGTAGCTCCATCGAAGTTCAAATACGAACAGCGCGGGAAATGCGGGATGTGGACCAACGTCGATCTATTCCCTTATACCAGCGAAGTCGTCGATGAGATCGCACTGGTCAAATCCGTTTTCACCAACGCGATCAACCACGATCCGGCCTGCACGTTTGTCATGACCGGGTCGGAAGTCCCCGGCAAAGGGAGTATCGGCTCATGGCTCGCCTATGGTCTCGGTAGCGAGAGCAACGACCTTCCGGCCTTTGTTGTCTTTACGCCGAAATTCCCCGAAGACAGCAATGGACAAGCCCTGTTTAGCCGCATGTGGGCCAGCGGGTTTCTACCCACCCGTTTTAATGGGGTAGCCCTCAGGGGAAGTGGGGATCCGGTTTTGTACCTTCCGAATCCCACAGGTGTCAGCCGCGACGATCGCCGTCTGATGCTCGACTCGCTCCAGGCATTGAATCAAGGTTCGCAGACCGAATTCGGAGATCCAGAAACAGCCACCCGCATCGCCCAGTACGAAATGGGCTTCCGGATGCAAGCCAGCGTACCGGAATTGACCAACATCGAAACCGAAACCGCAGAGACGCTCGAGATGTACGGTCCGGCCGTCCGAGACCCTGGCTCGTTCGCACACAGCGCCCTTCTAGCCCGTCGCCTCGTCGAGCGAGGTGTGCGCGTCGTTCAATTGCTCCATCGCGGATGGGACCAACACGGCGACTTACCAAGGCAGATTGGGAACCAATGCAAGCAGACCGATCAACCCATCGCGGCCCTGATCAAGGACCTTAAACGCCGAGGGCTGCTCCAAGACACGTTGGTCGTCTGGGGCGGTGAATTCGGGCGGACTGTCTACAGCCAAGGTGGCTTGTCCAAGGACAACTATGGCCGAGATCACCACCCGAGGAATTTTTGCATGTGGATGGCTGGCGGTGGAATCAAGGGTGGAATGACCTTCGGTCAAACCGACGACTTCAGCTACAACATCACT
>JAPLNM010000045.1:84268-99179 GCA_026692845.1 Planctomycetota bacterium | reverse complement strand
TGGTGTATGTCGTGGAGTCCATCGCGGAATTAGAGGGGGGAGGCGGGAGGCCAATACCGTCAAATCGGGACATTGATGAAGTCGCATTTCCTGGTAATCGGCGAATGATAGCCGAGCAGCGCAAGCGGCCCGGTGAGTCTAAATATCCAGTGGTTTGCTGAGTGTTCGAGCGTGGTACACGACAAGTGACCCTTCACCGGAGGGCTTGCGCCCAACCGCTTTCAAAAACCCCTCGGCTTGCGCCGAAATACACTCAAATCCAATCTTTCCTAAAATGATCCAGATGTCGATTTGACGGTGTTGGGCTGGAGGGGGAACGTGAAAACTGGCGATTTCAACGGGTGTTTTCGAAAGCGGATGCGATCGATGGGTCGCCTGAGCCACCCCCAGGAAACGAAAAAAGCCGCAGGACAGAATCCAACGGCTTTCAAAAGTTGCGGGAGCCGGATTTGAACCGACGACCTCGAGGTTATGAGCCTCGCGAGCTACCAGGCTGCTCCATCCCGCGGGGCAAAAGATACCGATTTCCACCCGGATGTCTAGCCCTCTGGGAGTTTTCTTTGGAAGAGCCCTATGGGACCTATGGGACCTATGCGACCTATCAGACGGATCAGACGGATCAGACGGATCAGACGGATCAGACGGATCGGACGGATCAGACGGATCAGACGGATCGGACGGATCGGACGGATCAGGGATACTAATCCTGGGAAGTTTAGGGTTTGGGTAATTCCGATCAAGCTTGACCTTCCTGACGATCCGAAAGATACTCTTGGATAGTGCTCGCGAGATTTGCTGGCACTCCCCGCCTTACTCACCCATCCCCCGGCCCAAGCCAACCACCGCCCAAACCCACCCACCATAGCTTGTTCGCGGAGCGAACGTTCTAAGTTCTCCAAGGGATTCGTCGCATGATTTCAGACCCCAGCGGGATCGAACCGCTGCTTGATTCCGTCAAGCTGCGCGAACTTGCTGACTGCCTCAACGGCGGATCTCCCATCGATGCGCTTGCTCAACGCTGGAATTTTCCTAGCGCCCAAGATCTGCTGGCAATCAGCGCCCGATCGATGCAGCTTGAATGGCTGGCCTCGGATGAGACCGAAGTCTCGGGCGATGCACTCGACGGTTTCCCTGCCAAACTGATCCACCGCCATGCGGTTTTCCCCCTCGAACGCGGCGAAGGTTGGATGCGGCTGGCCGTTTCGAACCCTTTCGACTTTGCCGCCATCGACTCGGTCGCTTCGGCCCTAGAGGTCGAGGTCCGACCGGTCATGGCTAGTGCCGAGACGATCCAACGCCTGACAAAGAAGTACTTGGGCGTCGGCTCCGAGACGATCGATGGCTTGATCGCCTTGCAACGCATGCAGTTTGGCGACATCGAAATGCTCGAAGGGATCGACCCGGACAGTCTCGAAGATGCCGAGGAAGTCCAACAGGCGTCGGTCGTGCGTCTGGTCAACGAGATTCTCACCGAAGCGATCGAGGCCAGGGCTAGCGACATCCACATCGAATCCCAGGAAGCGGGCTTGAAAATCCGCCATCGCATCGACGGCGTTTTGCAGCGTCAGCCGACCCCATCGGAAATGAACCAATTCCGAGCGGCGATCATCAGCCGACTGAAAATCATGGCCAAGATGAATATCGCCGAGAAACGTGTCCCCCAGGACGGCCGGATCAAACTTCGCGTCTCGGGTCGGGAAATCGATGTTCGCGTTTCGGTCATTCCGATGTTGCATGGCGAAAGTGTCGTCATGCGGGTCTTGGACAAATCGAACTTGAAGTTTTCGCTCCAGGGGATCGGCATGCCGGATCGGGTCTACCATCAGTTTCAAAAGCTGATCCGCATGCCTCACGGAATCGTACTTGTCACCGGTCCGACCGGATCTGGAAAAACAACGACCTTGTACAGTGCGCTCAGCGAGATCAAGTCTGAGGACATCAAAATCGTCACGACCGAGGATCCGATCGAGTACCAACTCGAAGGGATCAATCAAATCCAGGTCCACTCGAAGGTGGGTCTGACCTTTGCGGCCTGTTTGCGCGCCATCTTGCGACACGACCCGGATGTGATTTTGGTCGGTGAAATCCGAGACTTGGAAACCGCCGAGAACGCCACCCAAGCTTCGCTGACGGGCCATACGGTTTTCTCGACCTTGCACACCAACGATTCGGCAGGGGCCTTCATGCGTTTGAGCGACATGGGAGTCGAGCCGTTTTTGGTGGCAAGCACCGTCGAAGGGGTCTTGGCCCAACGGTTGGTCCGCGTTCTTTGCGCCGATTGCAAAGAGACTTATGAACCCGACGTGGGCGAATTGCCTGACGATTTTCCGCTCGAGCTTTTGAAGGAATCGGGAAAGAAGCTTTACCGAAACGTCGGCTGCGAGAGCTGTCGGCGGACCGGATACCGTGGCCGATTGGGGATCTACGAATTGTTGGTGACCAACGACGAGATCCGCCATTTGATGACCCAGGCTGGGACCTCCGATGTGATCAAGCAAGCGGCGATTCGCAATGGGATGGAGACACTGCGGGTTGACGGTTGGAATAAAGTAATCGCGGGCATTACGACCATCGACGAAGTCTTGCGCGTCACGAAGGCCGATTAACCTAAGGGTTTCTACTCCCTGGAATTGTTTTTTGTCATGGCTGAATTCGCTTACACCGCAAAAACGAACACTGGAGAGAAACTCTCCGGCTTGATCGCTGCTGCGTCGCGAGCCGAGGCGATGCAGAAGCTGCGCGCCCAGTCGATGTACCCGATGAGCCTTCGGCAGTCCGATACGAAGTCCCCATCGTTTTCGTTGCAGTTGCCCGTTCGGGTCAAGAAAGAGCAGGTTGCCGATTTCTGTGCCCAGTTGGCCGATTTGCTGACCAACGGCGTGCCGATGCTCGAATCGTTAAAGATTCTTGGCGAGGCGACGGAGAACTCGAAACTTCAAGCCACCTGTTTAACCATTCACGATGCGGTCTCCCAGGGCAGCAGCCTCGATGAAGCGATGGGTAAGCATCCAGCGATCTTTTCCGAATTGACCTTGAGCATGGTTCGCGCCGGACAAGAGGGAGCATTCCTCGAAGAGTCCTTGCAGCGAACCGCCCACTTTCTTCGCAAGCAAGACGAGATGCGAAGCAAGATCATCGGCGCGTTGACTTATCCGATCATCCTGGGGATTGTCGGATCGATCATTGTCGCGGCGATGGTGGCGTTTCTGGTCCCGAAATTTCAGCCGTTCTTTGATCGGCTCGAGCAAAACGGGACCGGGTTGCCCTTGATCACGATCGTGCTCTTAGGGGCGAGCAAGGTTTTGATGAAATACGGTCTGTTGGTGATCCTAGCGCTCGGCGGTCTGGTCGTGTTCATCATGCGTTGGATCAAGACCCCAAAGGGTCGACGGTTGGTCGACCAGATCAAGCTAAAGACACCGCTTGTCGGGGACATTTTTCATGATGCGGCCGTTTCCAGGGCTTGTCGCGTGTTGGGAACGATGTTGAAAAATGGAGTTCCATTGCTCAGGTCCTTGCGGATCAGCAGCGAGTCGACAGGAAACCTATTGCTCGCCGAGGCGATGCTCAAGTCGATTGACAATGTCACCGCGGGCGACTCGCTTTCCAAACCGCTTGCGGCCAGCGGCCTGATCCCACCGCAGGTCATGGCCATGATTCGAGTCGCCGAGGAATCCAATACGCTCGACGACGTGTTGGTAAAAATCGCTGATCGGATCGACGGCCGGATCGAGCGAAAGCTTGAGGTCTTGGTGCGGATGATCGAGCCGATGATGCTGGTGTTTATCGGCGGGATGGTCATGTTCGTGATCGTCGGAGTCCTGTTGCCCGTGTTTGACTTGAATTCCTCGATCGGATAACGATGCGTCCCAGAACAACAACACAGACAACAACAAGCCAATTGATTACACCCAACGAAATTAAACCCAACAAAGTGGAAAGGAAAACAACCATGAAAAGAAACGCACGCAGAGGTTTGACCCTCTTGGAACTGATGATCGTATTGATCATTCTCGTAGGATTGATTGCGATTGTCGGCCCGCGTCTTTTAGGGACGCAGAAAAAAGCTGACATTCGAACTGCCCAAGCCCAGATCGGGAATCTAGCCTCGGCACTAAAGATGTATGCCGTCGACATGAAATCCTTCCCGCTGACCGAGGAAGGTTTGCAAGCATTGGTCGCGGCACCCGAAGACGAAGCTTTGGCAAAAAACTGGGATGGGCCTTATACCGAGGGTGGTAAGTTGCCGAAGGATCCATGGGGAAGCGATTTCCAATACGAGTTTGAGGGGAGCGAGTCGTCCGATTCGAAGTCGACCGATAGTTTCCCTCGGATCTTCTCGATCGGGCCGGATCGACAGCCAGGAACTTCCGATGACATCGGCAACCAGGCGGCGGCTAACGAGTCCGAGACGACCAAGTAGCCACCGGATGGCTCGCGCCATTCCGCTTGTATAATGCCACCCACCGCTACGAACACCTGCCTAGGATCCCACCATGCGTAACGATTTGAAATTCAGAACCCGACGTGGATTTTCGCTTTTGGAATTGATGATCGTCGTGGTCTTGATCGCTGGGATCCTCGCGATCGCTTGGCCGAGCATCGCTCGTCCGATGCGCAAGGCGGAACTTAGCGAAGCGACACAAAAATTGCGCGAAGCGATCGAGGATGGGCGTTACCAAGCCATGATCAGCGGCGAACCTGTTTTCCTGCAGATCACGCAAGGGGACAGTCAGATGCGATCCGGTGGGATCGATGCGTTGATCCGCGGGAAGCTCGACGAAAAATCAGACCTTCAAGATGCCGCGTCAGGCTCCGCGAAGCAAACCGATTTCGAAACTTCAAGTTCGGCGAATGCCAAGTTAGAGCAAGCCTTGAGCAACGACTCCGATTCGGCATTGTCGGCGCATCCGGTGACCTCTCGCGTATGGACGCTTCCGGAGAACATCGTCGTCAGCTCGGTGCATTGGATGGACGACGCATCGGACACCGAGTCCAGCGCGGCCATGGATAGTTCCGAGGCAGGTTTTGGAGCAAGCGCAGGGAACTCAAGCAGTTTTTCGGGTGGCAATGCATCGAGCCAAGCGCTATCCGATGAGTCGCTTGGGTCGAGCGAAAAATGGTGTTTGCCGATGAGCGCGCAGGGACTGGGTCGCGATGCCGAGATCACCTTGCTCGATAAACGGGCCCGCAAGACGCTCACGGTATCGTTTACGGCGGCAACAGGCGAGTTGGAGATCGTGCGATGATCCGTTTGCACCGATCGCCACGCGGATTCTCCTTGCTTGAGGTGATGATTGCGACAGCGATTTTGGCTGCAAGCGCGATGGTCCTTTTGTCGTTGATTTCACTTGGGACTCGGTTTGGGAGCAAGGCCGAGGCGCGCATCGCGGGTTTGGTCCAGGCCCAGTCGATCCTCGACGAGTCGATCCTGCGGATGCAAGCGGGTGAAACGATCGAAAGCTATACCGCGGTGCTTCCGGGCACGAAGCCCAAAAGTTATCGCGTGACGATCGAGCCGTTTGCCATGGGCGATTCGACATCGACGCAAGCTCTGCCCGAGGGTTCGGAGGCGATGCTTGGCAGTGCGGCCTCGATGGACAATCGTCGAGACACGAGCGTATCGAATGGAAGCACGCCGGCCGGTCCGATGCCCACCGAGTTGGTTTCCATCAAGGTCGAGTTGTTCGAATCCGAAGGCGCATCGAGCGCAACGGCTGCAATGGGAGCTACCGGAGCGAAAGGAGCTTCGGGAGCGAAGGGCTCGACGGGCCGACCGTTGGTCGAACTGACGCGACTGGTACGACGTCCTTATGTTGACCAAGATGTTGACCAAGATGTTAAGCAAGGGGATGGGCGATCCCCGACGCCCACGAGTGGATCGGTTGGCCTATGATCCGACGCAGCAGTCCATTTAGAAAAAACGCGTTGCGGATCGCTGCGGGAGGCTTCTCGATATTGGAGCTCATGATCGCCTTGGGATTGCTCTCGGTTTTGATGCTTTTGGGATGGGGGATGATGGATTCCTTGCAGCGATCGCAGGAGCGGAGTTGGAAATTGACCCAACGGATCCGCGTGTTGCGATTGACCCGATCGTGGCTCAGCGAGGACATGGACCACCTTGCTGGTGGACCGAGCTTTGGATCCAATCCGAATGATCCGGGTTCCGTTGCTGTGAGTTTCGAGGGGGACATCACTGGATTTATCGCAACCCTCTTGCCATCGATCGATCCGGTCCCATTTTTTCAGCGCTTGGGCGACGAGTCCCGAGGGAGTCTTGGCGAGCAGGGAGAGGTTTCGATCGAATCGCTCGCAGCGACTCCCGAGGAGTTGGCCACTCAGCAATGGAAGCAATCGCTTTGGAGCGGTGAGCGGATCGATGTCGAGTACCGATTGGAGCCGATTTACGAGCAAGACACCGTGCTGGCAGAAATTCAGGATCCCGAGACGATCCAATACGAGCTAGTTCGGCGCGAGTGGATCCCGGATGCCTACTTTGATCAGTTTCGATCCGCGACGCAACCGGCAAGCGGGGTGCAATCCCCCAAACCACTTCGCAAGGGAACGGCTTCGGAGGTTTCCAAGAGCAACCCCTTGGAGGCGATGGCAGCCGAGGAAACCGAGTGGATCCCGCCGCTCAAGGAGACTCGGTTGTATGGCGTGAAGAACCCGAAATTCCAGTACTTCGATGGCTCGCAATGGCAAGAGGATTGGAGCAGTGCAGGGCAGGGCGGGTTGCCCAAGGCCGTGGCGATCACGTTCGATTTTCCGCCGGTTTCGGAATTCAAGAAACCCGATCCGCCCCCTCTTGAATCTCAGACCGAGGGCGAGATGGACGAATCGATGGAACAAGAGAATCCTCTGTTCGAGCTCCAGGCCAAGAGTTTGGATGGCCGTTCGGAAATCGGTGGATTGGCCGAACGATTGATCGACACCTCGGAGTCCGAGTATGTGATCATCGTCGAGACCTCCAGGCGCGATGCTCCGGCAGCCGTTCCGCTCGGACCTACTGCGCTACGAGGTCGCCGATGAGAAGCGCGAATGCAGGCCGACAACGCGCACCGTCGCGCCGAGCGATGCGCCGGCGTGGAATGGCGTTGCTTGTGATCGTCGTGCTCGTCATGTTCGTATCGCTGGCGGCTTATCGTTACTCGTTTGAGATGGAGAACGAGTACCGATTAACACGGTTGCAAGAGGAGCAAGTCCAAGCGAGGCTTTGTGCGCAAAGTGGGATCGAGTATGCAGCGAATCTGCTCGAGCAGCCCTTGCAAGTCCGCCAAGCGTTGCTCATGGGCGAAGCGCCCGACGAGGTGTTTCGCCGAGTCGTCGAGCGCACCAATTTGCTTGAGAAATCGCTTGTACAAGATCAACAGGATGCGCAGTGGCGATTTGCGATCCTCAGCGGCGGGCCGGTCGGATCGCAACTTGCGGGTGCAGCAGGACTGCCGGCAAGCTCGCAATCAAGTTCGCCGGCAAGTTCGCAGTTAAGTTCGCAGGGGGGAGGGGTTGGCCAGTCCAGTGCAGGCCAGTCCAGTGCAGGCCAGTCCAGTGCGGGCCAGTCCGATCAGGGTCCAGGAGGCAGTGTGGAATGGAGTTGGGGGATGGACAACGAGAGTGCCAAGTTGCACATACCGACGTTGTTGCGATGGAATCAGATGAAGCCGGGGTTGGCACGCACGGTATTGATGAGCTTGCCCGAGGCCGACGAGGAGACCGTCGACGGATGGCTCGCGAGTTTAGGAGTACGAACGCAGACGAGTGCATCGCAGGACGCCTTGCAGATGGCGATGGGGGGAGGCATGCAATCGAATTTGCAAAGGCAGCAGCGGACAAGATCCTTGGATCGGATACGATTGCGATGGCTCGGAGGTGACCTCGATCAAAACTATCGCATGGATGCTTGGGAGGAGACCCTTATGGAGCGTCTTTTAAGCGATCCGATGGCGGGGGGAAGCGAGATGTCCCCTTTGGGCAGAGAGTTATCCAAGGTCAACACGGTGGCGATGGGGCAGGGGAGTTCTGGGGGCATGGGCACACGCGAGCCGTTGGCTTGGAACCGGTATTTGACATGGGTCCATGGGGAGCGCAACGAGCGTCCTGATGGCAAGCCACGGATCTGGTTGAATCAGCCGGACTTGAAGCGTTTGCATCAGGAGCTGAGTCAGGTCATGCCATTGTCGGATGCGAATTTCATCGTGGCCATGCGGCAACATGGACCTGGGGCTTACGCAACGGTCTCGCCTGGCAATGCGGTCGGCGGTCCAGGCGGTGGGATAAGCGGGGGGGGTACCGACCGAAGGTCCAGCAAGGTCGCCCAGCAGGGGGTGTCGGGGATGGGAGCTGGCCAGGGGGGAGCATCGGGAGGTGGCGGCAAGAGCGACCCGAGTGCCGCGTTATTGAATTCAGGTCAGTGGGTTATCGATTGGGGGTTACCGGGTCGGTACACGCTCAAAAGTGCGTTGGAGATGGTCGATGCCACGTTGTCGATCGAATCGGCAGGTGCGTCAGGAACTCCAGGAGTTGCAGGAACAGCAGGAGCAAGTCGAAGGCCGGTGCGTCAGACGATGAGCAGTCCTTTGGCATCGTCCGTGTCGGACTTCAAAGGTCGCTTAGCGAAGTTGTTGATGGAGACAACGGCAGTCCAGCAACCGATCGTTGAGGGGCGCGTGGACATCACCAGTGCGACGGCATTGGTGTTAGCGGCCGTGCCGGGATTGACGCAGGAATTAGCGCAGAAGATCGTGCAGGCTCGGCAGCAAAACGCTGGTTTATCAAGCGCTGGAGTATCAGGGTCGAGTCCATCGATTGGATCGATTGGTTGGTTGGTAGAAAAAGGGATTGTCGATTGGGCAAAGCTCAGAGAGCTCGAGCCGCATATAACGACCCGCAGCGACGTTTTTTCGTTACAATCGGTAGGTTTTCGCGACGACCGCACCCCGGTATTTCGATCCACGGTAATGATTGATGCAAGGCAGCTGCCGGCCCGGGTGCGCGATCAACGGTTTTGGCACCCTTGGGATCGTGGATTTTCGACCGAGTCACTCACACAAAGCGTTCCATGAGCATCTTTGACCGATTGTCTTTTTTGCCCAACAAGCAGACTGCTCCGACGCTATCGGGTCGGATTGTGGTGGTGCATTGGGATCGCGATCAGCTTTTTTACTTCATCAGTTCGGGGTCGAGTCGGACGCTCAAGGAGGGGGATTTCGGGTTGGTATCGTTGATCCCGTCGAGTGGATCGGGGGAGATGCCCGGGTCGGTCGGAGAGGAGAGCAAGCCACAGGCTCCATTGATGGCGCTTGCCAAGCACTTTCAGGAGCAGCGGATCAGCGCTAACCGGTTGGTGGTGTTGCTTGCACGACCGGAGTTGGATTTATTGACGTTGAGTTTGCCGCCGGCATCGAGCGATGAGTTACCGATTTTGGTTGCGTCGGAGGTTGAGCAGCAGCAGGGCGAGACGCAGGACCCTCCGGCGGTCGATTACTTTGTGATCCAGGATTTGGCCAGGCAAGAGGAGCGCGCCGAGAGCCAGAAAGTCGCCCGCGAACAAGCCGAAGCCCAGAGGGTTGAGAATCCTAAGGTCGGCAATTCCGAGCCACAGACCAGTGGTTCGGGCAAGCAGGTATTTGCGTTTGCGTTGAATCAGCGATTACTCCAGGGTCTTCAGGGGCAATGCAACGAGTCGGGATTTAAGTTGTTGGCGATTGGCTCGAGGCATTTGGCTCCATTGAGTCTCTTGCGGCAGGCCAATGTTGCAGAGCGCTCCGTAACGATTTCGATCCATTTGTTGGCCGGGGAGGCCGAGGTCGCGATTTGTCGTGGGAGTGAGCCATTGATGCTCCGTTCGATCCGTTACAGCAATGAGGATCCCGAGCGAGTGGCCGAGCAGATCGATACCGAGGCCAACCGGTGTTTGACCTTGTTACCGCAGTCGCTTGGGGAATTGCCCGTATCGTGGATGGTTTACGAGACGGGAGAATTTGCAAGACAGGTAGCCAAGTCCGTCGAAGCCCAGGAGCCGGGCAAGGTACGTTTATTGGACCCGTTGGCAGGATGGAGTTTGAGCGGCCCATCGACTTCTGCAGCGACGGTTGGGGCAGCGTTGGACTTGCAGCAGTTCCAGAGTTTACCGGTCAATTTGTTAGCGCCCAAGCGAGCGCCTGCGCCACCGAATCGATGGTTGCGTTGGGGGGGGCTTGGGGGATTGGCAGCCGCTGCGACGGTGGCCGGAAGCACGTTTCTGCTTAGGGACGTTGGAGAATTGCGCGAGCAAGCCACAGCGGCCCAGAATGAGCTTAAGGACACCAGCAGGGTCACGAGCAAGTACCAGGAGAAGTCCGATCAGGTCGATTGGGTCGAGGGTTGGCTGGGCGACCAGATCGATTGGGTATCGGAGTTGAGCGACATCGCGTCGAGGCTTCCGGATGGCAAGGACGCGACGGTACGCCGCTTGACAGCGACGATCAATGCCAAGGGCAATGGGGCATTGGATTTGTCGATGCAGGTTAAATCGCAGGAGATCATCTCGGAGTTAGAGAATCGCATACGGGGTGCCAAGTACACGATTGTAAGCAAGCAGATCACGCAGAATGCCGACTCCCAGGAGTATCCATGGCAGTTTGAATCGCATATTGAGTTTCCGATCCAAGCGCCGGGATTAAGAAGGTTTGTCGCATCGAAAGCGACCAGTCCATCGGATAAGTCGGCAGGCAGTAGCCCGGATAAAGTCCCGGATAAAGTCCCGGATAAAGTTCCGCAAAACGCGCTCGAAGCGACGCTGGAGCCATCTGCTGCGCAAACCTCTGGGGCAGAAGCTGGTTCAGAGGCCGGGTCAAAAGCTCGCGGGGATGCAAAAGTGCAAGGGGAGGGCGGATCATGACACCGACGATGAAATGGTTATTGATCGCCTGTGGTGGGGTCTTTGGGATGTACGGTTTGGATCGGCTTTATCAGGGATGGATTGAGCAACCCAAGCAGGAAATCAATAGCGAGTTGGATCGACTGACCAAGGAGATCCAGGAGAGCAAGCAGTTGCAGTTTGCCTCGCAGAAGGCTGGGAAGCGACTCGAGGAGTACGCGCATCGGGCCTTGCCCTCGGATCCGGTTTTGGCGCGATCGCTTTATCAAGAGTGGCTCTTAGGGTTGTTGGATCAGTATCAAATCAAATCGGCATCGGTGGATGCATCGCAGCCGTCGGCTGTGGAGATCAAGTCCCGGACCAAGCGGGGTAAGCGCGAGCGGATCGGATATCGGATCGATTATTCGGTACGAGGGCAGGCGACGTTGTCCAAGTTGAGTGCATTGCTCGATGCGTTTCGCAGGGCGAGTCATCTTCAGAAGATCCGATCGGTCAGTTTGAATCCGATCGGAAACGATGGACGTTTGGATGTGAACTTGAGCATTCAAGTTCTGTGTCTTGACAAGGCCGTCCAGAGCGAGCAATTGAGCGATTGGGAGTTGACCGACGATGCCGCAGGAGGCCTTGCGCCGACGACCGCTTTGGTGCAGAGAAATCCGTTTGCCAAGGGGTTTGCAAGGGCATTGCAGGATTTGGAGCTCAAGGCGATCACGGTCAACCGCCAGGGGGTCACCCAAGCTTGGTTTTCCACCGACGGTCGTGGGACAGTCCAAAAGGTGCCGGCAGGCGAGAGCATACCGAACCCCCTGCATGAGGTGTTTGTAGCGCAGATCGAGTCCGATCGGGTTTTGGTGAAGTTCAACGACAGCGAGCATTGGATACGGTTAGGGCAATCGGTCGGCCAGATTGTTGCGCCGCAGGGGCAAGATCGTCCGGAGTCCTCGGAACCAAAATCCTTGAATTAGGAGAATAAAAAATGGCGATGCGAAACGTAGGGATCGTTGGTTTTACAGCGGTCCTTGGGGTCTGTTTAGTCAGTGCGCCTAGCGAAGCGCAAATGTTTGGCAATCGCAATGTCGGATCCTCTTCTGGATCGATCCAGAAGACGACGGCTGGGGGGCGATTGGGATCGAATCCATCGAGTGTGCGCAACCGAGTCGCAAGCACACCGGGGGTTGCGAATCCGCCGAATACGGGAAGCAACGCGGGGGGAGGAGCTGGACCGGGAACGAACAATCCTGGGGGGCTTGCAAAACCAGACAGTCGATTTGTCCGTGGCAACCGACAGCGCGGCGATTTCGTAGGGTCCAACCGCAGCGACTTGAACGGGTTTGTCGGATCGACGCAAGCAGTCGGGGTTGGAAACGTGGCAGCGGCGACGAACACGATGCGTTTAGAGACGGGATCTGCCAAAGCGAATCGTCCGTTAGGTCCGTTGGGCAAAAAGGGGATGTACTATCCGAAGTTGGATTTGAGTTCGTTCGACGAAGGAGAGACGGAGGTCTTGGTCCCGTCGAGTCAACTAAGCCAGATCGAAGAGCGGATCCGTCAGCAGGGGAATGCTGGGATTCAGTTACGGCTTGAGGCGGGCGTGGCCGTTTTGCGTGGTGAGGTCGCCACAAAGCGGGACTCGGAGTTGATCGAGTCGATGTTAGGATTTGAGCCTGGAGTCGATCGGATCCGCAATGAATTGAAGGTTCGAGGCGGAAGCTACCAGACGACTAAGTGAGGTTGGAGCGAAAAGCCAGTCTTTTCAAAGACGATTTTCTTTGCCCGTTCGAGCAATTGGATGACTTGGTCGGCCGAGGCACCGGTATTGGCGGTGATGTAGTTAGGGTAGGTCGAATTGAGTTGCGTGTTGCCTTCGATCAATCCATTCACACCGCTACGATGGAGCAGTTCGACGGCAGAAACGCCGTCGAGATCGACGAACGCCAAGGCGGATCGGGCTGGATAATTCGGCTGTTTACTGCGTTTGACGATCCAAAAGGTTTGCTCCCTTTTGGTCAGTTGTCGGATATCGCCTTGATGCAATTCGAACGACGCGTCGAGGATCACCAGTTCATCCAAGCTGCTTCGTCGATGGGAAAAGTTCACGTCCTGAGCGGAAACGACGATCCGCTCGCCCTTTCGGGTCAATAGCGTCGCTTGAGTCATCAAGCTACCGATATCGCCTTCGTCGGTGCTGCTGTTGGAGCGTAAGGCACCGCCGACGGTACCAGGAATTCCGACGAGGTGTTCCAAGCCGCCCAAGCCGCTTCCGACGCAGGCGGTAATCAAGTGCGCTAGTCTTGCTCCGCCGCCGCAATGGACCGAGAGATCACGAATCGTAATCTTTTCGAAGCAGGGAGCTGACAGATGTAGGACCAGACCATCGAACCCTTTGTCACTGACAAGGACATTGGAGCCGCCGCCCAAGACCCGGATCGAGATCCCTTCTTGGGAGGCGAGCCTGACGATATCCACGAGTTGTTCGGTATCGGCCGGTTCGGCCAAGTACTTTGCCTCACCACCGAGTTGCAACCAAGTGTAGGGGGCCAACGGGACCCCCTCGCGCACAGAGCCTTTGAATTTTCCGAACAACATCGATTGGATTAAATTTACCGACTGCCTTAGCTCAGTCAACGAATTAGCGTCGTGTCGGCAGCGCCTCGGATGCCTTTCGGATCAATTCCTTGACCCGGCCTTCCGTCTGCATTCCTGTCAGCGAAAAACGTTTCCAGCCGGCGTCGCTTTGGGTAAAGACCACCAACTGAGGAAGCAATTTGCCTTGCATAACCTCGCTGGCCAACTCCGGATGGGCATCCTTATCAAGCTGGGTGAACACCACCTCTTTGAGGGCTCCCGACTCCTTCATAGGGACAATTGTATCCGCCTTGAGAGTTTTACAAGCGGGACACCAGTCGGCCCCCACAAGAATCAGGAGCGGTTTTCGCTCGTCGCGAGCCTTTCGGTAAGCGGCTTCGTAGGGAAGCACTTCCGATTCTGAAATCCTCGGTCGGAGCGTTAAGGGGTCTGCCCCAAACGCCGAGCCGAAGCCTGCCGAAACACAAAAAACCGCCAAAGTCGCAAATCGCAACATCGTGGGGAGCCTTTCCTTCCTCGGGATAAGTCAAAGTAAGACCGAATCCGATGGCGTGACCTTTGGAAGCCCATCAGGGCCCCTTGGGGTCTAAATCCTTTTTGCCACCGGCCGACCTACTCGTAAAACTTTGCCGATACCGTCGAGTTTGCTGAATAAACAGACTGCGACGGTGTCCGATAAGTGGGGCCAGTATAGGGACGAGCCCGGACTGTACAACCGCTCCGTCTACCCACCACGCTTATCAAATCGCCAGGAAAAAACCAAAGATTGCGTCGAAGCACCCCGGTTTTCGGGAATAGAAAGGGGTTTGCTAGCAAATCCGGAACGGTCGCTAAGTCCCGTTCATACGTACAGTTACGAATCTATCGCCGGGACGGTGAAAAACCGTGCCAACAACCGCCTTTTTCGGGAGAATCCTTGAGGAAAAACACGCAAAAAACGCTTGGATTAATTTCGCTTACGCTCATGGCACAGGGAACGGCCCAGCTAATACCAAGTCCGATCGCAGCGATGAAAGCCTGGAAATCGCGGCTGTTTGAAGAAATAAACGCAAAGGTGCAAAGACGCCAAGGTAGTGGATCTCCCGTAGAGATCCGGCTGTTTGGCTGCTCGTAGTGGATCTCCCGCAGAGATCCGGCTGTTTGGCTGCTCGTAGTGGATCTCCCGCAGAGATCCGGCTGTTTGGCTGCTCGTGGTGGATCTCCCGCAGAGATCCGGCTGTTTGGCTGCTCGTAGTGGATCTCCCGAAGAGATCCGGCTGTTTGGTTGCTCGTAGTGGATCTCCCGTAGAGATCCGGCTGTTTGGCTGCTCGTGGTGGATCTCCCGTAGAGATCCGGCTGTTTGTGGGTTGACATCTGAAGCGACGCCAGGCGGAATCTCCCGCTCGGATCGACGTGGTCTAGTACGCTGGGATCTCTACGGGAGATCCACTACGGGAAGACGAGGTCGCGTTTGCCAAGGCAGGGTG